>DATJMA010000184.1:0-61900 GCA_035509055.1 Bryobacteraceae bacterium | reverse complement strand
GTGAGTCCGTCCGCGCCGACTACCCGGAGATGATCGACGGGCGGCGCTTTGAATACCTGACCTCGGCGGAGCTTCTCGCGCGCAGGAAAACCGTCGCCAAGGACTTCCCGGTGCTCATCGTGAACCCAGCCGTTATCGACGGAGGGCGGATCAAGGTTGTTGTCTCGCTAGATTGGATCGGAATTGAGAAGGGTCACTTGGCCTTTGAAATCTCGGATTGGGGCAGTGTGTTCTACCGCTTCGACTGTGAAAAGGGCGAGTTCCGATTCGATGCCGTGAAGTTGGGCGGTATCTGAGCGGACTGATCTAACGTTCGCGCCGAGTCGCCGAGGGTCTCTAAGACGAAGCTTGGACAAAAAGTGGTTTTAAACCGGCCAAAGTCGTGAGAGACGGTTCGCAACCGATTGAAAAGGTGTATTCTTTTTTCGTTTGAAGCTGACTTAGTCGGGAGGGTGAAGGCCCGACCAGCTGATCGAAACTTGCCAGGGACGGTCGCGGCGGGCCTTCACGCCAGCCGTGATTCTCTTTATCGCACTGCCAGAGACGAAAGACAACAACGAGCCGGGGTGATCCCGTTGGATCTCCTTCCGAGGCGATGCCCGGTTTGCCGGCAGCACACGATCATCGGGCATGGACAGCGGCACCGCCAAGCTCACGATGACCGGCACCAACACACCTGGGTGCGCCGCGGAATCTGCCTTCCGTGCAGGAAGACCTTTACGTTTTTGCCGGACTGGCTTGCGCCTTCGGCGCCCTTCTCGTTGCGTTGCCGAGAACAGGCCTGTGAGCACATTGCCGCGGGTGACGCTGTGGAGCAGGCCGCTCCGCACTGCCAGGATCCATCGCGCTCGCCCGATCCGTCCACTTTACGTCGATGGGCCAGCCGGCGACTACTCAGCGTCTGCTGCTGGCTGAAGGTGGGAGCCATCGGCCCACACTTTTTGCGGGCGCCCACCATCGTTGCCTGGGATCTCATGGCGCTCTGCCGTATTCTGCCGATCGAGGCAAGAAGTCCGTGAATCGCCAAGCTCTCGACGACTTGAAACAGCAGATTCCGCTCATGGGTTATCTGCAAGCGCATGATTGGCAGCCCGCGCGGCCGCTCAGCCGTGGCCGATGGATGGGACTGTGTCCTTTGCATGGAGACCGCAAACCAAGCTTCCTGGTGGACCCGAACAAAGATCTCTTCTTCTGCTATGGCTGCGGTCACGGTGGAGACGTGATTCGCTTCGCCGAACTCTATCACCAGGTGAAGTTCCCGCAAGCGCTCACTTTGCTGCGCCAATGGCGCGGCACCGCGCCGCTTCTGCAGGAGGTGACACGTTTCTATCGTATGCAGCTACATCGCCACAGTGAGGCGATCGCCTACCTGTATCAACGCGGAATCCGCTCCCTGGGACTGATCGAGCACATGCGCGTCGGTTACGCACCGGGAGGTTGCCTGCGCGGTTGGCTGACGCAGTTCGGTCACTCTTTGTCGACTCTCCGTCAGGCTGGCCTGGTAACCGGCGTGGGCTACGACGCCTACATGCGCCGGATTGTCTTTCCGCTAGAAGGCAACCTCTATGGCCGCAGCATTTCGACGGCGGCGCCACCTCATCGCTTTTTGCCGGGATCGAAAGGCGGCTTGTACTTTTGGTCGCACGCCCGATCTTATCCGGAAGTGATCCTCGTGGAGGGCCTGTTCGACTATGCCGTGTTGTGGCAGGCCGGTTTTCAAAATGTCACCTGTTCGTTGGGAACCCATCTCAATGCGCGTCAGTTCCGGCAACTGTGCGACGGTCCCCGGACCGTCTATGTGACCTTTGATGCCGATCCCAACGGCAGCGGCCAACAGGCGGCGCAGTGTCTCTCACAACGTCTTCGGGAACGAGGCATCCGTGTTCGCACCGTGGTGTTGCCCGACGGTCACGATCCCAACAGCTTCTTCGCCGCGGGCGGCGACGCGCGCCAGTTCCAAGCGCTGCTGGAGAGCGCCACCGAGTGAGCTTCCGCATTGTCTCCCAATCCCCCGCCAATCCCGCCCGCTGTCCTTTCCGGATTGTGGAGCAGACCGGCCGCGAAGTCGATTGGGTGAACCGGTATCTCGATCTGGAATGCCTCCGTCGCCTGGCCCCACTCACCCTTCGCGGTTACGCGCATGGCCTGCTTCACTTCCTCCGCTGGTGGGAAAGCCTCCATCACACCGGCGCGGTCACACCCGACGCGCTCACCGAGTCTACCCTGCTCGATTACGTCCGATTCCAGTCCAGTCAGCAGCCGCCCTTCTCCGGATCCACCATCAACCAACGGGTTGTCGTGGTCGACCGCGCTTTGCGCTGCACCTTCCCCGATGCGCCCCTGCAGTCTGCTCCCGCCTTGCAGGTGAACTACTGGCGCCGCGCTCCCATGGGCCTCGGCAGGCCCGTTCCCGCCCATAGCCGCCTGCGCGTGAGAGAGCCCAAGCGGACGATTGTCCCGCTCTCCGTGGACGAAGTCGCGCGATTCTGGTCGAGCTTCCGCACATCGCGCGATCTGGCCATCGTCGGTCTGATGTTGCTGCAGGGCCTGCGCTCGCGCGAGGTGATCGCCCTCAATCGCGACGATGTGCTGTTCCCGGAGGCGCAAATCCGCGTACGCGGTAAGGGAAGCAAGCCCCGACTGCTCCCGTTGGCTCCAGAAGCCGTCCAGCTTCTGGATCACTATCTCCGCCTGGAACGGCCCAACGTCGCCACAACGCCGTTGTTCGTTTCCCTGAAAGGCCGCGCACGCGGCATTCGCATGACGCCCGCCGGCCTGCGCTCGTTATTCCGGCATCACCGCCAGACTACCGGCGTCAAAAAAGCCAACCCGCATCGCTTCCGCCACACCTTCGCCACAGACATGGTGCGCGCCGGCGTTAGTCTTCCCGCCCTCATGCGTCTCATGGGCCACGCTAACATTCAGACCACTCTTATCTATGTCGAAGTAACTCCCATGGACGTGTATCAGCAATACGCACGGGCGGCCGCTCAACTCGTTCGCCCCATCCCGGTGACCACACCGTGACTCACTCGCGCCTGGCTTCCTTTACTCATCCCCTGGTCCCGCTCTTCTATGCCGCCGTCGATTCGCTTGGCGCCGCGCTGGCGCCCCAATCCACGCGTCTATACCGCGGCACCGCTCGCGCTTTCCTCGCCTGGCTCGGCGATGACCACCCCGAGGTCGTCTCGCTCCACCAACTACGGCGCGATCCACATATCCTCGGCTGGATGGCCGCACTGCATTCCCGCGTCCCTCCTCTCGCCCCGGTTACCTACATCACCCGGCTCATTACTCTCCGTGGCATCCTATCGGAATTAGCTTACACCGCGCAGTTAGCCGAGTTAGGTCAGTTGCTCCGTCGCCAGGACATTCCCCGCCGCCCCCACACCCTGCCGCGTGCCCTGTCGGCGGAACACGATCAGTTGCTCCAGCAGGAACTGCAACGCCGCAACGATCTCGGCTCCAACTTCTTCCTGCTGCTCCGCCATACCGGCATGCGTATCGGTGAAGCCGTCGATCTCGCTTTCGATTGTCTCCACACCTCCGGCCCCAATCAGTGGACGATTCACGTGCCGCTCGGCAAGTTGAAAACCGAACGCATGGTCCCGATCGACTCCTTCACCCGCGACCTGGTCCATCGCCTGCGCTTCTTCCGCGGCTTGGATCCCTTACCTCCAGACGGTCATCTGCTGGCACGGCCGAGTTCCAGGGAGATTCTCATTCGCCAACTCCGCTACTATCTGCACGAGGTTTCCGCCGCAGCCGGCATTCCCAGTCGTATCGTCCCGCATCAACTCCGACATACCTATGCCAGCGAGATGCTTCGCTGCGGCCTGGACCTTCCGGCGCTCATGAAGGTGCTCGGCCATGCCTCCCCCGAGATGACTATGGTCTACCTCGACATCGCTCTCACCGACCTGCAGCGCGAGTTCAAGTTAGCCCGCTCCCGCTCGCAGCAGGTGGCGCCTCCGCCCAGGACCTCAGCGCCCCATTCGCGCACCGCATTCGGCGGCCTGCTCGATTCTCTGCTGACGGCGCAGCACGTTGTCGAGATGTACCGCCGTGCCGTCTCAGACCCCACCGCCAGACGCTCGCTGGAGCGACTCGTCAATAGGCTTACCAAAATCCTTGCGGAAGCCCGAAAACTCGAGACACCCTAAAAACGGGCAGAGATTGGCCGGTTATGTGGGCATTCCGTACATAACCGATTCGGTAATGTACGGGAAGCCCGTCTACCAACAACAGCGTCGAGTTTGCGATCTAGCGGCACTCTGGACCCGGTAGAATCGCAATGTCAGCTCTATGAGTCCGAAACTCTGTAGCAGCTGGCGTCGATATGACCCGGAGTGCAGCTGCCCTAAGAGTCCCCCACTCTGGAGAGGCAAGCAGTCGCTCGGGATCCTGCATCTCTGCACGTTCGGTCGCGAGTCGCTCGATGCTGAGAAGGCAGCATGCGAATGCCGATACGGCATCGTACGCATTCATTTCTCTCAACACCGGTTCAAAGTGTGCCGCGTTTTCGATTAGCCGAAGATCTCCGAGCAACTGCTCTACAAGTTCACCAAAGGTGCGGATTGAGGTGATGCCGGTATCGTTCCCGAGCCAAACTCGCTGAAACGCGTCAGTACTCGCAATCAGTTCAGAGGTGCCTATGATGCCATCCATCCAATATTTGAAGTACGAACGATCCAATTCCATTTCGACACCCAACGCTCAAGCGTAACGCAAGGCTCTGTTTTCCGATAGGCGGGACAAAAGTGGGCATCTCGGAAAGTGGCCGGTATTCCTGGGGATCTGCACACATCTGCACACAAATTTAAACCTGTCGCGTCCGCGGCGAACCGCGCAAATTTTTGAATTATTGTGGTTTGTGGTGCGCCCGGACAGATTCGAACTGCCGACCTTTTGGTTCGTAGCCAAACGCTCTATCCAACTGAGCTACGGGCGCTTGTGAAGACTGTCCTTTCAATGTAGCGAAACCCTTGCCCGGAGCGCAACTCCGGTTCTTCCGGCGGGAACAAATCGCCGCGCGCAGTGTCCAATCACACGAGGAGTCGCCCCATGGGAATGTCACTTGGTTCGAACGGACGCAGTCACGCCAGCATCAACATGACCCCGATGATCGATATTCTGCTGGTACTGATCATCATCTTCATGGTGATCACCCCCACGACATCGCACGGGCTCAAAGCCCTGGTACCGCAGCCCGATTCCAGTTCGGCTGCGTCCGCCCTTTCAGACGACATTGTGGTCACCGTCAACGGCAACGGCACCGTGGCCATCAATCGGGAGACTATCCCGGTGGGCCAGTTATCCGGCCGCCTGCAGAGGGTGTTCGCCAACCATCCCGGTCATCCCCTGTTTGTGCGCGGCTCCAAGGACCTGGATTTCGAACCGGTCGCCAAAGTCATCGATATCGCGCGAGGCATAGGCCTCGACCGCATTGCCCTGATGACCAATTGAACCGGCGTGCCGCTTTTCACCAAAATCGCCGAGCCTTTGCCTGATCCACCGAATCAAATGCGTGAGGGAGGGATGAGGTGGAACCACGAATCAATTACGTCAGCGCAGTTCCGGGCGTTCGCGATGCGCTGCTGAAACTGAGTGAGTACGTGCACAACTCAGGTCTCGAGGAGTCGCTGCTCGGCCTGGTGTTTTTGCGCGCCTCGCAAATCAACGGATGCGCATTCTGCATCGACATGCACTGGAAAGACCTGCGGGCGCTGGGACAGAGCGAGGAAGCGCTGTATATGCTGAATGCGTGGCGGGAAGCGCCGGGTTATACCGAGCGCGAGCGCGCCGCGCTCGCCTGGACGGAAGCGGTCACCCTGGTGACCATGGGACACGTGCCGGACGAGGTCTACCACGCCGCGCGCAGGCAATTCAGCGACGCCGAGCTGGTAAATCTTACCCTGGCTATTGCGGTCATCAACAGTTGGAATCGCATGAACATCGCATTCCACGTGCCCGCGGGCAAATACCGCGCGCCTGCCAGACCGCATCGCGTTGAGGAGCCGGTAACCAGATGAAGAGCGACGCGAAATTGCCTGCCGGCGAGCAGGCATTGCGCGAACACCTGGCCGCTCTGCTCCGCGAGGGCCACGCGCACATCACTTTCGACCAAGCGGTCCGCGGATTTCCGTTGGATCGCGCGGGCATCCGGCCGCGCGGCCTGCCGCATTCAGCGTGGGAACTATTGGAGCATATTCGCCTGGCGCAGGAGGACATTTTACGCTTCAGCCAATCGGCCGATTACGTCTCGCCGTCATGGCCCGAAGGATATTGGCCGGAATCGCCCGCGCCCGAAAGCGAAAAGCGGTGGACCGCGTCGGTGCGCCGGTATCGCAAGGACCTGGCGGAATTCGAGGCGATGCTGCTCGATCCCAAGCGGGACCTGCGGCGCGGCTTTCCCTGGGGCGACGGCCAGACCCTTTTGCGCGAAGCTCTCACTATTGCCGACCACACCTCTTATCATGTAGGTCAACTGGTGATGGTACGGAAGCTGGTCGAGAGCCGCGACCGCTAGGGAGCCGTGCCTAGCGCTTGGCCGGCTTCCAAAACGTCATGGCGATCACGATGGTGGTGACCTGCACCGTGGCTACCAGCGCGACGCACGCCGGCCATCCGCCGCGATTCCAGAAATGGCCCGAGAGCGCGGAGCCGGCGCTTCCGCCGATGTAATAACACATCACGTACAGGCCGACCGCCGACGCCCTCGCTTCGCGCGCCACCGTGCCGATATAGCTAGAGGCCGATGAGTGTCCGATGAAGGTTCCCGTGCAGACCAGCGCAAGGCCCGCAATCACCGCGGGCAGACTCGCCACCAGGGTCAGGCAGATTCCGGCGATTCCGCCGCCGAACGCCAGCGCCAGCGTGACGCGATGGCCGGCGCGGTCGATCAGGCGGCCCATCAGCGGGGTGACGAATGCCCCCACCAGGTAAACCGAGAACAGCAATCCAAGGGCGGCCGTGCTTAAGAGAAACGGCGGAGCGGCCAGATAAAAATTGATGTAGTTGAAGGTGCCGATCAGCGTGAACAACACGCAGAAACCCACGGCATAGGTAGCCAGCAGGCGCGGATTTCGAATGTGTTGGAGCATGGCGTGCGCGTTGGACGGCCGCTTCAGACGCCGGTCGATTTTGCGCCCCGCCGGCAGCCATGCCCAAATCGCGATGCCCCCAAGCAGATTGAGCACTCCCAGGGCGATGAACGACCATCGCCAGGAGAACTCCGCCGCCATGAGCGCCACTACCATCCGGCCGCTGAATCCGCCCAATACGGTTCCGCCCACATACGCCGACATGGCAGCTCCCGCGCCCTGCTCCCACTCCTCGGTGATGTAGGCGATGGTGACCGCAAAGATGCCGGGGGTGAAAACTCCCTGCCAGAAACGCCAGAAGAGAAGCTGCCAAAGGCTGCCTGAGAGGCCGGCCAAAATCGTGGGGAGCGCGAGCAGGAACGCCGCCGGCACGATGACGTTTTTGCGGCCGAAGCGGTCGGCGACGATGCCCGTGAGCGGCGCGGTCATCGCCACCGCGATGGTCGAGACGGTGACCACCAGGCCGATTGCGCCCGCGGAAGCGTGAAACGCCTTGGCGAGCAACGGCAGCAGGGGTTGCGGCGCAAAGAGCGTAAGAAACGCGCAAAATCCCGCCAGAACGACGGCCGCGGTGCGCGTGCGGGCGTGCGATCGTGCCGGTTCGCGGGCTCCCGGCCACGCGACCGGTAGAGGATCAACCATTCTTTTTATTATCGGCCACTTCCTTGCGGGGCGATCCCTGGTCAGGAGTCAGGGGTTGGGAGTTAGGAGCGTCAGGCCAACAAATTCAGCGTCGCTTTTTGCATTTCGCCGGCGGCGTGGGCTACCGCGATCGCGGTCTGGAATTGATTCGCGGCGGTCATCAGGGAAACTGCCGCATCGCTGAGGCTTATCGAATCGGAGGAGGTTGGGGCTTGAGGGTGGATTGCGATAGGCGCCTGGCAGCCTGATCGAACTGCCCATCGGCTTGGTGCAATCCTTGCGCCGCAATCCCGAGAATGTCCATAGCAGACATATCGGCCGCGATTTCGCGAGTTTGAGAAAATATTTGCGTGCGCCGGTTTTGGATCCTGATCCTGTTTGCCGCCGCGGTGTTGGCCGCGCTCGCGCAGAATGCCGCGGCGCCGCCGTTCCACTTCGTTCTGCTCGGCGACCGCACGGGCGAGGTCCAGCCCGGTGTTTGGGAAAAGGTCTGGAAACAAGCCGCCGCGGAGAATCCGGCGTTTGTGCTGGGCGTAGGCGATACCATTCAGGGCGCTGACGACGCCACCGCCGATTCCGAATGGCGCGAAGTGAAGCGATTGCTCGCGCCCTACGCAGGCATCCCGCTTTATCTGGCCCCGGGCAATCACGATATCTGGTCGGCCGCTTCGGAGGCGCTCTTCCGAAAATATACCGGGCACCCGCCGCATTACAGCTTCGATTTCTCTCAAGCGCATTTCACGGTGCTCGATAACAGCCGCTCCGACGAATTCGCGCCCGGCGAAATGGCGTTTCTCGAATCCGATCTTGCCGCGCACCGGTCGCAGACCGTCAAGTTCATCGTGTCGCACCGCCCGTCCTGGCTGGTCAATGCGGCGCTCCAGAATCCCAATTTCGAGCTGCATCGGCTAGCCAAGAAATATGGCGTGCAATATGTCGTCGCCGGCCACGTTCATCAACTGCTGCAGGTTACCTTTGACGGCGTGACGTATTTCAGCGCGCCGAGCGCCGGCGGCCACCTGCGGGCATCGGGAAAATATGAGGACGGCTGGTTTTTCGGATATACCGTGGTGACGGTGGACGGAAACGCGGCGCGGTTCGAGATCCACAATATCGACGGGCGCAAGACGACGCTCGCCGATTGGGGCCTGCTGGGGCTGAAAGCGGCCGGCGCGCATTAGTTGACTCAGTCAACAACCTGCTAAAATGGCCGTATGGCGGTATCCGAAGAGAAGATCCAACAGGTGCGGAGCTTTAACCGCTTTTATACCCGCCGCATCGGCCTCTTGCGCGAGGGACTGCTCGATACGCCGTTCTCGCTGACGCAGGCGCGGGTGCTTTTCGAGATCGCTCACCAGCCGGGAACGCGCTCGGTCGACGTGGGCCGCGAACTGGGGCTCGACAGCGCCTACTTGAGCCGTTTGCTCGATAGCTTCGAGCGCCGCAAGCTGATTGTTCGTGAGCAATGCCCGGACGACCGGCGGGTGAACCATCTGCGCCTCACCGCCAAGGGCCGGGCCGCCTTCGGCCGCCTGGAGAACCTCTCGGTCGATCAATCGCGCGACCTGCTCGCCAACCTCACCGAGGCCGGCCGGCAGCGTCTCACCGACTCCATGAGCGCGATTCAGGACGTGCTCTCGCCAAAAGGCGCGTCCGAGCCCGTCGTCACGCTGCGCACGCACCGCGCCGGCGATATCGGATGGGTGATCATGCGTCACGGCCAGATTTACACGCAGGAATACGGGTGGGATAACACCTTCGAAGGCCTGGTGGCGGAAATTGCCGGCAAATTCCTTCAGACCTTCGACCCCGCGCGCGAGCGCTGCTGGGTCGCCGAACTCGATGGCCAACCGGCGGGATGCATCTTCCTGGTGAAGTACACGGAAACCATCGCCAAGCTGCGGCTGCTGCTGGTGGAGCCCTGGGCGCGCGGCCATTCCATCGGGAGCAAGCTGGTGGATGCGTGCGTCGCCTTCGCGCGCGAGGCTGGTTACCGCAAGGTCACGCTCTGGACGCAGAACAATCTGCATTCCGCCCGCCACATCTACCAGCGCGCCGGATTTCAACTGGTGGAAGAAGGCCTGCACCACCAATTCGGCGTGGATTTAGTGCAGCAGGTCTGGGATTTGAACTTATGACGCCGTTCAGTGCATTCCCGCCGCGCCCTTTACCGAATCGAGCAGCTTTGCCGGATCGTACCCGGCGCCGTCCTTGAAGACCAGCTTCACTTTGCGGATGGCCGCGATGTTGGCTGCCGGATTGCCGTCGATCACCACCAGGTCGGCCTGCTTTCCCACGGCGACGGTGCCCACGCGATCCTGTTCGCCCAGATATTTCGCGCCGTTGGAGGTGGCGATCTGAATCGCCTGCACGGGAGAGAATCCGGCTTCCACCAGCAGTTCGATATTGCGCTGGTCGGCGAACCCCGCCAGCGCGCCGCCATTGCCGGTAGGATCGGCGCCGGCCATGAGCAGACCGCCGGCCTTGACGAAGGCGTATTCGAAATCCATTTCCTTCTTGAGCTCCTCGAATGCGGGAGCGTTGGGCCCGCCGCGGGCGCCGGCGCGCGATTCCAGATAACTGAGCGCCGCTTCCGGCGTCACCGCGTCGAGGAAGCGTTTTTCGAGCGGCGGGCGGTTGCCGTCGAACGCCTCGAACACGGCGAGCGTCGAGGTGATCGCCACGTTGTGAGCCACCAGGTCGGCGATCATGTCGAGCACCGGCCCGCTATTCAGATCGAGGTGCGCGATCTCGGCCCGGGTGGCGTTGGGACAAACATCGGGCTGTTTACCGGGGTGAAATTCGGTGTCCACCAGCAGGCCGTGTTCCAGGTTGTCGATGCCGATCCCCGCCGCCTCGCGAAAGCCGATGGAGCACAGGTGGCCGGTGACCTTGATGCCGTGTTTGTGCGCCGTATCCACCGCCGCCTTCAACTCGGCGTGCGAAATGTTCATGTACGCCTTGAACGACGTGACGCCTTCGGCAATCCAATATTCCACCGTGCGCACGGCATCATCCGGTCCGGTGAGTTCGTGCATCTGCACGGCGAATGTGCCCTTGCCCTCGAGATACGGCCCGGTGATCCATAGCTTGGGCCCCGGCATTTTTCCGCTATCGATCAGCTTCTTCAGGCTGAGATCGGTGTAGGGTTCGAGGCTGCCGGCGGTGCGCGCGGTGGTCACACCGCAGGCGAGGTAGAGACGCGGAAAGCTGAACGCCTGCTCGTTGTAAGTGGGGATGCCGTCGCCCGAGTTGTAAAAGAGATGCTCGTGCATGCCCACGATTCCTGGAATCACAGTGTTCCCGCTGAGATCCATCATCGGCGCGCCCGCCGGAATGGCGACCTGCGCCGCAGGACCCACCGCCGCGATCTTCCCATGGTCGATGACGACCGTCTGGTCATCGCGCGCCGCCGCGCCCGTCCCGTCGATCACGCGGACGTGCTGGAGCGCAAATACCGGTGAGTTCACGGTAATAAACTGCGCCGTACCCGGCGTAAACCGGTTCTGCGCGAACGCCGAACCGGCGAGTAGAAGAATCCCGACGAGCCTCATCCCGGACAATTATACAGTGCCCGCGCGGCCTCTTCGCACACCGAGTTCGTCGAGGTGATCGAGCAGGCCGCGAGGATCTTCATATACCCGGTACGCTCCCGCCCGTTCGAGCTCCTCCTGACCGTAACCACCCGAAAGCACGCCCACGCCGAGCGCCCGCGCGCGCTGCGCCGCCAGCAAATCCCAGATGCTATCGCCCACCACCACGCAGCGTTCGATGGGAACGCCGAGCCGTTCGGCTGCCGCCAGAAACAAATCGGGATCCGGCTTGGCGTAGCGCACCTGATCGCGGGTGATTACCGGAAGCGCGGGATCCGCGCCCAACATCTCGAGCGAGAGACGCGCGGTGTCCAGCCGCCCGCTGGTGGCGATGGCGTGCGGCACTTTTTCGGACGCCAGAACGGCCAGCAGCTCCCGCGCCCCCGGCAGCGGCCTCACCTGCGAAACCAGGCGCTGGTACGCTTCGGTGTGAATCGTCTGCAGGCGTTCGGAATCCACCGCCGAAATATCGCCGCCCACTTCGCGCATGAGGGCGTTGACGAACAGACCGCCGCTCATCCCGATGCGCCGGTGAATGCGCCAGACCGATAGCTCCATTCCGGTGTGCTCCAGGGCTTCGCGCCAGGCGAGCACGTGCTGGTAGACGCTATCGATGAGGGTGCCGTCGAGATCGAACAGGAATGCGGGCGGGGTCGAATGGCCGGTCATCACAGCACCACCGCCCGCAGCAGCTTATCCAGCTTCGGAAACGATCCGTCCATGTAGGTGTTTCCGCCCGCGAAGATTTTCGCCTGCCTCCCGCCGCGCATACCGCCCCCGGCGCTCTCGCCGTATCCGGAATAAAGCTTGTCCACGACGTCCATGCCGTCGACGACGATTCCGAAGGGCGCGAATCCGTCCTTATCCTGGCGCGAACGGTCGCCCATGAGTACGAAAATCTGCGTGGTACGGGCGTTCGGTCCGGTCATGGCGAAGGCGACATATCCGCGGACGTTGCTTTGCTTGACGGGATCGTCGGGGAAACTGGCCTTGCGCCAGGTGGCGGCCAGCATGGGGTCGCCGGGGATGCCGAATTGCGCGAAATCGTGCGCCATCACGCGGAAGAAGCGCGAGTCGTCGTAATAGCCCGCGCGCACCAGGTTGTAGAAGCGGCCGGCGCCGAGCGGCGCCCAGTCGCGATGCGCTTCGATGGTGAAATTCCCCTGGGTCGTGGCCACCCGCACGCGATAAACGGGCGGCGCTTCCTGCTTCCAGTACTTGTCCGCGGGATCCATCAACGCGGCGTGCGGTTCGGATTCCGCCAGCAGTTCCAGCAGATAATTCTTCCAGACCACCGCGCGCGAATGCGTGCCGTGGCCGCGCGTCTCGCCGCTGGTGGGAATCAGAATGTAGCGCCCGTGGGCAACTTTCCTGATCTCGCGATCCAGGATGCCGAGCTCGGGCGGATTGACCACATCGTCCGCCGAGTTGACCGCATAAAGAGGCGCCTTGATGCGATCGAGCATCGGCTCGGGATTATAGTCCGTGGAAGAATCGAAATAGTACAGCATGTCGTTGGCATCGAGCTTTTCGGCCGCCTGCCGCAGCTTCACCACCGCGGCATCGGCCTTCTCGTGCGTGGGATTGGCTTTCTGCAATTGCAGGGGGCTCGAAGTCATCATCCAGAGCGCGTATTCGGCGGCGTACAGACCGTTGATGGGTTCCTTGGTGTATTCGCCGCCGTGCCAGTCGGGATCGTTGCGGATCGCCTGCATGACCATCGCCCGGAACATGCGATTGCGGCCGGCGATTTCGACCGGCGCGCTCGCCAGGGGCATGAGGGCATCCATGAAATCGGGGTACATTTCACCCCAGACCCAGGTGTGCATGGCGCCCATCGACGTGCCCATCACCAGGCGCAGATGGTCCACGTGCAAGCCGTCGTTCAGCAGCAGGTAGTCGGCCTTCACCATGTCGTCGTACCGGTAATGCGGGAATCCGGTTCGCAGACCATCGCTCGGCTTGCTCGATTTCCCGTGGCCGATGGCATCGGGCAGGATGATGTAGTAGCGCGCGATATCGAGCGGCTGTCCGGGGCCGAAAAGTTCGCCGGCGAATTGCGCGCTCAGGAATCCGCGGCCCTGGCCGCCGGTGCCGTGCATAATCAGGACGGCGTTGTTCACGTGGCCGGCGGCGTTGTGTGTGGGCGCGCCGAGGGTAGTGTAGTGAAGGCGCAGTTCCGGCAGTTTCTCGCCGGATTGGAAGGCGAAATCGTGGACTATGTAATCGCCTTGCTGATTGGGGAATTCCGGGGGCTTATCGGCTTGTCCCCAGCAGGCGGCGGCGAGCAGAAAAACGAGGAGCGGGCGGGCCATAAGGCAGATTCTATCGCGGGTTGCTTTCAGAGGCGGAAAGACGCAGAGAAAAGCGGTCTGCTTTCATTTGCGCCTTTCGGGCGCTTTGCGGGGCCGCAAAGCGCCAAGAATGCTTTCGCGGGCGCGGCCTTTATTCTGCGCCAGCAGCTTCTCATGTCAGCCTTCGGCTGCATATTCCATGGGTCGGCGCGAGATGTGTTTTCCTTTCCAGGCTCGGACTCCTTCCACAAGTTTTCGTCCCGCAGTCCTGATAAGATAAACGTCACCGTTTTTCTGGAGGACGATCGATGTCTCGCATTCCACTTGTCGTTTTATCGGCCCTGTTTGTCCTTGGCCTGTCGGCGCAGGACGAGGCTCCGGCACAAGCGCCGCAATTCGGGCGGGGCGCCGGCCGGGGCGCCGCTAACGCCGAACCGCAGCCGTACGACCGCGTCATCACCAAGGATGCCCAAACGTCCAAGGGCCTTTTCACGATCGACCAGGTGAAAGATAACTACTATTACGAGATCCCCAAGAGCGAACTGGGAAAGGATTTCCTTTGGAACTCGCAGATTGCCAAAACTACGCTTGGGGTGGGCTATGGCGGCGGGCAGTTTGCCGACCTGGTGGTCCGCTGGGAACAGAAGGGCAATCACGTACTGCTGGAAAGCGTCGATTTCAGCGTCAGCGCCGATCCGAAATCGCCCATCTCCGCGGCCGTGAAAGCCGCCGATAACGATACCATTCTCATTTCCTTTCCCGTGGCGGCATTCAACAAAGACGGCGACCCGGTGATCGAGGTCAATCGCCTGTTCGTTCCGCAGGCGGGAGGCGCGGGGGGTGCAACCGAAGTCCCTGAAATCAGCGCGCGCCAGCATTTAGGCGCTTCCGGCGTGGATGCCTCGCGCTCTTTCATCGAGCATATTCATCCCTTCGCGGAGAATATCGAGGCGGAAGTCACCATGACCTACACCAATACGGGCGGGCGCGGGGGCGCGGCGGCGGGCACGGGCAGGGGAGGCGGCGGACTGGGCATCACCA
This sequence comes from Bryobacteraceae bacterium, assembly GCA_035509055.1. Classification (GTDB taxonomy): domain Bacteria; phylum Acidobacteriota; class Terriglobia; order Bryobacterales; family Bryobacteraceae; genus PALSA-129. The sequence continues at coordinate 47,227 of DATJMA010000184.1, read as the reverse complement.
GCATGCGCGGCAGCGCGGCAACGGTCGTACTGCATCACAGCATGGTAAAGCTGCCTGAAAAGCCCATGATGCCGCGCCTGTTCGACAATCGCGTGGGCTACTTCACAACCCGTACCATGGACTTCACGCATGACGACTACAAGGCCGACAACATCCAGTACATCGCCCGCTGGCGTCTGGAGAAGAAAGACCCCAATGCGGCCATCTCCGATCCCGTGAAGCCCATCGTTTATTACATCGATTCCGCCACGCCCACCAAGTGGGTGCCGTGGCTGATCAAGGGCGTGGAGGATTGGAACATCGCGTTCAAGGAAGCCGGATTTTCAAATGCCATCATGGCCAGGAAAATGCCGACGCCGGAAGAAGACCCCTCGTGGAGCCCGGAAGATGTGCGCCATTCGGTGATCCGCTGGCTGCCTTCCACGGTTGAAAACGCCAGCGGGCCGCACATTTCCGACCCGCGCACCGGCGAGATCCTCAACGCGGACATCCAGTTCTATCACAACGTGATGGTGTTGGCCCGCGACTGGTATTTCACGCAGGTGGGCCCGCTCGATCCGCGCGCGCAGAAATTGCCGCTGCCCGACGATCTGATGGGACGCCTGCTGGAGTACGTCGTATGCCACGAAGTGGGTCACACGCTCGGGTTCCAGCACAACATGAAGGCGAGTTCGGAATATCCCTTCGAAAAGATCCGCGATCCGAAATGGGTCCACGAGATGGGCCACACGCCCTCCATCATGGACTACTCGCGGTTTAACTATGTGGCGCAGCCGGAAGACCATATCGCCGTCGACGACCTGATTCCGCGCATCGGACCGTACGATATCTGGGCCACCAAGTGGGGATATACTCCGATTCCCGGCGCCACCACAGCCGACGAAGAAAAGCCGACCCTGAACAAGTGGGCCAAAGAGCAGGACGACAAGCCGTGGCTGCGCTTCTCCACCGCGAATTCCGCGGGCTCCGACCCCGGCGACGAGACCGAGGCAGTGGGCGACGCCGATGCCGTGAAAGCCACCGCGCTCGGCGTGAAGAATCTCCAGCGGGTGGAAAAAATGCTGATGACGGCCACCGCCTGGAAGGACGGCGAAACGTACGACGATCTTTCCGAAATGTACGGCCGTATGGTCAGCCAGTGGCAGACCGAGATGACGCACGTCACGCAGATCGTTGGCGGGTTCAACAGCCAGGAAAAAGCCATCGGGCAGGAAGGCCGCATTTTCAGCCTGGTGCCGAAGGAGCGGCAGGCGGAAGCGGTCAAATTCCTGGTGGACAACGCGTTTACGACGCCGACTTGGATGGTGGACGAAGAAATTCTGCGGCGCATCGAAGCGGTGGGGGTGCTCGACCGCATTCGCAACGCGCAACAGGCGGTGCTGAACAGCCTTATGAACAGCGCGCGCTTCGGCCGGTTGATCGAGCAGGAGACGCTCGACGGCACGCGGGCTTATTCGCCGGTGGAATTCCTGACTACGGTTCGCAAGGGCGTCTGGAAAGAACTGGAAAGCACGCAGGTGAAGATCGACGCCTACCGCCGCGGATTGCAGCGGTCGTATTTGACGCTGGTCGGGAACAAGATCAATCCGCCGGCGGCGACTTCGGCTGGTCCCGCCGGGGCTCCCGCGGGCCGCGGCGGCCGCGGAGGCGGTTCGGCGCCGGGCGATGAGAAGCCGATGTACCGCGCGGAACTGCTCTCTCTCAAGAGCGCGATTACGGCTGCCCTGCCGAAGGCCGGCGATTCGGAGACCAAGGCGCACCTGGAAGCTTCCCGCGACGAGATCGACAAGATTCTCGATCCCAAGTTTCTGCCCCCGGCGCCGGTTGCCGCGACTCCTGCCGGAGGGCGGGGCGGATACCGGTAGGGACGGCCTGATGGCCGGCGCTCACTCCACCTCGCGCGGACGCATCTGGCCGCTTCGCAGATAGCGATTATGCCAGCCCAGCGATTCGGTGAGCAGGTGCGGCGTATGTTTTCCATACGACAGCCGCTCCGACCGGGACAGATAGTCGAGCAACAAAGGCTTGTAGTCCGGGTTGGAGCACTTCTCGATGATGAGGTGCGCCCGCTGGCGCGGCGATAGCCCGCGCAGGTCGGCCAAACCGTACTCCGTCACAATCACCTGCACGTCGTGCTCGGTATGGTCCACATGCGACACCATGGGGACGATGGTGGAAATGGTCCCTTTCTGCGCGGTCGAAGGTGCCATGAAGATGGAAAGATATCCATTGCGCGCGAAATCGCCGGAGCCGCCGATGCCGTTCTGGATGCGCGATCCCATCACGTGCGTGGAGTTCACGTTGCCGTAGATATCGGCTTCGATCATCCCGTTCATGGCAATCACGCCGAGGCGGCGAATGAGCTCGGGATGGTTCGAGATTTCCTGCGGCCGCAGAATAATGCGGTCCCGGTAGCTGGCCATGTTGGCGTTCACTTCCGCCAGCATTTCGGGACTGAGGGAGAATGCGGTGGCCGAGGCGGAGGTCAGCTTGCCCGACTTCAGCAGGCGAACCATGCCGTCCTGGATGACTTCGGTATAGGCGGTCAGCCCTTCGAACGGGCCTTCCTCGAGCCCGAACAAGACGGCATTGGCAATGTTGCCGACGCCGGATTGCAGCGGGAGCAGGTTCGCCGGCATCCGGCCCTTTTGAACTTCCCAACTGAGGAATTCCAGGATATGGCCGGCGATGCGTTTGGAGGCCTGGTCGGGTGCTTTGAAGGCGCTATTGCGGTCGGGAGAATCGGTCTGCACGATGGCCACGACTTTTTCGGGAGGAACGTGCAGGTAGGGCGTGCCGATGCGCTGGCCGGGACGTACCAAGGGAATGGGCGCGCGATTGGGCGGCGGCTCGAGACCGTAATAGATGTCGTGCATGCCCTCCAGCGCGGCGGGCTGCCACGAGTTGACTTCGAGGATGACGCGCTCCGCCTGGTCGATCCAGGTCTTGTTGTTGCCGATCGACGAACTCGGTATGACGCGTCCGTCTTCCAGCACGGCGGTTACCTCGACGAGCGCCACGTCGAGTTTGCCGAGAAATCCATACTCCACGAACTGGGCGACATGGCTGAGGTGAACATCCATGTAGTCCATTTCGCCGGCGTTAATGCGCTTGCGGGTTTCGGGGTCCGATTGATAGGGTAGGCGCAAATGGATACCGCCCGCCATGGCCAGCGCGCCATCCAGCTCGGGACCGGTGGAGGCGCCAGTGAAGACGCTGACCTGGAATTTCTGTCCCCGGAAATTGGCATCGGCGATTCTGCGGGCGAGCGCGATGGGAACGGCCTTCGGGTAACCGGACCCGGTGAAGCCGCTCATGCCGACCTGTTCGCCGGACCGGATCAGCGCCGCAGCTTCGTCGGCGCTCATAATCTTTCGCTCCAGGCTGGAGTTCAAAACGCGCGTGGTGGTGGTCATGGATGATGTGAGAATAACCCGGTGGCGTGGGGCTCTGAAAGAACGTATTTGCGGTAATGCCCAACCCAATTTTGCGGGTAGTGGCCAAGTCCGGTCAGCCGCCCGGCCTCAACTCTGCCGGCACTCTTCGCACGGGCAGATTTCGCGGAAATGCGCGTAGGAGTAAATTCCGGAGCTGTGGCCGTCGCTCCAGTTGATGCGGATGGCGTAATTGCCGACCGGTTCTACCGCCAGCATCTTCAGCGCCGGCTGAAACATTTGAAACGGGCTATCGGCCTGCGGCTGCCGCGGCGGCGTGCCGTGGGCGCCGGTGCATTGCGCACAGGGGCATTTGTCGCGCAGGTACGTCAGCCCGTATTCGCTATGATGCCCGTCTTTCCAATCGATCTTGATGCCTTTGGACTTGGAAATGGCAATGTGCTCGGGGTCGGTTGCAAGGGACATGTTCAATTGAACTGGCGCTCCACGTCGCGCACGCCGGAAATCCGCCGCATGGCGGCCACGAGCTTTTCGAGCTGCTTCTTGTCGCGGACATCCACGGTCATTTCGACGATGCCGCCGTCGTGGTCGACGTCGGTTTTGGCTTCCAGGCTGCGAATGTTGGCGTTTTCATCGGCGAGGACGGCGGTAAGCTGCATGAGCATGCCAGGGCGGTCGTCGGTGTGGACCACAATCCGGACCGGGAATGCGTCATCCGCCGCACGGGCCCATTCCACTTCGATCTTCCGCTCTACGTCATACATCAGGTTCTGCACGTTAGGGCACATGCGGGAATGCACGGCGACGCCTTTTCCGCGCGTCACGTATCCCACGATCGCCTCGCCGCGAATGGGATTGCAGCATTTGGCGCGGTAAACGAGCAGGTCGTCCATGCCGCGGACCTTGATGACGCCGTCGCCATCGCGCGGGCGGCCGGGCATGGGCGGCGCCGCGGGCGCCCCGGCGTAGTTCGGTTCGATCTGCGGTTTTTCCTCGGGCGCCTCTTCCTTGACCTCTCCCGGGGCCACTTTGCTGAGGATCTGACGCGCTGAAAATCGCCCGTACCCGAGCGCCGCGTACAGGTCTTCCATCTTGCTGTACCCGTATTCGCCGGCCACGCCTTCCAGCGCCGATTTGGCGATCTTGCCGAGCTGCACGCCCAACCGCCGCGATTCCTTTTCCAGGTACTTCTGGCCGATCTCGATGGCCTTCAGCCGCTCGCTGGCATTGATGACGTGCTTGATCTTGTTGCGCGCCCGCGACGTCTTGACGAAAGCCAGCCAGTCTTTGCTGGGTTCGTGGCCGGCCTGCGTCATGATCTCCACGATGTCGCCGTTGCGCAGCGTGGAACGGAGCGGCACGATCCGTCCGTTCACTTTGGCGCCGATGCAGGTGTGGCCTACATCGGAGTGGATGGCGTAAGCAAAGTCGATAGGGGTGGCATCGCGCGGCAGCACCAGAACCTTGCCGCGCGGCGTGAAGGTGTAGACCTCTTCGGGGTAGAGATCCACCTTCAGGGTGGACATGAACTCGCCGGGATCCTGTACGTCGCGCTGCCATTCCACCAGGTGGCGCAGCCAGGCGATGCGCTGATCGTCCGCGGCCGGCCCCTTGCGTCCTTCTTTATACTTCCAGTGCGCCGCGATGCCTTCTTCGGCGATACGGTGCATTTCCTCGGTGCGGATCTGGACTTCAAACGTCTGGCCGTGCGGTCCTACCACCGAGGTGTGCAGCGACTGGTAAAGATTGGGGCGCGGGATGGCGATGAAGTCCTTGATACGGCCGGGAATCGGCCGCCATTTATTGTGAATGACGCCGAGTGCCGCGTAGCAGTTCTTTACCGAATCGGTGATGATACGCAGGGCCATCAGGTCATACACCTGATCGACGGTGATTTTCTGCCGGCGCAGCTTCTGGAAAACCGAATAGGGCCGCTTGAGCCGTCCATCAATGCGCGCGGGAATGCCTTCCTGGCGCAGTTCCGTTTCCACTTCCTGCCGGATTTCCGCCAGAAATTCTTCGTTGGAATGGCGCCGCGATTCGATGGAGCGCAGAATCTCCTGGTACGCGTCGGGTTCGAGGTGCTGGAACGCCAGGTCTTCGAGTTCCCCGCGAATTTTGCCCATTCCGAGTCGATGGGCGATGGGGGCGTAGATTTCAATGGTTTCGCGCGCGATGCGCTCGCGCCGCTCGGGGCTGAGGTATCCCAGCGTGCGCATGTTGTGCATGCGGTCGGCGAGTTTCACCAGAATGACGCGGATGTCCTCCACCATCGCCAGCAGCATTTTGCGGAAGCTCTCCGCCTGCCGGTCCTCGGCGGAGTAGAAATCGAGCTTGCTGAGTTTGGTGACACCATCCACGCAGCGCGCCACTTCGTCGCCGAATTCTTTGCGCACCTGGTCGACCGTGACGCTGGTGTCTTCCACCACGTCGTGGAGCAGGCCGGTCTCCATGGCGATGATGTCCATGCGCATGTCGGCGAGGATGTGGGCCACCATGAGCGGATGTATCATGTATGGCTCGCCCGAGTCGCGGGTCTGTCCCTGGTGGTATTTGAGAGCGAAGCGGAAGGCCTTCTCGATCGGCGTCAGGTCGTCTTTCGGACGGTACTCCCGGATTTTACCCACAAGCTCGCTATACAACTGTTCCACCGGGTCTGGAGGCGGCGGTGGGAATGGAGTATCAGGCAGGCTGACGGACTCGGAAGCCACTGTATTTTCGATTGTAGCAGGAGAGCGATGAGCGTTCAGCTTCAAGAGTGCGCCGGCTTCGCCGTCGCGGTTCTGCCACGGCCGGAGTCTTCGCGCGGGTGCCTTGCTCGAAAATAAAAAACCCGCTGCCCGGTAAAGGGCAGCGGGGAGTTTGGACGAAGCGATCCCAGGGTTAGAATGCCAGCCTGAGAGCCAATTGGATGGTGCGGGCGTCGCGATAGGCGTTCGGTTGGCCGAACTGGCCGTCGCCGGCGGAAAGCCCGGCGCCCGGATTGTCGCCGCTGAATCCCGTGTTGATGCCCCACAGTTCCGGATGATTGAACAGGTTGTACACTTCGAAGCGGAACGTCATCTTTACGCGCTCCGGAGTGATGGCGAAGTTCTTGAGCAATGCCATGTCGAGATTCGTGATGGCAGGCAAGTGCAGCGCGTTGCGGCCGAGCGTGCCCCAGGTGCCATCCGCGGGACGGAAGAATGCCGCGTGGTTGAGCACCAGCGAGCCGGCGCCGCTGGCGTAGGGATCGCCCACTAAATTGGCGAACTGCCCGCCGTTGTTGCCGATGTTTTCGCCGTACAGGCCGCCGTTAGACGTGACGTTGAACGGCATGCCCGATTGCGCCCGGAATACGCCGCTCAGTTCCCATCCGTTGAATACCTGCTTGGTGACTGCGTTCGCGAACGAACCGGTGATCTTGGGCAGGTCGTAAACGGCATCGATGGAGAACACGTCCGGCTGATTGTATCCCGCATTGGCGTACATGCAGGCGATGCAGAACGGGTTGTTGATGTTGTCGGAATCGTTGTCGCCCGTATCCAGCACGTGCGACCAGGTGTAATCCATGTTCACCTCGAAGTTGTTGGCGAACCGGCGGCTCACGCGAACCATCATGGCGTTGTAGCTGGAGTATCCGAGCGTCTCGATGGCCGTCAGGTTGCCCCAGCCGGCATACGGCAGAAGCGCGCTGGTCCAGCCGTTCACCGATGCCGACAGGTTGTTATTCAGGAAATAGCCGGCCGGAAGAGCGTTGACCGCCCGCTGGTCCATGAGGTGGATGGAGTGGCTCCCGGAATAGGAGAGATCGAGAGCGAATTTGTACGGCAGTTCGCGCTGGAGGCCCGCGTACCAGGAGTAAATGCTCGGCATGGTGTTGTCAGTCGGCCAGATGGTCATGCCGGGAGGCTGGATCGGCGAGGTAGCGGAGCCGACGCCATTGGTGCTGAAGTTGGCGACGTTCTGGTTGTACACCGTTCCCGAAAACAGGTTCGGGAACTGCGCACCGGCGCCGAAGCTGAAAGTGTTCTGGCGGAGGCGCTCGTTGAACAAGGCTGCGCCCGCGCGCAAAGCGGTCTTGCCATCGCCCGTCAAATCGTAGGCGAGCCCCAGTCGGGGTTCGGGGAAGGACTTCGCCGGCGAGAACCCTGGATTGGTGCCGCTGCAGGGATCGCAAATCATTCCCAGGTTGCCGAGCGCCGTCACCGGGTTTGCTTCGATGAAACCAGGCTGATAGCCGTTGATGGCCCCAGTCGTGGTGTTGATCACCGGGGCGTTGGATTTGCTGTACTTGCTCAAATCGACGCTGTACAGCGTGAAAGTGCCTTCGCCGCCGGGCGTGCCGCCGCGCACCACGGTGTAGGTGGGCGTCATGTGGACGAAGCGGATGCCGTAATCGATGGTCAGCCGCTTGGTGACCTTCCAGTTGTCCTGCGCGTAGGCGTCGAACTCCCAGAAACGGAAATACGGGAAGATAGCCGCGCTCTGGTTGGTATAGCTGCTGAAGTTACCCAACATCAGGTTCGCCAGGCCGTTGCCCGTGTCCTGAGTCATGGTGGAGTTGCCGTTGAAGTTGATGTTGCCTTCCATGCCCCAGTTTCCGGTTTGTGCCTTGTCGTCGCGGTTGAAAAAGACGCCGAACTTGAAGTTGTGCCCGCCTTTCACCCACGACAGGTTTTCGGTGGCGGCGTAATCCTTACCCCAGTTGTGCCAGCCGGGATCGCCCAGCGAGAAGTTGATGGCTCCGGCGGAAACATCGGGAACCGAGTTGGTGATGTTGGTGGCCGGGAAGATCTGCGCGAAGTCGGCTCCCAGTGCGCTGCGGGAGATCGGATTATTCCCCACCACCGACAGCGACTGCGACTGGTGGTTGTACGACAGAATGGTTTCCGAGGCCACCGTGGGGGTGAAAGTGGTGACCAGGTTCCAGGCCCAGGAACTGCCCGGTTTCGGCCGCGCCTGCGGCTGCATCGGGAACGGCTCGCCGGTCCAGATACCGTTCTGGATGGTTTCTTTCTGGTAATCGTTCACCCAGCGGAAGAAGCTGGTCATCTTGCTGTTGATGTTGTAGTCGAACCGCAGCATGTCCTGGTTCTTGATCAGTTGGTCGGGATTGTTGAAGAAATAGCGAACGTAGCCGGGGTCGCCGGGAGTAGGGGCGAGGCTGGCATATCCCGGGATTCCGGTATAAATCTTCAGCATGTTCGCCGCCAGCGGCTGCCATACCGACTGCGGCACCGTGTTGTTCGGGTACATGATCCCGCCAGTGATGTTGCCGGCGCCGTCGCGGGTGACGGTTCCCGGTTCGAACACCGTGCCGTTCTTGAAGTTCGGCGCATAGGTCATGTTGGTGGAAAGCAGCCATTGGGAGAAATTTCCCTGCTCGAGAATCTGCGCGTCGGGAATGTCCGTCTGGCCGCTGCCCGGCAGATTGCGCCGCGTCATTTCGCGGTTATAGAAGAAGAACATGCGCTTGTCCGACTTCGTGGAGATCTTGGGCAGCGGAACCCATCCGCTGAAATTTCCGCCGAACTGGTTATAGCGCAACTGCGGCGGCGCTCCATTGCAGAGCACGCACTTGGCGTCGAAATAGTTGTTGCGGAGATATTCGTACAACGTGCCATGGAACTGCGATCCGCCGGACTTGGTCTGGACGGCGATCACCATGCCGGAATTGCGGCCGTACTCGGCGTTGAAGCCGCTTTGCAGTACGCGGAATTCGGCGATGGTGTCCACGCTGGCCTGGGTATACTGCGACTGGTTGTCGCCCACGTCGATGTTGGGAGAACCGTCGAGGTACATGTTGTTCTCCGACCCGCGCCCGCCAAGCGAGTGGAATTGCGAAACATCGTTGAAATTGACGTTGAAATCGCTCTGCGCGGCGCTGGTCATGCCGGGCACCGTGCTCATGAGAGATGTGAAGTTGCGGCCATTCATGGGCAGTTCGGTGATTTGCGTCTTGTCGACGATGTACGACTTGTCCATGGTGTTGGTGGTGACCACGGGTGTGGCGTCCGCTTCCACGGAGACGACATCCGTAATATTGCCTACCGCCAGTTTCACGGCGCCGACGTCCAGCTTGGTGTTGACGTCCAGAGTCACCGTCACTTCCGATTTGCGGAAGCCGTTTTTCTCGACCGTGATGGTGTACCTGCCCGGCTCCAGATCGATGACCTGAAACCGTCCGGTTTGATCGGTATTCACTTGCCTCGCGGGACCGCCCTTGACCGCATCCTGAATTCTGACGGCGGCATCTGGGATGGAAGCGCCAGTGGAATCTATGACGGTACCGCTGATGTACTGCGATTGCGCCATTGCGGGTTGCGCCAGCAGCATGAGAAGAAAGGCTGCCGCGAGCCCGATAAGCACACTAATCCTCTTGCTCTTCAGATTCATATAACCTCTACTCGGACACTTGCAATGAAATGCGGGGACAACGCCCCGGCGACCCCGGACATGGCTGGGCAGGCCACGTCCTACCCGAAAGCAACGTACCTTAGTTCAACGTAATGCATTTCCATTACGAACTCAAGGGATTTCGAGGTATTAAAGAGCCTTTACCTGGAATTGGCGGTCCGGCAGGCAGGGGAGATCCCGGCTCGTATGGAGCCACCGGCAAAACTCCGGGCAGGACGGGAAGATCAGCTGCTAATGGATACAAAAGACCGTTTTCAGCCGCTTACGATCAATGGGCGCCCGCTACGTGGCCATCGAGCGTGGCGGCCTCCGCGGCCGCCGCTCTCAGGTCGCGGACCCTGGCAAGCGCGGCGTGGGCCTCGGCGGTTCGCCCACAGGCCTCGAGCGCCTTTCCCAACTGGTAGTAGACGGAGACTTCGTCGGCGGGGTTCAAGGCGGCCGCTCTTCGCAACAGGGGCACTGCCTCGGCCGGTTTCTCCATACGTAATTTGGCCTTTCCCAAATAGAAGAACGGCGCCCAAAAGTCGGGCTTCGCGGTTTTCGCCTTTTCAAGGTAAGGGATGCCCTCGTCGAAGCGGCCCTCCTGCACCAGCAGCGCTCCCAGGAAGTAGTCCGCGTCGCCGGGAGTATCCTTCTCCGCCAATTGGAGTTCCCGGATGGCATCGCCGGTCTGGCGCAGGCAAATGTAGAGCTTGCCCAATTCCAGGTGCACGCCGGGAAACTGCGGGTCAAGCCGCAATACCTCCCGGAAATTCTCTTCCGCCTGGGGAAACAGGATGGCTTCGTAGTTCGCCCGTCCCATGAGGAATTGCGCCTTCACCGGACCGGCGGCATCGAACATATCCTGAAACACCACCTTGGCCTTCTCCGCGTCGTGATTCTTGAGGTAAGCGAAGCCCAGCAGGAACAGAATCCCGTCGTCCTTTGGCGCGGCTGCATGCAAAGCTTCAAGCTCTTGAATCGCCGGCTCCAATTGGCCCAGGTACGTGCGGCAAACGGCAACCAATTGGCGCGCCTGCATATTCCGGGGATCCATCTCCGCTACGCGGGTGAACAGCGGGAGCGCTTTGGCATGATCTTCCTGCCGGAGATAGACCAGCCCGAGATTGAGGAGGACGGCCTGCTCGTTGGGGCTTACGGCGAGCGCGCGCTGGTACATGGCAATCGCCTGGTCGGCGCGGCTGGTTCGCGAGTAAATCACCCCCAGATTGCTAAGCGCCGCAATATTCCGCGGCTCCTGGCGCAGCACAGCCTGGAATCCACGCTCCGCGGCTTCGGAATCGCCCGAGGCCAGCGCCCGCGCGGCGGCATCGAACGTCTCCCTGGCCGACTGTGCCGCCGCGAGAGTGAAGACGCACAGGCAAATGCTCGCGGCGAACTTCATATCAACTCAATTTTAAACCAAGAAGATCCGATTTACTCTTCTTTGACCTTCACCACCCGGTCCGCGGCGACATCCTTCAGAGTCTGCACCCGGCCGGAAGGCCAGCGGATTTCCACCAGATCGGCGGATTTCGAGGGTCCCAAGCCGAAATGCAGCGGTCCGGCGCTCGAGGAAGCATAGCCGGACGCAAAGGCCACGTGGTTGTACTGCGTCTTTCCGCCCGCCACGACTTTGACCCGCGCGCCCACGGCATCGCGATTGCTCTTGGTTCCCTCGAGCTGGAATTCGATCCAGTGATTCCCGCCGGGGGTGTCGTTCATCCAGATTTCGGCGGGCGCGCTCAAAGCGGTCACCACCACATCGAGGCGGCCATCGCCGTTCAGGTCACCGACGGCCGATCCCCGGTGACGAGCGGGAGGCTGCGCGGTGAATCCCGCCTCCCCCGTATACGCCTGGAACTTCATGCCGCCCAGATTACGGAAGACCGAATTGGGCTGTTCGACATTGCCCCTCGAAAATCCCAGCGATTGCACGTGCCCGCGGGAGACGAAGAGGTCCTTCCACCCGTCGTTGTCGAAATCGGCGATGTTGGGCGAATATCCTCCCATGGGCGCGCTCAGTTTCCCCATGCCGCTCGCCGATGTGAGGTCGGCGAAGCGGAGCTTGCCGAGATTGCGAAAAATCGGAAACGTCTCGTAGGGAAGCGCCACGAATGCGATATCCGGAAATCCGTCGTTATCGAGATCGCGCGCGTCCACCCCCATTCCGGAAATGAACTGCCCTTCCGTGGTGAGTGCGACGTCGGCATCGAAGCCGATTTCTTCGAACTTACGGCCGCCTTTGTTGTGGAACAGGGAATTGTAGACCTTGTCGTTGGCGACGAAGATATCCATCCATCCATCGTTGTCGAAATCGGCGATCCCCAGGCCCATTCCTTTTCCGGGAACGGCGCGGATTCCGTACTCCTCCGAAGCGTCGCGGAAAGTGCCGTCGCCATTGTTCAGGAATAACTGATTCGGAGTAGCTTTATAGAATTTCGGATGGCAGTAATCCAGCTTCCCCGGCGCCGCTTCGCAGGCCGGCTCGGTCTTGATGTCCCAGCTCAGGTAATTCACCACGAACAAGTCGAGCAGGCCATCGTTATTGACGTCGAGCCACGCGCCCCCGACCGACCACAAGGGCCCATACTGCGGATCGGGTTTGCCGATGCCGGCCTTCCCGGTGACATCACTAAACGTGCCGTTGCCGTTGTTGTGGTAGAGATGATTTCCGTGGACGCCGCCGACGAAGATATCCTTGAACCCGTCGTTATCGTAATCGCCGATGGCGACGCCGGTATCGTAACCGGTTCCGGCGAGTCCGGCTTTCAACGTGACGTCGGTGAAATTGCCCCTGCCGTCGTTCTGGAAAAGGCGGTTGGCGTATTTCGGAGAAGTTTTCTGAAGGGTCTGGATGTCGGCGCCATTGGCGAAGAAGATATCCAGATGCCCGTCGTTGTTAAAGTCGAACAGCGCCATGCCGCCTTCCATGGTTTCCGGGGCATGACGCCGGCTGGTCTCGCAGCTATCGAGCCGGAAATCGACCGGCCGGTAAGTGAAATGAATGGGCGCGGGAGGACTCTGGCTGAACGCCGCGGCGCCCAGGGCGGCCGCGAAGGCGGCGGCGGTGCCAAGCACTCCCAACTCTCTGCGGGACATCGGGATTTAAACTCGATTGTACTCGACGATGGCGCTTGCCAAGGCTTCACCCCCGGTGCAGGCGCACCGCTGCATCCACCCGCGCCGCGCGCCACGAGGGAATCGCCGCCGCCAGGAACGCGAGAGCCAGCACGGCGGCCACCGCCGCGATGAGCGTGGCCGGATTGTGTGCCGCGATGCCGAACACCATCTCGCGCAGGAGGTTGACGGCGAACCATCCGCCCACCGCGCCCGCCGCCACCCCGGCCGCCGCCAGCCGCAGAGCATGGGAACTCGTCCAGCGCAGAATTCGCGCGGGCGAAGCGCCGAGCGCCAGCCGCAGCGCGATCTCCGGTTCGCGGCTGGTCACCCAGTAATTCAGCAATCCGTATATTCCCACCGCCGCCAGCAGCATCGCCAGCCCGGCGAATAACGTGAGCAGCAACGTGCTGAATCTCCGCCGCGCCAGGCCGGCGCCCAACGACGCTTCCATGGTCTCGAAATGCTGGAGCGGCAGGTTGCGGTCCAGGCCGGCCACGCGGGCACGGACCGCCGGCATCAATTTTGCCGGGTCCCCTGTGGCGCGGACCAGGATGGCCCAATCGCCGTGTTTCAACTGTTGCACCGATGGCAGATAGATTTCCGGATCGGGAGTCGAATCCCGGCCGTACTGGCGGACATCTCCCGCCACGCCGACGATTTCGAGCACGTCGCCCTGCTGATATGGACCGCCAAACTTGAGTTGCCGACCGATTGCCGGCTCGTGCGGCCACCAGGTGCGCGCCAGCGTCTCATTGATCACGGCGATTTTCGGGCCGTCCGCGCGATCGCTCTCGCGAAACTCGCGCCCCTGACGGAGGGGGATCCCCATCATGTGGAAATATCCAGGAGCGGCCCAATTCACGAGGGAAAGCGGCACCTGGTCGCGCGGCGGCAGGGGACGCCCGACCACTGAATAGAACCAATCGCCGCAATCCCCCATGGGCGGCGGGCAGTGGGCGGCGCTCACGTCCGCCACGCCGGGTATGCCTCGCAGATCGTGGTTCAGCGTGCGATAAAACTGCCGGATGGCCGTTTCACTGCCGTATGCCGTCTTCGGCAGATCGAGCGAGAACGAGAGCAGCCGTCCGGTGACGAAACCCGGATCGCTCGCCCGCGCCGCAGACAGGCTGCGCAGCAGCACGCCGGCGCCGAACGCCAGCACCAGCGTGATCGCCACCTCACCCACCACCAGCAGGCTTCGCAGCGCTTGCCGGCGCTTTCCACTGCCCGCCATCCGGGAACCTTCTTTTAATGTATCGGCGAGCTGGATGCGGCACGCCGCCAGCACCGGCGCGAGCCCGGCCGCGAGCCCCGCGGCGAGGGTGATGCCGCACGCGAACAGCAGCACTCGCCAGTCGAGCTGCGTCTCCGCGAGGCGCGGGATGGACGAGGGCGCTATTCGGAGCAGCGCGCGCAAGGCACCGAGCGCGAAGGCCAGCCCGGCCGCCCCTCCGGCAAGGGCCAGCACCACGTTTTCCGTGAGCAACTGCCGCACCAGCCGCAATTGCCCGGCGCCGATCGCCGTGCGCAGCGCCAGTTCAGCCGCGCGGGCGGTATTGCGCGCCACCAGGAGGCCGCCCACGTTGGCGCAGGCGATCAGTAAAATCAGCGCCGCCGCACCCATGAGCACGAGCATCGAAGTGCGCACGCCGCCGACGGTGTCGTCCGCGAGAAACGTGCCGAAACTGTGGTGATCGTTCTCCGTTCCGGGGTCCACCTCATCGAGATGGCGCATGATGGCGTCGAGATCGGCGCGCGCGGCAGCCAGGGTAACGCCCGATTGCAATCTCGCGAGCGCGCGGATCGATCCGTGCTGCGAGCGGTTGGACGGCTTGCCGAGCGCGCGGCCCAGCGACGAGTAGTAATCCACGCGCCACGGCGTCCACAATGGATCCGCAACTCCGACCACCTCAAAGGGCGTCCCATCCAGCGTCAGAAGGGCGCCGACAATGTGCGGGTCGCCGCCCAGTTGGGCGGACCAGAAGCGATGGCTCAAGACGATGGTGGCGGGCGCGCCGGGCCGATCGTCCTCCACGCCCAGAAGCCGGCCCATCAACGGCCGCAGGCCCACCAGCCCGAAGTAGCCCGATGTCACTTGCATTTCGCGAACCGTAATGGCGTCGCCGCGGCCGGTGAGGGTGCGGGTGGGCATCTCGAAGGCGGCCATGCCGTCGAAAGAATGATTCCCGCCACGCCAGTAGTTGAAGTTGCCCCAGGTCACGCTGAAGTCGGCCTTCGCGTTGGCCTCGCCCAGGATCACCAGCCGCTCCGCATCCGGGTAGGGAAGGGGCTTGAGCAAAACGGTGTTCACCACGCTGAAAATCGCCGTGTTCACGCCCACCCCGAGGGCGAAGGTCAGCGTCACTACCAACGAAAACGCGGGCGACCGGCGCATGGCACGGAAGCCGTAGCGGACGTCCTTCAGGAACGTTTCGAAAGCCGCAAAAGTCCATGCCTCGCGGGCCCGTTCCGTCACCATGGTGGCATTTCCGAAACGCCTGCGAGCGGCCGCCAGCGCCGCCTCCGGCGGCATGCCGCGCCGCGCGCAGGCTTCCGTTTCCATCTCGATCTGGCTGCGAACTTCCTCGGCCAGGCCGTTGTCGATTTCCGTACGCCCCGTCATCCAGGCGCGCAGTTTGCTCCACCACTCGCGCATCTCGCTATCCCTCCGGGCTGAGTACGCGGCTCATGGCTTCCACAAACCGCTGCCATTTGGACTGTTCCAGGGCTAACTGCCGGCGCCCGAGCGGCGTCAGCCGGTAATAGCGGGCGCGGCGCGCATTGGGCGACATCTTCCACTGCGCCGCAACCCACTTGCGCTGCAGCAGCCGCTGCAACGCGGGATAGAGCGACCCATTGTCCACCACGAATTCGCTTCCCGACTGCCGCTCCAGGAATTGGCCAATCCCATAGGCGTGGTTCGGCGCCGCCCGCAGACTGCGGAGAATCAGCACTTCCAGGGTGCCTTGCAGGAACTCCATCCGCTCGGATGGATCGTCTACCGTAGACATACTACCTATTAGTACGCCCGCGGCGCGGAAAAGTTGCGAAGATTGTGCGATCTGGCGCCACGGCGCGCAAGGCTGCGCGTCGAGCCGCCCGAAAGCCGGCCGCGGACACCGGTTGCCCGCCTGGCCTTTATTATTGGTAGCTGATCACTACCTTGGTGCCGCCGGACGCCGCCTGGTCTATCAGTTTCACTCCCGACATCGAGACCGAAACGTGCGTGATCTTGGCTCGTTGGTTCTTGTGCGCCAGGGTGTTGTCGTCGGCGCCCTTTTCGAAGACGCTCATCGGCGAAACCGACAAGCCCTTGCCATCGGCGCCGCTTTCCACCACGATGTCGCTCCCGGCGTAGGTCACCGCAATGGAACATCGCTGCCCGTTGCAGGCGATGGTCTGGTTCTTCCCGCCGATCGTGACCACCACATTGGTGATCGATCCAGCGGCGTTGGGGTGCGACTTCAGATCGCCGCTGCCGGTGAACTCCTTCCACGGAACGGCCGACTGGATCGTCAGCGACCCATCCAAAATGATGATGGGTGTGTCGCCGCTCGCCCATCCGCGCTCTCCCGCCAGCGACAGGAGCGCCAGAACGACCCCCGCCGTGAAGGCAATCTGTTTTCTAACCATTTTTTCTCCGTTACAGGAGCGGCCTATCGCGCGGCTGGCAACTTGGCCAATTGCTTCTCGCGGTCCTGGATATCGGGCCGGTCCTCGTATGTTTTGTAGCTATCAGAGTCCCACTTCTGAGCCAGAGCCGCAAGGGTCCCGGTCGCTTTTTGAGCGCTTTGCTGCGATTTTTCCACTTCTCCCAGCGCCCTTTCCGCTTCCGCTCCTACCAACCCGCTTCTCCACTCCGCCTCCAGATTACCCGCGCCGGCAGACCATTGCTGTACGGCAAACGCCGTATCGCGGGCCATTCTCGCCTCACCTGTCGCGAGAAGGCCCTCCGCATACGCCAGCCGGGTGTTCGCCGCGAGCAGCGCCGAAGCGCCCTTTTCCGCTACTTTGACGGCTTCCGCCAGCGTGGACAGCCCGTCCTGCCGGCTGCCCGACGCCATCTGCGCTTCCCCCAGCGTGCACTTCGCCGCCACCATCAGGTCGGGATCCAGATTCGGCTGCGCCAGTACCTGCCGGGCGAAATCCAGCGCCGCCCGGAAATCGCGCTGGCTGAGCGCCATTTCGGCGCGCGCCTCCTCGCTCAATGCCGCCACCGCGCGCGACGGGCTGGGACCGGCGTCGGCCAGCGCCTGGCGCGCCTCCGCATAGCGCCCCAGCCGCCAGTAAATTTCCGAGGCATCCACGAGATCGTATTGCGCATTCAACTGGTCGCCCGTTTTGCGCGCCGCGTCGTAGGCCCGCCGGTAGGCGGACAGCGCCTCCGGCCAGCGGCCCTGCGCCATCAGCACCGTCCCGCTGCCCTGCTCCGCCATCGCCACCTGCGACGCGTCATCCATCTGCTTTCCCATCTCCGCCTGCTGCTGGAAGGACTGGAGCGCTGCCGCGTAATCCCCCTTCTGGCGCTGCGCACGCGCCAGCAGCAGCAGCGCGTTGGCCGCTTCCCGCTGATATCCGCCGCGCCGGTACCACTCGAGCGCCTGCCCGACTTCGCCGATTCCCTCTTCCACGCTGCCGTACTTCAGCGCCAGGCTGCCGAGCGAAAATAGCGCCCGCGCCTGGTTCCGCTCCGAGTGGAAACGGCGCGCGTACTCCAGGCTCTGCTCGTACGCCTTGCGCGCCTCGCCGGCCTCGCCGCGCAGGTAGTAGGTATTTCCCACGTCCACCAGCCCGCGCGCGGTGAGGTTTTCAAGCCCGTTGGCCCGCGCCATCTCCAGCGCTTTGGCGGCATCCGCCTGGGCCTGCTGGTAATCGCCCGCCCCACGATTTTCGGTGGCGCTGGCGAGCAGCAGCACCTGGATCTGCTGCGAGAGGCTTCCGATATCGCTCGAAAGTTTCAGTGCCTGCTCCAGGTACTCGCGCGCCTCGCTGAAATTCGCCATGCGGCTGGCCACCACCGCGCGCTCGTACAGCACTTCCACCACTCCCTCGGGATTGCTCAGATTGCGGTAGAGCTGCCCGGCCTGGTCGAAAGCCTGTGCCGCCCGGTCCGGTTGCAGTTGCCGTCCATAAAGGATGCCGAGACGCAGCCACGCCGCCGGATTCTGCGATTGCCGCCGGGTCGCCTGGCGGTAAGCTTCGGTTGCGTCGGCGGTCTTCTGTTGTTTCTCGTAGGCCCGGCCCAGATCGAGGTAAGCGTTCGCCTTTTCGTCCGCGCCCGCCCGCGCCAGCAGATCGCGATAGAGTGACGCCGCGCCCGCGAAATCCCCGGTGAGCGTCAATTGCAGCGCGCGCAGATAGACGCGTTCGGCCCGGGTAAGCTGTCCGGTCGCTCCCGGCGGCGCGGCGCGGAGCATCTCCTCGCGCGCTTTGTCCGTGAGGTCGAGTTCGGCATAGGCTTCCGCCAGACGGGCGTGCGCCATGGCGAATTGCGGATCTTTCGCCACCGCCTGTTCGAGCGCCTTGCTCGCCTTATAATAGGTGCCGTCGCGCAGCGCCGCGACGCCTTCGGTGTACCAGCGCGCGGCCTCCGGCGAAGCGCGATAACCGCGGTCGGAGAGCAGCCACCATCCCGCGCCGAGCGCCGCCAGCAGCAAAAACAAAGTTACCGCCGCGGTGGTCCGCCGTTGCCTCGATGGCCAGCTCAAAGTGCGCAGCGTGTGCCACAGGGCCGGCGTTCGCGGCGCGGAAACCTGGCCTGGCGAGAGCAGGATTTCGGTTTCTTCCGTGTCCGGCTGCGCCATTCCCGCTCGAGCCGCCCGCAAGTCGGCCAACATTTCGAGCGCGGTCTGATAGCGCGCTTCGGGATCTTTCGCCAGCGCCTTCGCCACCACCGCATCGAGCGCCGCCGGCACGCGCGCATTCACACCCGAGGGCGCCGGCGGATCCACATGCAGCACCGCCGCCAGAATCTCCACCGAATTGGCGCCCGCGAACGCCCGCCGCGCAGTGAGGCATTCGTACAGCACGGCGCCAAGCGCGAACAGATCGCTGCGCGGCGCGAGCGGCGCTTCCCGCGCCTGCTCCGGCGACATGTACGCCGGCGTCCCCAGCACCACGCCTTCGGCGGTCGCCGAAGTGGCGACCGTCTCGCTGTCCTCGGTAGTCTGAGTGGACTCGCGGTAGGCTTTCGCCAGCCCGAAATCCAGCACCTTCACTTGCCCCTGCTCGTTGATTACGATATTGGACGGTTTGATATCGCGATGGACAATCCCGCCACGATGCGCCTCGGCGAGCGCTTCCGCCGTCTCCTCGGCGATGCGCACGGCTTGCAGCACGGAGACGCCGCCGCGCGCCAGGCGATGTGCGAGGTCTTCGCCGGAGACCAATTCCATGACCAGGAACGGCTGGCCGTCGGCCGTCTCGCCGTAGTCGTAAATGCGGGCGATGTGGGGGTGATTGAGCGCGGAAGCGGCGCGCGCCTCGCGCAGGAAACGCGCGCGGTAGGCGGCATTTTCCGGCGCCGCGCTCGAAAACTTGATGGCCACGCGGCGCTCGAGGTGCAAGTCCTCGGCGAGGTAGACGATGCCCATGCCCCCATGCCCCAGCTTCCCGACGATGCGGTAATGCGATACGGTCTGGCCGATCATTTGCGGTGAAAACTATTGTCCGCCAACGGGATCGGGAAGGGCAAGGCGAGGCGGGGTGCGGCGGATTTGGGTGGGTCGTAGCGATCTCAAACGCATAAAGAAGTCCCAAAAACGGAATGACGATGGACGACAACAACGGCTATGGCCCGCAGCCGTTCGCCAGCGCGACCTACACGCCGGCGGGGCAACTAAACACGCTCTCCTGGGGACAGTGGACGGAGACCGACACGTACAACAGCCTGAACCAGCTCACCAATCAAAGCATCCCCAACATCTTCGAGGGAAACGCCAACTTCGGCCTGTCGTACAACTATTCGTCCACGCAGAACAATGGCAGGATCGTAAGCTCGTCCGACGCCTACACCGGGGAGAACAAGAGCTACACGTATGCCGTCGTCCTGCCGGGCAAAAATCCACTCAGCGATACTACAACAAGTCTCGCGGCCATGGGCCTTTCGGTGGGAGTCGCTTGTGCGCTTTCCAACGTGGCGGGAGGTGTGCGACGGGGAATCGCCTTGATGGGCGCGGGTGCAGTCTTCGTCGCGCTCGCGGTCCTCACTGTACGGCTGATCGGATTCTGGCATGACGGCCACGGTGCGCAGTCCTTCGGCAGCGCCACCTATACCGCGGCGGGCAAATCTACCAGCTATCGTGGGGATCGTTCGCGGAGACCGACACGTACAACAGCTTGAATCAGCTCACTAATCAGACGATTGGCGGCGCCCTGAACATGACGTACAACTATTCGGCGACGCAGAACAACGGCCGGATCGCCAGCTCGCAGGACGCCATTACCGGGGAGAACACCACCTACAGCTACGATGCGCTGAACCGGCTGACAGCGGCATCGAACTCATTGTGGAATCAGAGCTACACCTACGACGGATTCGGAAATCTGCTGACGAAATCGCAGGCGGGCGGTTCGCCCAACCCGTCGCCGGCGGTGAGCCTTGGCTACAACGCGAACAATCAAGTGACCAACTCGGGCTATACCTATGACGGCAACGGAAATCTGCAATGCAGCGGCAGCTACAGCAACTGCGCCACCTACAACGTGGAGAACCGGGTGGTATATTCCGGCGCCTACGGTTCGCAGACGGTTTACGCCTACGACCCGTGGGGTAAACGCGTGATGGTGAACACCGGCGGCGACAGCGGCACCTACACGTGGACGTTTTACGGGATCACGGGACAACCGCTGGCGATACTGCAGTGCGACGCATCGAGTTTTCCGTCCAACCCGACTTGCGCGATCGTGGGCCAGAACGTGTATTTTGGAAAGAGGATGATCGTTTCGGGCGGCGTGAACGTGGTGACCGACCGGCTGGGAACCATTCGAGCGAACTCGCAAGGGGAATCTTTCGCGTACTATCCCTACGGCGACGAGAGGACGAACACGGTGGACAGCCGGCCGAAATTCGGGACGTACTTCCGGGATGCGGTCGGGCAGGATTACGCGGACCAGCGATACTACAACGCGGGCATGGGGAGGTTCTGGAGTGTGGACCCGGGCGGGATTCGGACCGCAGTACCGAGTCGGCCGTCGAGTTGGAATCGGTATGCGTATACGGAGGGCGATCCCGTAAATGCAGTAGACCCTCAGGGCACTAACTTGGTCTTTGTCGGGACAAGTTGGTGTTGGGTCGGGGGTGCCGAGACCGGCGGCTGGTATGACTGTGATCTGTACTCGTCGGAAGGCGCCGGTGGCGGAGGGATCGGTGATGGAGACGACACTGGCGGCGGTGCGAGCGACGACGTCTCCAAACAGTATAGCGAGAGCGTTGACTGTAACAAGACCCCTGGGCAGATAATCTCCGACATGGAATCTAACTTTGCCGGCTTTGCGAATTACAGCGGACCTTCGGGCCGGCGGGTCTGCCTCTTGCGGCTGCGTCCGTCTTCTTCACGGGGTCCGTCGCGCTCGGATCGACGATCAGCATCACGAATGTCAACACTTTCCTCAACCCACTGTCGTCTGTTGGTATAGGCATCAACGTTCAGAGCGTAGCCGTCAAGGTCACGTCAGTCACCTCGAACAGTTTCACATTCACAACGCTTCCGGGCCACGTACTGTATCCGGCCACCATTACGTTTGCGGCAACTGCGGAAAACAGTGGTCAACTCGGTTTCTCGATCACGGTAAATGGGGACTTCTCAAACTTCGGCAATGCCGCACTGTATTATGCCGGAGGGTCTAATCTTGAAAATAATATTTGGAACAACGTCCTCGGGAACGTCAAAATTGATTGCTCGCACTGAGCCTTCGAGCGCTATACCGCCGGGAGCAGTGCGGCCCCATAGGAGACCGCGATGTTCAACGACCCAAAGCTGTCTATCCTGTTTGTTATTGCGGAAATTCTACTGGGAGGCCTAGTTGGCGTCGGCGCCGCGGCAGTGGCGCGTCGGGGGCGCATTGCCGGGGCGACGGCACTTCGCGCCGCCCTGCAGGGTGGCGCCGGGCTAGTGCTGGTCGCGATGCTGGCCGGCTGGGCCCAGGCGCACTCCGCCTTTCACAATGGGACCCGATCGGCTGTGGGCGCTGCTGGCGAGGACCTGCGCCTCCGGAATTGGGTCGCGGAGCATGAAATACTGCTCGGCCTTGGCGCAAGCGCACTCGGCGGGTTACTGGCGGGTGGCCGCCTGCGAGCGCGATAGCAAGGATGCCGAAGGACTACGCGGACCAGCGATACTACAACTCCGGCATGGGCAGATTCTGGTCGCCGGATGGCAGAGAGGGTGACACGTCACCCCGGAGCGGGTGCTGTAAGTTACCGGCGCCGGGGACCGGCTGGTAATCGTGAAGCGCAGAGGGACCTCATGGCCGGCTCATCATCCGAGGGACGGACAGGCCGGACGCGTTCGGTCGGGACCAAGATCACCGAAGGAGGCCAGCGCCGCCGGAAGCGGGAGAGTGGTGCCGACGCTTACATCTTTGGCTGAAACAGCGCGATCACCGCGCCGGTAGGGTCCTGCAGAATGCTGAAGATCCCGACATTCGGAATATCGATAGCGTCTTGCAGAATCGTCGCGCCGAGGGACTTCGCCTTGTCCGTGGAGGCGCGGATGTTGTCGACGCCCACATACGACAGCCACATGGATGGCGCGCCGGGGACGGGATGCTTCATCATTCCGCCAACGGTTTTGTCTCCCTGTTTGATTACCGTGTACGTGCCCATGGCGCCCATAGGCATGTCCTCCAACGTCCAATCGAAAAGCTGCCCGTAAAAGGTACGCGCCTTTTCCGGGTCGGTCGTGTTCAATTCCTGATGTACGAATGCGTTCGGCATGTTTCCTCCTGGTTGATTATGACGGACGGGCCGGCGCGGGGTGATGAAATTTGTATGACCGACTTTCCACCGCCCGGCCGGCTCCCTCACCCTCCGAATCGTTTGACGCTCCTCTCCTTGGCGCGCGCCGCTTCCTCTTCGCGATTTCTGGCCGGCCCTTTGGTCTGGAGCGATTCAATCAGATCGGCTGAGATCCCCGCGATCCGGTCCACTGCCTCCAGGAACGCCGTCTCATTGGCCTTCGAAGGCTTGGTAAAGCCGCTGATCTTGCGCACGAATTGCAGCGAGGCGGCTCGCACTTCCTCTTCCGTCGCGGGCGGATCGAAGTTAAACAGCGGCTTGATATTCCGGCACATTCGCCCAAGATACCAAATACGGCATCTCACCCCTGCCCCGGCGTCCCCACTTCCAGCAGCAGCGGCCGCGTCTGCACCCCGCCCGCCGTCACCTGGATCGCTTGGGCGCCCGCCTTCAAGTCCGGCGGCACCACGATCCGCACCAGGTAAAGCCCCGGCGTGGTCAGCCCGGAGAACAGCACGCCCGCCGGCTCGCCGCCAACCGACGCCGTGACCCTCGCGGCCAGCGGGAACGCGCCGGCGAACACCGCGTTGGTGATGAAGTCCGCGGCAGTTTGCGTGGCGCCCAGCCCGATCATATATAAATCGATGGTGTCGCCGGGATAAACGGGGCGCACCACGCGCGGATCGATGGCGCTGTTGCCCACCAGCGTCGCCGTGCCCTCGAGCGCCGCCGTCACCCAATACTCGCTGCCGTCCGCGTTCGGCAGAGCGTAGATGGCGGGCTTGGTCGCCTGGGCGGTCGCCGCGAACGAACTGCTGTTTACGCCGTCCAACTGCACCACCACTTCGACCGGCCCCGGCGTCACGCTCGCGGGAACCAGGGCGTTGATCTGCGTCGCGCTCACGTAGGAGATGGCCGCGGGCGCGCCGTTGAAAGTCACCGCCACGTTGCCGACGTTCGTGGGCAATTGCGTGCCTGGCACGGTCCACGATTGCGGTGCGCCGCCCAGGCTCGTCCCGAAGATCGATACCCATTCGCCGGGCGCAATCCCTGAGGTGTAATTCCAGACGTCGGCGATGGCCTGCGCCGCGGGTGTGGGCCCGGTGCCGGTGCCCACGCCGGCGAGGGTCGCCGCCACGGGCCCTCCACTGAGGTTGCCGGAAAGCATCACCGATGCCGTCCGCGCACCCACCGCGGTTGGCGTAAACACCACCTGGATGGTGCAGCTCGCCGCCGGCTGCAAGGCCGCGCCGCAGTTGTTGGTCTGCGAGAAATCGCCATTGTTCGCGCCGCCGATGGCGATCGCCAGCAGATTTACCGCGGCCGTTCCGCCATTGGTGACAGTCACCGGTTGCGCCGCCGCGGCGGTCGCCACCACCTGGTTGCCGAACATGAGGCTCGCCGGCGCCAGAGCCGGCGCGGGCGCGAGCGCTGGATAGGAAACCGCGGCCTGCGTGATGGTGATCGGGTGGCCGCCGATCGTAAGCGTCGCCTGCCGCGCCGGCCCGTAGTTACCCTGCACCGTGTAAGTCACTGCGCCGTTGCCTGTGCCTGATTGAACGCCGGGCGTCAACCAGGTTTCCGAAGAGATCACTCCCCACGGGCAGCCGGATGCGGTCGCCACCGTGATGGTGCCGCCGCCGCTCGCCGCCGGAACCGGTATGGCTGCCGGAGGCGTGAAGGCCAGCGCGCACGCGCCGGTCGAGGTGGAATCCACCGTCAGCGTGAGATTCAGCGTCTCGCCGAAACTGCCCACGCCGGCTATCTGCACCCGGCCGGTCCACGTCATCGTGCTCTGTCCCATGGAGATCGCGAGCGGCCCCATCGCGGTCCGGTCCAGCGAAGCCAGCGGCGCGCCCAGCGCGAGGTTGCCGGCATTCGTCTGAAGCGTGACCCCGCCTTTCGCCGCCGAGCCCGGCAGCCACGCCGCTTCACCGGTATTGACCAGCGTGGGCGTTAGCTGGCAGGCGCCGCCCGCGGGCAGCGCCACCGATGTGCCGTTCTCCACCGTCACATCCAGCGTGGGGCAAACCACGTGGATGCCGCCGAACTCCGCATTGGCGAATTTCAGCGGACCGGTCCCGGTGTATGGAGGGTTGCCCACCTGGAGAAGCGGCATCGTCGAGGTGTCGGTGCCCGTGCCCTTGTCCACCAGGGTTACCGCCATTCCGGCCTGCCGCGCCGCCACGTAGTCGTTCTCGTAGTTCAGAAACAGGCCATAGGAGCCGCGCGCGTCGGCATCGCGGTCCACCGTGATGGTGGTGGGCGGATCGGATATCAGGTCGGGTGGCGCGGCGGCGAAAGTCGAGTTCCATTGTGCCAGGTCGAGCGCGCTCGCGCGCGGCGAGCCATCGGGATTGATAATGCCGAAATCGGTGGCGTTGAGCGGGCTGTACCCGCCGGGCCACCACCACACCGATTCCGCGTTCGATCCGTCGTCGGCTACCTGCCGCATCATAGTGTCCACAATCTGTTCCTGGGCCGCCAGGGTCGAAGCCGTGGCGCCGCTCGCGCCCACGTCGGCGCCGAATTCGGTCCACTGCACCGGCTTGCCGCCGGTGCGGTAGCGGCTGTAGGCGGTCACCAGGCCGTAGGCGCGGTCGTCCGGCCAGAGGAGCACGGGCGAATAGCGTTCGGGCGAGGCGAAATCCAGGTGCGCCGCGGCGGTGCCGATGTCGTACCCGGTGTTGAGATTGTGGGTCGCGGTCATGGTCGTCCAGTTGCGATAGCACAGCAAAGTATCGGGGTCGGTGCGGCGGATGGAGCGCGCGACGACGCCGATGTTGCGGCCGAGGTAATCCTCCAGAAAGCGGCGGTAGGCGGCCACCATGATGCGCCACGGCCCGTCGCTTTGAATCTGGTCGTCGGAAGGATTGGTCAGTTGTCCGGCGCCATTGAGCGGCGGGGTGAAGCCCCAGGACTGCTGCGCGTTGGCCAGCGATCCGTATTGCGCGTTCACCCAGGCGAGCCAGTCGGAATCGAGCAACGTTCGGCCGGTGTTGACACCGGTAGCATCCCCGTTGACGATTTCGCCGCCGTTGCCGGTGTTATAAGTGCCGATGAACGGCTCCCAGAACAGTTCGTACGCGAAGACGCGGTCGTTGCCGGGAAGCCAGGCGGACTGGAGGTAGTTATCGACGTCGGCGGAAAGCTGACCGGTGAATGCATTATCTACGAGCGTCGTATTGAGCGAAATGCGCACCCAGATGCCGTGCGCGCGGCATCGCTCCAGAAAATCGATCAGCGAGCGGCCCTCCTGCGGCCATCCGTCGATGAAGTCGCTATATTGGATGTTGACTAAGTTGAAGCCGAGCGAAGATAGTTCCTCCAGGTCGGCTTCCACCAGGCCAGGGTCGTACTGGTTAGGTTCCAGCCAGCTTTGGCCATTAAACGCGCCTAAGTCGAGCCCGGCAATATAGCGCGGCCAGTAATTCACTCCGCGTAAGAACACGTGCTGGCCTGCGGCGGTTACAAAGGCGCCGTTCACCACGCGGATTTTCTGGTCCGGCTGGCGCGTCAGAGCCGGGTCGAGCACACGAACGGGGCTGTCGACGCGATCCATCTGCTGGTTTCCCACCATCAGACGGAAGGTGAGGGTGTAATCGCCTTCGGGCAGGGCTCCGATGGTGATGGCGGCGCGATCGGATCCGTTCGGCGGGAGCGTCAGAGCCACCGGCGGCTGCGGCGTCACGCCGGCCGCGCCGCCGATCGACCACTCCGCGGTCGCTTGCACCGCGGAAGCTCCGGCATTCACCACGGCAATGCCGCCCGTGATCGTCTCGCCCGGCAGCCAAACGATCTGGTCGGCGCCGGCAGCGAAGAAATGCAGGCCGTTCGAGGCCGTCCCGAGAGCGTTGACGAGTTCCGTGCGGTAGGGCTCATACAGTTGCGGCCAGGGCAGCCAGACGATTGTGCCGCTCGCCAGGAAAATCGTGGCCGCGGGCGCCAGCAGGTCTCCGATGACGCGATATCTTCCGGTGGAATCGGCGGTCGAGAAGATGCCGCGATTGCGAGCAATGGGCACCTGGAGTCCGGCGCTGTTGGTGTACTGTTCCTGCGCCGGCCAGATCGTTGGGATTTCGAACGGATTGAAGAAGGCTCCCTGCGGCGGGGGCGATCCCACGGCCTGCTGATAGGCGTTGGCGTCGAGCCACTGTCCGGAGGGTGTCGGGTAGAGCGGGTCGCTGAACGGCGTTCCGCCGCTGGCCATCAGGCTGCCGCCACTTGTCACGAACGAGTCGATGGCCTGGAAATCGGCATTGGGGATGCTGGCCAGCGAGGGCGCCGCCACCAGCGCGCCGGGCGTCAGCGCGGAAGGCAGATCCGCCGGCGATACCGTCGTGATGGCATAGCCCGCGTCGGTGAGGATTCCGGCGAATTGCGCGGCGGTGAACGTCCACTGCGCCGTCTGCCACGGGCCAGGGCCGTCCAGCAGGATGGCTTTAGGCGCCTGCGCGAACAGCGGCGCCAGGCAGAAGGTTAAAAGCCACGCCAAACGAGCCGTGTGGCGCACAGACCCGCAAGCGGAGGCGGCGCGCCACACCTTCGTCGGGCAACTCTCCGGGAATTCGTCTTGAGTCATGCGATGTGAGTGGTTTCCGGAGCTCCCGGCCGTGAACCCGCCGGGGCGCCGCAAACTTGGAGCACGTTTGCGGCCTTCTGCCGCGCCCCGAGGAACCGGCTATAGCGCCCAGATGTCGCCGACGGTGAACCCGTCGGGAAAGGGATCGTCGGGATCGACGACGTACTGGGCGAAGCCGGTGATCCAGGCTTGGCCGGAGAGAGTGGGCACGACGGCCGCGTACGGGCCGATGCGGGTCTCCTCTACCAGCCGCCCCGTGAACACGGTGCCGAGAATGCCTTCGTGGACAAAATCCTTTCCGAGCTCCAGTTGGCCCTTGGCATGGAGGACGGCCATCCTGGCGCACGTGCCGGTGCCGCAGGGAGAGCGATCGAGCGCGCCCGTCCAGGAAGAGGGCCGGGACCAGTCGAGCGTGCCGGTAGAGACCACCACGGCGTTGCGGCGGTGGGCATCGGGTCGCACCGGCGGGCCGGAAATCTGCGCGATGGTGATGCCGGCGATGCCGGGATTTTCGGGGTGTACGACGGGCAATTGCTCGCGTGCCGCGGCCTTGATCATTTCGGCTATCCGCACGATATCGCGCGCTTCTTCGGACACCAGGCGCAGACCTAACGGCGCGGCATCGGCGATGACATAGAACATCCCCCCATAAGCCACATCGACCGTGACGGTGCCGAGGCCCTGGACCTCGATGGGGGTATCGAGGTACGTGGCGAAGGCGGGCACATTGCGAAATGTGACGCGCTTTACTTTTCCCCCGCGCACCTCGGCTTCGACGGCGACGAGTCCCGCGGGCGTATCGAGTTTGAGATGCGTGAAGGGCTCCATGGCGGGCACCATGCCGGTTTCAATGAGCACGGTGACTACGCAGATGGTGTTGGTGCCCGACA
This sequence comes from Bryobacteraceae bacterium, assembly GCA_035509055.1. GTDB lineage: Bacteria > Acidobacteriota > Terriglobia > Bryobacterales > Bryobacteraceae > PALSA-129. The sequence goes on along the minus strand of DATJMA010000184.1, from coordinate 18,901 downwards.
TCGGCGGATATTCGACCTGCTCCATGATGACGAAGCCGGCGTCGGCGCCGGGGAGCGTGGGCGGCAGGATCAGATTGCAATTGGCGGCGGGATAGCCGCGAGGCTCGCGGAGCATGCGCCGGCGGATGTGATCGGCATGCGATTCGAGCCAGCATTTCTTTTCGAACATGGTGCGGCCGGGAACGTCGAGCACGCCGCCGGTGATGACGCGTCCGGGCTCGCCGCAGGCGTGAGCGTCCACGGCGGTAATCATGCTGGAGAATCGCATACGCACGATTTTGGCGCAGCAGCCGCCGGCGGGGCAAGTTCGTACCGATACTGCAAATTACTTGTAAAATCGGCGCCAGGAGTCAGTAAGACAGCAGTAAGTGTGTATTCTGAGAGTATGTTTGAGGGGACAGGAGTAAGTAGGAAGGCGCGCGTTCGCGTGGGCGCCGTCTGCGCCGCTTTTTGCGCGGTTCTGACGGCACCGGCGCAAACTCCCCCGGCGCCGGCGGGATTCGTGGGAAGTAACGCGTGTAAAACCTGTCACCCGGATGTGTGGGCGAGTTTCTATAAGAATCCGCACTATCAATCGGTGGCCGCCGGGGACCGGCCCCCGGACGAAACCGGTTGCGAGAGTTGTCACGGTCCGGGGCAGGCGCACGTGGCGGCGCACGGCGGCAAAACAACCATCGGGCACGCGTTTTCGACAATGACGCCGAAGGAGACGATGGAAGCCTGCCTCAAGTGCCATGCCAGGGATTTGCAAAAGGCCAACATCCGGCGATCGGAACATACCTTGAACGGTGTGACCTGCACCAACTGCCACTCCATCCATCATTCGCCGGGCGCGAAATTCCTGCTGGCCAAAGCGCGCAGCGAAACTTGCTATTCGTGCCACGCGGGCGTGCGGGCGCAGTTCGAAATGCCCTCCAAGCACCGCGTGAACGAAGGCTTCATGGATTGCTGGGACTGCCACAATCCGCACGGGACCTTCACCGCGACGTGGCGCATGGGGGCTCGTCCGCCGATGGTGGAACAAAGCGCATTCAACGACGAAGCCTGCGTGAAGTGCCACGAAGACCGGCGCGGGCCGTTCGTGTACGAGCATCCGCCCACGGTGATCGAGGGGTGCGAGCGCTGCCACTATCCGCACGGGTCCATGAACGGACGGCTGTTGCGCAAGCCGGTGGAATTCACGCTCTGCCTGGAGTGCCACAACGGCGGAGGGCGGGGCACGCGTCTGACGGGCGTGGACCTGACAACCTCCGACCATAATCTGCTCGACCCGAAATACCAACGCTGCACGACGTGCCACGTGCGCATACACGGGTCGAACGCCGACGGGTTGTTCCTGAGGTGACGGGATGCGAACAACGGGAACTCTGATCCTCGTGGCTATGGCCGCCGGTCTGCTGCCGGCGCAGCAGGTGGTGGCGCCGACCGCCGAACCGGTGGGGCCGGCGCGCGGGCAGGACGCGGGCGATTACAACATCACGAACTCGTTCGAGTTCGGATATCGCTTCGCTACGGTGTTCGGCAACGACGGCCTGTTCCGAAGCGACGTCAATTTCGGCAACGGATTGCGCCTCTTGGGAAGCACGTTGACGGTGGATTCGAAGGACGGCCACGGCCGCTATTTCGACGACCTGCTGCTGACCACGTCGGGTCTGGGGAACGATCCGTATGAATCGGCGATGCTGCGGATTCGCAAGAATCGCTGGTACCGCTACGACCTGATGTGGCGCGAAAACCAGTTCTACGATCCCGGCGTGGTGATCTCCGGCGGTGAGCACCTGATGAATACCACGCGCCTCTTGCAGGATCACGACCTGACGCTTCTGCCGGACAATCGCGTGGTGCAATTCGACCTCGGGTTTAGCCGGAACACGCTGACCGGACCGGGGCTGACCAGCGCGCAGGAGTTCGATACCTCGAGCACGGCGTTTCCGGCCTTCACCAACATCCGGCAGCAATACAACGATTACCGGGTGGGCGCCACGCTGCACTTCGCCGGATTTACGTTCCTGGCGCGGCGGACATGGGAGTACTTCAAGCAGGACACGGCCGATAGCTTGAATTCGCCGGAGGGTTCCACCGAGCCGGGCGATCCATCGGAGTTGCAGACTTTCTCCCGGACGCAGCCGTTCCACGGATCGAATGGCGCCTGGCTGGGAACGCTGTTCACCAACCGCAAGCACTGGGCCGTGAACGCGCGGGCAAACTATGCCAGCGGCAAGGGGGATTTCGCGCTCGACGAGATGGCAACCGGCGTGAACCGTTTCGGCGCGGCCGCGAATCGCGAGATTCTGGTGGATGGCGATGCGCAGCGGCCCACCCTTTCGAGCGATTTGAACGTCAGTATCTTTCCCACGGATCGCTTCACCATCGTCAATCATACGGCGGTAAGTAACATCCGTATCGACGGCAATTCGTTTTATAGCGAATATGACATGAATTCGAATACCGAGACGCTGCTGGAGTTCAATTTCCTCGGCGTGCGCACGGTAAGCAATTCGACCGATCTGCATTACAACTTACGAAAATGGATCGGAGTGTACGGCGGTTACACCTTTTCCGCGCGGCAGATCCGTTTGCAAGAGGCCTTCAACCTTCCGGGTGTGGCGAACGGGTCGGGAAGCAGTTTCTATCCGCAGGAGAGCGCGTTGAGCGCCGTTTCGGGAGGGGTGCGGTTGCAGCCGCTCCAGGCTTTGACGGTGAACCTGGAGGCTGAGGTGGGGCACGCCGGCGGCGCGCTGACGCCGGTGAGCGACCGGAACTACCACACGCTCGGCGGCCGGGCGCAGTACCGGCTTAAGCAGCTCCAGCTAGGGGCGACTTACCGGGAAGCATACAACGAGAATGCTCCCCTTTCGTTTACTACTTACAGCTCGCGCTCGCGGCAGGCGGGAGCCTCGGCGTCGTGGGTGGTAAACCGGTGGCTGTCGCTCGATACCAGTTACACCAAGCTCCACCTGGATTCCGTGGGCGGATTGCAGTTCTTCGCGCCGGCTCTGGAGACCGGGTTCGACTCGATTTTCATTAGCAATATCCATGCGGCAAATGCGGGTGTGCGCTTCGCGATGGGGAGGCTGGCGAGCCTGTTCGCCGGGTACACGATCACGAAGGACACCGGCGATGGACGCCCGGCGGCGGCGCCCGCGGGAGCGGCGGGAGCGGCGGCGCTGCTCGACTCGGTGCAAACCTTTCCGCTGACGTACGAGTCGCCGATGGCGCGAATATCGGTGCGCATCACGCCGAAGCTGCGGTGGAACGCGGCGTGGCAGTATTACGGCTACAACGAGCAGTTCCAGCTTTTTGCTTATTACGAGAACTACCACGCGCACACCGGCTTCACGAGCTTGGAGTGGGCTTTCTGAGGCGCACGCAAGGGGGCGGGGAAAAGCCGGGATTTTTCACGCGGAGGCGCAAAGACCGCGGAGTTTGGGAACGGAAGCGCGCGGCTTTGCGTGAAATCCCGAAAGCCGACATTTGCGACCTCTGGCGGGAGTTTCTGTGATAGAATCGCGCCGATTCGTATGGAAAAAAATAATCGTGTGACGCGCCGCGGCATCCTGCATGTGGGGTCGGCGGTATTGACGACGGCGGCATTGGCTGCCGCGGACACACAGACGCAAACGCCACCGGTCCATTCCCCGGATCATCACCTGCCGAACGAGAGCGCTCCCGGGCCCAGGAACGCGGCGCTCGAAGGGCAGAATCCCGATTCCAACTGGTCGCCCGATACCGATAATGGCACCGTGCCGCCGTTCAAGTACTCGTTCGCGCTGGCGCGGAAGCGCGTTTCGAGCGGCGGATGGACGCGGCAGGTGACGGCGCGGGAACTGCCGATTTCGACCACCATCGCGGGCGTCGAAATGCGGCTCACCGCCGGCGGCGTGCGCGAATTGCACTGGCACGTGGAAGCGGAGTGGGCCATCATGCTCTACGGAAACGCGCGCATCACGGCCGTCGACGAGGAGGGCCGGAGTTTTGTGAGCGACGTGAGCGAGGGCGACCTGTGGCTGTTTCCGAAAGGTATTCCGCACTCGATTCAGGGGCTGGGACCGGACGGCGCGCGCTTCCTGCTGGTGTTCGACGACGGCAATTTCAACGAGTTCGGCACGTTCCTGATTACCGACTGGCTGACGCACACGCCCAAGGAAGTGCTGGCCAAGAATTTCAACGTGCCGGAAGCTAGCTTCGACAAGGTTCCGCAAAAGGAACTCTTCATCTTTCAGACCGGGCTGCCGGGCGATCTCAAAACCGAGCAGGCGCAGGCGTCCGCGGGTAACGGGACGGTGCCGCGGCGGTACGATTTCCGCACGAAGGACATGAAGCCGACCAAAATCACCCGCGGCGGCGAAGTAAAGATCGTCGATTCGCGGAATTTCCCGGTGACGCCGATTTCGGCTGCCATCGTGCGCCTCAAACCGGGCGGACTGCGCGAGCTCCACTGGCATCCGAATGCCGACGAGTGGCAGTATTTCGTCTCCGGCAAGGGACGCATGACGCTGTTCGCCGCGGGCACGCACGCGCGCACCATGGATTTCCAGGAAGGGGACGTGGGATACGTCCCGATGTCGAACCCGCACTACGTGGAGAACACCGGCGACACCGACCTGGTGTTTCTCGAAATGTTCCGCGCCGATCGCTACCAGGATATTTCCCTCGCGGAATGGATGGCGCACACTCCCCACCAACTGGTCGATCAGCACCTCGGCGTGGGCCCGGCGATGATCGACGGAATCAGCAAACAGGAAACCGTAATTACTCCGCTCTAAGGAGGGGGTATGACTACGAATCGCTGGCTGATCGCGATAGCCGGCATTTTCATGCAGGTGGCTCTGGGCGCAGTGTACGCGTGGAGCGTGTTCCGGATTCCGTTGACGAAGGCGCACGGCTGGACCATTTCCCAGGTCACGCTGGTTTTTCAGGTGACGATTTTCATCGTCGGATTCGCGTCGTTTGCGGGCGGATTGTGGATGCGGCGGAGCGGCCCGCGGCCCGTGGCGATGACCGCGGCAATTTTGTATGGCGCCGGCACGATGCTGGCGGGAATGGTGAGCGGGTTGACGGCGCTGTACCTGACGTATGGCGTAATCGCGGGAGCGGGGCTGGGATTCGGCTACATTGTTCCCATTGCGACGCTGGTGAAATGGTTTCCGGACAAGCGCGGGCTCATCACCGGGCTGGCGGTGGCGGGATTCGGGTCGGGTGCGCTGGTTACGGCTCCGGTGGCGAACTCGCTGATCTCGTCGGTCGGGGTAGGCGAGACCTTCGTGATATTGGGCGCGGCGTATCTGGTGATCGTGCTGATCTGCGCTTCTGCGATGCGGAATCCGCCGGCGGGATACGCGCCGGCGGGGTACCACCTGGCGGCGGCGGCCAAAAGCAGGCGCGACTTCTCGTTTCAAGCGGCGCTCAGCACGTGGCAGTGGTATGCGCTGTGGTTCACGCTGTTTCTGAACACCACGGCGGGGATCTCCATTATTTCCCAGGCGTCGCCCATGGCGCAGGAGATCTCGGGCGTTTCGGCGGCGACAGCGGCGGGTTTGGTGGGCCTGATCTCGATTGCCAACGGCTCGGGCCGTTTCCTATGGGCATGGCTTTCGGATGCCATCGGGCGGCGGACGGTGTTTCTGACGATGTTCCTGCTGCAAGCCGTGCTGTTTTATCTGCTCGCGGGCGCGCACGATTTCGGAGTGCTGTCGGCGCTGGCGTGCGGGATCCTGCTGTGCTACGGCGGCGGGTTCGGCACCATGCCGGCGTTCGTCGCGGATTATTTCGGGTCGGCGCAGATCGCCCCCATCTACGGAGCGATGGTGACGGCATGGGGATTCGCGGCGGCTTTCGGTCCAACGCTGGTGGCGAGCATTCGCGAAGCGACGGGGCGGTACGAAGGATCGCTGCGCTGGCTGGCGATCGCGATGCTGGCGAGCACGGTGCTGCCGCTGTTGCTGCGGGCCCCGAAAGAGGTGTAACGTTTGGTGCGGCAGGCGCCAAGCCTTCCACGTTAAGCTGCCAACCGCCAGGCGAACCGGTTTGGTGAGATCTGAGCGCCAACCGCCGGTAGCCGGTATATAGGTCGCCGTAATTCTGAGAGCACTTATTTACGGTTCGCTGGATGTCTATGCAAATTGCGGGACAGCCAGTCGTGTTTGCAGCCGGCCCGGTGCCGGAACGCAAGCCGCCAGGATTGCCGCTCCACTTATAAGCCTTTACCGGCCGATTGCAAGAGATCGATGAGGACCGCCATGCCGTGGCGCGCGTCGGGGGTGTTCATTCTGCGCATGAGTTGGAGGAGCGTGGGCGGATCGGTAGACTTTTCGCGCGAGGCGCCCTCGGTGGCGGCCTGCACCAGCCGGCCTAACACTTCCGGCGGAATCGTGGCGAAGAATTTGGTCAGCAGCAGAAAGTTGCGCATGCCGCGGATGGCATCGGGCGAATTCAGCGCGGTGGCGACGATATCCACCACCTGATCGCCCGCGCCGGCGAGAGCGCGGAGGAGATCGAGAACTCCGCGGTCATGGAGAAGTTGCAACAGGTCCAGCGCCGAATCGATTGCTTCGGCATGCGGGGCGGGAGCCTGCGGGGCGGGTATGAAAGAGATCGGTTGCGCCATGGGTGTCGGTGCCTCTATTTTCCAGGAAACTGATATCCGGGCTGCTGCCACTTGCTCTCGATTTCGACGCCGTGCTGGGGCGTCGGATGGCCAAAACGGGAATTGGTGCGAGGCAGGGGACTTTCGCCTTTGGGCCCGACAACCTGCAAACGCACGGCGGTCTCCTTGTAGGCGGGCGTGTGGGTCACCGGGTCGGTGTAACTGCCGGTGAGCACATTGACCGGGCTTTGGACCGAGTTCATCGGCATGTAGAGCTCGCCATTGCGGACGCGGCCGGTAACCAGCGCCCGGACCTGTACGTTGCCGTAGCGCGAGGTGAGTTCGACGAGCGATCCGGTCTCGATGCCGCGCGCCTGCGCCAGTTCGGCCGAGATCTCGACGAACGTGTCGGGGGCCTTGGCGTGGATTCCGGGAATCCGGTGGGTGAGGTTGCCTTCGTGGAAGTGTTCCAGCATGCGGCCGTTGTTCAGGTGGAGATCGTATTCGCGGTCGGGGCGTTCGGGCGCGTCGCGCCAGGCAAGCGGGAACAATCGTGCTTTGCCATCGGGGAAGTTGAAAGATTTGGTGTAGAGGAGCGGCTGATCGCTGCCATCGGCGGCGACGGGCCATTGCAGGCTCTTATAGCCCTCGAGCCGGGAGTAACTCACGCCGGCCATCAACGGAGTCAGTGCGGCTACCTCGTCCATGATTTCGGAAGGATGACGGTAGTTCCAGCCGGCGCCGAGGCGATTGGCGACGTTTTGAAGGATCATCCAATCGGGGCGGCTGCCGGGAAGCGGGTCGAAGACGCGATAGAGGCGCTGGATACGGCGCTCGGTGCTGGTGAACGTGCCGTCTTTTTCGAGGCTGGGGCTCGCCGGCAGGACGACGTCGGCGAAGCGGCACGTTTGGCTGAAGAAAATATCCTGCACGACGAAGAAGTCGAGCTTGCGGAACGCCGCATCGACGTAGTTCGCGTTGGAATCGACTAACGCCATTTCTTCGCCGCACAAATACAGGGATCGCAACTTACCCTGGTGGATCGCGTCCACCATCTCGTGATTATCGAGGCCCTTGGCGGTGGGGAGGGTGACGTTCCAGCGGGCTTCGAAGCGGGCGCGGATTTCGGCATTGGCAATGGGCTGATATCCCGGCAGGAATGGGGGCATGGCGCCGTGATCGCTCGCGCCCTGCACGTTATTGTGTCCCCGCAGCGGGTAAGCTCCGGTGCCGGGGCGCATGTAATTGCCGCTGACGAGAAGGAGGTTAGAGATGGCGGTGGAGGTGTCGGAGCCGTTGCAATGTTGTGTAACCCCCATGGCCCATAGGATGCAGACACTTTTGGCATCGGCGATCATGTGGGCAGCGCGTTCCAGCGTTTCCACCGAAATGCCGGTGGTTGCGGAGGCGAATTCCAGCGTGAACGGCTCCAGGCTCTTGCGATATTCCTCCTGGCCAACGGTCCACTGGTTGAGGAACCGGCGATCGGCCAGATTGTTGTCGAGAAGATAGCGGCTGAGGGCGCAGAGCCAGGCGAGGTCGGTGCCGGGGCGGGCGTGCAGGTGGAGATCGGCGCGGCGAGCCATTTCGTTCTCGCGAAGATCGGAGACGATCAGCTTCTGGCCGCGCAGTTTGTGGGCGCGCTTCACTCGCGTGGCGAGCACGGGATGGCTCTCGGCGGTGTTGCTGCCGACGATCAGGACGAGATCCGCCTGCTCGATATCGGAAATCGAGCCGGAATCTCCGCCATAGCCGACGGTGCGCCATAAGCCCGTGGTGGCGGGCGATTGGCAATAACGCGAGCAATTATCGATGTTGTTGGTGCCGACGACCGCGCGCGCCAGCTTCTGCATGAGGAACGCTTCCTCATTGGTGCATTTGGAAGAGGCGATGAAGGCCAGCGAATCGGAGCCATGAGCCGATTTCAGCTCGCTAAAGCGGCGGGCGACCAGGTCCAGCGCCTGGTCCCACGTGGCTTCGCGGAAACGGCCGTTCTCGCGGACGAGGGGAGTGGTGAGGCGGTCGCGGTGGTTGACGAAATCCCAGGCGAATTTACCTTTCACGCACGTGGAGACGCCATTGGCGGGACCATCGGCCGGTTCCACTTTCAGGATCTCGCGGTCCTTGGTCCAGATGTCGAACGTGCATCCGACTCCACAGTAAGTGCAGACCGTTTTGGTGCGGCGGACGCGCGCGGCGCGCATGGCGGCATCGGCTTCGGATACCTGCATGATGGCCGGCATGCCGGTCTCGCTCTCCAGGCCTTTAACCATTCCGATCATGCTGTTCAGCGCGGCCGGGTTGAGGCCTGTGATCAGCCCGGCGTGGCCGAGCATGGACTTCTCCATGAGCGCGTTGCAGGGGCAGACGGTGACGCAATGGCCGCAGGAAACGCAGCTCGATTGGCCGATAGGCGCTCCGCCATCCCACAGCACACGCGGGTGCGGATCGCTCCAGCGGATGGAGAGCGTCTCGTTCACCTGCAGGTTCTGGCAAGCCTCCACGCAGCGTCCGCAAAGGATGCATTGGCTGGGGTCGTAGCGGTAGAACGGATTGCTGTCGTCCACCTGGTAAGGCTTGGGTTGAAACGGATATTTCTGGTGTTCGATGGCGACGAGCCGGGCGGTGTTGTGGACCGTGCAGTTGCCGTTGTTGTTGTCGCAGACGGTGCAATAGAGTTCGTGATGGCGCAGAATGCGGTCGAAGGCTTCGGTACGGGCGGCGCGGGCACGCGGCGCGGCGGCCGATACCTTCATGCCGGGCGCGATGGCGGCGGCGCAGGCGCGCGCGAGTTCGCCATTGATTTCCACGATGCAGGTGTCGCACGTCTGAATCGGGCCGAGCTGCCGGTGATAACAGACCTGCGGCAGGTTCAGGCCGGCGCGATTCATGACGTCGATCAGGCGTTCGCCGGCGGTTGCGGGAAACTCCAGCCCCTCGAGGACGATTTGGGTCACGACAGCCTCCTCGGTGCAATTCTACCGGACAAACCCGCGCCATGCCGCGTAAAATGAAGGGTCCCATGGCGCGAATCAGAGGCTTGCGGTGGTGGATGATCGGCCTGATCATGTTGGGATCGGTGCTGAATTACCTCACGCGGCTTTCGCTGGCGGTGGCGGCTCCGACGCTGCTGCACGACCTGCACATCACCGAGAAACAATATTCCTGGATCGTGGGCGTATTCCAGGGAACCATCATGCTCCAGCCGGTGTGCGGATACGCCCTGGACGTGCTGGGATTGAAGATCGGGTTCGCGATCTTCGCGCTGGCGTGGTCGTTGGTGAATATGGCGCACGCGCTGGCGGGAAGCTGGCAGGCGCTGGCGTTTCTGCGCGGGCTGATGGGGTTCAGCGAGGGGTCGGCCAACCCGGCCGGCATGAAGGCAACGGCGGAATGGTTTCCCGCCAGGGAGCGCGGGCTGGCGGGGGGAGTTTACAATATCGGCGCGTCGATGGGGTCGATGCTGGCGCCCCCGCTGGTCGCGTGGGCGATTCTGGCGTACAACTGGCGCGCGGCCTTTGTAATTACCGGCGCGCTGGGGCTGGTTTGGGTAACGCTCTGGCTGATTTTCTATCAGTCGCCGGCGAAGCACCCGGCGCTGTCGGCGGAGGAGCGGGAATACATCGCAGCCGGGCAGGAGAAGCACCTGGCAAGCGACGGCAAGCGGCCTTCGCTGGGAAAGATTCTGCGCCGGCGCAATTTCTGGGGAATCGCCATCCCGCGATTTCTGGCCGACCCGACGTGGGGCACGCTCAGCTTCTGGCTGCCGCTGTACCTGAGCAGCGTCCGGCACATGGATTTGAAACAGATCGCGCTGTTTGCGTGGATTCCGTTTTTCGCCGCCGATTTGGGCTGCCTTTTCGGCGGCGCGGTGGCGATGACGCTGCAAAGGAAGGCGGGAATGAGCGTGATCAACGCCCGGCGATCGGCGTTTACGCTGGGCGCGGTGATGATGCTGGGAGTGGGGTTCGTGGGGGTTGTTCGGAGTCCATACGCGGCCATCGCGCTGTTGGGCCTGGCGGGGTTCGCTCACCAGACGCTATCGGTCACTGTGATCACCATGGCGTCGGATCTGTTCCGTAAGAACGAAGTGGCGACGGCGGCGGGAATGGCTGGAACCTTGGGCAATGGCGGTTTGCTGATTTTTTCGCTGCTCATCGGCGGATTAGTGGCCACCATCGGGTACGCGCCATTTTTTGTTTGCCTGGGCATTCTGGACTTGATCGGCGCGGCGGTGTTGTGGAGCGTGGTTCGGGAGCTTAATTAGTGGCTGAGAAAATTTACAATCCGATCTTGCCGGGATTCAATCCCGATCCTTCGATCGTGCGGGTGGGCGACGATTATTACATCGCCACATCGACGTTCGAATGGTTTCCGGGAGTCCAGATTCACCATTCGCGCGACCTGATGCATTGGCGCCTGCTGGCGCGGCCTTTGACGCGCGCGAGCCAGTTGAACCTGCTCGGCGATCCCGATTCCTGCGGGATCTGGGCGCCGTGCCTGAGCCATGCGGACGGCCTCTTCTATCTGGTTTATACCGATGTCAAGCGCTATGGCCGGACCTCGCAGCCGGGTGCGGCGGGCGCATCGCTCCGCGATACGCACAATTACCTGGTGACCTGTCCCACGATCGAGGGCGAATGGCCGGACCCGATTTACTTGAACAGCAGCGGGTTCGACCCTTCGCTTTTCCACGATGACGATGGCCGGAAATACCTGGTCAATATGCAGTGGGACCACCGGCCGGGGCACAATCGCTTCTCGGGAATCGTCTTGCAGGAGTACTCTCCTGGAGACCGGAAACTGGTGGGCGATCCGCATCTGATTTTCCAAGGCACGGCCATCGGATTTACCGAAGGTCCGCACTTATATAAGCGCGGCGGGTATTATTACCTGCTCACGGCGGAGGGCGGAACGGGATGGGGCCACGCGGTGACCCTGGCCCGCTCGCGGGAGTTGCGCGGGCCGTACCAACTGCATCCCGATCTCTATATTCTGACTTCGCGGAACCGGCCGGATGTCGAATTGCAGCGGGCGGGGCACGCCGATCTGGTGGAGACGCAGGGCGGCGAGACGTACATGGTGCATCTGTGCGGCCGGCCGATCCGCAATCGCGGGCGGTGCACGCTCGGGCGCGAGACGGCGATCCAGAGAATGGTATGGGGCGACGACGGGTGGCTGCGGACGGCGGATGGCGAAGGCGTGCCGCGCATCGATGTAGAAGCGCCAATGCTTCCAGCCCACCGGTTCGCGGCCGCGCCCGCGCGGCAGGATTTCGACCAGCCGCGGCTGCCCGTCGATTTTCAATGGCTGCGCTCGCCATGGCCCGAAGAGTTGTTCAGCTTGACGGACCGGCCGGGATATTTACGTTTATACGGCCGGGAGACGATCGGCAGCCACTTCCGGCAGGCGCTGGTGGCGCGCCGCCAGCAGGCGCATTGTTTTAGCGCGAGCACGTCGATGGAATTCGAGCCGGACCGGTTCCCACAGATGGCGGGGCTGGTCTGTTATTACAACGGCAGCAAATTCCACTACCTGTACGTTTCGCACGATGAGGAGATGGGCAAGCACATTCGCGTGATGTCGTGCCTGCCGGACCAGGTGCAGCCGGATGCCTTTTCGGCTCCGGTAGCGATTGCGGCGGGATTGCCGGTGGAACTGCGAGTCGAGGTGGATTACGAGAGGCTGTACTTCGCGTATCGCATGGGCGGCGAGGATTGGCGCCGGATGCCGGGACCTCTCGATGCCAGCATTCTGTCGGATGAAGCGGCGGCGCCGGGTACGCCCAATTTCACGGGAGCATTCGTGGGGATGTGCTGCCAGGATCTGGCCGGCACGCGGCGGGCGGCGGATTTCGACTGGTTCGAATATCGCGAGCGGGAGTTTCGGGCCGACCCGTTCTCCGTTACAGTTGAAACATGAGGCACGCCTCGATTTTGGCCGCCATTGCGCTCGCTGCCACGCTGGCGCCGGCCCAGGAAACGAAGATCCTGGTGTACACCCGGAATTACACGCCCGATGGCAAGGGCTATGTGCACGACAATATCGCAGCCAGTGTCGCGGCCATCCGCAAGATGGGCACGGAACACGGATTTGCCGCCGATGCCTCCGACGATCCGAAGGTATTTACCGCCGCGAATTTGAAGCAGTACCGCGTGCTGGTGTTCGCGAACAGCAATAATGAGGCGTTCGAGAACGACAGCCAGCGCGCGGCGTTCCAGGCGTTCATCCGCTCGGGCGGCGGGTTCGTCGGGATTCATTCGGCAAGCGGGTCGGAGCGCGATTGGGACTACTACCAGAAGGTGCTCGGCGCCAAATTCAAGCGGCACCCCAAGCTGCAGCCGTTTACCGTGCGGGTGGTGGATGCCAGATTTCCGGCCGCGAAAGGACTACCCGCCAGCTTCCCCTGGGAAGACGAGTGCTATTACGTGGAGAAACTCCAGCCGGGAGTGAAGCCGGTGCTGGTGACCGACCCGCGCAAGATCGCCGATCCCGATTTCGGCAAGGATCCCGGCGATTTGATCGACGGCATGCGGCCGCTGGCGTGGTACCAGACCTTCGACGGCGGCCGCGAGTTCTACCTGGCGCTCGGTCACAAAAAAGAGGATTACGAGAACCCCATTCTGGTGCGGCTGATTCTGGGCGGAATCGAGTGGACGATGGGGAAGGCGAAGTAGCGGGACGATCAGCGCGGGTTTCGTTGGCGAGCCTGGTAGAGTTGCTCTTGCTGGAGAGCGTGCTGAACGGCCTGATCGGATAACTGCCCGCCGTGGAACTTGTCGGCGCGGGCTTCCGCCTGGGCGAGCGGCCCCATTTCCCGGAACTCCCGAGGTACGGCAAAGAGCGAAGGATCGGGTTCGCCCAACACGAGCGATGTGGCGTTGAGCTCGCTAAGTACTTCGTCACCCTTCCCGCGCGTTACCGTGCGGACAGCGACGCAAGCGAGATCCAGCGCGATCCACTCATCGACCACGCGATCCGCCGTCTGCGAACGAAAGTGCGCTACCGGATAATTGAGGATTTTCTCGCTGCCGACCAGTTGGTTTGGAGCTTGCGAGCCTTTCTTTAGCGCGCAGGAACCATCGGGATAGTCGTAAGAAAGACGGGTCCAGCGATGTTCCCCCGGAGTCCAGTGCGTGGTTTCGATGGCGTCGATATCGGAAAGCACGCGGACTGTCGTCTTTTGCGGCGGGAACTCCATCCGCCGAACCAGATATTCATTGCCATCAGGCGCACGTTCATAGACCCCGATAACAAACGACCCGTCGGAGCGGAGTGCCACGAAACTCGGTTGTCGATCCCCTTTATTCGTGGCAGTGGCATTTAGAGTGAATGGTTTTGCCGGAGCCTGCGCCCGGGCAACGGGATGGCACGCAGCCACCGCGAACAGCATAAAAAGGGCTCTGCGCATTACCTGCTCCTGGCTAACCGTTTTCCACGCGGTCCCTGATATCCAAGTATGCCACCTCGATCAGCCTGCTCAGGGCAGCATCGTTTACCGCCGTTCGGGGTCTGAGTTTCACATGGCGCATGTGTTTGCCGGTGCCTTGCAGGAGATGGGCCGGATCCGGCAGCGCCGCGCCGTGAAAAAAACCGACGTTCACGTGCGCGGTGAACACACCGACGTACCCGAAAGGCGCATCTCCGAGGCAAGCAGTTGCCAGGCCGTCATGCATAAGCTCGCGCACTTCATCCCCGCACCCGCGCATCCGTTCGAACCATCGCTGTGCGATGGCTCGCAATTCTCCCGGGTGTTTTACCATCCACGCGTCGATGGCGCGGTCACGTTCGACGGCGCCATCGAATCGCAGCAAGGTAGCGTTCATCGCGTTACTGTTCGCCGCCGCCGGTCGATCGGCCCCTGCCGCCCCGCGCGCCGGCCTGGATGCCTGCGCCCAGGTGATCGTAATTCAACATGGCGTTGAAGAGCAGGAAATAACTGCCCTGCGTTTCATTCCTCCACATAGGATTGTTGGCGAACATCACCACGTGGCCCTTGCCGCGCGGCACGTCAACAACTGCCGCTTGATTGGCCAACTCCGACCCGCCGGCGAGCATGCCGGAAACCAGCAGATCGTCGTCCGGAGCGAATCGCACCACGACACGCGGGCGCAATTCGAGAGGCAACTGGCCGCCGCGTCCGCCGAAGCCGCCGCCTCCTCCGCCGTTGAGGTCGCCCGTGGGAGGTTCTTCGCCGGACCGTGTCGCGGCCATTGTGGTGGATGGCGTATTCATGGAGAGCGGACGGGCTTGCGGGGTATCCTGATCGGTGGCAGTGCCGCGGCCGGAGGGCCGTGCCGCGCCTTCGGTAGAGCCGCGGCCAGGCGCGCCCCCGCGGCCGCCGCGTCCGCCTCCACGTCCGCCAAACCCGCCCCCTCCGCCGACCGAGAGCACCGGCGCCTGGTTGAAATAAATGGCGAGACGGTCGCCATAGCCATAGGCGATCGGGCTGTGCTTATCGGCTATGGTGGAGTTCAAGACGCTGCCGCGAACGCGCAGTTCGGGAGCGTTCACGATGTTCACACCTTCGGTCAAACCGTAATCGATGGGGATCGAAGCGTTGCCGGTGATGGTGACGAACAGCCCGCCGGCGTCGATGAACTTGCCGATGTTGTCGATGCCCTGGAGGCCCATGCCGCCGCGCATGTCGTCGGTGGTATCGGGGGCGCCGCCGAGGTTGGGCGTGATGTCGGTCTTCATGAACGGCACGGGATCGCCGGTTTTCGGCGTGCCGTTGACGATGCGCTGCGCGGTGCCGCCGACGGGGCCGAAGACGATCACGTCATACTTTGCGCGCAGATCGGCGATCTGGCCGAGCTTGATGTCGGAGATGTAATCGTAGGGGATTTGCAGGCGGTCGAAGGCAACGCGGAACCAGCCTTCGTTCTGGGTGTTGGTCCAGGTGTGGACGAACGCGATGCGCGGAGCGGCGAGCTCATGCATCGGCACGTCGGGCGCGCTGGCGGCGGCGTAAGCCTCGACTCCAAGGGCCTCGCCGGCGCTCTGCAGGCGATCGCGCAGGTCTGCGGGATTGCCTTCGGCGCGGATCACCCACGAACCGGCATTAAAGTCGTGGCCCTCGGCCTTGAAACCCTCCTCGGCGGCGGACATTTTGACGTCTTTCAGTTTGAAACGCAGCGTGGCCAGGGTGTTGTCGGCATTGTGATTGATGAGGTAGACCGCGGTAGCAGTGCCGTCGATGCCGCCGGCCGGTTTGGCATCGGCGGTGAGCAGCGTCATGGGAGCTTTCAGGATGGCGGTATCCGTTATCCGGATGGTAGAGACGTTGTGGAGCGGGCCGAGCGTCCAGCCGGTATCGTCATAGGGCGCGGGATCGTTGACGTTGTAATACTGCGTGTCGAGCAGCATGTCGGCGCAGCGGCTGTAGGGCTGATCCATGCGGATCACATAGCTTCCGGCCGGGAATTTCTCGAAGGCGCTGCTGAGGCGGTGGACCTCCACGCCCTGCATGCGCAGCTCATTGACGAGCTCGGCGGCCGCGTCCGGGCGCGGGTCGCCGGCGGGAAGCACCCACGCCGCGGGTCCTTCGGCGGTAGCTTTGGCGATGCTGCGCGCGCTCTTCAGATAGAAGTTTTCCAGGAACTGTTTGCGATTGTTGGCCACGTTGTTCATGGAAAACAGCAGGCCGCTCTGCTGCAGATTGATGTTGTTGCGGATGGACCAGTTGACGCGCGGCAGCGGCGGATTGGGCCGGTACCAGGCGCGGCTGGTGGCATTGGCCGGAACGGTGCGGACGCCGGTATCGGCGCCGTTGCCGCCGAAGGTCTCGTAAAAACGGCCGATGGAGTTGTGGCCGTTGGCGACGTAGAACATGTAATTGGGCGCCCAGCCGTCGTAATAATTGTGCGTCCACACGCCGGGAACGCCGCGCTTGGTGAACTCCTCGATATCCACGTAGGCCATTTTCTGCCACTCGTCGATCACCAGCGGGTCGAGCCACGCGTTGTAGGGGCCCATGCCGGTGGAGACATAGAGGAACGGCTGCGATTCGTGCAGGTCGTGCAGGACGGTCGGATGGTATTCGAGGAACGTCTTCATCATGGTCTTGCTGAGCTGGAGCGCCATGCCGATGCCGTCGCGGTTGTTGTCGTGCGCTACGTAGTGGCCCCAGTAGACCAGGTTGGGCGCGGGCTTGTGGGGGAAAGCCTTGCGGTAGTTATAGACATCGACTTCGCGGTCGCGCCCGTCCACCTCGGTGGTGGGAGTGATGAGCACGATCAGGTTCTTGCGGATGTTCTGGATGTAGGGCGACTCTTCCACTGCGAGGCGGTAGGCCAGTTCCATGAGCATTTCCGGCGAGCCGGTTTCGGTGGAATGAATGCTGCCCGACGCCCAGTACAGGGGCAGCGCTTCCGATTCGATTTTTTCGGCCTCGGCGGGCGTGGTCTTGCGGGGATCGGCGAGGCGGGCGGTGAGGTCCTTATAGTGGTCGAGTTTGGCGATGTTGGCCTCGTCGGAAACAGCCACCAGCAGGATTTCGCGGCCTTCTTCGGAATGGCCGATCACGAAAACCTTGACGCGCCTGGTCGCTTGCTCGAGCGCGCGCATGTAGCGATCGATGTCTTTGGTGTAGGTGAGCTTGTCGGGCGTGCCGATGGGGTAGCCGAGAATTTTCTCGGGAGTCGGTACGGTGTCGGAGGCGGGCAGGTGATCCACCAGCTCCGTGAGGAAATATTTCTCGGTGGTGTACTGGAGGATTTTGGCGGTGTACTCTTCGTCGTTTTTCTGTGCGGGCGGGGCGGCCCAAAGGCAGCCGGCGAGGAGCAGGTAAGCAGCGGTTTTGCGCATGACCCCGACATCATATCGGATTTCCAGAGCTGCCTGGCCCGGCTGGTAAGATCAGAAAATGCCGACCATCCTGGAGCAGGTGAACGAGGCGCGCCGCCACATCGCTAGCATCGCGCTGCGCACTCCGCTGGTGGCCGGACCGGGCGAGGGCGCGGTGGATCTGTTCCTCAAGCTGGAGAATCTTCAGCCCATCGGCTCGTTCAAAATTCGCGGCGCGGCAAACGTAGTGGCGCACACGCCGCGCGAGCGGCTGGAGCGCGGCCTGCTCACGGCATCGGCCGGCAACATGGCGCAGGGCGTGGCGTATTGCGCCCGGCGGCTAGGCGTGCCGGCCACCATCGTGGCGCCGGAAACCGCCCCCGCCACGAAAATCCGCGCGGTGGAACGGCTGGGCGGGCGGCCAATCCTGGTGCCGTTTGCCGATTGGTGGCGCACTTTTGAGACCCGTACCTTCGCCGGCGTGGATGCCACCTTCATCCACGCTTTCGACGACCCTGACGTGATGGCCGGCAATGGCACCATCGCCATGGAACTGCTCGAGGATCTCCGCGAGTTCGACGCCGTGGTGATTCCGTGGGGCGGCGGCGGGCTTTCCTGCGGCATCGCGGCGGTATTGCGCGAGCTTGCGCCGCGCGTGCGGATTTACGCCGCGGAGGTCGACACGGGCGCGCCGCTGGCCGCATCGTGGGCCGCCGGCGAGCCGCGCACCGTCGAGCACCGGCCTTCGTTCGTGGACGGCATCAGCGCCAAGGTGGTGTTTCCGGCGATGTTCGAGCGCGCGCGCAAACTGCTGGATGGCTCCATCGTGGTCACGCTGGACGATGCCGCCCGGGCCATGAAACTGGTGGCGGAGCGCAATCGCGTGATCATGGAAGGCGCGGCGGCCTGCGCGGTGGCGGCGGCGCTTTCCGGCCGCGCGGGCAGCGGAAAAGTGGTGGCCATCGTCTCCGGTGGGAATATCGATCTCGATCAGTTCGCCCGATTGGTCGGGTAGGGCAGGGCGCGCCCGCCCGAAATGGAACTATGCCGGGTGCGGCAGCCCCATCACGCAGCGCACCGTGTCGCGCGCAATGAGAAGCTCTTCGTCAGTCGGAATCACCCATACCGGCAGCTTCGAACCTTCCACGCTGATCTCCGCCGGTTTGCCCCTGGTCTGCTGATTGCGGTCCGCATCCAGTTGAATGCCCGCCCATTCCAGTCCCTGGCAGATGCGCGCCCGGATGTCGGGCGAATTCTCGCCTATCCCGCCGGTGAAAATAACCGCGTCGGAGCCGCCCGTCGAGGCCAGCATCGCGCCGATGTATTTCCGCGCCCGGAAGCAGAATATCTCGATCGCCAGGCGCACTCGCCTGTCGTCGTGATCTTTCAGCTCCTCCTGAAGAACCCGCATATCGTTCGTCAGGCCGGAAACTCCCAGCAATCCCGATTGCGTCAGCAGCATGGTCTCCACGCCGTGCAGCGACATGCCTTCCTTGGCGGCGATCAGGCTCAGGATGGCGGGATCGA
>DATJMA010000183.1:0-13152 GCA_035509055.1 Bryobacteraceae bacterium | reverse complement strand
TCCAGCCCGCGCCGGTAAATGCGGATCGCTTCCTCGTACTGCCCTTTCTCATAAAGCGCGACGCCCCAATTCAGATACGCGCCGTAGAGATCGGGATCGATTTGG
The DNA here is from genome assembly GCA_035509055.1 of Bryobacteraceae bacterium. Taxonomy (GTDB): domain Bacteria; phylum Acidobacteriota; class Terriglobia; order Bryobacterales; family Bryobacteraceae; genus PALSA-129. The sequence goes on along the minus strand of DATJMA010000183.1, from coordinate 13,047 downwards.
AGCGCGCGCCGGTATTCGTCGATCTCGCCGGGATTGCCGGCGGCGGCATACGCCAGCCCCAGGTTGTAGTGCGCGCCGCTGTCCTGAGGGTAAAGACGCGTCGCGATGTTCAGAATTCCGGAACTCACGGCGGCGTTGCCGGTTTGTCCGTACAGCGCGCCCAACCACGTCAGCGCGCGCAGAAAGCGCGGATAGATCTTCAGCGAAGCGAGCAGTTCGTTGACCGCTTCGGCCTGTTTGCCTTCCTTTCGCAATTCCATCGCGTGTTTGAATACCGCTTCGGCATCTTCGCGGAAATTGCGGGGCTCGCGTTCCAGTGTGAAGTACTTTCCGCCGGCTTCGATGACATCCGAAATCTCTCCCGGCCGCAGCTTCAGCGCGGCGGCGGACCACGCAGCATCGAGTTGGCTGCGATCGAGATCGCCGAGGAATCCGCCGTTGAGCCCGCTCTCCCGCTCGATGGAGTTGGCCCGCGCCAGCTCGAAGAAGGAACCGCCGTCCACGATCTGACGGTGGAGGGCCACCGCTTTGTCCCTGTCGCCCGAAACCAGCACGCGAAGATAGAGGTGGCTCGGAGGAATCGTGGTCCGCCATGCCGGATCGCCGGCCGCAGCCTCCGTCCTCTGCCCTTGCGGCACGCGAATCCAATGGTCCGCCATCACAAATGCGCCGCGCGTCTGGTCCGGCATGTGACAGCCGACGCACTTTGCGGTCCGGTTGACCGGGCAGAGAGCCGCGTGACGGGCGCTCGGCGCCGAATGGCACCGCAGGCAGACCTTTTCGGATTTCGCGATCAGCTCTTCCGCGGGGGCGTCGCGATGGGGGTTGTGACAATCGGTGCAAGTGAAGTCGCCGCCCGATTGGCGCCAGCACTCGGTATTCGAAAGCGCCGTCACCTGATTGGAAATCAGCGTGTCGTCCGGCAGGGGATCTTCCACCACGCTGGTGCCGGCGTGACACTGCTGGCATGGCTGCCAGCGTTGCGCGACAGGCAGCTTCTTCGGGTTCAGAATGCCGGGATCCTGCCGGTGCGCGGCGAGCGCCGCAAGGTGTGCCTGGCCTGGACCGTGGCAACTCTCGCAGGTAATGCCGCTTTCGGTTCTCGGCCCGACCCGCCTGGGCGCGCCGTGGCAGGCGAAGCAGCGCTTTTCCAGATCGGGAGTCAGGATGCGGCCCAAAGCGGTTTCGTACGTGGATGGTTTCTCCACCGGAAATCCCAGTTCGAGCGCCAGTTTGTTCTGCTCTTTATAGTGGAAATAGCGGGCTTCGATCAACGTCGTGCGCGGCAGGGGCGATCCTTCCAGGGCGTCCAAACGAACCAGGAAACTGATTCCGTGGCGTTCGCCGCCGATGGTGGCTTCCACCGGGAAATCGACCTGCTCCCGCTCCGGCAGCTTCACCCGGTATCGCAGGCCGCGATCCGTCCGGGCGAGCTCATAGGAGATTGCCGGCGTGGGCCCTTCGCTGAACGCTTCGGAATAGTTGCCCGGCAGCAGGGAATTGTCGGCGCCCTGCCAGGCTTTCGCCATGTTGCTGCGGGATTGCGTGGCCGCGATATCGGGATGGCACGTCGCGCATACCTCGCGGCCCAGGTACCCATTCGTGGCGGCCGCCGCTGCGTGTGCCGCCAGCACGGCCAGCAGCACCGGCCCTTTGCGGCCGCTTCTCACGATAATGAGCCGCGGCCGCAATCGAGCGATGCATGTCCGTTTTGCGGTCAAGCGATCGACAGCTTCCTAGAACCGGATCGTTCCCGAGAATTGCAGCCGGCGCATGCTGCCGCCTCCGGCTAGTCCCGTAATCTGCCCCACGCTGGGACTTTGCACGTCGCTGTTCGGCAGCCCCAGATTGGTGTGGTTAAAGGCATTCGAGGCGTCCGTCCGTAACTGGAACATCACGCGCTCTGAAAAGTGGAAGTTCTTGGCAATCGTCAGGTCCTGCTGGATGAAGCGCGGCCCGAAGAGCGTGTTGATCGGATAGTTGCCAAACGCGTTTGCGGACGGGAACAGGAATGGCCCGCTGGTGCAGTTCTGATTGGGACAACCCACGAACCATTGGGCACGATTGCCTTGCGCACCCGCATAGGGATTCCCGGTACCGAGATTTGGACGGTTGTTGGGACCCTGGTTCGGCTGTCCTCCCGCCGACCCGTAGTTCTCCAGAGTCGGCGAGAAACCGAAGCCGGTATAGTATGTGGTGATGCCGCTGAGGGTCCAGCCGCCGATCGCGTAATCGAGGCCTTTGGAAATGGTGCTCCCGTACTTCCGGCCGTGGCCGTAAGGAATGTCGTAGATTTGCGATAACGTCAGTTGGCCGCGCGGGAGAGTATTGCTGTATCCTTCACCCGCGGCGCGGTCATACAGGAAGTAATAGTTGGAGTCGTACCCCCAGCCATCGCCCCATTGCCGCTGATACGTGTAACTGCCTTGCAGGGTCCAGCCCTGCCATGCTTGTACCAGCACGTTGCCTTGGAACGAGTTGTACCGCTCGTTGGCGCAGTCGCAGTAATAGGAGAGATCGTTGGTCCAGCCGAATGTCGAATAGTAGGGACGATCCAGATTGGTATTCGAAACCCCGGGCACGAAACTCGCCTCGTTGGGGTTGATGGTGTTGCTGGTTCCCATGAATCCATGCCGGTCGGCGTTGCCCACGTACGCACCCGTGAGCGCGATCTTGTTCGTGAGTTGGTGTTGGATGGCGGCGTTGTACTGATACACCGTCGGGAAGGTGATGCTCGCCGGCCGGAACTTGGGGTTGATGCCCGCCGGCAGCGGGAACGTGCCGTTGGAACTCACCGTGATCGGAGCCAGAGTGGAAGGACCCTGCGCCAGGGTGAATACATCGGTGAAACCGTTGGGGGGTTGGATGCTCTGGTTGGAGAGCACCGGCGGATTCTGCGTCACATTGTGGCCGAAGTTGGAGCCGAACACGCCCAAGTCGTATGACCACCCATATCCCGCCCGAACCACCGTCTTGGGCCTGAGCTGGTAGGCCAGTCCCACACGCGGCGCGAAGTGATGGTAATTCATCTGCTGAATGCCGTGCATGGATACGCCGCCCACCCCGAACACATACATCAAACCGTTGGCGAGGTCGAGCGTTGCGCCGTTGCCCGCTGCGTTCACCGATTCCGGATATGTCAACTCCCAGCGCAGGCCGAGGTTGATGGTGAGCTTCGGATCGGGACGCCATTCATCCTGCCCATACCAGAAAAGCCGGGGCTGGCTCTCTTGCGCGTTGGTGCTGGAGCTGACATAGCGATTGAAGTTGGTGACGTCGCCCAGTAGGAAGGTAGCCAGTCCAACGCCTCCGACCTCGTTCTGACCGGCTGCCGCAACATTCCCCGTGACTCCGCCATTGAAGGTCAATTCGCCGGCGCGATGGCTGTCGCTGGGCACGCGGAGATTCTGCGCGTACCGCAGGTCGGCGCCGAATTTCAGGTTGTGCTTGCCGACAACCTTCGTCAGGTTATCGACGAACTGATATTGTCTTTCCGTCTGCGTCAGCGGGCAATTGCACTGATTGACCCCGAGAGCATAGCCGAGTTGGTAAGAATCGTTTGGTGACGTGACGTTGAAATACGGCATCCCCGAGGTGTACGTCTTGTCGAGGTTCAGCCCCGGAATGCCGGCGTCCTGGGCGGGTTCGGTGCCATATCCGTTCGGCACATCGAAGACGTGATACCGCATCCAGCCGAACCGGACTTCGTTGATCAGGGTCGGACTGAAACTGCGCGTCCAACCGATCGCCAGGCTCTGATTGAGGGCTTGCGAGTTCCCGGCGTAGTTGCCGAACTGCGGGCCGCCCGCCTCCTCCCCGAATGCGCCCGGAGCCGCTTCCGTAAATCCCGCATAGCTGTAGCGGCCGAAAATCGTGTCCTTTTGATCCAGGTAGTAATCCCAACGGGTGTTCCATTGGTTGCCGTGTATGGCCACCGCGCCGTTCACGGCGTAGTTGTTCACGAATGGCGCGCCCGAGATCTGCTGGAAGTTGGGCAGGGGCCAGTAAGCCATGATCGCCTTTGCCTGCGAGCTCAGTTGCGAAGCTGGAATCACGTTGTCCGGGTACGGCGTGCGGCCGACCCCGGTAGACGGATTTCCAGTGGTCGGATCGTATAGCTGGTAGATGGGATTGTATGCCAGCCAGTCGCTGAAGTTGCCGGTACGATTCAGCGCGTCCGGCACGCTCGTGACCACGCTGGCGCCCTGCGATTGCCGGTTCAACTGCATGTCGGCGAAGTAGAACAGTTTGTCCTTCTTGACGTAGCCGCCCAACGATCCGCCGAACTGGTTCTGTCGATAAACTGCGGAAGGAAGGTTGGTGAAAGGATTGGCGGCGAAGGTGGTGAAGCCCGGCGTGTTGAGCTGCAGATACTCGAAAGCGTCGCCGTGAATTTGATTCGTGCCGGACTTGGTCGAGTACGAAGCAATGCCACCGCCCACATACGCAAACTCGGCATCGAAATTCTGATTCGCCTGTTTGACTTCATTGATCGAATCGAACGTCGGATTGATCACGATGATGCCTAAGATCGGATCCTGGTTCGTAGTGCCGTCGAGTTCGTATCCCATGGAATCGAACAGCTGGCCGTTGACGATCATCTGAACGCTGCCCTGCGGATTTTCGTCGGATGCGTGCTGCCACCCGATTTTCGCCGTTCCGGGATTCAACAGTTCCATCGACTGAAGATTGCGCCCGATATTGGGCAGGTCGTTAATCTCTTTCGCGCTGAACGTCTGGGCGACGTCGGAGCGATCGGTCTCCAGCAGTGGAACGGCGGCGCTCACTTCAACTTCGGTTGCCACATCGCCAACCTTCAGTTTGGCGTCGAAACGCGACGCTTGGTCTACGTGGACTTCGAGTGGATCGGACTTGACCTTGGCAAAACCCGCGGCCTCGATTTCTACCGTGTAGGTGTCGGGAATCAGTTGCCCTTTATTGTAATTGCCCGCCGAGTCTGTTTGAACCTCAAACTTTGTACCTTTATTGACGTCGCTGATAGTTACCTTCGCGTTGATCACGGCAGCGGAACTGGGGTCGGTAACACTCCCGTAGATACTGCCGAATACCTGTTGGGCGTGGGCGCACGTGGCCAACCCCAATATCGCCACGCAGGGCACGATCAAACGGTTTGAGAAATGTCGACTTGGCATAGATCCCCCTCGTTTACGCGGAAACTCCGTCCCTGGCGGCAAACGCCGGAACTCTTATCAAGGGATTCTAGGAGCCGTCGTATAAAAATACTAGTTAAAAACATCGCTTGAAAACTCTCGGAGGTGGTGCGGTGGTTCGTTAACACGAAGGTGCTGCGGTTGTAAAAAGTTATCAACAAGGAACTTACTCACCTATGGTCGCGGCCGCTTCCGGACTGGCGCCGGGTCCCCTTGTTAACGTGGCGTTTAACCGTCAGGGCCGTTCGGCTACAGAATGTTACAGCTGACTTGGTCCGCGGATGGCTTGGCCGGATCTCAGCCCACTCGAGCGGCCGTCCTCAGGGGAATTCGGCGAGCGAGGCCCGCGCGGCGGTCGAAGGGACCGGTGCCTGGATCGAAATCCATCGGCACCGGCGCTACGATGCTGGATGCCGCCAATGAAACAGGACGATTTTACTGCCGACGGGAACACCGCTCTTGATTTGAACTTCCAGAACAGCCTCGAAGAATCGATTGCCCGGCGGCGCGCCTGCCAGTTTCTTCAGCAATTCCGAAACTGTGTCTTCACCGCAGACGAATTCCACCGCCGCCTCGGTGCCGATGGTGGAAGTGCCGGCAAGGATCAAGGTCCATCTGGCTGGATTGAGACCGGGAACCAGCGCAACCACCGCATAATCCTGCGTCAGAGGCAGCGCGCTCGTCAGGTATACCTTGGGTTCGCCAGGGCGCGGCGCGCGGTTTACGAGGATCCCTTCCCCGCGCCGCGGACCACTCGCCATCAACTGAAACTCAAGATCCTGCAAGCCCGGCATGTCACGCAGAGTCAGATTCTCCAGGGGAGAACCGACGTAGACCAAATCATTGTTCTTGGCGTCGTCCAGGGAAAGCAGCGCCCCTCGCTTCACGCGAACGGAGCGATTCAGCATGGCGAAAGTGCGATCCAGGGCGTGAACCCCCAGGACTTCCCCGATCCCGGTGTAGAAATCCAGAACCTCGCGCCCTTCATCCCGCTCGGGCACCATGTACCGCATGCCGGTAGCAGGCCGCCCCACGAAATTGGCATTGCTGAAAACAACCCATGGTTCGCCCGTGCGATTGAGAAGCGTCCCCCAGAAGCGGCGTAGCGACGGGTTGTCAGCCGGCGGACCACCCGCGGAGTTCCCGATCGCGCCGCGGCGCTCCAGTAATAACCCGCCGGCCAGCATAACCGCCGTGAAAGTCATGGCGATGGCTATACCCAGCAGCAGGCGGTTCACACCGGGGCGGATTGCTTGCCGGGGCACCGGAGCCGGTGTCGTCGGAGCTTCCGCGGACGCTGCTTGCAAGGCCGGCTCCTCTGCCGCGTGCTTCTGAAAAACCACCGCGTAGGAACCTTTTGGCAGGTCCACTACCACCGGATCTTCGGCGCCGGCGCCGCCGTAATACTCGATGAGTTTGGCGCGCAGCCGTGTGACATTCACCCGCACGGTGGAGTCCAGGCGCGGGTCGAACGGAACCCGCCCGAACACTTCGGCCGCGATTTCGTGCTCGCGAATCGTTGCGCCCGGTTCCTGAATAGCCCGGTTCGCAAGATACCGCAATAATCTGCACAGCGACTCGGAGCCCCGCAGCGCTGAATGGTCGATGAGCCGTTCCACCTCGACGGCCCTCGGATCGAGCACCGACGCGGTGCCCACCCCTCTCCCAGGCATGTCTGAAGTCTAACGTTCGTCCCAATTTATTGCAAGCGAATCTCCATCACCAGGGTGCCGCACCGTTTTTGGTTCTCGAATTTACGGCGTGCCGCAGGATCGAAAGTCCACTCTGGGCACCGTAGGATAGAATAACCATCGTGCGCCTAGCGTCGATGCTGATGGTGGCTGTGTCGTTAGCCGCGTTGCCGGCCGCGGGCCTCAAGGACCTGGAGGCCAGGGCTGCCGCTCTGAAGGCCAAAGGAGATGCGGCCGGCGCACTCGCGGCATATCAGGAAGCAGCCGCGCTCGATCCTAAGTCCGCCTGGTTGCAGGATGAGATCGGGTTCCTGCTGGCAGTGCTCAATCGCCGCGCCGAAGCACTGCCGTATTTCGAACGGGCGCTCCAACTGGATGTTCATTACGCGCCCGCACAGTTTCACCTCGGCGTGACCTATTTTCTGGAGCACGATCCCGGACGCGCCATTCCGGCCCTGCAAAGCGCGGCGGCGCTCGACCCGGGCAACCCCGCCTACCAATCCAAGTTCGGCGAGGCTCTGGTGGATACCGGTGAACCGGCGGAGGCCATCCCCCATCTGAAGGCAGCCGTCGCCGCACAACCGGCGGATGCCTCCGCCTGGAATAGCTTGGGCACTGCCTTGGAGAAGACCGGCGATGCTCCGGGAGCGCTCGACGCCTACCGGCACACGGTGGAACTCCAGCCATCCAACGTGAATGCGCGCAACAGCCTGGGCCTGATGCTGGTAAAGACCCGCCGGCCGGACGAAGGCATCGTCGAGTTCGAAAAAGTGTTGGCGGCCGACCCGTCTAACAATGCGGCCCTTTTCAATATCGGGTTTACACATCTGCTCAAAGATGAACTGGAGCAAGCCATAGCCGCGTTCCGCGAGTTGTTGTCCCGCGACCCCTCGAGCGCCGCCGTCCACTACAATCTGGGCATCGCGCTGAAGGACAAGGATGACATCGATGGCGCCCTGGTGGAACTGGGGAAGGCGCTGGAGATCGATCCGAACCTCGCGGAAGCCCACTACATGACCGGCATCGCGTACTGGCAATCCGGCGATTTCGACCGTGCCGTCACTGAAATGCGAGCCGCTATCCGTACTCGTCCCGATTATGCCGACGCTTACTTCATGCTCGGGACCGTGCTCAAGCAAAAAGGCGATCGTGCCGCCGCGGAAGAAGCCCTGCGCACGGCAATCCGTCTCGACCCCGCCAATCCAGGACCCTACAACACTCTCGGGCAGCTTCTCCGGCAGAAGGGGCAGATCGCCGAAAGCGATCGCATGTTTGCGGAAGGCGAACGCGTGAAACGGGCCAAGGAATCGTTGCTGGGCGTTCGCGCCGAGGGGCAATGACGGCTCCGCCCGGCCCCTCACAAGCCAGCCGGTGCTTTGGTGGGGCCAATGCTGACTGCCGGGGGCGCGCGCCCGGCGCGTCAAGCAGGCCACATAGAACGCCCATTCGAATCGCCTTGCTCGCGGCCGCGCTTCTTGGTTTTGGCTGGACCGTACGCGCGCAAGTGGCTTGCGCTCCCTGCCATCCGGCCGAAGTTGCGGCATTCGAACAATCGCCCATGGGCCGGTCCGTGGGCGCACCGTCGGTGTTCACCGGAGCCCGCCTGGTGCACAAACTGTCGAACAGCGTTCTGACGGTCGTCCGGCGCGGGAACGCGGTGGATCACAAAGTGGAGCGTGACGGCCTGTCGGCCGAATATCGGGTGGCCTATTCGGTCGGTGCGGGAATCGTGGGATATAGTTACATCGTGCGGGTAGGCCGCTACTTATTCCAGTCCCCGCTGTCTTATTACACGCAGGTCGGGAGTTGGGATCTTACTCCGGGATATGAGACCGACCCTCATCTGGATTTTACCCACCAGATTTCCGAGGGATGCCTGTTTTGCCACACCGGCTCGGTGAATCCTATTCCCGGCGCCGCCAACCAGTTCGCCGATCCGCCATTCACCCCGATATCCTGCGAACGCTGTCACGGGCCTTCCGCGGCGCACGTGCAGGCGCCCAGCGGCGCCAATATTATCAATCCCGCGAGGCTGCCGCCGCGCGAGCGCGATTCGGTTTGCGAGCAATGCCATATGGAAGGCGACATCCGCATTCTCGGACCGGGCCGCGACTGGTGGGATTTTCACGCCGGGCAGCCCACCGAAAGTGTCTGGGCCACTTACCTGGATAACTCGAGCCAGGGCAGTCTTCGCGCCGTGAGCCAGAGCGAATTACTGGCGCGGAGTCAATGTGCCCGGCAAAGTGGCGGCAAGTTGTGGTGCGGCAGTTGTCACGATCCGCATGCTTCCCCGCAAAATCGTGCCGGGGCAATGCAGCGCGTGTGCATGTCCTGCCACAGCGCTCTTTTCGATGCGGGCGGACATGCGCCGGCTTCCGAGTGCGTGAGCTGTCACATGCCCCGTCTCCGGCCCGGCAACGTCCCGCACGCGGCGGTGACGGACCACAGCATTCCGCGCCGTCCGCGAAATGCGCCGGGCGGGTTTGCACCTGACCTTACTCCCTGGCATCCGCCGGAATCGGCCGAGGCGCGGCGCGATCTGGGGCTGGCCTATTTCGAGCGCGCCACCAAAACTCGCTCAGCCGAAGATGCGCGTATGGCCTACGAGATTCTGTCGAAATTGCGCCCGGAACAGAGGAAGGACCCGCCCGTCGAGGCCGACCTGGCCTCGGTCCTTCTGCAAACCGGCGAGTCCCGGCTGGCCATCGAGCTGTTCTCCGCTGCCGCAACTCAGGCGCCCGCCAATGCCCGCTATGCCTATGTTCTGGGTGCTGCCCTGGAGCGAACCGGGAACCCGGAGGAGGCCATTCGGGATCTGCGCCGCTCCATCGAGATCGACCCCTCTCAACCGGATCCGTATCTGGAGCTGGCGGGAATTTACCAGAAGCTCGGCAGAAAGGCTGAAAGCCGTGAGGTTCTCCGGAAGTATCTGGACTTTATGCCACAGAATCTGCAATTTCGCTTGATGAAATGAACCGCGGGTTCCTGCCGTCTCTGATATACTAAGCCCAAATATTATCGGCGTTTTGTTGTTAAATTCCCGGCAGGAGGGGTATTGCGGCCAGGCAAGCTGCTTGCATTGATCAGTTGCCTTGCGGGTGTGTCCGCGTGGGCGCAGTCTCACGAAAAGTCCGATCTCGATTCATACACCGCCAGGATTCGCGCGAACTATCACTTTCAGTTCGGAGCCGATCAGATCTCTCTACCCGGGAACGCCGCCACGGCCGGCAACCGGTTCATTCCGCCCGCCGCATTTCTCAGCGCGAGTTATTGCGGCCGCTGTCACCAGGAAGCTTACAGCCAGTGGCGCCAGTCGCTGCATTCCAACTCCTTTCGAACGCCTTTTTACCGAACCAGCGTAAATATTCTGCTCAAGGACAGGGGCATCGAGTACACGCGCCACTGCGATAGCTGTCACAATCCCGTCGGCGTTGTCTCCGGTGCCCTCACGCCGGATTCGCCGGTAGACCGCGAGTTCGATCGCGACGGTGTCACCTGCACCACCTGTCATTCCATCCAGAAGGTGCTATCCACCAACGGGAACGGCGGCTTCGTCATGGGCGTTCCCTCGGTGATGGTTGACGAAGACGGCAACCGCATTCCCGGCGAAGTTCCCGACGAGGAGATCCGCCAGCATCCCGACCGTCACTCGCGCGCCGTGATGCAGGGGTTTTACCGCACGCCGGAATTCTGCGCCTCCTGCCACAAGGCGAACCTGCCGGATACCCTCAACGATTACAAATTCATCCGCGCCTTCACCGTGTTTGACGAGTGGCAGAATTCCAAGTTCTCCAATCGCAATCCGCTCACTTTCTATTCCGCCGCCTTTACCACCTGCCAGGATTGCCACATGGCCCGCGACCCGCTCAAACTGCCCGATGACGGGGCCAAACATGGCACGCTGTCCTCGCACCGCTGGCCCGCCGGCAACACCGCTGTGCCCTTCTACTACGGCTATGACGAGCAGTTGCAAAAGACCGTGGACTTCCTCAAATCTGGAGGCTATCTGAATGTCGATCTTTTCGGGATTCGGAAGGCGGGGAGCGAATCCATGGCCGCGCCGCTCGGCTCCGTGGATTTCCAACTCGTGCCCAACGACGTGGTGCAGGTGATGGTGGTCATCCAGAACAAGAACATCGGCCACTCCCTGGTTCCGGAAGTCCGCGATTTATATGAGCCGTGGGTGGAATTCCAGGCAACCGATGCCGCCGGACGCGAGATTTATCACAGCGGCTTTCTCAAAGCCGATGGTTCGCTCGATGAGCGCGCCCATAGCTTCACCAATCGCCCGGTAAATAGCGACGGCGAGTTCGTGGATAATCATAAGGTCTGGACCATTCATTCCGTGGCGTACGACAACACCATCCAATCCGGACGCTCCGCTCTGGTTCGTTATGAATTCCGCATACCCGCGGACGCGCGCGGCCCGCTTACCCTTTCCGCGCGCGTCAATTATCGCCACTTGCGGCAAAGTTACCTGAACAACGTCTTTGGCTCCGATCATCCCCCCTATCCGGTAGTGGAGTTAGCTTCCCGCGCGCGAACGTTGAATCTCGGGGACAATCCGCCGGGCGGGGCCCTCCCTGCCGATAATCCCGATTGGATGCGGTGGAACAATCTCGGCATCGCGTACCTCGACCAACAGCAGTACGCGGACGCCATGCACGCCTTCGAGCAGGTAATCAAGCTTCGCCCCGGCTACGCGGACGGCTACACCAACATCGGGCTCACCTATATCGAATGGGAAAAATATTCCGAAGCGCGTCCCAGCCTGGAGAAAGCCATGGAACTAACTCCCAATAATGGCCGCGCGCTTTATTATCTGGCTCTCGTCGAGCGCCGGGAGGGACTCCGCGATGAAGAACTGGCCGACCTTCAACGGGTGGTCGAGCAATATCCCCAGGCGCGCGACCCGCGGCGCGAATTGGGAATCGCTTACTACCAGCGCCACGATTATGACGAAGCCCGCCAGCAGTTCGAAGCCTTACTGGCCATCGATCCCGACGATCTCGCGGCGCATTACAACCTGGCAGTCCTCTATCGCCGCCTGGGCTTGAAGGACAAAGCCGCCGAACAAGCCGCCATGTTCGCCACCAGGCAGGTGGATCCGGGAGCGCCCACGTACTCCCTCGATTACCTCCGCAAACATCCCGAGATCTCGATAGAAAGCGTGCCGTGGCACGTCCACACGGATTTACCCGCGGACGGCACCAGCCAAAACGGAGTTCGATCGAAGTGAAACCATCCCGCCGCAGAGTATTGCGTTCGCTCAGCCGCACAGCCCTCGTGCTGCCCTTTTCCGATTTGCTGGTGCTCGCACAGCAGCTTCCCGGACCGGTGGAACGGAATTACAACGCCAAGGCGATGCCCGCTCCTAAGGGTCCTAAGTCTCCCATCGAAGGCACCCCGCTCGGTGTCAGTTTCGTGGATGTGATCAAGGAGTCCGGTCTGGCGGTGAAAACCATCTACGGCGGCGAGGGCCGGAACAAATACCTGCTCGAAACCACCGGTTGCGGCCTGGCATTTTACGATTTCGACCAGGACGGCTGGCTGGATGTGTTCCTGGTGAATGGATGGCGGCTGGAGGGGTTTCCCGCCGGCCAGGAGCCGCGCTGCCATCTCTTCAAGAATAATCGCGACGGCACCTTCACCGACGTCACCAAGGGTTCCGGGCTTGAGCAGCGGACGGGCTGGGGACAGGCCTGCTGCGTCGGCGATTATAACAACGATGGCTGGGATGACCTGTTCGTCACTTACTACGGCCAGAACGCTCTCTACCGCAATCACGGCGACGGGACGTTTACGGACGTCACCAAAGAGGCAGGCCTGATTCAGCCCGGCCCCAAGACTCGCTGGAACACCGGGTGTACCTTTGTCGATTACGACAAGGACGGTCACCTGGACTTGTTTGTCGCCAACTACGTCGACCTGGATCTGAAAACCGCGCCGCCGCCCGAAGCCGGCCCGTGTACTTACAAGGGATTGCTCGTGGCCTGCGGGCCGCCAGGATTGCGCGGCGGCAGGAACATTCTGTATCACAACAACGGCAATGGAACTTTCATCGATGTCAGCGAGAAAGCGGGCATCTGGAAGACAGCCGGCACCTACGGCCTGAGCGTGGCCGCTTCGGACCTCGATAACGACGGCTGGCCGGATATTTACGTCGCCAACGACTCCGCTCCCGC
>DATJMA010000182.1:0-26222 GCA_035509055.1 Bryobacteraceae bacterium | reverse complement strand
ATAGTCTGCATCCGCTCGTAGACCTCGTGGGATAAGTAACTCGCATCCCGCCCACTCCCGAACGCGAACGGCAACCTCCCCAGTGACATCCACGCGCACGCGTCGATAGCGGTCTTTAGCGCGTCCGATATGTACGCGTCGACGATCTTCGCGCGCTTGCTGCGCACGCCCTTCTGCGGCGCGTACGAGTACAGCCACAGGGACTGGCCCTTTACGGCGAGTGCCGGGTCATAGCGCACTGCGTCGCCGACCCGCATTCCGGTCGCCAGCATCAGCTCCAGCAGCAACCGGAATGTAGCAGGGTGACTGGAGTACCGACCCTTGCCATGCGACAGCGTGCCGGCGCCATCCAGAATCTTCTTTACCTCTGCATCCGTGAACGGCTCCTTCGTTTCCTGCGGCGCGGTATGTGGACGGACCTTCTGGGCGAGAGGCTCCAGGATCCATCCGCGCCGCAGCGCGTCTTTCAGGAAAGCGCGCACCTTCGACGTGAAGACCTTCTTCGACGCGTCCCCGACTGTGAGCCCGTCCATTTTGAATGACTCGATCAGGTCGACAGTCAATTCCCGCGCGAAGTAGACGCCGCGGCCGGCAGCGTACTCAGCCAGCCGACCGAGGACCAGCTCATGCTGCCCGATCGTGCGCTCGGCCAGCTCGTGGCGCCGGCTGGCCACGTAGGTGTCGATGCATTCCTGCAGCCGCGGTCCGTGGATGCGCTCGTCCTTGGATTTGGCGTTCATGGAGTCGCGCAGTGCGACCGCGGCAGCCCAGTCAGTGAAGCCGGTGCTTTGCCGCGGCACCAGCATGGTATCGGTCTTGCCGCACATCCAGACGGGGCACTCGCACTCGGTCCAGTAGCGTTTTGCGCGCGGCGGCAGACCAGCTTTATGCACGGCGCAGCTCTTCAAGTGCCGGCGATAGAGGGTCAAAGGCATGCCGTCAGTGTACCAACTTTCGTACAAAAACTGCTAAGTATTGTGTTTGCAGCGCGTTTTTATTTCTTTCAGAAATAGGGGGATACCGGATTCGCACGCGGCGCTTCTGGAACTCGATATTAAACCAAAAAGCATAAACTGAGCCAAAAATCTGAGCAAATCTCTTACGACTCATAGCATTAGCAGTACGGTCATTCAACTAGTACCATGAATTGCCGGGCATCTCTCAGTATGAAATCTTGACGGTTTTCTTCTCGGAGCTAGAGTTGAGGTCAGCACGAAAAGACAGGCGCCGGCAGGGATGCTAGCTGGCCCGCCTCCAAAGGACACATATATGCATTGGGACCGATCCAACGTAATTGGCCTTGCTAAGGCCTCCTGCAATTTCTGCCACGGCTACGGTCTCATCCCTGTTCTCCGGGGTGAAGAGTCGCCGTGTAATTGCGTGTTTCGAGCGATCTTCCGGGTCTGTTATCGCCGCTTTCGGGAGTGCATCGCTCTGGGTGCGCACACCAATCCCGTCACCTGGGAGCGGTGCGGCGGACCGACCGGTTATCGCGCCTACTCGCGCAAACGCGAAGAGTATATGGCCGACTTTTGCCTGGTCAGCAAGCGCACTTTAGAGGAGATCGAGAATCGCGTTTTTCGCCTCCATTTCTTACTCGGAGCAGACTGGAGACTCTGCTGCCGCCGCCTCGGCCTTGACCGGGGAACTTATTTTCATGTCATCTACAGAATCGAAAACCGTCTGGGGCGGGTCTTTGCCGAGCTGGTACCCTATCCCCTCTACCCCGTGGCCGAGTATTTCAACGGCACGGATCGTTACGAAATAGCGCGCGCCGAGGTCGGCGGCGTTCCCGAAGCGCAACCACTCGATTCGTTGCAGCTCACAGCCTAACCCCCATTGGGCCGGAAGGATTCCTCTCCCTTCCGGCCCAACCTTCCTCGATCCTTTGAGAACTTCCTGAGAATTCCTAATCCGAAGACACTCCGTGGAAAGTGCGAGTGCCTCGCCGCCAATCTGGCATAACCGTAGAGGCCACCGGCGCCCGAGGAGCGCCGGGACAACTCCCCACCAATTGGTTTGCCCTCACCGTGCCGGACACAGCATTGCCCTCGGCGATGTCGGTAACTCACTTCCTCCGATGCAAGACGACGAGGTACCGCGAGCAGCGCTTCAGCATTGCTTGCAAGGACAGCGCCTGAGGTTGCCGCGAGCGCCCGGCTTTCCCTTTTCCCGGACGCCGGCAGCAAAAATCGCGGACAGGCGGTGCCGGCGCCCCCATCGCATCGTTGCCTGCCGCATCCTTTCCGCGGTCTAATGATCGTTGGTGAATCTCCTACATCTTCGCGGGTGGGCCGCGGTCCTGCTGTTGGCGGCCGGCGCCCACGGCGCGGACTACCTGGTCTATGCCGGGACGTATACCACCGGCACGAGCCGTGGAATCTACGGTTATCGCTTCGATCCCCGCAACGCAAAATTCAAGCCGCTTGGACTGATGGCCGCCCTGCCCAATCCGACCTTCCTCGTGGCCCACCCCGACAACCGCTTCCTTTACGCCGTCAGCCAGCAAGCCGGCGGAAGCGTGAATTCTTTCCTGATCAATCCCAAAACGGGCAAGCTTTCGCCCATCAACCAGGCGTCGTCGAAGGGCGACTCCCCTTGTCATCTGGCTCTGGACCGCAGTGGACGATGGATTGCAGTGGCCAACTATGGCAGCGGCAGCCTCGCCGTCCTGCCACTGCGCCGCGATGGCGGGGTGGGCAAAGCGTTGGCGTTCGAGGAACACCACGGCGCCTCGCGCGTTCATTGTGTGCTGTTTGCGCTCGACAATCGCTTCTTGTTGGCGGCGGACGTCGGCCTGAACCGCATCTACGTTTACCGCTTTAATGCCGAAAACGGCGCTTTGACTCCCGCGGATCCGCCTTACATCGAGGGTCCTCCCGGCGCCGGCGTACGCCATCTCGCTTTTCACCCGAACGGCAGCGTTTTATTCGCCATCAATGAAACCAAGCCGTCGGTAACAAGCTATTTTTTCGATTTGAAAAAGGGCCAACTGCACCCACTGGCAACCATTCCGATCGTACCCGATGCGTATACCGGCCCCGACTTGGGTGGCGAGATTGCCGTGAACGCCGCCGGCACGGTAGTGTATGCCTCCAACCGCGGTAACGACAGCATGGCGCTGGTGGTGCCCGACCCGGTGCGGTTCACCCTTTCCCTGCTCGAAATCACGCCCCTCACGGGGAGGACGCCACGGCATTTCGCGCTCGATCCCACCGGCGCGTACATGCTCGTTGGCAATCAGGATTCCGGCAACCTCAGCGCTTATACCGTTCACCCCCACACCGGGCAATTGCGTCCCGTGGGACGGCCCACCCCCACGATCGACAAACCGGCCTGCGTCGTGATTGTGCCGGCGCCCTAGATCAATAGACCCGGCGCGCTGCGGTTTCCAGCTTCTTGGCCCACGAGAATCGCGTTTCGGGATCCCCGTCGCCGATCGCCCGCGCGACGTACTCCCCAACCGCCGGCCCATGTTTGAAACCGTGTCCGGATCCACCGCCCACGAGCCACACATTCGGCATCGCCGGGTGGCGATCGATCAGGAAATCCCCGCTCGAAGTGCTTTCGTACTGGCAAACCTCCGTTTCGACTACAGCCGCGGTGCCAAGGGCAGGGAAGCGTTCCGCCAGAAATGCCTGCGCCGCGGCGGTCTCCTCGCCGGCGACCGTTCGCGAGCCCGAGTCGGGGTCGAACGGCGCGCCATGTTGGTCGAGCGCCAGTTTGAAACTCTTGCCGCCGATGGGCGGGATCGTATAGGCGCCGCGAGGGTCGGTAAAGTCGATCCACACAGGCATGGAGATGTCCCACGCGTTGAAATAGAAGACGGGCTGGCGGGTCACGCGGATTCGCCCGCCGATGGCTATGGGAAAAAGCTTCGGCAGCCATGGCCCGCAGGCGAAAACGAAGGTTTTCGCTTCGATGGTTTGACCGCCGTCCGTAGTTACCCGCTCCAGCCGGCCCTCTTCGGCAAACGGAAGAACGCTTCCCGGAATGAGTTCGACGCCGGCGCGAACTGCCTCCTGCGCAACCGCGGACACCGCCTGATTGGCCAGCAGCGCGCCGCTTTCGGGTTCGAGAATGCCGAAAGTCTCGCTCTCGAAGCGCATGGCGGGATACCGGCGGGCGAGATCCGAGCCGGAGAGTAACTGATGCGGCACTTCCAGTTCGCGCAGCACTGCGACTGTGGCCTCACCATACGGATGTCCGCGGCGCGCGGTCCACAGAACTCCGGTATTTTGGAACAGATCGCTTCGCCCGGCGCGATCGAAAAGCTCCTTCCACGCTCTCAGCGACCGCATCGACCAGCGCGTGTAGATCTCATCTGCGCCGTAGCCCATGCGAATGACCCGCGACGATCCGCGGGAACTCGCTTTTGGATTGCCTGGCCCGATCGCCTCGACGAGGGCCACCGAGCGGCCCGATCCCCGCAGGCGCAGCGCAGACCATGCTCCGAACGCGCCCGCGCCCGTTACCACGCAATCAAACAAGCCGCAATCCCCTGCCCATGGCGAGCGCCCGTGTGTACGCGAGCCGGGCGGCCGCCACGTCTTCCACCGCCTGGCCGAGGGGCTTGAGAATGGTGACCTCGCGATCGGAAGTGCGGCCCGGCACTCGTCCCCCCAGCACCTCACCCAGTTCGCCCGCGATGCCATCTGCCGAAAAATGGCCCTCCGTGATGGCCATCACCAGGTCGCCCGCTTCCTTCAGCGCGGCGGCGCGGCTATCGACAATCACCCTGCCGCGGCCCACCAGCCGCGGATCCATTTCGCGCTGATATGGCCGGCACGCGCCCACCGCAATCACACAGGCGCCATCCGCGACCCATCCGTTCCATACCACCGGGGTGGATGACGCGGTTACCGCGAGAACCACATCCGCGCCGCGCACGGCTTGCTCGGCGCTTGCGGCCGCCCGTACTTCAGGGTGTGCCGCAATAAATCGGTCGAGATTGGCCCGCGTGGGACTCCAGCAGCGGATCTCGTCGAAATTCCATACCAGCGAGAAAGCCCGCAAATGGCTCCCCGCCTGAACTCCGCTGCCGACAATACCCAGGGTTCGTGCTCCCGGCCGCGCCAGGCGCCGGAGAGCCGCGGCCGAGACCGCTGCGGTACGCGCCTCGGTGATATAGCGGCCGTCCATCGCCGCCAGCAGCGCGCCGGTTTCGGCATCCAGCAGAACGATGACGGCCTGATGAGTCGGCAGGCCGAGCGCTCCGTTGGCGTGATAAACCGTGACGAGCTTGGCGCCCATCGCCGGCCCGGCTTCGAGCCACGCCGGCATGGCGGCGAAGAAATTCCCGCTCGCTCCGGCCTCGATTACCTGCCGCACGGGCTGCCGCACTTGCCCGGAGGAGAATGCCGTGAGCGCAGTCTCCATCGAGGAGATGAGGTCGTCCATCGGCAGGACGGAACGTACATCAGCTTCAGTCAGCCAGATGGCCATCCCCATCAGTCTAGCGTGCGCGCCATGCGCCGTCGACGAGGACGGAAAGCCGGTGCGCGATTTCCGCCAACGCCCCCGACTGCGCATGCAGTTCGGTGGCCGCGGACGCGTTCTCTTCCGACGCCGCCGCGGTCCGCTGCGTTCCCTGCTCGAGGGCGGTGATGCTCCTGCCGATCCGTTCCAGCTCCAAAGCCTGCTCCTGGCTGCAACCGTGTACCTGTTCCACCAATCGCTGCACTTCGCCGGCGTCGATGCTTACCGCGCGTGTGGCTTCCGCGACGAGGTTCGCCTTGGACATGCCGTCCGCCGAACGGGCGATCGATTCTTCAATCAAACCTGATGTGTCGCGGGCCGCGGTAGCGCACCGTTGTGCCAGGTTACGGACCTCGTCGGCCACTACCGCGAACCCCAACCCGGCTTCCCCGGCGCGAGCCGCCTCGACCGCGGCGTTCAGTGCCAGGATATTGGTTTGAAACGAAATCTCGTCGATCACCTTGATGATTTTCGAAATCTTGCTGCTGGAACTATCAATATCCCGCATCGACGCCAGCATCATGTCCAGGCATTGATTGGCGTTCTGAAACTTTTCGCCGGAGCGCGTGGTGATGTCGGCGGCTGTCTGCGAGCTTTCGGTGTTCCGCCGCGCCATGGAACTGATTTCCTCCGTCGACGCCGCCGCCTCTTGCAGAGCGGCAGCTTCCTCGGAAGTGCCTTGCGCCAGCGATTGGCTGGCGGACGACAGTTGATTCGACGCGCTGAGCACTTGCGCCGCGCCCGCCTTGACGGATTCCGCGGTGTGCCGCAGGGAAGTCACGAGGTCCGACACCACGACGAAGCCGGCGGCGCTGGCTACTAGCACGAGAAACCCCAGCAGTACGGTGATCAGCCGGCTTTCTTCCATGTTCTTATCGACGGCGGAGAGCGCCGCATCGTGCCGGGCCCGATTCGCCTTGCCGATCTCTTCGGCGGCCTTCTGGATCTGGTTCATCAGTGGCGTCAGCTTCACGAGGGTGATGGCACTGGCTTGATCCGGCTGTCCGGAAAAGCTGAGGTTGACGAACTGCGGAAACCACGCCATCCACTCTTTCAGCCCCGCTTGAATCGCCTCTATCTGGATGCGGTCCCCCGCGGCGAGATTGCCTTTCGTGAACCCATGCAGGCTTTCATCCATCTCGACCGCCGCCGCTTCGAAAGCCGATTTGGCCTTTTCCGCCGCATCCGTATTCTTCGTCAAAGTGAATAGCGAAATCCCGCGAAGCGCACTTCGCATATTGGCCAGCCCAATCGTGATCTGCCTCGCCTGGTCTACTCGCACTGAGCCGAGTTCGATCTCATCGCGCAACTGCCGCCCAAGACTGTCGACGGTGTACAGCGAGTAAACCGATGCCACAACCCCTGCCAGCAGGAGAACGCCGAATCCGCCCAGCAGGCGGGCCCGCAAACTGAATGCTTGGAGCATCAACTTCCCCCCTTAGTGCTCGTGATGCCACAGCGGCAGCCCGACCTGCGCCCAGAAAGAATTGCCGCGCGTGCGATTTTCGACCAGCGCTTCCTTCTGATACTTGACGATCAGTTCGGCCGGGCCGACCCGGTATTTGATCTGCGGGCCGGCGGCGACCGCTCGCCCTCGGTCTCCGCCTGGAACCGCGAGTCCGTTCAGGAGGTCGTCACTGGTTTGCTGGTAATAGTATCCGCTTCCGCCCACCGAGAGCGCCTTCGTGAGGTTCTGCATGCCGGCATATTCCCACATGAACTCGCGGCCCGAGCGATATTCCGTGGCCGGGTTGGTGAAGTTGACGACGTACTGCCAGCGGGAACTCAGCTCGCTCTTCGCCTGATGCGGCATCCAGGTAATCGCGCCGACTGGCGCTAACGCCATGTTGTGCTGGCCGACATTGAGAATGTCTGTCTTGCTGTAGGAAGCGCCCGGCGCAAAACTGTCCACGCCGTACCACCAGTGCCATGACCCCTTACCATACGCCACTCCCAACAATCCGATGTCCGGATTCCCCAATCCGGTCTTGTGGACCGAACCGAAGGGCCCATCCAGGTGCATATACACCAGCGGCACCGCCGCGGAACTGACCAATGTGCCACCCAGAGCCTTGACGCCCCAGTTGTGGACTACTTTTACTGCAAACGCCGCAACCCGCAGGTGAAACCCCGGAACGGCGCTGCGTCCGTTTCCATCCATGACCCCATTGGCCTGATAAAAATTGTCGAACTCCAAAAGAATCGTCTTGCCGGGAGGTGGCATTATACCCGGCATCACCGTCTCCGCCCCGACCGGGTAAACGGTTCCCCCACCATCACTGGCGAAGCTCATCGGCAGGACTGCGGCAGTCAACAGGAACATCCCTAGCGGCTTGAATGACATTGCACTCTCCACTAGCTGTATCGGCCGCACTGGACAAGTCTTTAGTGCCGGCACCCAAAACTTCCCGGCGGCGCGCGGAAAGCAAACGCACGCGCTCCTGCCAGAGCGTGGTTGGTTTGGAGGATACCTGCGCCAACCTCGAAACCAACGCCTCTCGAATACTTAAGTAAATGCTTGACAATGAGCCCTGGCCCGTGCGATAGTTAAGTAAATCTTAAAGTATCTTGAGGGACCATCATGAATTCAACCGTAACCCATGCCACTTTCACCATCGAACGCCGCTATTCCGCCGCGCCCGAACGTGTCTTCACTGCTTTTGCCGATCCGGCCAAAAAACGCCGCTGGTTTGCCGAACGCGAACTCCGTAACGCCGAATTTGCCATGGACTTTCAGGTGGGCGGCCGCGAACAGACCAAAGCCGTCATGGGCCCGGACACCCCGTTTCCAGGCGCGGCAATCACAAATGACACCGTTTATCAGGACATCGCCCCCAACCGCCGGATCGTCTTCGCCTACACCATGACCATCGGCGGGAAACGCATCTCCGCCTCTCTGGCGACCGTGGAATTGCTCCCGTCCGATACCGGTACGCTTCTGCTTTTCACCGAGCAGGGTGCGTTTTTCGAGGGGTCCGACGGCCCCGGGATGCGCCAGGAGGGGTGGAACAGCATCCTGGACGCACTGACCCGGGAAATCGAGTAGGGCGATGTCCCGCGGAATCAATATCGACCGTATCTTCCACGCCTTGGGCGATCCCACCCGGAGGGCGATGGTGGAGAGGCTCAGCCAGGGGCCGATGTCGGTCTCGCGCCTGGCTGCGCCGCTTGCCATCACCCTCGCCGCCGTGGTGCAGCACCTGCAAATCCTGGAGCAGAGCGGCTTGGTCCGCACGGAGAAGGCGGGAAGGGTGAGAACTTGCCGCATCGAACCCACCGCGCTGTCCGCCGCGGAACAATGGTTCGCCGACCGGCGATCGATGTGGGAACGCAAATTGGACGCCTTGGGCCAGTTTTTGGGCGAGGATGAAAAAAACTGACTGCGCCGTGTCGATCCGGCGTTCCGCCGTTCGACTATAGGATGCAGGCGGAAATGCACCAAGAGGGAATCGAAGGAGACCTGTCGTGACTTTCCTGAAAGATTTGAAATTTGCCTACCGCTCCCTGGCTCGCGCCAGAGGTCTGACGACCACCGTAGTGCTGACGCTGGCGCTCGGCATCGGCGCCAACGCGGCGATTTTCAGCCTGGTGCGCGGTGTGCTGCTTCGGCCGCTGGTCAACCGCGATGAGGACCGCCTCATCTACATCCGCCAAAGCGCTCCCGGCCTGCACATCGACAATGCCACATTCTCAGTCCCCGAGATCCACGACCTGAAGTCGCGGGTCACCAGTTTCAGCGAGTTCGGCGACTTCTCGACCATCGGGTTCACCATGGTCGGGCTGGGAAAGCCGCAGGAGGTGCGCTCGGGAGTGGTCGGAGGGTCGTATTTCGACGTGATGGGACTCCATCCGGTGCTCGGACGCCTCCTCGGACCGGGTGACGATGGCCCGGCAGCGGCCGGCGCCTGCGTGCTCACGTACCGATTCTGGGCCGGCACGCTGAAACGCGACCCGTCCGTAGTTGGCAAAACCGTCCGCCTGGGAACGCGGACTGCGACCATTGTGGGAGTGCTCGAACCGTCCGTCCCCTATCCGGCCGAAACCGAGATCATCGCCAACGTGGTGACCAGTCCCCATCACCTCTCGGCGACGATGGTGCAGGGCCGCGTCCACCGCATGACGGAGTTGTTCGGCCGTCTGAAGCCCGGGGTGACGCTCGATCAGGCGCGGGCCGATTTGACTTCGGCGTACCAGTCGATGGTCCAGCAGCACCCGGAAGCATACTCGCCGAGAGGCCAGAACCGGATCACCGCGGTTCGCCTGCGCGATCAGATTACCTCGCAGGCGAAGACCGTACTGTGGGTGCTGCTGGCAGCTTCCGGGCTGGTCTTTATTATTGCCTGCTCCAACGTCGCCAACCTGGTGCTCGCGCGGACCGTGCGGCGGGAAGGCGAGCTCGCGATTCGCGAGGCGCTGGGCGCGAGTGCGCTTGATCTGCGCCGGACTCTGCTGGCGGAGAGCCTGCTGCTATGCGGCGTGGGTGCGGCTCTGGGGGTGGCGATCGCGCGTCCCATGGTGGCGACGCTGGCGCGTTACGCCTCGCGGTTTTCGGTGCGCGCGCTCGATCTGACCGTGGATTCCAGCCTCGTGTGGGTGGGAGCGGGGCTGGCGGTGGTGGCGTCGGTGCTGCTGGCATACGTTCCCCGCTTGCCTCTTTCGGGAACGTCGCATGGGTTCGGCCGGGGGAGCGGCAGCCCGCGCATCACCGGCAGCACCACGCGCCGCCTGCGGGTGTTTGCGATCGTGCAGATCGCCGCGTCGTTCGTCCTGCTGGCAGGGGCGGCGATGCTGCTCAAAACGCTCCTCTCGCTTCAGACTACCGATACTGGATACGATACGCGTCAGGTCTTGGCCATCAACGTTCCGGTGATGTCCTACGGCAAGACACCGGACCAGATCGTCGAATTCTACCGGGAGGCCATCCGGCGGATCGAAGAGTTGCCCAACGTGGAGCGCGTGGCGTTTGGTACTCAGGTCCCTTGGCGCGACGCCGGCAGTTTCGGACCGGGATTCTCCTTCTCGGCGGATGGCCATGTAAAGGCACCGGGCGAGGAAGATCCGCGCGGGCGAATGCGATACATCTCGCCAGGATTTTTCGCAGCTCTGGGAGTTCCCCTGATCGCCGGGAGGGATTTCAACGATCTCGACCGCCGCGGAGCCGAGAAAGTGGTGGTGGTGAGCCAGAGCCTGGCGCAGCGGATGTTCCCCAATCAGGATGCCGTGAACCGGCACGTGATGTGGACCGATCCAGTGATGAAATTCGTCGATATCAGTCCGGAGCCCCGGCGGATTGTAGGGGTGGTGGCCGACGTGGACGATGAGAACGTGGTGCCTGGCCCGGCATTCACGATTTACGAGCCGTTCGCGCAAGAGGGGCTCTGGAGCGGCCGGTTGTTCGTGCATGCGCACGGTAATCCCTACTCGCTCGTGACGCCGATCGAGCGCATCATCCGTGGGCTGTCGGCAGACCAGCCGGTGGAGAAAGCGGCGACCCTCGAAGATATCCGTGCCGAGGTGCTCACGCCGGACCGCTTGAACACCATCGTGTTCGGCGGATTCGCGGCGGTGGCGCTGTTGATCGCGATTGTGGGAGTGGCTGGTGTGCTGGCGTTCTCGGTGAGCGGGCGGACGCGGGAATTCGGCATCCGCCTGGCGGTCGGCGGCGAGCCGCGCCAGTTAGTGGGAAGCGTGATGCGGCAGGGCGCGTGGATCGCGGGCGCGGGCGTGGTAGCGGGAGGGGCGGCTGGGTACCTGCTGGCGCTGCTTGCGGGCAGTTATTTCCAGGTGATCCGGATGCCGGGTGTGGTGACGCTCATCGGCTCGGCGGCAGTGCTGCTGGCGGCGGCGCTGGTGGCATCCATGCTGCCCGCGGCACGCGCCGCGCGTGTGGACGTGATTCAAGCTTTGCGAGCGGAGTAGGAGGAGGGGTTATGAAACGAATGGCAGTTATCGCGGGGGCTTGCTTGCTGGTCCCAATGGCGCAGGCAGGGTCTCGAATGGATCAGTTCCTGATGGCGGACCGGAGCGCCGAAATCGCTCTGGCCAGAACCGCCGCTCCAAAAGCGGTTTCGGACGATGCCGGGGTCATGGTCCTCGGACGCCAGGGTTATGAGATGGCGGTCCAGGGGTCGAACGGTTTTGTGTGCATGGTGCTGCGATCATGGACTGCCGGCGTTGACTTTCCGGAATTCTGGAATCCGAAAATTCACGCACCCATCTGCTTCAATGCGGTGGCTGTGCGGACTTACCTTCCCCTGATGACGGCCAGGGCCAGGTTGTTGTTCGCGGGAAAGTCAAAAGAGGAGATGGCGGCGGCGATCTCGGCAGCGCTCGACAAGAAGCAGTTGCCAACCCAGGAGGTCGGCGCCATGTGCTACATGATGTCGAAAGACGGGCACCTGAACGACGGGGCGGGGCACTGGCATCCGCACCTGATGTTTTTCGTCCCGCTGGCCGACGCAAAGGCGTGGGGTGCGGACGTGCCGGGTTCGCCCGTTCTCGCCGACCGGGACACCTTGGACCGGTTGACCATCTTCATGGTTCCGGTCGCCAAATGGTCGGACGGCACCCCCGACTCCCAGTAGCGACGTTGAAGTGGAAATCTCGCGACCCGCCCCACGCGGACGTGTTGCGGCGGCGCGACGGTGCGGAAAAACCACAGGCAGAGCCGTCTTGCGTGACATATACGCCCGGATTTCGTGGCATCTCCGCCCGATCTGGAGCGGCTTCGCCTTCGATGTCGCGCTGTCGTCAGGTACCTCGCGGTCGGAAATATTGGTCTGCTGTACAATAGGTTGATTTCCCACGAGGAGCGTGCGCGATGTACAGCATGAGTAATCTGGCTAAGCTGAAGACCATCGAGGCCAATGCGCCGGCGGCGATGGAAGCATTCTGGGCCTTCGATAAGGCCGCCATGGCCGACGGGGCGATTCCGGCGAAATACAAAGAGCTGATGGCTTTGGCGGTGGCGTTCACCACGCAATGCCCCTACTGCATCGAGATTCATTCGGGTAAGGCGAGGCAAGCTGGAGCGAGCGATGCTGAGATATCGGAAGTGGTGACGATTGCCGCTGCCTTGCGTGCCGGCGCGGCGATCACGCACGGCACGCATGCGTTTGTCAAAGCGTAGACGTCGTCTGCCGGCGATTGGTCACTTCGTGAGCATCGCGTTAATTACCGCCGTGCTGGCGCCGCTATTCTGCAGCACGATGAGCGCGTCAGTGGACGTATCGAAGCGGCAGGGCGACGATGCAATTTTGGCCAGAATCAACGAATCGGCCAGGTGGGCTTTTACCAGCTTGAGAATGTCATCGTTCCGGAGCGCCGAGGCGGCGTTGCCCGTGCCCGGCGCCGATTCCTTCAAAATCCAGATCTGATTGCGGGCGTCGGTAAGCTTGTTGCCCTCGATGGTGGCGGTGGTGGCGGCATCGTTCACGGTGAGCGCCAAGGTGTTGCCATTGATCTCGAAAGTGCCGGTGTAGACCTGCCCGTCCGACTGCACCGAAAGTGTCTTATCGGCATTCAACTGGATCTGGTTTGAAGGCGTCTCGGCATTGGTATAAACCGCCGGCAATTTCAAAGCCACTGTCGGTTCGGGCGGGGGTGGCGTCTTCATGCGCGTGGCCGCCGCGGGCGGTTCCTGCGCCGTTGATGCCTCCTCTACCCCGAATAATTCTCCGACGGCGTCCTGTAGTTGCTTGGCGCTCATGGACGGCACGGAGTTCTTCTCGAACTGGAAGCTCACCTCGGCGCGATACGGACTCTCATTGGCGTCCGCGGGAATGGTTTGGATCCGAAAAGCCACGTCGGATGACTTGAGCTCGATGCCGGTGACATAGGCTCTCTCTTTCACCTGGAGGAAACGGGCTTGGCTCATCACCCCCGAAAAATTGGGCGGCGGGACGAAAAGACGTTGCCCGACCCGGCCGGCCTTATATTTATTGGGCCAGTAAAAATTGCCATAAGGCGTGGTTGCTTTGATTCCATCCATGAGGATCAGGACGACTGTCCCTTCGCGCACTACCGCGCCGTTCCCGCCCACGCTGGCGACACGATACACCGACCGAAGCCCATCCGTGCCCGGAGCCTGCGCCAGCACCAAACCCGTGGACAGCGCCACGCTTACAACTGCTGTAACTAGATGACTTTTGTTCATGTGGTTCTCTTTCCCCTGTGTCTCGAGGTTGGCTCAAGGCGTCGCCGTGGCGATCTCCTGAAGCCGCTCGCCGATTTGCATGATGCCCCCGGCCATGATGGCTCCCGCACCGGCGGTGGCGAGGTAACCGCCGAGGCCGACCGCGCCGGAAAGCACGTTGCCCACAGCTGCCAGCCCCGGACCGAACCATACAGTTCCGATCACGATGTACCAGCGTGCGGCAAGAATGCGCTTCCTGGCGTTCGCATTCTTCAGAAACGACGACATCAGGAAGCATACGGCCATTGAAAGCGGGTGCAGCCAGAACAGCCCTGATACATCGTTGGCCATCCGCAATCCGCTTCCCGCGAGCGCGCCTAGAACCGTTATCCACGGTAGAAAGAAAGCCACGAAACCGGTAATGGATCCGAACACCACCGCCTTTTCGCCGGCGGTTTTCGCACCCAGCACGGTGGCCAGGAATGCGTCTTTCGCGGCCGTCCCGGTTGCCGCAACCACTGTAGCCGCGTGTTTGGCTTTCTCGCCCACCTGCTCCTGGATGAGCTCCTGCTTCGATCTTTCCATTGGCATTTACCTCCGGCTAGACAGGCTTAAAGGATAAATTCTCCACGCGCACCAGCGTCCACTGGTCCGCGATGTACTCATATTGGAGCCGCAACCGGCCTGCCGCCTTCTGCGCGCCGATGAACCATTGCGGTGGCGATTGGGTGATCATTTCAAGCACGACATCAGCCTTTTTGCCGTCTTTTTCGATGTCCACGATTTTGATCGTGCGCTTCTCGTTCGGCTGGAACGTCCAGGCATATCCCGTCATTGGATCGCCCACGATTTTGCCGACGATGTCGCGCTCCACATCCTGGACGGTGGGATGGAAGGCGGGACCGCAGGACGCCAAAGCCATGGCGAGCGCGATCGGGAGGATGGAAGAGGCTGCCATGCATTTCATTCTTTTATTCACTGGTTTTGCCTCACTTGCGCTTCGAGGTTGCTGGCGCTGGTTTCCTGCGCCGAGAGCTGCGTTGCCGCATCGCCAGCCGGCGTGGCCGTTCCGTCGGCGGCTGCGCGCATGCCCGAAGGCGGAGCGGCAACACCCCTGACCCCGCCGTCGGCCAGCGTTTTGAGACCTTCGTCGAGCCGTTCCTGGAATTGATTGTGCATTTCCTCGAGGGCGGCGAAGTCCACCGCGGTCTGGGAGTCCGCGCCACAATCCCCGGGTTTGCTGCTCACCACTTCAACCGCCACCGTGCCGTCCGCCGCGACGGTGCTGGTTCTCCGCTGGATAATGTCGCCGGGAGTTAAAGAGCATGCCTGCCCGTTGGCGGTGACGTCCAGGCTGGCGGATACCACGAAGAACTTCTGCGTCAAAGACGGCGGCAAAGGCTCGGCTCCGGCGGTGGGCTGCTGGGGGGCCGCTGTGGCCGGCACCAGCGCCGCCGCCTGTTCGGCCGCGAGTTGCTGGCGTACTTCTTCCGCAATCATCGCCTTGGTGTCGGGGCTGAGCGGGGTCTGCGCCGCCGGGATTTCCGGCGCCGCGTCCGGATTGCCCTGCTGCTGGGACTCGTACGCCATTTCGAGGTTTTTCGCCAGCAGGTAGTCGGTAAGCCACAAGTTCGCCGAGACATAAGTTGGGTAAGGAGCGAAATAGCCGCCGTAGAAAGTGAACCAGGGCGCGCCCATCGGACCGGCCCATCCGTAAACCAGCGGCGCGCCCCACGGAGTTACTGCCCAGCCATAAAACGCCGGTGCGTAGTAATAGGACGGAACATAGCGGTAGTAATGAAATCGGCCATAGACGGATTCGTGATAAACGCGGGCATAAGCTCTTCCGTGAACTACATAAGTTCGCGATATGTATCCCTGGCGAAGCGGCCGTTCTACAAAGCCCCGGCCGCGTCCGTAGGTAACGATCCGGTTGCCGGGACGGCCCATGATTACCTCTCTCGCGCCATGAGGATTGCGAGAGATCACCATTTGCCGGCCGTCGAACGAGCGCGGACCCTCGATTCGAGTGATCTGGCCGTGCCGGTTAGTCATGACAGTCCGCCCGTTCGTGGGATCGCGGTAGGACACCCGGCCCGCCGCATCGGTTTTCTGGACCTCCCCGGTATGCGGCCGGTAATTGCCCCCGCCCGCAGGTTTCGCAGCCTCGCCGGCTGGAGGCTTGGAGGGTGGCGGGGGCACTCGTGGGGGTGGAGTTCCGCCGGGTTTCGCCACGGTCCCAACCGCTCCGGCGCCTCTTGCTTGCGGTGCGATGCCGCCCCTTCCCTGCGGGGCCGTGCCGCTCTTGGTTGCCGGTGCCGCCGTCGCCGCCTTGGCTGGTGCGGGCGCCGCTTTAGCGGGCGCGCTCTGTCCGCCGCTGGTGTTCGACTTCTTCTGAGAAGCGAAGGCCACACTCAGCCCACCCGTAAGGGCTACGATCATGACCATCGTCAGTAAACTTCCGATAACTTTCATGCTGGATTTCACGGCTGCCTCCTAACTGATGAATCTGTTTCCTGCTCTAAGAACGCATGTCCGGGTAAGATTCCATACATCGGTCGCAAAAAATCCTTACTTCTGGAATTCATAAATCGATACTGATCCCGTCCAGGTTTCCAAAACCTTTCCCGCGTCGTAATTCACCGCTTCACCCGCCTCCGCGGTAAGTCCAGATGGCCGGTATGTTGTGTTCCCGATGCGAAGTTCCAATATCCGGACCGACGTCTTTCCTTGCTGTCTGCTCACCGTGCCCGATACCCCGGTATCGCGCGCCAGCACGGTCGCGCCCGACCGCGCCACCGGCAGAAGCAGCGATCCCCGGAACGGGTAATTGCCGTCGGCTTCAGGGATCGCGTCCGTCAACGCGATCCAGATCCTGGTGCCGGCGTCGAGAATGATGCGCGCCGGAACTGGCGCTGGGGTTGTCGAGCGCATGAACAGGAGCCCGCGACTTACGGCGCGAGGCGACCGCGTGATGCCGGCGGTCGGCGGCGCCGCCCGCGCCACGATCGCGGGAGACTCCGGGACTTCGGGCGCGGGAGTTTCCGCGGGGGCGGGTTCCTCTGGCGGTTTTGCGGGGGGCTTTGCAATCGGGCGAGGCGCCGTTTTGGCGGGGTGCGGGGCGGCCACCGGCGCCCGCCGCGGCGCTACGGCCGCGGTATCGGGCAGTTTCGCTGGCGCGGCCAGGTGTGCCGCCGCGAGCGTCGGCGCGGAGGGCCGCACCGATAGCCGGCCGGCCAGGAAGGTAGCAACCAGCATGGCCGCCGCCGCGGCCGCGCTCGCCCACCACCACCAGCGCACGCGGGGCCGCCGGCGCAAATCGCCTTGCAAGCCGAAAGAACCACCGGGCGCCAGCGCCGTTTCCAGCCAGAGATCCAGGCGCTTCGCGGTCTGCTCCCACTCGAATTCATCGGCCATTGGGGCCGGGGAGTCGAAACTTTGGAGGCGCTGTTGAAGGTCCCCATCCTCCGGGCGGGGGCATGGATTGCGGCTGCCGACCAAAGGCACAATAGCCTCCCAAAAGTTGTCTTCGTTCCACGCGTCCATTCGATTGCCGCCGCCAATTCCACCTGCATAACGAAGCTCGCCCGGGGAATTCCACACGGTTCGCGCGAAAAACGCTTCATCAGCCTTTTAGCGACCGTGGTAACGCGGGTTCCAGTTTTCTCCACAGCATGCGTCGGCCGTTTTGGATGTGGGATTTGACGGCGTTGACCGGTAACCCGGTTCGCGCCGACGTCTCCTCGTAGGAATAGCCTTCAATTCTCAGTTCCAGGCACACGCGCTGCTCATTGGGGAGCAGGCGGAGTTCCTCGCGAACGCAATCCGCTACCAGGCGCAATTCCAAGGATGCCGTGGAATACCCTGCTGGCGGTTTTTCCGCCAAATTCCCATCGTCGAGACTGGTTTGCCGCCGGCTTTTCCGCCACTCGTCGATGCAGACATTCCGCGCGATGTGCAGGACCCAGCCGGCAAAATCTCCACCCTTAAAGACCGCGATACTCCGATAAGCCCGCAAAAAGGTCTCCTGGGTGGCGTCTTCGGCGGCCGAACTATCTCCGAAGAAACTCCGGCAGGCGAGGAAGACTCTTTTGCGGTGACGCGTGAAAAGCCGTTCAAAACAGCCGCCATCTCCGTCGGCCCATACTCGTCGGGCGAGTTCGTCATCCGGAAGACAGTGGGGTTCGCTTGCCATTAGTGGCAGATGGCCCAAGGCAAGTCGATCTTACAATCTATGCTGGTTCCAACCAAGCGCAAAGATGCGCACAAACGCGCAAAGTAATCTGCTACTCTTTCTATTCCGATCATTGCCATGGCCGACCCGAAAGCGCCTGACCAGGAACTTCATACCTGGGCAGAGATAGCGGGGTACTTAGGAATCAGTCCTCGTGAGGCGCAATACCGCGAAACCAACGAAGGGCTGCCCGTGTACCGTCTGAAAGGCAAGAAATCGCGGGTGTGGGCGCGGCGCTCGGAACTGGACGCATGGAAAGAGAAGATGGTTGCGGTAAATACCCCGCCGAATCCCGCCATGGAAACTTCCGGCGCCGGCAGCGGCGTAAACCGCCGATGGATTCTCGCGGGTCTTGGTGGGGCGCTGGCTCTTTCCGCGGGGGCCGTCGTGATTCGCCGGCTCGAAACCCGTAAGCCTGCGCGGTTTGGATTTCAAGGTAATTCGATTTGCGCATGGGACGAGGTCGGCCGGTTGTTATGGAGCTTCCCGTTCCCGCAACCAATGGATCCCGATCCCGCCGGCGGTCTTCCACCCGGCAATCACCAGATGGTCACCGCCGATTTAGGAGCGAACGGCTCCGAATACGCCGTCGCGACACCGGCGTTTCTGGTCCTCGGCCAGGTCGACCGGGCGAAAGCGTATTGCTTTTCGCCGGAAGGCCGATTGGTCTGGAGCTATATACCGGACCTGAAATTCACTTTTGGAGATACGGTCTTTTCCGGACCGTGGCTGGCACAGGATCTGGCGGCGGTGGCCAGTGCCGCCGGCCGCAGCTCGGTTTGGATTTCCTATACTCACCTCGATTACCGCCCCTGCGCCCTGGTATCGTTCACCTTGAAGGGCGTTCGCCGGGTTGAGTTTGTGAATACCGGCCACATCCACACGCTGGCGTACCTGTCAAACGCCTCGGGGCGATACGTATTGGCGGGAGGTTTGAACAACGAATACAACAAGGCAGCCCTCGCAATTCTGCGCCCGGATGGGCCGCCGTCCTGTTCCCCGCAAACCGCGGGTACGCGATTTCATTGTGTCGGCGGTCCCATGGGTCAGCCGTACCGCTATTTTCTGTTTCCTCCCACCGACGTCAATGTCGCTTCGGCTCTGCCTTACAACCGGATCAGGGTACTGCACATATTGGGGAATCGGGTGAGCGTGCATTCGTATGAGGACGGATCCGGTGAAGCGGGCGCGATTTACACCTTCTCCCCCGATCTCGAGCCCGAAGAAGTCATACTGACGGATGGTTTCGGACTCTGGCACCGCCGCTTGGAGAAGCAGGGGCTGATCCGTCACGACCTCGCCCACTGCCCGCACCTGAATGAGCCGACCATCGTGGACCGCTGGGACCCGCGCCACGGCTGGAGCAAAGTCAGCGTGCCCCCAAGCAGAAGCGTGAAGCCAGGGTCGCTGCGATAGGCCGCGGTGAAAGCTGCGCCGGCGTCAGCGGAAATTCTCCAGCAGCAGAATATCGCTGCCGCTATCGTCTACTTCGGCATAGAGCATCCAGCCATCGTCCCTCGTTACCGAAAGGCTGGGCATGCCGAGCAGGAACCGGTCTTCCAGGTTGACCAGCGGGGTCGAGCGATGGGTGGCGAAATTGTAAAAGACGATTTCGCCCGGCGAGGTGGCGTCGCGCAGGAAGTAGCCGCCGCGGGCGGTGACGTCGAAATAGCGGCTGTCGTGAACATTTTCCAGCCCCGGCACGGGGTGCTCGTCCTGGCCATCCGGCGAGACCTGCCAGATTCCGCGCGCGCTGTCGGAAACGTAAACCGCGCGGCCATCCGCCGATTCCACCGCCTCGCCGCCCGCGGTCCGCGTGATTTGGATCGGCGGTCCGCCATCCACGGCCTGCTTCCAGACGTGCAGTTGTCCGCTGCCGCGCGTTGAGACAAAGTAAATGAAACGCCCATCGCGCGACCAGCTCGGCATCATGTTCTGCCAGGGATCTTGCGTAAAATGGCGCGGCGTGCCGCCGGCTGCTTCTACGGTGAAGATGGTGGAGCGGCCGTCCTTCACGCCGTCGAACACGATTTGCCTTCCGTCCGGCGACCAGCGCGGCGTTCCCACCGCCGCGGGGCCGAAGGATGTGAGTTGCCGCGCATGCGTCCCGTCGGCATCGGCTACCCACAAGTCGTCATAGCCGGAGCGGTCCGAGACGAACACGATGCGCTGACCGTCGGGTGAAAACTTCGGGCTGTTATTGCGCCGTGTGGTGGCGGCCAGGCGCTCCGGCCGCGCGCCCGCTTGCCGGAGATTGAGGCGCCAGAGATTGGTTTCCGTGAAGAACTCCACCAGCACCAGGCGCGGGGGATTGCCGCTGAAGCTCACGTCGCGCACCGCGTGCGCGGCAATCGGAATGGGCTCGAACGTTTTCCCGCGCAAGGGAACTCTCCAGAGCATGGCCGGACCGGTGCGGTTCGAAGCCATGATCAGTTCGCGGTCCGAGATCCAGGTGATACCCACCACTTCCTTGTGATCGAACGTCACTTGCTTTGCCTCGCCGCCCGCCGTGGGAACCACATAGACGTCGTCAACCGAGGGACGGCTGGCCGATCGCACGAATGCCAGCATGCGGCCATCGGGCGAAAAAGCAGGCAGCGAATCCCCAAAAGTGTCTTTTCCCGGCGAGGTGAGGCGGCGCCGGCTGCCGCTGGCCAGCGAAAGCAGCTCGATGCACATTGGGCCGCGCGCGCCATCGCGGCTGGCGATCGCCAGGCTGCGGCCGTCGGGAGACCAGGCCGGACCGGGAGTGCGTTCGCGCGTTCCCCCCACGCCTTCCTTGAGGGCGATATCGGCGACGTGCCGCTCCGCTCCTCCCGCGGCGGGGATGATGCGGATTTCGCCGCCGGCTTCCGTGGCCCGCAGGAAGGCGATGTTCCGGCCGTCGGGAGACCACGACGGATGCTGGTCGAAGCCCGGATCGGTCGTGAGCCGGATGGGATTGGACGAGCCGACTGCCTGCACGTAGATGTCGTAATTGTCCTTTTCTCCGTTCCACGAAAATGCCAGACGGCGGCCATCGGGCGACAGCGCGGGTTGCAACTCGAATCCGGGATAGCTGGTAAGCTGCGTCCATTGCGGATTGGGATGCACCCTGTGCGGCGACCAAAACAACCAGGGTACGGCGGCGGCTGCGGCGATCGCGGCGCCGATCGCCAGGGTGCCGCGGCGTTTGCCGGCGGCTTTGCCCCAGCGATACCAGATGCTGGGGGCGTGCGCCAGGACCGGCTCCTGATTGAGGTACCGGCCGAGATCGGCGGCGAGCGCCGCGGCCGATTCATAGCGGCGGCGCGGCTCCTTTTGAAGCGCCTTGGCGGCGATGGCGTCGAGATCGCCGGATACCTGCCGCGCGAGTGCGGAGTCGTGGACGCGTGCCGACAGGAGCGGTGGCTCTTCTTCCGCCAGGGTGCGGACAGCCGCGACGAGCCCGGATTCCCGCAGACGGCGGGAGTCGAACGGCAGCGCGCCCGAGAGCAGCTCGTACAGCACTACGCCCAGCGAGTAAACATCGGAGGCGGGCGCTGGTGCGTGGCCGAGGGCCTGCGCCTGCTCCGGGCTCATGTATTCCAGCGTGCCCAGCAAAACGCCGGCTGCCGTATGGGCGGCGTTTCCGGGCACCGGTCCGTCAAGCACCTTGGCGATGCCGAAATCGATGACTTTGGGCGCCGGTCCTTTGCCGGTGTCCGTTACCAGGATGTTGGAAGGTTTGAGGTCGCGATGCACTACCCCGTGGCGATGCGCATAATCGACGGCGTCGCACACCTGCGCGGCGAGCGCCACGCGTTCGCGTAGGGCGAGCTTGTGCTCCTCGCAATAGCGCGTGATGGGAAGGCCCTCGACATATTCCATCACCAGGAACGGCCTTCCGGCGGAAGACGTGCCGGCATCGTAGACGCGCGCGATGCCGGGGTGGTCGAGCAGCGCGAGCGACTGCCGCTCACTTTCGAAGCGCGCCAGGCTTTCCCGCCCGGCTGCCTCGGTCTTCAAGGCTTTGAGCGCTACCTCGCGGCGAATGGGCTGCGACTGCTGCGCCAGGTACACCACGCCGAGCCCGCCTTCGCCGATTTCGCAGAGCACCTCATAACGGCCAAACTGCTCCTTTCCCGTGGCGCCTTCGCCCAGAGCTTCTTCCAGCAGGCACGCGTCGCAAACCGTGTGACTTTCCGAAAGGTGTTCGTTCGGCGACGAGCAGCGGGCGCAGGTCCGCATCTCAGCTCCGCAGCACGTTCAGAATGTACTGGATTTCGGCGTCGCAATCCTGCGGGTCGGCCACCAGGCGGGAGATTTCGGCATGGAAGAAATCGCGATAGCGGCGGCGCAAACGGTGTACAGCGATTTTTAGCGCGCCTTCGGTGGCGCCCATTTCGCCGGCTGCCTGCGCATACGAGGTGTCGCTGCCGAAGCCGGGAAGGAACTGCTTCAACCGGTCGAACTGCTCGGCGCGCCCTTCGCGGTCGAAAGCTCCACGCAAGTCTGTGGCCACGCGCGAAATCAGGGCTTCGGCCCACTGCCGTTCGAACAGGCGCTCGGGCGTCTCGTCGTGGCCGAGATCGTGTGCCAGCCGGTTTTCCGCGCCGTCGAGTTCCAGCGGAAGGGTGGCTGCGCCGCCGCCGCGTTTGGCCGCGTGGCTGCGGTCGGCGGAATCCGCCAGGAAGCGCTGAAGGGACTTGAGCAGGAAGGACCGGAAACGCCCGCGCTCCTGATCGGCCGCGGCGAAGCGGCGGTTTTCGAGCAGGTGGGCGAAGAAATCCTGCGTCAGATCGCGGGCCTCTTCGGTGGAATATCCACGCTTGCGAATGAAAGCGTAGAGCGGATACCAGTAGGCGCGGCACAATTGGGCGAGGGCCTCGTCGGCCGCCGGATCGTCCTCGCGCCCGGCCTGCACGATCATAGTCCACCGGGTGTCCGGGAATGCGGAAGCGCCCATTTTGGAATGATTATATCGAAGGAGGGGGTGAGGAGTGCGTAAACTGTGGTGACGGAAGAGCGTCCGGCATCTATCGGTCAACGTGCTCGAGGGCAAGTCGCGCAGTGTCCGTCTCACTATCTTACAGTTGCCGCTTCTGCCAGGTTGGGGCGCGATTCCAACAGAACAGTGCGCTGATGGTTCAACAGCGTCGTCTCCTGCTCCACAAAGGCCGTTGGCGGGAAAGGCGAACCGCTGCTTGCCGCGAATGCGCCGCTCCGATCGTGCCAGGCGGATAGACGAGAGGTGCGGTCTTACCGCCCCAACACCACTCGCCCCGGCGCCGCTTCCGGCGCGGCCATCTCCGCCGTGGCGGATTGCGCCACTACCGCGAGAGCGGCCAGATAGAACAACCCCCCGATGATGAGCGTCTGAATCAGCCCCAGGTAAATCGCGCACACCAACGCGCCCACCGAGCCCAGAACGCTCGCCGCGGCATTCAGCGACCACGCCCACCGCACCGCGGGCGCGTGCATTTCTTCCAGGCGCCGCAGCGCCGTCGGGAACGGCATCCCCATCACGAACCCGAGCGGCAGCAGCATCGCCACCGTGATGACGACCTTGGCGGCCAGCGGCAGCCAGACCAGCTCCGAAAGCGCCGTCGAGACCAGGAATGCCAGCAGCGCCGCCAGCAGCGCCACGCACCCGAGAACCTTGATCAAGCGCCCTTCATCCCCGCCGATCATCCGGCGGCTGGCATAGCTGCCGGCGCCGCTCGAGGTCAGCATGGAGAAGATCACCACCGTCAGCGCGTAAGTCGGGTGGCCCAGGAAGAGCACGAATTTCTGGATCAATCCGACTTCGATGAGGATATAGCCGGCGCCGATGAACAGGAAGAAGAAGAGGAAGCGGATCACGCCGGGATGGCGTGGAAGCCGCGTGCCTAACAGCATCGGCGGCGTCAGCAGAATCAGTGCCGTGGCCGCGAGGCTGATGGCCATCAGTCCGAACAGCAGCGGCAGCGCGCTGTTAGCGGCGCGATAATCGGCGCTGTCGCGGGAGGCGTGCCTGACGAAGTTCCACAGGTCGCGCGGCTGCACGGTGTAAAAAAAGAACGGCCGGTTGTCGCTTACCGGAGTGATGTCGAAAGTGTAATTGCGCTCGTATTCGCTGGGATTGGGACTGGTCAGAAGCTCCCGAAACTGATTGTGAACGTCGAGCCCGGGGAGATAGACAGCCTCCATTTTGGCGGCGGCAAAAAGCTCTTTGGCGTGCGCGATATCGGCATCGCTCAGTGGCTTGCGGGCGATCAGCACGGTATCCTGCGCGCCCCATCCCTGCGTCGTGCCCTTTCGTCCGACGATCACGTGGCGCCACACCTGCTGCTCGCCCATTTGACTCAAGGCCGCCATGCCGAGCGAGATCAGGCGCAGCGATTCGCGCGGCGGATCGAAGCCCCAGCGCGTGAAACAGACCACGCCGTCATCGGTGAGGTGCGAAAAATAATCGTGGAAGGCGTCGGTGGTGTAAAGGTTGTTTTCCGATAGCGCGAACGCGCCGGCGGCGGTGGAGGCCCAGGTGTCCACCAGCGTCGCCTGAATCACCTGAAACTTTTCGGTGGAACGCCGCACGAAACTGCGGCCGTCCTCCACGTGGACGTGCACATCGGGACGCAGGTACAGCCCGCGACTCAGGTACGGGTACTTCTCGCGCATTACCGTGGTAGCGATGATGGGATTAATTTCTACCGCGGTGATGTCGTGACTGCCCGAGGCCAGCGCGCGCGAAACGTCCCATCCGCCGCCCGGTCCGATGACCAGCGTTTTGGCGCCGGGGCGGACCGCGTACGGCAGCGCGATGCCGTCTTCGAGGAGGTCGTGATGCTGCTGCGGGGTGAGATGGTCGAAATCGAAATTGGCGATGCCGGTGGACGCGTCGGCATCGATGTAAATCATGCCCCCGCCGCCCTTATAGGCTTGCACTCCGATGCGCGAAATGGAATTCCACTTGGACCAGCTCTCCCATTGGATGCGGTGGCCCTTGGCATAGCGAATGTCGACGATGGGGTGCCGCTGGTTGTACGTGAGGAAGGCTACGAGAATCAGCGCCAGCGCCACGCTCCCGGCGCGCCCGCGCACCGATCCGCCCATGCTGTGCCAGATGGCGCCGGCGACGGCGAAGCAGATGGCCGCCGAAATGACCGTGCACGGCCCGCCGAACTGATTGAGCAGCGGTACCAGCAGCAGGCACCCGCCGGCGGCGCCCAGAAGATCGAAGAAGTAGACCCGGTCGACGCGTTCCATGTTCTCCGAAACGGCCAGCGACACGATGGCGCCGGAGGCGAAGAACGGCAGCGACGTCGTGAAATAGACCAGCGCCAGGCTCCAGTTGCCGGGCGAATCGCCCTGCAAAAGGATCACGCCGAGCGACACGAGCACCAGCAGGGCATTGATGCCGCTCAGCCGCCCGAGTTTGGTATAGAGCGGGCCTTTCCAACCGGCCACCACATACGAGAACACCCCGCCCACGCCCAGTCCGAACAAGGCGATCGAGATGGCCAGGAACGCCATGTGGTAGTAGAACACCACCGAGAAAATGCGGGTGAGAGAGAGCTCCAGAAGAAGCGTTGCCATGGTGGTCAGACCTACGCAAAGGTAGATCTGAGGCCATTGTGTGGAGGATGGTTTCACGAGGCGATCAGCTCCGGCGGGCCGCCGGTATTACACCCATTCGAATGCGCCCTTTTTATAGGCCCAAATGTATCCCACCACCAGGATGGCGAGGAATACGGCGATTTCCCCCACTCCGAACCAGCCGAGTTGCTGGTAGCGGACGGCCCACGGAAAGAGGAACACGGTTTCCACGTCGAAGATCACGAAAAGGATGGCGATGATATAGAAGCGGACGGTATAACGGCCGCGCGAATCGGATGCCGCTTTGATACCGCATTCGTAAGCTTCCAGCTTGGTGGTGGAGGGCGCCGAGGGGCGGATCAGCTTGGCTGCTACTATCGCAATCACCGGAAACGAAAGGGCCAGAACCAGAAAAATGAAGATGGGAATGTACCCGCTCGGCATGGCCTCACTATAACACGCGAGCTTGCCTGCCGGGGTAAATCGCGGTCGCAGTACCAGCGGTTCAGCGGTACGTATTAGGGCGCTTTTTCAGAACCGCTGGTACGTTTCTGGGATTGAATCGAAACCGGTCCGAGGATATGCTCGAAGTAGATTTCGATTGAGTTCGCGTCCTGCGGCCCCGGCTTCGCTCCCCGGGGCCGTTTTATTTTGTCATCACTCGCCGAAGCGCTCCCTGATTGGGTTAAATCGCGGTCCGGGTACCAGCGGTTCAACGGTACGTATTAAGGGTCTTTTTCAGAACTCTTGGTACGGTTTTGGGATTGAAGCGAT
This sequence comes from Bryobacteraceae bacterium, assembly GCA_035509055.1. Taxonomy (GTDB): domain Bacteria; phylum Acidobacteriota; class Terriglobia; order Bryobacterales; family Bryobacteraceae; genus PALSA-129. The sequence goes on along the minus strand of DATJMA010000182.1, from coordinate 63 downwards.
TCTGAAGTGAGGATATGCTCAAGGTAGATTTCGATTGAGTTTGCGTCGTGCGGCCCCGGATTC
>DATJMA010000181.1:0-130329 GCA_035509055.1 Bryobacteraceae bacterium | reverse complement strand
TGACTCCGGCGCGGCCGGCGAGGTTCGCGCGCAGGTAGTCCCGGTTCATGAAGGCGATGTTTTCCAGCTTGATCCCTTTGGGGCAGACGGCCTCGCACTCGCCAACATTGGTGCAGCTTCCAAAAGCTTCCTGACTGGCCTGCGCGACCATGGCGACCACGCGCTGCTCGCGCTCGGGCTGCCCCTGCGGCAGGAGGCCGAGATGGGCGATTTTCGCGGAGACAAATAGCGACGCCGAGGCGTTGGGGCACATGGCCACGCACGCGCCGCAGCCGATGCAGGCGGCGGCATCCATGGCGCGGTCAGCGTTGTCTTTGGGTACGAGGACGGCATTGCCATCGGGCGCGCTGCCGGTGGAGACGGAGACGAAGCCGCCGGCGGCGATGATGCGGTCGAACGCGCCGCGGTCGACCACGAGATCTTTGACGACCGGGAATGCCTTGGCCCGCCACGGTTCGAGATAGAGCTCGTCGCCGTCTTTGAAATGGCGCATGTGGAGCTGGCAGAGCGTCGTCTCGGGCAGCGGACCGTGCGCCACGCCGTTGACCATGCAGCCGCACATGCCGCAAATGCCTTCGCGGCAATCGTGATCGAAGGCCACCGGCTCTTCGCCCTTGGCGAGGAGATCTTCGTTCAGCACGTCGAGCATTTCGAGGAACGACATGTGCTCGTTGACATTGGGCGCTTCGTAGCGAACCATGCGGCCCTTGTCGGCGGCATTCTTCTGCCGCCAGATGTGGAGGATGATTTTCATTTGTAGCTCCGTTGCGCCGGATGCACGTACTCGAATGCCAGCGGCTCTTTATGGAGGACGGGCGGTTGGCCCGCGCCGCGGTACTCCCACGCCGCCACATAGGAAAAATTGGCGTCGTCGCGCGCGGCCTCGCCCTCCGGTGTCTGGTATTCCTCGCGGAAATGGCCGCCGCAGGATTCGTTGCGCTGCAGCGCATCGAGGCACATCAGTTCGGCCAGTTCGATGAAATCGGCCACGCGGCCGGCGCGCTCGAGCGATTGGTTCAGTTCCTCGCCGCCGCCGAGCACTTTGACTTCGCGCCAGAATTGCTCGCGCAGCGGTGGAATCAGCGACAGCGCGTGCTTGAGGCCCGATTCGTTGCGCGCCATGCCGCAATATTCCCAGACGATCTTGCCGAGCTCGCGATGGAACGAATCCACCGAGCGCGTGCCTTTGGCTTCCAGCAGGCGGCGCGTAATCTGCGCGACGTTCGATTCGGCATCGCGCACGGCAGCATGCGAAGTCTCCACCTTCTCGAATTTGTTGGAAGCCAGATAATCGCAGATGGTGTTGGGCAGGACGAAATAGCCATCGGCGAGACCCTGCATGAGGGCACTGGCGCCGAGACGATTGGCTCCGTGATCGGAGAAGTTGGCCTCGCCGATGACGTACAGGCCAGGTATGTTCGACATCAGGTTGTAATCCACCCACAGGCCGCCCATGGTGTAGTGGATGGCGGGATAGATGCGCATGGGCTGCTGATATGGATCTTCGCCCGTGATGCGCTGGTACATGTCGAAGAGGTTGCCGTAGCGCTCCTTGATGACGTGCTGGCCGAGGCGCTGGATGGCATCGCGGAAATCGAGGTAAACGGCGAGGCCGGTCTCGCCCACGCCGCGGCCGTCGTCGCAAACCATCTTGGCGTTGCGAGAAGCCACGTCGCGCGGCACGAGGTTGCCGAAACTGGGATATTTTCGTTCCAGGAAATAGTCGCGCTCGGCTTCGGGAATCTGGCTCGGAGTGCGCTTGTCGCCCTTTTTGAGAGGCACCCAGACACGCCCGTCGTTGCGCAGCGATTCGCTCATGAGGGTGAGCTTCGATTGATACTCGCCGGAGACGGGGATGCAGGTAGGATGGATTTGGGTGAAGCAGGGATTTGCAAAGAGGGCGCCGCGCTTGTGCGCGCGCCAGATGGCGGTGGCGTTGCAGCCCTTGGCGTTGGTGGATAGATAAAAGACGTTGCCATAGCCGCCTGTGCCGAGCACCACGGCATCGCCGATCTGCACATCGACGCGGCCGGTGATGAGATTCCGCGTGACGATGCCGCGCGCTTTGCCATCCACCACCACCAGATCGAGCATTTCGGTTCGCGGGAACATCTGCACGTGGCCGGCGCCGATCTGGCGTTCGAGCGCCTGGTAGGCGCCAAGGAGTAACTGCTGTCCCGTCTGCCCGCGCGCGTAGAACGTGCGGGAAACCTGCGCGCCGCCGAAGGAGCGGTTATCGAGATAGCCGGAGTACTCGCGCGCGAACGGCACGCCCTGCGCGACGCATTGGTCGATGATGTTCAGGCTGATGTTGGCGAGGCGGTAGACGTTGGATTCGCGGGAGCGGAAATCGCCGCCTTTCACGGTGTCGTAAAAGAGGCGGTAAACGCTATCCCCATCGTTGTGATAATTCTTGGCCGCGTTGATCCCGCCCTGCGCGGCGATGGAGTGGGCGCGGCGGGGGGAATCCTGAAAACAGAAACACTTCACGTTGTAGCCGAGTTCGGCCAGCGTAGCCGCGGCGGAGCCTCCGGCAAGGCCGGAGCCCACCACGAGAACGGTGTACTTGCGCTTGTTGGCCGGATTCACCAGCTTGAGATGGAAGCGATGATCTTCCCATCGCTTCTCGATCGGGCCCGTCGGGCATTTGGAATCTAGTGGCATTGGCCGGTGTCCTTAGTAAGTTAGTAGTCCCGTCATGACAGCGATGGGGATAGAGCAGTTTCCGATGGCGATCAGGATGGCCAGAATCGCCGAGAACGTCTTGAGCTTGCGCGTGTATCGGGGATGGCTGATGCCGAGCGACTGGCACATGCTCCACACGCCATGATAGAGGTGCATGCACAGCAGGATCATGGCGAAGATGTAGAAGCCCGAGACGGCATAGTTCTGGAATCCGGTGATGACGTTGTAGCGCACGTCGGGTGTGGCCGGATTGCCGCCGATATCGTGGGTGGGCAAAACGGCTCCGACCGTCAGGTGCAGGATGTGGAAGATGACGAAGGCGGCGATGATGGGGCCGCTCCACACCATGGTGCGGGCCGCGTAGGAACTGGGCACGTCGTCCTTTTTGTAGTAGGAGACGGGGCGGGCGGCGCGATTCTGCAACCAGAGTTGCGTTGCCGCGACGATGTGCAGGACCACGGCGAGAAGCAGGATGGCGCGCGCGGTCCACAGCGCGACGGCGTTACTGGGGTTGTGCAGAAAGGCGGCGTAGGTGTTGATCTGCTCGTGATTGGAGGAATAGATCTGGAGGTTGCCCAGCAGGTGGGCGACGACGTAGCCCACGAGAATCAGACCTGTAACGGCCATTACGGCCTTCTTACCGATGGGCGCGGCGTAGAAGCGCGCAGCCCGGTCCAGGGGATTGATGGCGATTGCACTCATGCGGATTTCCTGTTGACGGCGCACAGTCGTGCGCCGGAGTTGTTCGGTGACAGCACCCACTTATTAGGATGCAACAAGCGCGGCGGAGCCGCAAGATTCCACGCCCGGAGCGACAACATCACTGCGTGGACCCCATGGTGGCGGAGAAGTGGGAATGAATGATGCGCCAGGCGGCGTCCTTTTTACGGAAGACCTCGGTGGCGTTGTAGCGGCGCGTCGTCTGCCCGTTTTGCGTGACCAACTGATATGTGAGCACGGCCATGTCGCTACCGGCTTGTACCTTGGGATTCTCGATCTGGTAGCTGTCGAAGAGTGGCCGGCCGGCATAGGGCGTGTACAGCGCCCGAACGGCGTCGACTCCATCGGCGCGTTGCAGGGTCATGATGTGAAACAGCGTGATATCGGGATCCGCTGCCGAGAGCATTGGCGCGGAATCTCCTTTGAGCCATCCATCCATGGAGGCTCGCTCGATGGCGATCAGTTCCCGCTCGAGCGGCGCGGCGGGATTCTGATAGGCCAGCAGACAGCCGAACGCCGCCGCGGCGACACCGGCAAGGATCGTCTTTTTCACGTAGGTACCCTGGGGGAAAACATAATCTAGCTCGATTGGGGGTGCGGGGACAAGTCAGGGGGAAAGAGCCAAAAGGCCGGCGCCAGCTGTCAGCTTTCGGCAACGCTCACTTCAGCGGGAGATTGTAGCTTGCGCCGGACTCTCCCCCCGGCCCGGTGGCGTGCTCTTCGATGCGGAGTTCGTTCTCGCCGTTCGAGAAGGTCAGGCGCCGTTCGAAGGTGACGTTCAGACCGCGAAGCTTCCATTTCGAATGCTCGACGAGCGTCTCACCTTGCCATTCATGGTGGCCGAAGTGTTCTACGCTGCCGCGGCTGTCCGGATAGCGGCGTGAGAATCCTCCACCGCCCCCACCACTAATGCGGCCGTCTTCGGCGGGCTCCAGAATGGCATCGGCCGGCGGGATGAACTGGAAAACGTCGTCGGGGAGCGGTTGGTTCAGGTGGAGGTTGGTGACGGAGATAGTATGGCGAGTCCAGTGCACTTCGTCTTCGGTGGGCATACGGTGCCCTATCTCGCCCTGCTGGCGCATGACCATGCGATTTTCGGAGTTTATCCAGAATAAGATTGGCCCGCGAGTCAGCATGAAGCCCGCGTAGGGCGGCGGTTCGTAAGTGACGGCCACGACGTTGCAGGCGTCTTCGTCGCGCAGGATCTCCGCGCTGGTGACCCGTTGGTCGATACCCTCGAAGAGTAGCGGCTCGTTGCCGCCGGCAAGAGGGAAATCCGGCCGAAAAAGGTGAGGCAGATCCTGCCTTTTCGCGGCCGGACCGCTGCGATAGCGCCGTCCGCCTGAAAAGCCTCGATGGCCGAAGAGGGTGTGGGATTGTGTGCCATCGCTTACTTGAACCGTGCCGTATGCGCCGGGCGGCTCGTAGCGGATGCGATCGGGCGCGGCATAGAAGAAGCGCACGCGCTGTTCCCCACGCTGGCTGGAGTTTTCATCGCCGGATTCGCTTACTACGGCCGCTTCGATCGCCAGACTTCGGATCGCGCGGTAAGCTTCCGATACCTTCGCAATCGGTTCATTGCGTCCATGACCAGCATTCTACGCCGGAACGTCGAAGTCCGCCCAGAAGAGGCAGTGGTCGGAGGCTCCCGTGGCTCGTCGCGTCGCGAGGTCGACATCGGCAGCACGGCATAAATCCGCGAGGGGCGCGGTGGCCAGGATGTGGTCGATGCGCCATCCCCAGTTGTGGTCGAAGGCGTTGCGGAAGTAGTCCCAGTAGGTGTATTGCACGCGGTCGGGGTAAAGGCGCCGGAAAACGTCGGTGAAGCCCCAACTGACCGCGTGCTTGTAAGCTTCGCGCGCATCGATGTGGAAATCGGGATCGTTGGCGCGGCGGTCGGGGTGATAGACGTCGATGGGCTCCGGTGCGACGTTGAGGTCGCCGAGCCAGACGGCGGGTTTGGCGGCGTCGAGCCGTTCCTTGAAATAACGGCGGACGCGGTGAAACCATTCCAGCTTGAAGACGTACCTGTCGGTGCCGACTTTGTGCCCCTGCGGCACGTAGGTGTTGACGATGGGGATGCCGGCGACGACTGTCTCGAGCATGCGGACGTCTTCGCTGTCGGGGCCTTCGCAGAGTCCGTGGCAGATGAATTCGGGTTCGCGGCGGGTAAGGGTGGCGACGCCGTTGTACCCTTTCATGCCGCGGAACGTGGAGTGATATCCGGCGTCGCGGAAAGCGGCGGCGGGGAATTCGCTATCGGGCACCTTGGTTTCCTGAAGGCAGAGCACGTCGGGATGATTCGCGGCGAGCCAGTCCACCACCAGCGGAAGACGGCGGCGCACCGAGTTGATGTTCCAGGTGGCGATTTTCATGGTTCAGTTCGATGGTATCGCGAGCCGGAATCAGAGATTCTTCCATTTAAGGAAAAGATCGAGGAACGCCAGAAAAAGCCCGGCGGGGTCCAAGGGCTGTCCGTCGGAAGTGCGCGTGGGCGAGTTCATTTTCTGGGTTGCGAAGGCTCGAAATTTATCCAGCGTGGCGCGCAGATCGGCCATTTCCTTGGGCATTCGCCCGGCAAGCGCGGCGAGTTCCTTCAGTTCTCCCCCCGACGACGGCGTGTACTTGTTGAGGGTGATCTGCTTGGGCGGAAGCGAGGGCAAACTGCGCGAGAGGCTTCTGGCCTCGGCGGCGAGTCCGGCGATGTGGTGCTCCAAATTAATGCTTTCGCGTGTGATCTTGTTGGAAATTTCCAGCAGGTCGCGGGCATCGATGGGATTTCCCTTGAAAGACATCAGGGTAATCATCCATTTCTGCTTCACTTTAATTTCCTGCTCGATGGAGCGTAGCGTTGCGATGGCTTTCTTCAGTCTGAGGCCGTCCAGTCCAGGCATAAGGCACCCCCAATCAGGACGAGTATACTGCGGATTCTATTCTTCCCCGCGCGACGCGAGAGGGATTTCAATTGCCATGGCGAGGTGCGGGTGCCAGGCAATTGGGCTTTGCGCGGTGCCTCCGTTTCGCTCCATGACGCGTTTGCAAACTCACGTCCGAGATCAAGGGGGACTACGCAGCGCTCTCTACATCGAAAAAGGATCTAAATAGTTTTTTATCTCTTACTATCAAACGCTGGTACCTTTTCCCTAAAATCCGCCGTTTTGGAATACCGGAAAACAGCGGGACCGCTTGAATACAAAATGCCTTACCGGGTGGCATTAGGCGTGCAACGCCTGCGCGGATACCAGTGATGCACGGGCCGGTCAAGCGACACCATCCCGCTGGTCATTGGTCTGGCGACGGCTTAATGTCGCTGAGTGCCTGAACGCCGTCCTGGGGTGTCGGGACCGGCGCTTGTAGCTCCACCAGGCTTCCACCGATAGCTGGTGGCTCTCAGGCCTCGGAGGAACCACCATGGAAAACAGACGGGGATTGGGCCCCGCTAGAGGAGTTTTCGGCCGGCTCTTCACCGCCGCGCTCCTGTTTACTGCGCTTTTCGCGGGCGCGCCATCCCGACTCAAGGCGGATCTTCTGGATGTGACAAGCCTGCTGGGGTATATCGATCAGGTAGATACTTCGACGAATACCATTACGACCCTGCTAAACACCCACGGACTGGCGGATAGTTTGGTTTTCGCACCCGGAAACCTGATTGTGTTTAGCGAACCCAATGCCGGCAGGGTCGGGATTTATAACACGGTCACTCAGAACCTGAAATGGGTATATGGCTTTTCCCAGCCTCGCGACATCACGCTGGACCCATCGGGAACCAGCGTCCTCGTCAGCGATGATGGCGACCAGCACGTGAAGCGGGTTGACCTGACGCAACAATACCCTGTTCCGGAAACGCTCCCCGCCTGGCTGGACGATATCGACGGGATCACGTACGACAACGCCGGTCACTTATTCGTAGTGCAGAGCTGGCTGGGATATGTGGCGCAAATCGATCCCACCACGGGATACATCATCAAACGGTACCAGTGCCCTGCTTGCTGGAATACCAGCGTCCAGCAATTGGACGGCATCACGTTCGATCCGTCGTCGGGCGAGTTGTGGGTGGCTGCGACTCTGTGGAACGGACTGTGGGAGTTCAATACCAGCCTCACGTCCGCGACTCTCCACGCCGCGAACCACATCCTGTCCCCGGATGGCGTCGAGGCGGATGGCAACGGCAACATCTTCGCCGCCTCCCAGGGCGGCAATTGGGGGATCGACGAATACAACATAGCCACCGGTGTGACTATCCAGCTCACCACCGTGCCGTACATCGACGACATCGCGCCCATCACGGGACTCGGCTCTCCACAGCGGTCAACTCCGTCGTCCGTCCCGGAGCCCAGCGCCATAACGCTGTTGGGAGCCGCGCTGCTGGTGATTGGGTCTCTGAGGCGCAGGCGCCGGGGCGCCTGACCTGCCATCACATCAGCGTGAGCGGGTCGACATCGATGACCAGCGCCGTCGCGCCCCACTTATGTTCGAGCGCGAAGGCGCGCACGCGCTGGAGGAGTTCGTTCAGAACTTTGCGGCTGGCGGCTTTCACCAGGAATTGATACCGGTACTCGTTTTTGAGGCGCGGGACGGGAGCTTCGGCGGGTCCCATGATCTTGAGCTTTTCCGGAGGGGGATTGAGCAGCAGGCCGAGTTCGGAGCTCATGCGCATGGCGGCCTCCTTCTTTTCGGCGCGCACCAGCACGTTGGCCATGGCGCTGAAGGGAGGGTAGAGCATCATGCGCCGGAAGTGCAGCTCCTTCTGGTAGAACGCGGCGTAGTCCTGCGCGGCGGCCATGCGGATGGCGTAATGGTCGGGATTGATGGTCTGGATGATCACGATGCCTGGAACGTTGCCGCGTCCGGCGCGTCCGGCGACCTGCGTCAGAAGTTGGAAAGTGCGCTCGGCGGCGCGGAAATCGGGCATGCCGAGGCCGATATCGGCGGAGACCACACCCACCAGCGTCACGTTGGGGATGTCGTGGCCCTTGGCGATCATTTGGGTGCCCACGAGGATATCGAAACTGCCTTCGCGGAATTCGTTGAGGATGGTCTCGTACTGGCGCTTGCCGGTGACGGTGTCGCGGTCGAGGCGGGCAATGCGGGCGGTGGGAAAAGCGCGGTGCAGTTCCTCCTCGACCTTTTCGGAGCCGAGCCCGAGAAAATAAATGTGCTCGCTCTGGCACTTGGGACAGACGCTGGGGATCTTTTCGGCATAACCGCAATAGTGGCAGAGCAGCCGCCGGTCGCGTTTGTGGTGCGTGAGGGTGAGCGAGCAGTTCATGCAGGAGACGCGCTCGCCGCAGGCGCGGCAGGCTACGAAGCTCGAAAATCCGCGGCGATTGAGCAGAACGATAGTCTGCTCGCCGTTTTCCAGGCGGGCGCCGATGGCCTCGATCAGCTTGCGTGAAAAGGTGGCCTGCTGGCGCGTTTCGAGAAACTCCTGGCGCATGTCGATCAGTTCTACCGTTGGCATGGGGCGCTCTTCGATGCGGGCCGGGAGTTCGAGGAGAGTGTACTTTTCGCGCTCGGCGTTGTAGCGGCTTTCGAGGCTGGGCGTGGCCGAACCGAGCACCACGCATGCGTTCGCCGCCTGCGCGCGCACGATGGCGACATCGCGGCCGTTATATCGGGGATTCTCTTCCTGTTTGTAAGAGCCGTCGTGCTCTTCATCGACGACGATCAGTCCCAGATTGCGCACGGGAGCGAAAACGCCGGACCGCGTGCCGACCACGACGGACGCCGCGCCGGAGCGGATGCGGCGCCATTGATCGGAACGCTCCACGTCGGTGAAGGCGCTGTGGAGGATGGCGACGCGGTCGCCAAAGCGGGCGAAGAATTGGCCGGCCATGGCCGGGGTGAGGGCGATTTCGGGCACGAGGAGGAGCGCGCTTCGGCCGGCGGCGAGGGCGGATTCGATGCAGTTGAGGTACACCTCGGTTTTGCCCGATCCGGTGACGCCGTGCAGCAAAAAAGTCTGGTATCGATTGCCGGCGATGGCGGCGGAGATCTGCTCGTAGCCGTTTTGTTGCGCCGGATTCAGGGAGTGGCGCACGCGCGCGGGTCCGGCAGCTATGGCGAGGGTCTCGGGCTTGAGGGTGACGACAGCCTTGCGGGCCAGCGATCGGGCTGCGATGCTGGCGTTGCGGACGGTATCTTCGAGCTCCTTGAGGTTGTGCGAGCCGGGATGGAGTTCCAGAAAGGCGCGCAGTTCGCGCTCGGGCTTATTGAGCTTGAGTTCCGCGGGAGGCGCGGCGGCCAGTTCCACGCGGAGACGGTCGGAGGGCGCGCGCAGGGGGTCGCGCTCGGTCTGCACCTGCTCCACGACGATGAATCCCTTGCGCTCGAGCGACTTGATAGCCTTGTCCGCGAGCGGTAGGGCTTTGGCCAGGTAGGCGGCCGAGAGTGGCCGCTTTTCGAGCATGCGGAGGATTTGGATGACGGGGTCGTCCGCGGCGGAATCAAGGAGGAGTTGGCGGGCGGCGTCGCGGCCGGCGTCGGTGAGCGACCAGACTTTGCCGTGGCGGATTTCCGAGGCCAGCGGCAGCATGCCGCGAAGCACCTCGCCGAGCGGTGCGCAGTAATAACCGGCAATCCATCGGCCAAGCGCGAGGAGTTCAGAGTCGAGGACGGGGGCTGAATCGATGAGGCGGAGCGCATCGCGGGTAGCGATCTCGGGCCGGTCGTCGTGACAGCGGAGGATGACGCCGGTGAGCTTACGGGGTCCGAATGGCACGGCGATACGGCTGCCGGGCTGAACGCGATGGCGGAGGGTGAGCGGCAAAGAGTAGGTGAAAAGCTGATCGACCGGCACAGGCAGACTGACGTCGCAATACAGGTACGATCCTTCGGGCATGAAATTTCAGGATAGGAGAAAATGGCCTTCACCGCAGAGCGCAGAGACAGCAGGGGTAACCTCGGGATTCTTCGGACGCACGGCGGGGTTTTTCTTGGGAACTAAATTCGTCCCCCTTCGTCATATATATCGAACTCCGATGGGTACAACGAATCAGGAATTCCTGAAGGGCACGCTCGACATGCTGATTTTGAAGACGCTGAGCCGGGGGCCGAACCATGGCTACGGTATCGCCCTGCACATCCGGCGGCTGTCGCAGGAAGCGTTTAAGGTTGGCGAAGGATCGCTCTACCCGGCGCTGCAAAGGCTGCTTGTGAACGGATGGGTGCGGGCCGAGTGGGGGATTACGGAAACGGGACGGAAGGCGCGGGTTTATCAGATCACAGCGGCGGGCCGGAAACAGTTGGCGGAGGAGGTGCGGAACTTCGATTTCCTGCTGGCGAACATCGCCCGCGTGATGGAGGGCGCATGAAATTTTGGAATCGGCTGCGATTGCGGGCCCGGCGGCGGCGCGGCGAGTCGGAGCTGGTGGATGAGATTCGGCTGCACCGCGAAATGCTGGCGGAGGAATTCGTGCGCGAGGGAATGTCGCGCGAGCAAGCCGCCCGGGCGGCGGCACGGCAGTTCGGCAACTCGGGAGCATCGGAGGATGAGAGCCGCGATGAGTGGGCCTTCCCGCGATTCGATGCCATCTGGAAAGACGTCGTCTTCGCGCTGCGGCTGATGTGGCGGCAACCGCTGGTGACGGTCGCGGCGGTGTTGACGGTGGCGTTCGGAGTAGGGGCGAACACTGCGGTTCTGAGCGTGCTGGAGACGGTGCTGCTCAATCCGCTGGGGATGCCTCATACCGCGGACGTCACGGTGGCGCGGGTGCATGTGGAGAAAATCAAGATGTGGCACGCGCCCGATTCGGCCGTGGAGTTCGCGGAGATTCACGAAATGCGGGAGGCGTTTTCCGCGGTGGCCGCGATAGAAGGGCGGCAGTGGACATACGACACCGGCGGCCAGGCGACTCGCCTGCTCGGGCGCGCGGTAACGCCGGAGTTTTTCCGGGTGTTCGGGGTTTCGCCGGTCCTGGGCCGCTTCCTGAACCAGGAAGACCGCAACAGCGTGGTGCTTTCCTATACGATGTGGCAATCGCAGTTCGGCGGCGACCGGGGTGTGCTGGACCGCACGCTGGTGCTGGACGGCACGCCGCACCAGGTTGTCGGCGTGGCGCCGAAGAATTTTCGCTTCCCGCCCGACGCTGCCGCCTGGTCTCCGTTGATTCTCTCGCCGGAACGCCTGAAGCAGCGCGGCTACAACATGGACTTGGTGGTCGTGGCGCGGCTGCGCGATGGGCTCACCTTCCGGCAGGCGCAAAGCCGCATTGCCCGTTACAACGCCGCACTCTGGAACGGTCCCGACGGAAAGGACCTCAAGGATTCCGGGTACGGAGTCGATCTCGACCGTTTCCCGGAATATCTGGCGGGCGATCTGCAAGCTCCGCTGTGGCTGCTTTCCGCGGCGGCCCTGGTGGTGCTGCTCACGGGCTGCGCCAACGTGGCGGGACTGCTGTTGACCCGCAGTGCCAGCCGGCGGCGGGAGATCGCGATCCGGCTGGCGGTGGGCGCCACGCGGTGGCAAATCGTTCGGCAACTTATGCTGGAGAGCTTGCTGCTGGGGGCTTTCGGCGGCTTGGCGGGGCTCGCTTTGGCGAAACTGGCGGTGCTGTTAGTGGCGCGCATGCCGATCCCCGGCAAGGACGTATTGGCGCTGGCGGCGCTCGATGGAAGAATGTTGGCCTACGGAATCGGGATCGCGCTGGCGAGCGGGCTGATTTTCGGAATTGTGCCCGCGGTACAACTCCTGCGCGACGGCCAGAGCGCGGCGATGGTGCGGAGCCGGCGGCGATGGTTCCAGGACGTGTTTGTTTCGGCCGAGGTGTGCGGCGCATTTGTGCTGGTGGTGATGACCGGGCTTTTGCTCCGCAGTTTGTGGAACGTCGAGCAGGTGCAGTTGGGGTTCGATGCCCACCGGATCACCACGGCCTATTTCACCAATCCGAAGAACGATGCCACATTCCACGAGCGGCTGGTGTCCGCGCTGGCCAACGCGTCGGGCGTGGAATCGGCGGCGCTAGCGTACCCGGTGCCGTTCACTACCGGCGGGCTGACGAGCGGTTTCGTCATCCGCAATCGCGAACATCGTCCTGACGAACCGGAGTGGCATGGCGAGGCTTACTTCGTCACTCCCGGCTATCTGCACACTCTGCGGATTCCCCTGTTGCGCGGGCGGAATCTGGCGGAGAGCGACGGCGCGAACGCGCCCACGGTTTGCCTTATCGACCGCAAGCTGGCGGAGAAATTCTTCCTCAACCAGGACCCCATCGGTCACGAGATCGGGATGTACAAAGGGTGGGCGCAAATTGTAGGAGTAGTGGCGAATGTCCGCGCCGACGGGGCGGAAGAGGAGACGCGGCCGGTGGTCTATTATTCGCTGGCCCAGATCCCGTACTTCAATCAGGCGGCGGCAGTGGTGCGCTCGAGCGTACCCGCCGGCAGCTTGATCCGCGATATCGTGCGGCAAACCAACGCGTCGGCGCCGGTGTTCGACGTAGCCACCATGGAGGAGCGGATCGGCGAGTCGATGGGGCTTCGGCGCGTGCTGGCATCGCTGTTGGTGGCCTTCGGCGGAATTGCGCTGCTGCTGGCGGCGATCGGGATCTACGGAGTGATCGCGCAGGTGGTGGCCGAACAGACGCGCGAGGTGGGAGTCCGCATGGCGCTGGGCGCGCGGGGCGGACAGATCCGTACGATGTTTATGCGGCAGGGATTGTACTCGGGAGGGATGGGTCTGCTGGCGGGCATCATGGCGACCGTGCTGGTGCAGAAATGGGTGAGCACGCTGCTCTACCAGGTGCGCGCGCTCGACGGAAAGACGCTGGCAGTGGCGCTCGGCGCGATCGGCGGGGTGCTGATTGCGGCGGTGTGGCTGCCCTCGAGGAGGGCGGCGAAAATCGATCCCCAACTGGCGTTGCGGCACGAGTAAATGTTCGACGGCCTCACTCCACCGTGAGCGTGGCCGTCTCGGAGACTGAGCCCGCGGTCGCGGTGATCGTCACCGTTTGTGCCGACGCGACGGTGTACGTTGTGATCGTGAACGCTGCGGAAGTACTGCCTTGCGGCACCGTGATGTTAAACGGCACCTGCGCTACCAGGGCATTGCTGCTCCTCAGCGCCACCATCGCTCCCCCGAACGGCGCGGGACCGGAAAGTGTGACCGTGCCGGTGGCGGCGGCGCCGCCATTCACCTGCGTGGGTGACAAAGTCAGGCTCTGCAATTGACCGGCGGTTTGTGGATTGACTGTCAGGGTCGCGGTGGCCGAGCCTGCCGGGCCATCGGACACCGTGATAATAACCGTGCGGGCGGCGGTTACCGTGTTGGTCGAGATGGTGAATGTCGTGGACCCGAGTCCGGCGGGAATATTCACCGTGGGCGGTACGGAAACGACTCCGTTGGCGTTGGAGGACACGACGATACTGCTACCGGCGGCGGGCGCCGGCGTACCGAGCGTTACGGCGGCAGTAACGGCGGTGCCTCCAGTGACGGAGGTGGGGTTCAGGCTGAGTTGAACCGCCGGGATTACTGTGACAGCCTGTGTGAGAGTCGTGTTGCCGAGAGTGGCGGTCAGATTCACGTTGTGGACAGCCGTGACGGCGGTGGTCGGAACGGTGACCGTCGCCCCGCTGGCGCCCGCCTGCACCGTGACGGCTGCCGGCGGCGTGACGACCGTGTCACTGCTGGCTAGCTGAACTTTCGTGCCGCCGGCGGACGCCGCCGCGCTCAGCCCGATGGTGCCGGTGAAAGTCGCGCCGCCTTGCACGCTCGCTGGCGTAATGCTGAAGACGGCGAGCTGTGGCAGATTTGCCGGATCGATTTGAAGCGACGCGGTGAACGACGCGGCGCCCGCTAAAGCGGTGATGGCAGCGGTCTCGACGCCGGGAACGGACGGGGTGGTGAAGGGGAAAGAGTTCGAGATCTGGCCCTTCGGAATGGTAACGGTCCCCGGCAACATCAACATCAGATCGGTCGTCTTGAGGGAAACGGGGAATCCGCCGGTTCGGGCCAGTCCGTTGATCGAGACCGTGCCGTTGACGGAGGTGCCGCCGGAAACTTCGCCGGCGGAAAGCGTGAGCCCGGTGAGAGCGATTTCGCTGGCCGGCAGACTGTTCACCTGGAACGTGACGGTGTTGGACGTGTCAGCCTCCGCGGTCGCGGTGATGGTGAGCGAAACCACACCCGCGCCGTCGAGTTGCGCCGGCAGGACGATGTTCACCTGGTCGAGCCCCGGAAAGGCGGGGTCGGAGCCGCCGGCATATTCCACCGTGAAAGTGTACTGATTGCCCGCGGCGTCCATGCCCTGCGCGATGACGTCCGCCGCGACATTGCTCGTGGAGGCACTTTGCGAAGGATTGCCGGCGTAGCGGAGTCCGGTGCAATAGATCGCGAGCCGCGTCCGCGGATCGCTGCCGCCGTTTTGCGGCGTGACGACGAGGAACGGCGCACCGGCGTTGGTGACTCCGTTCAGAATGGCGCCCGGCCCCGACCCGCTGGTGCTGGAAGTGAAAATGCCAACGGCGGTGTTCTGTAGAGTGACGGCCGACGTGAGGGTAGCGCCCGAGGCGGTGTTGATCACGACGCTCACCGAGCCGAAATCTGTGACATCGGGTACCAGGAAGTTGATCTGAGTGGGCGAGACGTAATAGATCTCGGCCGGCTGGCCATCCACTTGAACGGTCGTGCCGGCCAACGTCGTGGGCCACTGGCCGGTGCTCGAAAGTGTGGCGATCGTGGTGGTGAATGCCATCTGCGCGCCGAAGGCGACGGCCCAGGAATTCGGCGCCACCACCGGCTGATAGCTCGCGCCCGAATAGACGCCGAATGTGGCGGCATGGCCCGGCAGGGCTATCCCGAAAATGGCGAGAGCACACCCGAGGAGTTTCACCTCTATTAAACGGGTGGCGCGGGCAAAAGGACGAAAGCGCCGTTGCTTTACGGCCGCGGCCGTGCCCGCCGGCCGACGACGAGCGGCTAACGCAAGGGAACGATGCTTTTCGCGTTAGATTAAGATAGGGTTACACCAGGACATGAAACAACGAATACGATCGACGACGGTGATTTGTGTCCGCCGCGACGGCAAAGTGGTGATGGCCGGCGATGGGCAGGTCACGCTTGGCGCCGAGGTGCTGAAAGGCTCGGCCAAGAAACTGCGGCGGATCTACAACGATAAGATTCTGGCTGGGTTCGCCGGTTCCACGGCCGACGCGTTCGCGCTTTTCGGCCGCTTCGAAACCAAGCTGGAGCAATTCAACGGCAATCTGGCGCGCTCGGTTGTCGAACTCGCCAAAGAATGGCGCACCGATCGCGCGCTGCGGCACCTGGAAGCCCTGCTGTTGGTGGCGGACAAGGACAACACCTACCTGGTGAGCGGGAACGGGGACGTCATCGAGCCGGACGAAGGCGTTTCGGCCATCGGTTCCGGGGGCCCGTTCGCGATATCGGCGGCGCTGGCGCTGATTCGGAATACCAAGCTGTCGGCGCGGCACATCGCGGAACAAGCCATGGCGATTGCCGGCAAAATCTGTATCTACACTAACGACAACGTGACCTACGAGGAGCTGGGATAAACATGGTGATCTACCTTCCGGGCCAATCGGTGGACGAAGAGCCGATTCTCGATGAGCTGACCCCGCGCGAGATTGTCCGCGAGTTGGATAAGCACGTCGTGGGACAGGCGGAAGCCAAGCGCGCCGTGGCCATCGCGCTGCGGAATCGCATTCGCCGGCAGAAGCTCGCGCCCGAGATGGCGGAAGAGGTGATGCCCAAAAACATTCTCATGATCGGGCCCACGGGAGTCGGCAAAACGGAGCTGGCGCGGCGGCTGGCGAAGCTTTCCAATTCACCCTTCATGAAGGTGGAGGCCAGCAAGTTTACCGAAGTGGGATATGTTGGCCGCGACGTCGAATCGATGATTCGCGACCTTGTGGACATCGCCATCGATATGGTGCGGGAAGAGCGCCTCGACGAGGTCTCCGACCGGGCCGAATTGAATGCCGAGGATCGCCTGCTCGATCTGCTGATGCCGCCGCAACCCGAGCCCAGCGAGAGCGTGGAGCGGACCCGCGAAAAGCTGCGCGAGCGGTTGCGCGAAGGCAAGCTCGACGAGCGCATCGTCGAACTCGAAGTGAAAGACCGCCCGCCCTCGTTCGAAGTTACCACCAACATGGGCGTGGAGGAGATGGGCATCAACCTGAAGGACATGTTGCCCAACCTTTTCGGCCAAAAGACGCGGCAGCGGAAAATGCGGGTGGCGGAAGCCCTGGATTACCTGGTGCAGGAGGAAGAACAGAAGCTGATCGATATGGACCAGGTGACGCGCACCGCCCTGGAACGTGTGGAATCGAGCGGCATCATTTTTCTCGACGAGATCGATAAGATTGCGGGGCGGGAATCGGGCCATGGACCCGACGTGAGCCGCGAAGGCGTGCAGCGCGACATTCTGCCGATCGTGGAAGGCACCACCGTGAACACGCGATACGGATTTGTGCGCACCGATCACATCCTGTTCATCGCGGCGGGAGCCTTTCACGTCTCCAAACCGGCCGACCTGATTCCCGAATTGCAGGGCCGGTTCCCGATCCGCGTGGAGTTGAAATCGCTCAGCGTGGAAGATTTCATTCGCATTCTGAAAGAGCCGAAGAACGCCCTTGCCAAGCAGTACACCGCGCTGCTGGAAACGGAAGGGATCAAGCTGGTGCTGACCGACGACGCGCTCGAGGAAGTAGCGAAGTTCGCCGCGCAGGTAAACGAAAGCGCGGAGAACATCGGGGCGCGGCGGCTGCACACCATCATGGAAAAAATGCTGGAAGATGTGTCCTTCGAAGGCCCGGACTTAAAGAAAAAGACGGTGAAAGTGGACGCCGCTTACGTCCGCAGGCAGCTTTCGGATATCGTCAAGGATCAGGATCTGAGCCGCTACATTCTGTGATCGACCTGGGGCAGGCAATCTTGCCTGCAGCAGGCTGTCAGCCACGATTGGCTGCCCCATAGCCCTCTCTCCGCAGGCTGTGCACGCGTCGACTGGACGCCTGCCTACGGCGAATTAGCGTCTTCGATGAGCGAGCGGCCGCCCAGCGAGCGCCAAAACGCGAACACCGCGATCCCCACTAGAAACAGCAGGGTGGCCACACTGGGGGGGATATACCACGCGCTCCAGTCCGTCCCCAGGGCCATGGCGTTGAAGCCGCTGACGAAGAAGATGGCGGCGATGGTAGCCACTAGCCCGAAACGCAGCAGCACGTAAGTGAGGGCGGAAGTCGCAACCAGGTAAGTCGCGGCTACCAGTGGCCAGCCCGGACCCTGCACATCGCCCTGCGCGAGCGTGAAGAACGCGGCCGCGGCGATCGCCGCCAGCCAGTCTTTGCGCAGGAGTTGCCGCATGGCGAAGATGGTCATGAAGACAAACAGGCCCGTGCTCAGCGCGTCTTGCGCGCCGGACGCCAGGTGCCCGATCCAATGGCGCGCGCCCAGCAGCGCGTTGAGGCTGACGTCGGTATCGAGCCCCTGGCCGCTGCCGGAAAAAAGGATGAGCACCGCTTTAAAAAGTATCCACAGGCCTGAGCCCACGGCGGCGCCGATCAGGAGGTGCGATCCAACCTGGGCGTCGAGCCAGCGTCCGGCGAGCACGCGATTCCACGTGACGATGGAATGCGGCCAGCGGGCGCGGACCTCTGGTTCGAGCGCCAGGTAGGAAAACCACAGCAGCGCGGCGCCGAAGAGCCACTCCGCGACGGCGTTTACGAACAGATCGAAGACGCCAATCGTGGGAATGAGGTGTGCCGCGCCCGCCCACGCGATGGCCTGGAGGATGAGACTGGCGACGGCGATATGGAACGCTCCCACACGGTCGGCGCGCCCCAGAGTCCAGTTGCGGCGCGCCATCAGGATAATGAAGAAGGCGGCGGTGCCCACCATCGCGTAGAGCGCGACGTAGCGCTTATCGGCGGGGCCGGCGGCCGGCTCCGCGGGCGGCCCCTGCTCCCAGGGATACAGAACCCGCGCACTCACCACGCGTCCCTTCCACCACGCTGCCTCCACTTGCAACTGCATTTCCGGGAAATGCGGATGCGGCCCCTTCCAGGCGCGCCACTGGTCGAAAGCCGTGGCCGGCAGTTTCAGCGGCTTGGTTTCCGCAAACATGGCCGGATCCAGACGCGCCGCCCGGAAAATGGTTTCCGGGGCGACCGCCGGAGTGAGATCCGCTTTCGCGGCTGAGGCCACCGCACCGAACTCCAGCAGACGGCCGTTGCCATCGAGCACCGTGCGGGTCATCCCGGGAATGATCGGCGGCGGCCTCAGGCTATCCACTCTGCCGGCCGGCGCTGCCGCGAGAGGCAATGGACTCTCGCGATACACCGCCTCGATCGAAGGCTCCCAGGACAGCCATTGGTCCCATTTGTGCGGCTGGGCACGGCGCTGGAGGTAGATGAGCAAGCCGTCCCGGTTGTTCAGCCATACGGCGGTGTCCGCCGGCTTGTCCGCATAGCCGAACGACGCGGCAATATCGCGCCCTTGGTGCGCCAGGACGTCCGGCGGCTGGTCGAGCCCGCCGTGCACCAGCGCGCTGTGCGCCTGCCGCATTGGAATCGTGGCGAGAAGAAAAACCACCACCAGCGCCAGGCACGGGATGGAGTACCGGCGCGGCATCCCTTCCAGTTTGCCGGCGGCGGCGACAATTTCCGGCGAAGGCGTTTCTCCGGCGGCCAGCGCGGCGGCCAACGGGTCGCCGCCGGGGAGCGCGGCCAAAACCCCAAGCGCGGATCCCGGCCGACCGGCGGGATCGGGATCGAGACAGCGGCGAACCACCTTCTCGACCATCGGGTCGATATCGGCCGCGATCGTGGTCATGCTCGAGACCTGCACCGATTCCTGGAGATCGATGAGCTCTTGCAGGCTTTGCGCCTCGAACGGCCGCTTGCCGGTGAACAATTCGTAGAGCACCAGCCCGAGCGCGTAGAGATCGCTTTTGGCCGTGACCACGCCGCCCCGGATCTGCTCCGGCGACATGTACGCCGGCGTGCCGTGGCGCGCCTCCGCGCCGGTCAATTCGCTGGCGATGGCGGCGAGGCCGAAATCCATGATCACCGCTTCGCCGCGCTTGTTGATCATAATGTTCTGCGGTTTCAGATCGCGGTGGATCACGCCGCGATCGTGCGCCGCGGCGAGGCCGGCGCATAATTTGCGGGCGGTCTCGACGGCCTTGCCGGCGGGCAGCCGTCCGATGCGCGTGAGGAGCGAAGCAAGATCCTCGCCGTCCACATATTCCATGGAAATAAACGGCGCCCCTTCCACCTGGCCGATGTCGTACACCCGGCACACGTTGGGGTGGGAGACCAGGCGCGCCACGCGAACCTCGCCGTGAAAGCGCTCGAGAAGCGACTGATTCCGCGCCGCCTCCTCGGGAAGAAACTTGAGCGCCACGGACTGGCCGAGGGTCAGGTCCATGGCACGATACACTTCGCCCATACCGCCGCGGCCCAGGAGAGTGAGGATGCGGTATCGGCCGCCCAGCAGCGTGCCGGGAAGAAAACGGCCTTCGTCTTCCTGGATGCCGGTGGTGGAACTGACGCCCGGCCCGCTCGCCGCGGTATGAGAGGCAACCGTCTCAGCCAGGCTCGCCTCGGGCTTCGATTCCATAGCTCTTGATTCTAGCGCCTAAGCGGCTGAAGCTGGCCGCTGCCGGCTGTGCCCCCTGGAGAGCGCCCGCGGTCTCGGACCAGCAGCCGCGCGGTGCCCTTTTCCCGGCGCTATCGGCTGGTCCGAATCTACGCCACCGTCTGTCGATATCGCCGCTCGTACTCCTCGCGCGTGCACAAGCTTTCGCCATCGAGCGCGCGGTCAACCGCCAGAATTCCATCCAGGTGGTCGATCTCGTGTTGGAGGAGCTCGGAAAATGCCCCTTCGGCTTCCAGGATGACTTTCTCGCCCGCCTCATTCCAATAACCCACCCGTATCGCCGAGCACCGCTCCAGGTGCACCAACAGGCCGGGGAACGAAAAGCAGTCGTCCCAAAGCTGGAATTTCTCCTCGCTTTGCCACTCATACTCGGGATTGCGCAGGCGGTAGGCGCGGCCGTTGAGTTCGATGTATATTAGTCGCAGCGGCTGCCCGATCTGGATCGCGCTGATCCCTCGTCCAAAACCGTGAGTGCGTTGGAACTCGTGGAGCGTATCGCGCAGGTCCCGGAACACTTCCTCGGCCTCCCTGGGTGTGGCCACGGGGCTGGAAACGGCCCGCAGAAGCGGGTCGCCGAGTTGTAGAATGCGGCAGGCTGACATATCTTTCATGACAATACCAGCCCCAATGCCCGAGAAGCTAGATCCGGCGAAACTCGCCATCCGCGTGATGGTTTACATCGTCATGTTATGGCTGGGGCGCGAATTCCTGGGGCCGATCCTTTTGTGGGTGGGTGGATATTTCCTGGGAAACATCGCCGGCACGCTGGCCATCGCCCTGGTGGCCAATGTGCTTGCGGTACGCTTCTTTACGGATTTCCGCCTGGTCGACCTTGGCATGAGGTGGCACCGTGCGTCCATGGACAACGTTGGGTTCGGCATTCTGGGCGGCGCCGGAGCAGCCTGCCTGGTGCTCGCGCCCGCACTGCTGACCCACGAGGCCCACCTTTCCACCACCCCTCAAGACCAGCCTTCGTTCGGGGTTATGGTGTTCGTGGTTTGCCTGTTATCTCTCGGCGCCATGGGCGAAGAACTCATGATGCGGGGCTACGGATTTCAGATTCTGCTGGCGCATGTGGGCGTTTGGGCGACGATTATTCCCTGCGGCGTGGTGTTCGCGCTTTTGCACACAGCCAATCCCCATGCCACGTGGCTGGGAGTTGCCAATACCGCCGGGTTTGGCGTGCTTTTCGGCTACGCTTTCGTACGCAGCCGCGACCTGTGGCTGCCCGCCGGGCTGCATTTTGGCTGGAATGTTACCCTGCCGCTGTTCGGGGCCGATGTAAGCGGGCTTAGAATGAAGATGACTGGTCACGACATGGTCTGGACAGCGGGCAATCTGTGGAGCGGAGGGGAGTACGGTCCGGAAGCTAGCCTGCTGACTTCCATGGCGATGGTCTTGCTGGCTGTCTACATCTGGAAAGCCCCGATTCGCCGGCAGACGGCGCCACTGTCGGACCGGCCGCCAAATCCGGACGAGCCGAAGGAAGAAGTATGCGAGTCTTAGCGCTGATTGCACTGGCCGCCCTGCTTGCCCCTTTGGCGCCGGCGGCCGACAACACCGACAAGCTCACGCTCGACGACCGCGTGGAACTGACGCGCGGCCTGATGGCGGAATATGCCAACGCCAAGGTGCTCGTGCCCCGCTCCAAGAAGCCTTTGGAGTTCAACGCACAGGCCGGCACCTACGATAAGAAAGCCTGGATCGCCATCGCCAGGGAAAGCGGTCCGGCGGCGCGCAGCGGCGATCTGGTGCAGATTACCAAAGTAGACCTGTTCGAGGACCACATCGTGCTGCAAATCAATAATGGCTACAATGGCGGCCGGCATTGGTACCGCAACATGCAGGTGACCGGCACCATGGGCAACACCGTCCCGCTCAGCAACAGCAACGACAGCAACGCACCCGGCGGAACCTCGATCGTGCTGGAGTTTCACAAGTCGCTCGCCGGCATGAAGGCGGTAGAGGTAAAGAAGTTGCTGGCGCCGGTGCTCGATTTCGACCGTCACAGCGTCACCGAAATCTATTCCGAAACCCTGCCGCCGGAAGTCCGCCAGGCCATCAAGGATAAGCACGCCACCGTCGGGATGGATCGCGATCAGGTGCGCATGGCGCTCGGGCAGCCCACCCACAAGGAGCGCCAGACCCGCGACGGCGTAGATTACGAGGATTGGATTTTCGGCACCCCGCCCGGCAAAATCGTCTTCGTCACCTTCGAGGGGGAAAAGGTCGTGAAGGTGAAAGAAGATTACGCCGGATTAGGTACCGACGTGGGCGTAGTGAAGCAGTAATTCTAGCCTCTCAGCGCCGCTTGTTTCTTCTTCGGCAGCTTTTCAAATACCAACCGGTACGACTCGCAAATCAGCCGCCTGATCTCCGCTGCCGGTAACGCATCCTCGGTCTGCAAGGCGATCCAGTGGTAGCGCGCGGAATAAGGCGCGGGAATAATGCCCTCGCGCTCCGTCAGGTCGGCGAAATTCTCCGGCGTGCATTTGAACGAAAGCCATTCCGCCGAGGGCTCGAGCGCCGCCGCGGCATACATCTTGCCGCCGATTTTGAACACCAGGTCGTTGCCCCAGAGCACCTCTTCGGTGGTATGAGGCAGTTTCTTGCACACGCTGCGCACCCAATCGGCGTTCATGCGAATCTCCTGTACCCGCTCCTGTCGATGACCAGCGTCGCCTCCGTTCCGCAGAGCACCAGTTCATCGCGCTCGATCCATTCGCAGACCGGGACGGCCGCGCCCAGAACGAAAGGCAGCCAGCGAGCGGTATTCGCCGATGCCCGGCAGAATACTACGCGTCCCAAGCCGCGTGCCAGCCACATTGCCAGGACTAATCTAAAAAAACTGCGCCGGTCCGGCCGCATTTCCTCAGTTGTATCGCAAAAAACGGCATAATGGCATTCATGTCCGACTTTCGCGCAATCGAAGAAAAGATTCAGGGGATGCTCGGCTCTTCCCGCCGCCCTGTCGCAGTGACGTTCCTGGATGCGCCACCCGATGGTGTCGCCAGATTCTCCGGCTCCATGCCCTCTTCGTGCAGCTTTTGGAAGCTAGCCGCCGCCGGAAGCACTTTCTTCACCGTGCCCTCCGATCATCTCAACTGTCCGGTGGGCGGGTACACGCACAACACGCTCACGCCCGACCGCATGCCGGAACTCCAGCAGGTCCTCGGCCTCATGAGCGACATCGGCTACATCCGCATGGAAGAAATTCCCGGCGTTTTTCACCTTTCCGCCACGCCGCAGGTGGTGCTCTATGCGCCGCTCGGCGAGACGCCGGTGCCGCCCTCGGTGGTGCTGGTTTCCGGCCGTCCCGGCCGCGTGATGATGCTCTCCGAGGCCGCTACCCGCGCCGGAGCCTCATCGAACCTGCCACTTCTGGGCCGCCCCACCTGCATGGCGATTCCCGCGTCGCTGGCGAATGGCGCTGTGCTGAGTTCCGGATGCATCGGCAACCGCGTCTATACCGAAATCGGCGACGACGAACTCTACGTGGTGCTGCGTGGCGCGGATCTCGATAAGATCGCCGCCGAAATCGGCACCATTCAATCGGCCAACCAGACGCTCACCGGCTACCACCAGGACCGGCGCGCGCGCCTCACCGTGCTCAGTTCTTAGCCGCCGGCAGAACGGGCTTGTCCACCGTTACGGACGCGGGACTGTCCGCGCTGACGGTGACTTTCTGGCCATAGGAATCGAACTGGCGCATATAATCGGCGTTGGTGTATTCGATCGGTGCGTCGTTCGGCCAGATATAGACCGTGTAATCTCCGGGTGCGACTCCGGCGATCAGGAAGTGACGGGAGCCGTCGCGCGCGTTCGGCGCCTGGTATCCGATTTTTTCCAGGATGAGTTCATCGCCGGACCGCCGCAGCAGATATGCCGCCAGGTTCCCGGGCCATGTCGCATCCGACGGCGGGAGGCTTACCTCCACACTGCCGCAGTGGCTGCTCAGTGAGATATCGAGGGGATCGGGCGGCGCGGAGGCGAAAGTGAATCCGTCCCGGACGTCGCGCCCGCCGGAGAGAATCGATTGCACGCAGGTCTGCGCTCCGTTGATCTGGGGAACGATCCGATAAGTCCCGGGCTGAATCCCTTGGATGTGAAATTTGCCCTCGGCGTCAATCGGGCTGCCATTCGTTCCGCGGTCGGATTGTACCGAGATGAATCCCGATGGCCGCTGCGACGGGTCCTCCATATGAACGGTTCCGTCGATACCCGTGGGCGCCGGCTCCAGCCGGATGCCCGTGACATCAGCGTTTCCGACCGCGACTGGGACATTCGCGGACAATGGGTTGCCGGGATTCTGCCACACGCTGACCATCAGCGAGTACATTCCGGGCGTGACGTGCGTGAACCGGAACGCCTTGGTCCGCTGGTCAAGCTCCAGCTCGCCGCTGGATCGCTGAAAGCCTTGTGCCGCGGGCTGGCGCGCCAGGCTCAGGCCGATGTTGGTGCTGGCCGTGTCCACCAAACCGCTTACCGTGAACGCGGGGACGGGGGGCGGAAGCTTGATTTTGATTTCTGCCTCATCGCCCGCCTTCAAATCCAGCGGCTGCCCGGCGGCGATATCGGTGGCGCCGGGATAATAAAAGGGCGGATACGCCAGCGGTTTCGAAGCCAGCGCTCCGTGAAGCCGCGCCGTAACCGAAACATAATAACGCCCGGCCGGCAACCCGAACAGCCGGAAGAAACCGGTTTCATCGGTGCCGGTGCCTTGCGCGGTTTGCCATTGCCGGCGGCCGTTTACGATCTGCTGCGACACCAGTTGAACCGTCGCGTTGGCCGGCATGTCGCGTTCGTCCACCACCCGGCCCTGGATGGCAGCTTGCGCGGTCAGCTTCAGGACCGTGGCTGTGCCCGGTGTGGCGGAAGGCGGCATGCCGGCCATGATCTGGCTAAGCGGCATATAACCGGCTTTCTCGCACATGACCTGATATTGACCGTCGGGCACGTTGGTGACTTTAAATGTGCCATCGGCATCGCTCAAGAGCGTCACCTCCGGCGCCGATTGACCCACCTGGAGAAAACGAACCGTTACGTGCGCGCGGGCGACGGGTTCGCCGGTATTGGCGTCTACCACGCGGCCAGTCAGTTCGCGCTCGGCGGCCGCTGCCGCGAACGCCGCGAGCAAAACGGCAGCCACGGCTGTCACCGCTCCCGCGCGGAGCCCTGAGAAGAAGTGCGGCGGGATTGCCTGCCCCACCAGTCTCAGCCGTCTGTTTCGGGATTCCCCCTTCATTGCCCGTTGTTCTCCCCGGAAAGCAGCGGAACGTCCACATTTACCGGATCGCCGGCCGTGACATCCACCGCTGTTGCCTTTGGTGCCACCGCGGCGAGGCTTGCGGGACCGGCCATCGCGCCCGCGCCTTCCACCGCCCACGCCCAAACCAGGTAGTGCCCCGGGCTCAGGCCGGAGAATGTGAATCCCCCTTCGTCATCGGTAAGCTCTTCTTTCAGATCGCCGGGGTCGTCGGGCGTTCCGCTGACCAGCAGCACGACTTTGGCGCCCGGAATCGCCTGACCGTCGCGGACGGCGCGGACGCGGACTTTGCCGCACGTCCGAGTCAACGCGACTTCGATGTGCATAGCCGCGCTGCCCGCGACGCTCAAGGCGTCGCCGCGGAGTTCTGTGTCGCCCAGCCTGACGGATTGCACACAGCTATCGTGGGGCGTGTGCAGGATCAAATGGTAGCTACCCGGCGGAACTCCCTGAAACTGGAAATCGTTATCCCCCGACTGACTCGGGCCGCGCGGCGTTCCGCCGGCGGCGCGCAGGGTCGCGTCCAGGCCCCTCGCATCCTCCACTCCGTGGACCGCCACGTCGACCGTTGCCTGCGCTCCGAGATCGACATCGACGTCGTCGATATCGGAGCTGCCCACTTCCAGGGGAAGTTCCGCGAACAGCGAACTCTGATTGTTTCTCGCGAACGTTCGCGCCTGCAGCAGGTATCGTCCCGGCGGCACGGCGCGAAGGGTGAAACTTCCCTGGGTGGAATTGAAAGCCGCGTCCGGAAATTGGCCAAACCACTGATTTGTATCTTGTGGCTGCAGACTCACGGACACTCCCGTTTGCGGCGGCACGGTCCGGATGTGCCCACTCACGGTCGCCATCGCCACGGCCGATGGATTGAGATCGGTTTGCGCGCGCTGCCCCGGCGATAACTGAAATGTCCGGCTACACGTGCGCGAATAGTAGCGCTGGGTCCGGGCCGCGAAATCGACGGGGCCCGCGACGGGCGCCGGCATACCACGGCCGCCGCTGTCTCCGGCGCACACCATATAAGCTCCAGGGGCCACATTCCCGAACCGATATCGCCCGCGGTCATCGGTACCCGTCTGCGCGCGGACGCTGACAGCCCCACGGCCTTCGCGCCACGTGGGCTGCATCAGGAAAACCGGTGAACCCGGCATCGGGTCGCCGAATTCGTCGCGGATCACGCCCTCGATCTGGCCGCGGGGCTGAATGCGGAAGACTACGGACTTATCGCCGTTCTCGCCTCCCACGCGGATGGGGCTGGCGGCATCGGGCTCCGCGCTTTCGCCATACGGAACGGAAGCGAAGTCGCTGCCCTCCGCCCAGAGATGGTAATCCCCGGCCGGGAGACCGCTGAACGCGAAGCGCCCCTGAGCGTCGGAAATCGCCGGGTCCTTGGCGGCGTCCTGCCCGTTTCCCTGCAGCGAAAGTGCGACCCCTGCCAGCGGTTGATTGGCGCCATCGACGACCGTTCCGCTCAACGTGAACAGTTTCGAGCCGGCGCGCCCCTGCGCCGCCAGAGGCCAGCACGCCAGTCCAAGCAGGATCCCGGTCGCCGAAAGCCGAATTCTCACTACCCTTCTAATTTACCCCGGCGGCAATGCCCACGGCAGGCTAAGCTCGTTCCGCGCGCGGGAACCCCACATTTTTGGAATTGAAAGCGTCTTGTCATCCTACTGTCACGGCTGAGACTGTATCCTGGTCTTCCCCCCGTTTCGGAACTATACCTTTAATCTCAGGAGTTGCAGGAATGCACACGCAGAAGCACTGTGTGCGGACTGTTCTGGCGGCATTGATCTTCGCCGCGGGATTCAGCCCGATACACGCGCAGCAGGCTGGAACCATATCCGGAACCGTTTTGGACCAGAGCGGCAAGCCCATCGTAGCGGCAGCGGTGGAGTTGACCACCGAATCCGCCAGTGCAATCAAATCGACCACCACCGATGCGGAAGGCAGGTTTTCGGTTCCCGGCCTGCCCCCCGGCACTTACACCATTCGGGTCTCGTCCCCAGGATTCGCCCTTGCCGCCGTCCCCAACGGGCACCTGAACGCCGGGGTCACCCTTGATGTTCCCATCACCATGAAGGTGGAAGCTGTTTCGAGTTCGGTCACCGTCAGTGAATCCATTTCGCTGGCCGCGGTAACGGCGCCGTCCGGCAACACGCTCGATTCATTCGCGGCGAAAACCGAAATCAGCTCCGATTTCATCAAAGATTTCATGTCTCCGGTGGCGGACTATTCCGAATACGTGAATTACGCGCCCGGCACGTTCAGCCTTAATCCGAACGGTATCGGCCTGGGTCAAGGCTCGACTTACTACCGCGGCTTCCCGGACGGCGATTACACCATGACGTTCGATGGCATTCCGTTCGAAGACACCAATACTCCGACGCACCACTCCTGGGCGAATTTTCCCAGCGGTTGGACCGATTCGGTGGATTTCGACCGCAGCCCCGGTTTGTCCTCCACCTTTGGCCCCACAAACTTCGGCGGATCCATCAATCTGAAATCCCCGCCGCTTTTTCCCGATCCTAATATTCGCGGCACAATGAGTTACGGCTCCTGGGACACGCGCCTGCTGCAACTCGACGCCGACAGCGGCTTTTTCGGGAAGGACAGCCGCAATAGCTTCCTGACGGACATCCAGCAGCTCCTTTCCGACGGATATCAAACCAATAACAAGCAGAAGCGGGACGCGGGCTACGGCAAATACCAATACCGCCTTTCCGACCGCAGCGCGCTCACCGTATATGGCGGACTGGTGGACATCTGGACCAACACCCCGAAGACCACCAGCCCCACTAGCGCGCAGGTAGCGCTATATGGCGATAACTACCTTCTGGACAGCACCCCGCTTCTGCCCAACGGATCGCCCGACCCGTATTATTACGGGTACAACACCTATCACGTGCAGACGGATTTTGAATATGTCGCATACAACGCGGATCTGGGACATGGCTGGAAGTTCGACACGAAGGCGTACACGACGCGCTATTGGAACAAGCAGTTCTATCAAAACGGCGGCACGGTCAACCTCAGCGTCAACAAACCGAGCGGTGTCGATAAGCTGAACGGGTACCGGCATGCAGGCGACGAGTCGATCCTCAGCGGGGAAACCCGGTGGGGCATCTTCCGCACCGGCGTCTGGTACGACTGGTCGTACACGGACCGGTACCAGATCCCCTCCAACATCATTACCCACGTCGACACTCCGCTGGGCAATTTCCATGAACATTTCATCACGCAGTCCACGCAGCCGTTCGCTGAATTCGAATGGCATACCGCGCCGCGCCTGTCTGTCACGGCGGGCGTCAAAGATGCGAATTATGCCATCGCGCTCAATCAATACCAGGACAACGGAAAGACAGTCGGCTGCCTGGGCGGCACGCTGACCACGTACCCCGGTATGCCGTCGTTCTGCGTAGGCGGCGCGAAATTCGTCACCCACGCGACCGATTACAACACCTGGCTGCCCAATGTCGCCGCCCATTACAGCATCAACAGCAGCTGGTCGGCCTACGCCCAATGGGCTTGGGGAAGCATCATTCCGCCCAGCGCCGTATTCGACACCGTCGGCGGCGCGGTCGAGATCCCGCAAAAGCCCACTTTGGCGCGGACGTACCAGGTCGGCTCGGTGATGAAGCACCGCCGCTGGACTCTCGATTTCGACGCCTACTACATCCATTTCCAGAATGGCTTCGATTCCTACATGGACCCGGTCACCAGCGATGACATCTGGATTCCCACCGGCCCCAGCATCACCAAGGGCCTGGAGTCGGAATCGCACATCATTCTCGGGAAAGGCTTCTCGCTGTACGTCAACGGGACCATGGGTTCGGCCAAATATTCGGAGGGCGCCAGCTATCCGAATGGCGGTCTTTGGGTACAGGACGCGCCTAAGAACGTCGAGACCGCCGCGTTCTTCTGGCAGCACGCAAATTGGGATGTGGGGCTGGTCGACAAGCGCGTCGGCACCATGTATGACGACAACGGCTCGATCAATTACAAGATCAACGGTATCTTGCTCGCTTACCCGGCGGACCAGGCGGTCACCATCAATCCCTTCAACCTGGTGAATGTATTTGCCAACTACACCATCAAGAACGGCTCCTTCTTCCGGGGAAGCAGAATTGGCCTGGCGGTCAATAATCTCGCCGACAGTCACAATATCGTGGGTATCACTCCGGCGACAGCCGCGGCCCCAGGGTCTCTATACGCCCCGAATGGAAACGATCTGCTTAATATCCTTCCGGGACGGAGCGTTATGCTGACCTTTACAGCGGGTTGGGCGCCCCGGCGCTGAAACCCAATTCGCTCGCCTGAGAGCGCGATTCGCAAGGCATCGGGGCCTTATTTCACCTGGAAGGTATAAGACCCCGACCCGATTTCAACCTTGTAACTGGCGCCTTCTTTCGGCGCGCCGATTCGCTTACCGTTTTCCAAAAGAACTCCGCTGCCGGCAACCGGAAGATAGACTTTCGCCGTGGTGTTCGCCGGGATGGTCACGGACAGCGAGAATGGACCCGCGGCCGTGCCGGTCCACCGTGTGCTGATCTTCCCGTAGGAGGAATCGTACGTCCCGCCGGCTTTGGTCATGCGGCTGTCGAGGCGCGGATGGACGACAATCTCGTGAAATCCCGGATTTGCCTGCATGGTATCGATGCCCACCACATACCGATACACCCATGCCATCACCGACCCGAACGCGTAATGGTTGTAGGAATTCATGGAAGGATCGCCGGTGTCGCCGTTCCAGCGCTCCCACCACGTGGTGGCGCCTTTCGACAACATGTATCCCCACGAGGGGTAAGTATCGTTGAGCAGCAGACGGTAAGCCACGTCGGCGCGGCCGTGATCGGCCAGGGTGAACAGTAGAAAGGGAGTGCCCAGGAAACCGGTGGTCAGGTGCCAGTTATGTGCCTCGATGTCCGCGACTAACTTGTCGACGGCGACTGGCACGAGCGCATCCGGCACTAAGTTCATATAAAGCGCCAGCACATAACCCGTCTGGCTTCCGGTTCCCACCGTGCCGTCGTCCCTGACCCATTGCTTCTCGAACGCATCTCGAATCTCCGTTTCCAGCCGCCCATATCGGTCGGCATCGCCGTCTTTCCCGAGTGCGTGCGCGATGCCGGCCATCTGGCGGGCTACCAGGGCCCAATACGCTGTTGCCACGAGATCGACAGGCGTCTGGCTGCCCGGCGCCAGCCAATCGGCAAAATTCGCGCCGGTCCGGTTGCGGCGCAGAAAATTGGGATTGTTCTTCTCGATGAACTCCATCCAACGCTGCATGGCGGGCCAATTCTCCTCGAGAATTTCCTTATCGCCGTATTGCATCCACGCCGTCCAGGGGACGATTACGCCGGCGTCGCCCCATCCCGGCGCGCCATCGCCCAGAAACGCCACCACCGGTACGGTATTGGCGAAAACGCCGTCGGAAGTCTGATCGTCCACCACCGAGCGCATCCACTGCCGTCCGAAGGAAGAGATATCGAAGTTATAACTACCGGTGCGCCAGAATACCTCTGCGTCTCCGGTCCAGCCCTGCCGTTCGTCTCGCTGCGGACAATCCGTCGGGATGCTGAGGAAATTCCCGCGCTGCCCCCAGATACCGGTTTTCCAGAAGCGATTTACCAACTCGCTGGAGGTGGTAACGGTGGCGGTAGGTTCGCCGCTCAAGCTGCTGACCACTTCACCCGCTACCGAGTCTGTGGTGGGCGTTTCCGGAAAGCCGGTAAGTTCCACGTAGCGGAACCCGTGAAAAGTAAAGTGCGGGCGGTACACTTCGATGCCGCCGCCGTGAAGCACATAAGTATCGGTGGCATCGGCGTTGCGCAGGTTGTCGCGATAAAGCGTGCCGTCGGGCTTCAGAATTTCCGCCATGCGCATGCGCACCCGTGTGCCGGCTGGTCCGCTCACCCGGAGCACCGGCCAGCCGACCATGTTCTGACCCATGTCGACGATGTAAGCCCCGCCTGCAATCGCCGTCACGCCGATCGGATTCAGCGTGGCCACTACGCGGACCGGCGTTGTCATTTCAGCGGTCACCGCACCTTGCGGCGCCGGTTCGACCGCGGCGGGAGTCCACGCCGCCTCGTCAAATCCGGGCGCGTCCCAGCCAGGCTGTTCCAGGCGCGCATCATAAACCTCGCCGGCGTAAATCTCCGAGTGATAAATCGGCGATTGCGCGCTCTTCCACGAGCCATCGCTCACCACATCGTCGTGCGTGCCGTCGGAATATTCGATGCGCAGTTGCGCCAGCAGCCGCGGCGGCGGAGTAAGAAACGCCATGCGTGTGCCGTTCCACAGTTGGGCGCTCAGAGCCCAGCCATCGCCGAGGATCGCGGCTATGGCGTTGCGGCCGGGCACGAGCAGCGCGGTCACATCGTAAGTTTGATAGAGGATTCGCTTCTTGTAGTCGGTAAATTCCGGCGTGAGGACATCGTGGCCGGCGCGCTTGCCGTTGATAAAGGCCTGATAACTTCCAGCCGCGGTTACATAAAGCCGCGCCGATCGCACCCGTTTCGCGACGGCGAATTCATGCCGCAGCAGCCCCGCCGGTTCCGGCAGATTGCCGGGGATGGGAGCGAGCGGGCCCAACTCGCCGACCGCCTGCGCCGGCTTCCAGTCCCCCTCGGCTATCCGCGATTCCCACCCCTCGCCGGTGGGGTGGCGCTCGATTTTTCCCCCGGCATCGACAATCTTGACCAGCGCCCCGATCTTATTGGCGGGCGGAATCGGGCCGCGCCCGCCGGGCAATGTCGGCCGCGGCGGAATCGTGATCTCGACCGTGTTCGAGCCGTTGACAACCTCGCCGGTCACATCCTGCCGGTCGAACGAAATCCAGTCGCGCTTGGACGTGATGAGACGTCCGTTCAGGCGGAGCTGAAAACCGCCGGTGGAGGCAACAAAGATGGCCACATCGCGCGGGCCGGAGACATTGAACTGGTAGCGGAACATCGACGCCGGGCGCGGCAGCGGCGGCACTGGCTCGACCGGGCCCGAGGAAATCCAGGCGATTCCCGCGCGGTCTTCCTCGAGCTCGCTCTTCCAGGCGATCCACTTCGCGGTCCAATCGGAGGGTGTGAGCAGCCCCATTTCCCACCATGCCGGCGCGGCGGACGAGGACACCTTCCCGTGGGCGTCCCACACACGCACCGTCCAGTAGTAGCGCTTGCGCGATTCCAGCTTCGCACCGCCATACGGAATGTCGATCGAATCCGGCGAACTCTGCTTCCCGCTGTCCCACACGTCCGGCTTGCCGCCCGGCGCGCTCGAGACGCGGATCTGGTACGCGGTTTGGCGCCAGTTCCGCTCGGCACTGTCGTTTTGCCAGGAAAGGCGCGGAAGCGGCGAATCGATTCCCAGCGGATTATTGAGACGTTCGCATTGCAGGTGAACTGGCGCTGCCGCCGCGGCCGAGGCTGCCGCTAGGCACAAAAGGGTGTACTTGTTCATCGCTTTCGTTATGAAAGCACATCGGGAGCCGGCGTGGGGCGGCGCTCGCATGGGCATTTCACGATTGGTGTTTCTGTAGCGCGCCGGAGTGCATCCCAAACCGGCGCCTGCCTCCGGCCACCGTCGCTACGGCATCGCGCCCCTCGATGGCATCGCCGCGAGGAAAGAGCAACTGCCAGGTCACTTACTGGCCAAACTCTTCAGCGCCGATTTGGCGTCTTCGCTGTCGCCGGCGGCAGCCTTCTTATACCACTCGATGGCCTTGTCGCGATCCATCATCACCCCGAAGCCATTCTCGTACAGCACGCCGACGTTATACATGGCGGTGGCATAGCCCTTGTCGGCTGCTTTCCGGTACCACGTCATCGCTTCCGCGTAGTCCCGGTCGACGCCTTTTCCCTCCTGGTACAGCACGCCGATGGCGTTGGTTGCCGCGGGATATCCGATGTCCGCTTTGAGGAACCACTTCATCGCTTCGGTGTAATTTACCGGCAGCCCGAGGCCGTCCCGCAGCATCACCCCGACATTGAACATGGCTTCGGTGTTGCCGGTGACCGACGATTTGACGAACCACCGCATGGCCTCGGTGTAATTTCTCGGCAGGCCCACACCCTGGTAATAAAGAATCCCCACATTGCACATCGCCTGTCCGTTGCCCGCGTCCGCCGCCTTTAGAAACCAGTTGAGCGCCGCACCGTAGTTGCGGTCCACGCCGCGGGCGGTGCCATACATCACGCCCAGATACATCATGGCCTCGACCTCGCCGGCCTCGGCGGCCTCGTGGAAGATCTTGGCGGCGAGTGAATTGTTGC
Source organism: Bryobacteraceae bacterium (assembly GCA_035509055.1). Lineage (GTDB taxonomy): Bacteria > Acidobacteriota > Terriglobia > Bryobacterales > Bryobacteraceae > PALSA-129. The sequence goes on along the minus strand of DATJMA010000181.1, from coordinate 96,776 downwards.
CGGAGTTGTAAGCCTCCACCCCGCGAACCATCAGCGCCTTCGTATCGGCCTGGAGCCCGGCGGGGAGTTTCGGCGAGCCGGCGTTCTGGGCGAGCCCTGGCGCGGCGCAAAACAGCCCCAACGCAATCATGCGGACACCGAAAGCCATACTGATTATTATCGCAGCGATTCAGTCCGCATCCGGCCGTGCCGGATTCGCCCAGTGGCCCGCCGGATCACACCCGCTCACCACCACCCCCTTGGCGTTCCAGCCCAATTCCGCGCGCACGTCGGAAGGGCAATACCGCAGTGTCAAACCGCAGCGCCGCCGCGAGGACGAGTTGGCTTCCGACCCATGTACCAGCAGGTCGCTATGGATCGAAATTTCGCCCGCCGCGAGTTGGTTGTCGAAGGGAGCGCTCAACTTGTCGACGTCCACCACCTGGTTCAACACATTGCTGTCGTCGTTCTCAGTCAGCGAGTATGTCAAATGGCCCAGCCAGTGCGAACCGGGGATGAAGCGCACGCAGGCGTTCTCCACGCTGGCGTCGTCGATCGCCAGCCAGACCGTGACCGCCTTCGACGGCGTGAGCGGCCAATAACTGGCATCCTGATGCCAGGAAACGCGCTTGCCATCGCCCGGCATCTTGCAGAAAAAATGCGAGCCCCAGCCGATGACGTTCTCGCCCAGGAGATCTTTCACATATGCCACGATGCGCCGTTCCATGAGTAGATCGTAGACGCGCCCATGCTTCAGGTGCGCGGTGCTGATGGAATAACTGTCGGCGCCGGCGGCCAGGGTCCGGGCGAGCAGATCGTCGAAATAGCGGCGGATTGCGGCGATCTCTTCCGGGCTGAAGATGCGCATGCCGCTCAGATAGCCATCGCGGTTAAAGAGATCCACCTGCGCCGCTGTCAAGATTTGCGGATTATTGGTGGTGCTCGGATGAAACCGCAGGTCGCGCGCCACGCCGCTCAAGGCTGCGGTGGTGGGGATGAACGCCGGTTCTTTCATGTGTTCTTCCGCTTCTTCGGTTTCGGCACTTTGCCGATGCGCGGGTCCCGGGCCATTACCAGTTCGCACGCCCGCAGGGCGGATTCTTCGAAATCCGGCGCATCGGCGGGAAGCACCTGCCATCCGGTAATCGCTTTTCCGAGCACCGCAATGGAACGCATGTGCGGAAACTCGGCCCGCAAACTTTCGTGATGTTCCTCGGTGGTGGCCAGCCAGACGCCGTTGTCCGGGTTCGCCACGGCCTTGTCGCGCAGAATCAGGACGATTTTGGGCCCCACGTAAATCGCCAGGCAGCCGAACATCGGATTGGTCCGCGGTTCGAGAGGCGACAGCGCATCCAGGACGAACTCGAACGGAACCGCCTTGCGCCGCTTCACTGCGTAAGCCATGTACCGTAGGATACCGCCCCGTGCGATAGAATCGCGGAAGCTCACTCCTATGTCGAAACTACCCATATTTCTGCTCGCCCTGCCCGCGATGGCGCCGCTGTGGGCGCAGCCGGTAGATCCCAGCTTTTATTCCGGAATGCGCTGGCGGCTGGTAGGGCCGTTTCGCGGTGGGAAAGCCACGATGGTTTCCGGTGTGCCCGGAAATCCGGCGGTCTACTATATGGGCACCGCGGGGAGCGGAGTCTGGAAGACGGTCGATGGCGGGCAGGTCTGGGAGTGCGTGAGCGATTCGGTGAAGCTTACGGGCATCGGGGCCGTCGCGGTCGCGCCCTCGCGTCCTGATACGGTCTACGTGGGCGCCACGACATCCCTCACGGCCGGCCTTTATCGCAGCACCGATGGCGGCGTGCACTGGGATCTGGTAGCGCTCCAGGGCCACGGCGTCACTTCGATCGCGATCGACCCGCGCAATCCCGATCTCGTCATGGCGGCCGCGGGCGACACCGGCGTGATGCGCACGTCCGATGGCGGCACGACCTGGAAATCGGTGCTGCCGGACGAGAAAGTGGGCGGCGTGTGGCTGGTCTTCGATCCCGACAATCCGGCCAACGTTTATGCCGGTACCCGTCCCGCGACGGGCGGCGGACGCGGCGGTCCCGGCCGCGGCGCTCCCGCTGTGACCACTCCGGCGACCGATTCGCAAATTTATCGCTCCAACGACGAGGGCGTCACGTGGACGAAAACCGCGCCCACTGGGCTGCCCGGCGGCAATTTCGGCACCATCGCGCTGGCGGTGGCGCCGGGCACCGGAGGGAAACGCGTTTACGATTACGTGGCGCAAGGCATGTTCCGCTCCGACGACAGCGGCGAGCATTGGACCCGCGCCACCGGCGATCCCCGCCTGATCGGCGGCGGCCAGTTCCACGATGTGATCGTCGATCCGCGCGACGCCAACACTCTCTTCGCGACGCAAACGTCGCTTTATCGATCCACCGACGCCGGCAAGACGTGGCAATCCTATACCGGCGCGCCGAGCGGGGCCGATTTCAATTTCGTCTGGATCGACCCGGCGAATGACCGGTATATGATCCTCGCTGTCGATCAGGGCACGGAAATCAGCATGGATGGCGGCCATACGTGGACCACGTGGTTCAACCAGCCCACCGGCCAGATGTACAACGTCACCACCGATCGCGGCATTCCGTTTTTCCTCTACTCGTCGCAGCAGGACAGCGGCACCGTGGCCACTCCCATCGCCGGACGCGACGGCCAGATTACCTATCGCGACTGGTACACCACCAACGGCTTCGAATCGGCACGCATTGTTCCCGATCCTGCCGACCCGGATTATCTCTACGCTACCGGATGGTATGGCTCGATTCTGCGCGTGAACAAGACCACGGGCCAGACGCAGCACGTTTTCGAACGAACGCCCAAATATCGCGAGAGCGGATCGCCGCCGATGGGATTCTCGCCCTTCGACTCCCAAACGTTCTACCTGGCGACGCAGTATTTGCTGGCCACGCGCGACAAGGGCATGCATTGGGCGCAGGCCAGTCCGGATCTCACGGCGGCTAGCGGCGCGCCGGCCGAAGAAACGTCTGGCCGCGGGCGCGGTGCGGCCCCGCCGGCCATCAGCGCGCTGGCGTTGTCTCCCAAGAACGCCAAGGTCATCTGGGCCGGCACGAGCAACGGACTGATTCAGCTTACGCGCGATGGCGGCGCGCATTGGAACAGCGTTGCTTCGAGCGAGATCACTAAGACAGGCGCCATTGCCGCCATCGATGCGTCGGCAACGGACGCGGCGCGGGCGTTCGTTGTGGTGGGCGGTGGCCGAGGTGCATTCGGCGGCCGCGGCGGTGAGATCGCGGCGCATATCTACCGCACCGGCGATTCGGGAAAGACATGGAAACTGGTGGTGAACGGCCTGCCCGCGAGCACCGCTCATGCGGTGCGCGAAGATCCGCTCAATCGCAACCTGGTTTTCGCGGCACTCGAAAACGGCGTGTTCGTTTCCTTCAACGGCGGCGACGACTGGCAATCGCTCCAGTTGAACTTGCCTGCCGCCTCCTGCCGCGATCTCGCCATCGAGCAGAACGACCTCGTGGTTGCCACCTACGGCCGCGCTCTCTGGGCGATGGACGATATCAGCCCGCTGCGCGAACTCGCCGGGAAAGCGCTCCCCGCGTCGCCAGGCGCATATCTTTTCGCGCCCGCTGAAGCCATCCGCATGCAGTGGGACACGTACACCGATACGCCGCTGAACCCCGATGTAGCCGCCGCCGAAAATCCACCGGATGGCGCGATTATCGACTACTACTTGAAGTCGCCGCCCGCGGGCGACCTGAAGCTCGAGATCCTCGACTCCACGGGCAAGCTTGTGCGCTCGTTCTCGTCCAGCGGTCCAACCTCGCTTCCCTATAAGGTGAATGTGCCGGATTTCTGGCTGGCGCCGCCGGCTCTGCTGCCGAAACAGGCGGGGATCAACCGATTCGTGTGGGACCTGCGATATCCGGATCCCGAGCAGCTTCTTTACACCTATTTCGGCATCCACGTGGACTATTTCGAGTACACGCTCGCCGACCACGCGATTCCGCACAACACGCCGTGGCACGAGCCGCAAGGTCCGATGGTGCTGCCGGGGCATTATGAACTGCGGTTGACGGTGGATGGACAGGAATTCCGGCGGCCGCTCACGGTGAAGCTCGACCCGCGGCTGAAGGCGAGCACGGCGGAGCTCAGGCAGCAACTCGAGCTGGCGCAAAAGATAGCCGCTCTCATGGGCGAAACGTATGACGGGTACAATCGTGCCCTCGCTGCGGCCAAGGCGGATGACAAGGCGCTCGGATTGACCGATGCCGCCGGTCCCCCAGCCGGATTCGGCCCTCTGAATCGCGACCTCACGCGCTTGCTGATCGCGGTAGACCAATCCGATACGCCGCCGGCAAGCGAGGTGATCGAGACGTTCGAAGGCATGTGCCAGGAGGTGCGCGATGCCGTCGGACGTTGGAACGATCTGGCGAAAAGCACGGTGTCGAAATGGTCGGCGCTAGCGGCGCCGGACTGCCGGAAATAGCCCATTCGTCACTGCAATCTGCCGCTTGGTCAAAACCGGCGAGGATTGACTCCCGCATTGCGCTAATCTAGGGCGAATGAGCGATAGCACCAGGCGCAAGGTGTGGCAGTACGTTGCGCTATTCTGCTTCTGGACGTTCGCCGGCGTGTTCATGTTCAGCCAGACGATTGCCCAGAAGTTGATCGCTCCCGATCCGTTCCCGTGGACGCACCATCTCATCTCCTGGCTGGTGGGCGTGTGGCTTTGGTTCGCTCTCACACCCGTAGTGCTTTGGCTGGGACGGAAACTGCCGCTTAGCCGAAAACCGCGCTGGCCTGTCATTCTGATTCACCTGGCGATTTCTCTGGCTTTGCCATTCCTCGATCTCGGCCTGGAATCTGTGATTCTGCACGGACTGCACTTATTTCCAGGCCTGATGACCACTGTCCCGGCGACCCTCTTCTTCCTTTTGCTGATTGGCTACCACCAGGGCGTGCTCACCTACTGGACCGTTCTGGGAGTGCAGTGTGCGTACGGATGGTATCGCCGCTATGAAGAGCGCCGCCAGGAGGCGCTGCGGCTCGAACTGCGATCTTCCCAGCTCGAGCGGCAGCTCGCGCAAGCGCATTTGGGCGCGCTCAAAATGCAGCTCCAACCGCATTTTCTGTTCAACACGCTCAACACCATCATGGTGCTGGTGCGTCAGCAGAAGGGCAGGGAAGCCGAGGAGATGTTGGCGCGGCTGGGCGACCTGCTGCGCTGCGTTCTGGAAGACGTGCAGGCGCAGGAAGTATCGCTGAGCCGCGAATTGGAATATCTTCAGCTTTATCTATCCATCGAGCAGGTGCGTTTTCAGGATCGATTGCGCGTGGATATCGCGGCCGATCCCGAAGTTCTGGACGCGGCGCTTCCGCATATGGCGTTGCAGCCGATTGTGGAGAACGCCATCCGCCATGGCCTCGGCCGCAGTTCGACCGCCGGATCCATCAGCATCACCGCCTGCCGCGTGAACGATCAAGTGGAGATCCGAATTCAGGATGACGGGCCCGGGCTGGCTCCCGCGAACGGCGCCGGCGGCGGAATCGGACTCGCCAACACGCGGGCGCGCTTGCGCCAACTGTACGGCGGCGCCGCGGGCCTGAGAGTCGAGAACGGCGAGCACGGAGGCGTGGTCGCAACCATGGTCCTGCCGTTACATGCCGTCACGGAGGCACATGCCGCTAACGGTCCTGCTGGTCGACGATGAACCACTGGCGCGCGAGGGGCTGCGCATCCTGCTCGCCCGCGATCCCGATATCGGCGCGATCTACGACGCGAAAAACGGGCACGAGGCGGTGGCTCAAATCCGCGACCGGTCCATCGATCTGGTGTTTCTCGACGTGCAGATGCCCGAGATGGACGGGTTCGCTGCCGTGGGCGAAATCGGTCCCGAGCAGATGCCGGCGGTGGTCTTCGTCACGGCGCACGATCAGTATGCGATTCAGGCGTTCGAAATCAACGCCATCGATTATCTTCTGAAACCGGTAACGGAAGATCGCTTTGCCAAGGCGCTGGCGCGCGGCAAGGCACGGCTCGAAACCCGAAGCGGCGACGATGCCAGCCGCCAGATCCTATCCCTGCTCGAGACCATCGCCTCGCCGGCGCGATACATGAAACGCCTCGCGGTGCGCACAGCGGGCAAGACTGTCCTGGTGGACGTCGGCGAAATCGATTGGATCGAGGCAGCGGAAAATTATGTGCAGCTCCACACGCCGAATGGCAATCACCTGTTGCACGTCACCATGAGCACGATGGAGAAGTCTCTCGATCCGGCCGTTTTCCTGCGAATCCATCGCTCCGTCATCGTGAACGTGACGCGCATACGCGAGCTCCAACCCGTGATGCACGGCGAGTACGCCATCACTCTCACCAGCGGCGCGCGGCTGCAATCGGGCCGTAATTACAGCGAGAGATTAAAGGCGCTGGCGGAAAATCCGTTTTGAAAAGAGCGATCGGCAGTCAGCGATCAGCCAACGGGACAACTGCCGTGTCAGCAAGCGACTCCGGCACAAAAGTTGACAGCTGAAAACTGAGCGCTGATCGCTTTTTTCCCGTTCGCCACTTCATTCGGCCAACTCGTCAAATTTTGCTTCGCTGCCGCGTTGGCGGGCCGTACAGTGTCGGTATGACGACCCTCAATATCGCCGAGCTGGCCGCGGTCACCAAGCGATTCGGCAAAGTTGTGGCGCTGGACGATTTTTCCCTGGCGATACAGCCGGGCGAGTTGCTGGCGTTGCTCGGACCGAACGGCGCCGGTAAGACTACGGCCATTTCTCTCCTGCTGGGACTGTCGCGCCCCGATAAAGGTTCGGCGCGCCTGTTCGGCCTGGCGCCGGAATCGATGACGGCACGGCGGCAGATCGGAGTCATGCTGCAGGAAGCGGCGCTCATTCCCGAGTTGCGGGTGGCCGAACAGATCGAACTGGTAGCCGCTTATTATCCCGACCCGATGCCGGTGCCGCAGGTGCTCGCTCTCACCGGCTTGGCGCCCCTCAGCCGGCGGCCATACGGCAAGCTCTCGTCCGGACAGAAGCGGCAGGTGCAATTCGCCATCGCGCTCGTCGGGCGGCCGCGCCTGCTGTTTCTCGATGAACCCACGGTCGGGCTCGACATCCAATCGCGCGAATTCGTGTGGGCGGCTCTGCGGCGCCTCATCGCCGAGGGTTGCTCGATCGTTCTGACCACACACTACCTCGAAGAAGCCGAAGCGCTCGCCGATCGTGTCGCGGTGATTGCCAAGGGCAGGCTCATCGCTACCGGAACGGTGGACGAGATGCGCGCGCTGGTAGTGCGCAAGCGCATCACCTGCCGAACCTGTTTGCGTGCCGAGGATCTCCGGCGCTGGCCCGACGTGCAAACCGTCGCCAGCGACCAGCACGGTCTGCACATTACCGCCAGCAATACCGAAAGCGTGGTGCGCCGGCTGCTGGCTGCCGATGAAGACTTAGATGGCCTCGAAGTCGCGAGCGCCGGGCTCGCCGAGGCATTTACCGAACTTACTCAGGAGGTGCGCTAATGCAAGCCGCTGTGGGTACGCCCAATCCTCGCCCGTGGCGCGCTTACGCCATCGAGGCGAAATTCGAATCGCTGCGCATGCTGCGCTCGCCGGCCTTTGCCGGTCCATTCCTGCTGCTGCCGGCAGCACTCTATTTATTGTTCGCCGTGGTTTTGTTCGGGCCGGCGCTGGCCAAGGACCCGAAAACCATCCTCTTCATGTTCATGGGCTTTTCCATTGTGGGCGTGATGGGGCCGGGGATGTTTGGATTCGGCATCGTAGTCGCCACGGAACGCGACCAGGGTCTTCTGCAACTGCGGCGTGCTCTGCCGGCGCCGCTCTCCGCGTGGTTGGTGGCGATGATGCTGATGTCCATGTTCTTCGTCGCCATCATCATGGGCAGCATGGCGGCGGTGGCTCCGCTGGGACATTTGCATCTTCCGGGAATGCAGCTGCTGGGGATTTCGCTGGTGTGCATTCTCGGTTCCACACCCTTTTGCGCGCTCGGTTTCTTCATCGGTTCGCTGGCCTCCGCGAAAAGCGCGCCGGCGTTCGTGAACCTTCTTTATCTGCCCATGATCTATCTCTCGGGCATCCTGTTTCCGCTGCCGAGATCCGCGGATTGGATCGCGCATCTTTCGCCGGCCTACCACCTCGATCAGATCGTCCTGACGGTGATCGGGGTTCCCCACGCCGGCAATCCATGGATTCATGTAGCGCAGCTTGCCGCCGTGGCCGTGGCCTTCACGGTGTTAGCCGCGCGCCGCATTACGCGCTGGGCCTAGAGGAATCCTCATGTCGCCAACCAAAGCAGCTTCTATCGAAATTGCGGCCGTCCCGCCGCAAAACACTTACAACTACGCCATCGGTTATCTTCGGGCATTCCTCGTGGTGCTGGTGGTGGCCCATCATGCGGCTCTGGCATACCATCCGGACGCGCCACCGGCACCGGCATCGCTGGCCGCGATCCCGCGCTGGTGGCAGGCATTCCCGGTAGTAGATGCGCACCGCGCCGCGTGGCCCCGCCTGTTCGTTGGGTTCAACGACAGCTTCTTCATGGCACTGATGTTTTTGATTTCGGGACTATTCGTCTGGAGCGGCCTGAGGCAAAAGGGCACGCGCGGATTTCTGCGCGGACGGTTTTTGCGTCTGGGGCTGCCGTTCCTCTTTGCCGTCGCAATGATCGCGCCGCTGGCGTACTATCCGACCTATCTTCAGATAGCCAGCCACGGCGGCTTCGATGGTTTCGTGCGGCAGTGGTTGGCAATCGGCGTCTGGCCGAGCGGCCCGGCCTGGTTCGTGTGGGTGCTATTGGTTTTCGACTGCATTGCCGCGGCGATGTTCTCGGCGATGCCGCGATGGGCCGCGACGGTCGGCGGGTTCCTGGCAGGCCCGCGCAGCCGTCCGGCCCGTTTTTTCGTCCTGCTCGCGGCCGTTTCCGCGGCGGTCTACATTCCGCTGGAACTGACTTACTCCGGCCTCGCGTGGTCCGTTTTCGGTCCGTTCACTTTCCAGACCAGCCGGATCCTGCATTATCTGGTGTACTTCCTCGCAGGCGTGGGAATCGGCGCGTGCGGGCTCGATCGCGGTCCGCTGGCGCCGGAAGGCAAACTGGCGCGCCGATGGCTTCTGTGGGCGATCGCGGCGGTTGTCACTTTTCTCGCTCTATCCGCGGTCGCCATTGCGTTCCTCACGGCGCACATCCAATCGCGTGCTTGGGAGACGGCGACCGATCTGTTCTTCACGCTGAATTGCGCCGCGTCCTCCTTCGCGTTCCTGGCGCTGTTCCTGCGCTTCGCGCGCTTGCGTTTGAAGGCGTGGGAAAGCTTGAGCCGCAATTCGTACGGCATCTACCTGGTGCACTACGCTTTTGTGAGTTGGATTCAGCTTTCGCTCGCGGGAGTGTCGATGGCGCCCACGATGAAGTTTGCCATCGTGGTCTGCGGCGCGGTGGGAGCAAGCTGGATGACCACGATCGCGCTGCGGCGCCTGCCCGGCGTCGCGCGGGCGGTGTAGCTGCTTACCGCGATTTCACAATCGAAACCGGATCGAGCCACTTCGGATCGGCGAAACGATACGAGAACACAATCGCGGCCACCAGCCAGCCCGCCAGGGCCAGCACGCCGCTGCCTTCGTCGAGACGCCAGGACATGATCCCCCATGCGCCGGCGAAAAAGAGCAGCACGGAAGCCACAACCACCAGAAGACTGGCAATAGACACAATACGACTCTGCATTTGAACCACCTCGTTTTTTCTAAAGTCTTGAAGTTCGATCCGCCGGCGGCGGACCGGTTCGATCCGGCCAGTTGGGCTGGCCGCTCTTGAAAAGCCTTTGTGGCTTTCCTCTTGCCTTCACTTACTAAGACGAACAAAATTGCTTTTGGTTACTGGGCAATCTGGTGCATCCGAGTTCCCTTCCGTTGGCGGCGGGGTAATATCAAAAGTTAACGACATGTTCTCCTGGCTCTGGTCCGCCCCTTTGCCCGTTGGCACTCCCGCGCCCGATTTTTCTTTGCCCGATGAAACCGGCAGCATGGTTCACCTTGCCGATTTACGCGGCCGCAACGTGGTGCTGGTCTTCTATCCCGGCGACGACACCTCTGTCTGCACCAGGCAATTGTGCCAGTTCCGCGACGAGTGCGGCGAAGCCCGTGCGCGCGGCGTCGAGGTCTTCGGCGTGAATCCGCAAAGCGCCCGCGCGCACGCGAAGTTCCGGCAGAAATACGGTTTCCCGTTTCCCCTGCTCATCGACCGCGGCCAAAGGGTCGGCGCGCTCTATTGCACCAACGGCCTGATTGTGAAACGAACCGTATATCTGATCGGCCGCGACGGCGTGATCCGTTTCTCCCGCCGCGGAGTTCCGGCGCCGCGCGATGTACTAAGTAATGCCGTCTGAATTCATACCGGCCAGTACCGCAATGCTTGGCGCTTATCGAGGTGCATGATAAGCTGGGGACAGCGTTGTCCGAACCGCGATCATGTATAACGCCTTCTTCGGCTTCACCAAAAATCCGTTTAACATGAGCCCGGATCCTTCGTTCCTGTTCCGCAGCTCGCAGCATGAGGAAGCTCTGGCCAACCTCATTTACGGAGTGCAGAGCCGCAAGGGATTCGTGCTGTTGTCCGGCGAGGTGGGGACCGGGAAGACCACCATGCTGGAGTGCCTTCGCGACTTTCTGCACTCCCAGCAGATCGCGTTCGCTTCGCTGTTCAACTCCCGCCTCACCGTCGAGCAGTTTTTTGAGATGTTGGCGTACGATCTCGAATTGCAGTGCGATCGGCATTCGAAAACCGAGGTTCTGCTTTCGTTGAACAGCATGCTGCTCGAAAGAGCTTCCGCCGGCCGCACTACCGTGCTGATCGTGGACGAGGCACATAACCTCGATTGGAATGTGCTCGAAGAGATCCGTCTGCTCGGGAATCTGGAAAACCGTCGCGGCAAACTCCTGCAAATCATTTTGGCCGGCCAGCAGGAGTTGGACCGTAAAATGGAAGCCGCCGAGTTCCGCCAGCTCAAACAGCGCATCGCGCTGCGTTGCACCCTGCGCGGCTTCGACCCCGGTGACGCCGTCGCGTACATCAACTCTCGCATGGCGCGCGCCGGTCTCGACAAGCAGACCGTCTTCTCCCCGGAGATGATGAAGGAAATCCACCACCGAACGCAGGGCATCCCCCGCCTCATTAATGCTGTCTGCGACAATTTGCTGCTGAATTGTTTCGCCCAGGAAACCCGGGTCGCGACCGTGGAAATGCTCGACGAAGTTTCCGCGGATATGCGGCTCGATTACCCCGTCGCTCACTCGTTGCAGATCGCCCCCACCTTCCCGGAGTCTGTGATCAAACAGTCCCGCATTCGCTTCCAAGGCAATTAACTAGCGTCTGGTCTAGCACTTTTGAACCCTCAATAGGGTAATTTCCTGATACTTCAATTAGGCATTTTCCGATCAAAGTACTAGGTAGGCCCCGAGTCTTGGTGCGCTGGTGCCGAGAAATACACTCAGGAGGTCAATGGGTGATGCGCCCTCAATAAAAAGGAGTTCCTGGAAAATGTCCCGATCTTGGCAACGCAATTTCACGTTTGGCGTTGTATTCGCTTTGTTCGCACTGGTTTTGGCGCCGATAGCAGCCGCCACCGGTCCAACGTTTCCGCCGCAACCCTGGGACGGAGTGACTCTCCAAACCGGCCCGACTTTCCCGCCGCAACCCTGGGATGGAGTGGCTCTCCAGACCGGTCCGACTTTCCCGCCGCAACCCTGGGATGGATTGGCTCTCCAAACCGGCCCGACTTTCCCGCCGCAGCCTTGGGACGGAGTTGCTCTCCAGACCGGCCCGACTTTCCCGCCGCAACCCTGGGACGGCTTGGCTTAGCCGCGGACCGATAGCCTGACCAGGGAGTATTGGGCACTCGAACCCGCGCGGGGCGCAGTGCCGAAGCATTTCCTTTGTCCGAAGACTCCCATCCGTAAAAAGCTCCGAGTTCTCCTCCTGCGAAACGCCTCGGCGTCTTACAATCGAAGTCGTGACGGCATTGACCAGATTTGTCCTCCAGGTAGTGGGTTGGGCTGTAGGACTGCCCCTCGAGATCCTGGTCATTCTCGCCATATTCCGAGGTCCGTACCGCCGTTATCCGATCGTATTTCTATTTGTTCTGGTGGACTTTGCCACCACCCTGGTGGACATTGCGCTGAACACGCAGTCGTTTCTTACGCACGATCCCGCGGTATCGCACCTGGCGGCAAAGGTCTACTGGATCAATGAATGGGTCTTGCAGGTTTTGATCTTCGCGACGGTTCTCAGCCTGATCGATCTCGCCACTTTCCTGTCGCGGTCGCGCCGCATCATGCGAGTTGGGTTGGGTGCGGGAGCGCTGCTATTTGCCGGCATTACCTTCTGGATCCACTTTCACCCGGCACCTGTAAAAATCGGCGTCTGGATGACTCCGTGGACCAGAGATATGAGCGTCTGCGCCACGGTGTTGGACCTGGCGCTATGGATGATCCTCATCGCTTCGCCCAAGAGTGACCGCAGCCTCATGCTGATCTCCGGCGGGCTGGGAATGCAATTCACCGCGGAAGCCATCGGTGAGGCCGTTGTCAACTTATCGGCCGCGCCGCAATCGCAGGTTCTCGCGCTGATCGGTGCGATCATCGTGGCCATCGGCAACCTTCTCTGCCTCTACGTGTGGTGGCAGACTTTCCGGGCCATTCCGAGCCCGGCAAAGGCCGAGCGGCACTGAAAACGAAAGGCACCGCCCCCGCAAGGGAGCGGTGCCTCTGGTAATGCCGCTTTGACTGCTTATTGATTCTGACGGCTGGTATTGGTCGGAGTGCCGGAATCTACGTCGGCGGTGAAAACTTTCACCTCCACCCGGCGGTTCTTGGCGCGCGCAGCGCGGTCTTTGCCTTCATCGGCCGGCATTTCCTGGCCGAGGCCGATCATGTGAATGCGGTAGATCGGGATGTTGTGTTTGGTTACGAGGTAGGCAACCACGGTATCGGCGCGCTTGCGGCTCAGGGCCTCGTTATAGTTACGATTGCCGGTGGCGTCGGTGAAGCCTTCCACCGAGATGACGAACCTCTTGTCGGCGCTCAACCCGCTCGCGAGATTATCGAGATCCTCTTTGGCGGAGGAACTCAGCGTGTACTTGTCGAAGGCGAACGGAACGGTTGCCGACGTCTGCATCTTGTAGTCATCGATGTTGGAAACGACATCGCGCAGCTTGTTCAGTTCCTGGCCATTCGCATCGGCCGCTTGGCTCGCCTGCTTGGCCTGATTCATGGCGTCGGTGGCATGTTGATCTGCCGTGGCGGCATGCTGGTCGGCGGCCGAGGCCCGTTCCTGCGCAGCGTTGATGCCGCTCTGGGCCTTGTCATCGACCTGCTTCACCTGGTTCTTGGTGTCTTCGATTTGTTGCGTGTTCTGGTTGGTCTGCGTGCCGACTTGATCCACTTTCGCTTGGATGGGAGCAGTGGTATTACGCACATATTTCTTGGTGGCGCATCCAGCCGCGAGCAGCGAGCCCGCTACGATGCACGTGATGGCAAGGTGAACTTTCATGGCTAATTAAAAACCTCGTCACCACTTTAGCAATCCGGCAACCGTTCGATAAAGCTTTATTTTGGGAGGACGTAGCGGCTTTTGGACGACCGGCAAATGTAAGGTTTACGCGAAGCGGGAAGGTTTGAATGGGTAAACCCGGGCAGAATGTACGCCATCGCACAAAAGCCGCGATTTTGACGGAGTCAAGGCAACCACAGCTGCCCGCCCCTACCGCTTCCGGGCGCCCGCAGCGACGGAGCGAGGCCGCTTCCCGGTCTTTTTCGGCTGCGGGCGCCGTCGCAAACCGGGAAGGTCCCAGACAAGAGTGTCGTAAACCGGTCCTTCAGAATCCATATCGAGAGGCCAAAATCTTGAAGTGCTCATAAGCTTGCTGCTCGAAATCGAGCAGGAGGGAATGCAACTCTATTTTAGCATTGCCCGGGGCTCTTCCTTTAAATGCCTAAAAATGAGCGTGTTACAGGTAGGTGAAGGCGCGTTTGACAGGCGCTGGCGGCGCAGGGTCCGCGCTGCCGGCATCAGTCCCTAATCTTCTCGGTCCAATTGGTCATCACGGTGATGGGGGACGAGGTCGGCCATTCGAGCGGAACATTCATCAGGAATTTTTGTCCTTGCGCATCGACGTCAAACCAATTCCAGGTATCGGGCGTGACATGCGTCTGGAACAACGGCTGTGGCGCGCCGCTTTGGAACTCCTCGCCTTGCGGATGCACTTTCACCGACATCACACGGCCGCTGCCGGTGACGTAGAACAACTCCTGGCCGTCGGCGCGCCAGTGCGGCATGCCGCCGCCCATCTCGGTCGAAACATCGTAGCGCCGCTTGGTTCCGCGCGTGATGCCGTCGAAGGGTTGCACGTAGACCTGGTACCGATCCGACTCGTTCGATTGGTACGCCAGCCACTTACCGTCCGGCGACAGCGTGGCCCAACCTTCCGAAGAGATAGTGTCCAGGATCGGGCCTGCATGCCGGTCCGCCAGCGTCATGCCCCATATGTCCGATTTCGTGCCTTCCGTTATCACACCGAACAACAAGTACCTTCCGTCGCGGGACCAATCGCTCGGATACTTGGCATCCGCACTCTTCAGCAACAGGTCCGCCTGGGAACCATTGGCTGCGGGACTGGTCACCAGATCGAAGTTGTCTCCCACCATTGAGTAATACGCGATGCGCGATCCGTCCGGCGACCACACCGGAGAACCTTTCAGGCCCGGCCCGCCGGTGAACTGCGACACGTTGCCGGATCGATCCACTATCCAGAGGTCGCTGCTCTTCTGGTCCTCGCTCGCCCTGGCCGCAATGGCGCGCGATCCATCCGGCGCAATCCGCAGCGCTCCCCATTTGCCGCCCTCGGTGACCGGCGCGAGCGTCTTTCCGTTGCGATCCACCCACAGAAGTTGACGGCTCGCCGGACTCACGCTCTGGTAAACCAGCACGGCGGTGTTGGAAATCGAGATCGGCGCCAGCGAAAGGCTTGCCACCGCGCCCACGTCGTCAGCCAGAAGATTGGGGTCCGTCAATACTCTGAGGCGGCTGGCATCGAATCCCACTTCCACCAGGGACCGGTTGCGAATGTAAAGCAGATAGCCGTGCTTTCGCGGGTCCGTCGGAGCCGGCGGGGAATACACGGCGTTTGTCTCGGAGGGGAACAGCATGGCATAGTCCGCCGAATCGAGCGAACCGGTGTAGACGCCCCGGGCGGATGGGGAATCGGAAAGAACGAAGAATATGAAATGCCTGCCGTCCGGAAGGAACTGGGGCCAAATGTGCGCCCGTTCGAACCTGGCGGTGTTCAACTGCTGGACCTGGCGCGGCTGTCCTCCGCTGGCGGACACCGCGTAGAGGGTGGAATCCTGGCCCGGCGAAAAGAGGATCGTTCCCGAGCGGTTCCAGGCGCCACCTCCGCCCAGCGGCTCGGTATCGCAGATCTTTTCCGTGTGTCCGTCGCTGAGCCTCACCTTTTTGAGCGCGCTGTCGGCGAAGAATCCGACATACTGGCTATCCGGCGACCAGAACGGTGCGAACGCTCCTTCCGTGCCCGGAATCAGGGTCGGTTTCATAGCGTCCAGGGGGCGCAGCCAAAGCATGGGTCTGCCCTCGGGGCCGTCCGATTCCACAACCACAAGCCTGCCGTCGGGAGAGACCGTGGGCATTCGATAAGAGGCATTATCCGGAGCGACCATCGGAAACTTCACAACCTGTTGCGGCGGAAGATGAGCCATCCGCCACAAAATCCACGCGCCCATCGCCGCCAGCAGCAGCGCGAAAGGGAGAAGCCCCCATAAAAACAGCCGTTGCTTCCGCGCTCTGCCCGGTACCGCCTGGATTTCGTCGGGGAACCGGACCGGAGTGAAGATGCGAGACCGGTTGGGGCGGACATCCGTATCGTCGCCCGGCCGCCGCGCGGTTTGGGGCTGGTTTACGAACTCCACCGCCGGACCCTCCGCACTCTTCGCCAGACGCGGCAACGACCGTGCCGCCAGCCGCAACTCCAGCACGGCATTCTGCACTCGCTGGCGCCGTTTGCCGGGATCTTTCTGAATACAGCCGGCGATCACGCCCTCCATGGCGGCGTGAATTGGCGACTTGCTCATTAACGGCGCGGGAGAATCCTCCCGGATGGCCCGGTCGAGCGCGGCGCCTTCGCCCGGAAACGCGCGCCGCCCGCTCACCATTTCATATAACAGGGTCCCGAAAGAAAAAATGTCGCTGCGCGCATCGGGTGGTTCGCCTGCGACCTGCTCCGGGGAGCGATAGGCCAGCGCATCCAGGTCAACGCCTTCCACCGGACGAACGATGCGCGCGCCCGAAGAAGCGATCAGAATCGAATGGGGAGACAGTTTTCCGTGAACGGCGCCTTTCTTATGGGCGCGATTCAAGGCGGCGCCGATGTCCAGGGCATAGCCGAGCGCCTCTTGCGCTGGCAGGCCCCCCTTCGCCAAACGGTCGGCCAGCGACTCGCCTTCGATTGCTTCGTTACTCAGAAATTCCAGTTCTTTCGCGCTCACGTCAACCACATCGCTTCGATTCGCAGAATGTCCACTGCACGCCGGCACCCGCCGTCAAGCACAATCCTACTATCGGCGGAATGGCCCTACAATGCAGGTACCGGCCATTGCGGTTCTGTATGTACCAAGGCCGGCCAGGAAACTTCTGGTACGTGTTATGTTATCCAGTGACAGTTTAACGTTCGAAACGTAGACGGCTGTTTTTGTTTTTGGGGGGTGAAACCCCCTTGACACCGGCTGCGGCACAGGTACAATCCATTTGTTAGCATGAATTGGTCGATGGAAACGGAAGCGCAAAATGCTTAGAGCCAGGAAATCCAAGCCGATCGCTTCGCCGGGCGAACAGGGCTTCACCAGTAGCGATGTGTCTCGCATTTGCGGCGTCAGCCTTCGTCAGTTGCAGTGGTGGGACGAACGGAACGTCGTCTCGCCGCGTCAGGATGGCCACAAACGCGTCTACATGACCGAGGAAGTAGTGGAAATCTCGGTGATCGCCGAATTGCGGCGCAAGGGTTTCTCGCTGCAGAAAATCCGCCGGGTGCTGCGGTTTCTCCAGAAAGACATGGGCAAGCGCCTCGCCGAAGCGATCGCCTCTTCCTCAGACGTGCATCTGCTCACGGACGGCAAAAGCATTTTCCTCGAAGAAGCGCCGAACCGCATTATCGATCTGCTGAAAAACGCCAGGCAGCCGATGTTTCTGGTATGCGTCACCGACCAGGCGAAGCGCCTCGCCGCGCCGGCCGAGCGCAAGCCGGCCCGTTCCGAGACCGCGGCCGTTCCACAGCGAAAGGCGCGCGCAGTTTAGAGTTGGGTTTTTGAGCGGCCGAACTCTTCATAAATCGTGGGGCTGTAGCCGGTCTTTTCCGTTTACGGAGCGTCCCGCCTCGAAATAGCCGCCTGAAAGGCGGCGGGCAGGATTGCTCCAAGCCGCATGGTTTTGGACGGAGAGAATTTCCGCACCAATCGCCCTAACGAATCCGGATTTTTATTGAGGTTTCGACGGCGCCAGCGACATCACCGCGCCGGCTCCCAGGGCAAGCGCCACCACGATGTACGAATAAGGGCTGTATTTGGCCAGTTCGAAGGTTGCCCTGCCAAGCCCGGTGAGTACCGTCGCGCGCAAATCGGCAGAGATCAGGAGGAACAACGCCGCCATCCCGAACATTGCAAAAATCCGAAGCATTCGTTAGTTACCGGTCGAAGTACCATCTTGGCGCGCAACTGCTTTGCGCACAATCTCGCTAGTACTATGGTAGGGACCGGCAACCCCCTTTTGGGGGTAATCGGCATATCCATCCCGATTCTGGGAAAATGACAGTTCCCATGACTGAACGGCTGTACTACCACGATTCCTACCTCCATCGTTTCGACGCTCTTGCACTGGAGTGTGGGGGAGAAGGCGCCGCCACCGTGTACCTCGATCGCACCGCGTTTTATCCGACCTCCGGAGGCCAACCCTTCGACCTCGGATCCATCGCCGGCGTTGCCGTGCGTGACGTGATTGACGAGGGCGACCGCATTGCTCACCTCCTCGCGGCGCCCGTCGCTCCCGGCCCGGTGGAGTGCTCCATCGATTGGACGCGCCGCTTCGATCACATGCAGCAGCACACCGGTCAGCACCTGTTATCCGCCGTGTTCGAGGAACTGTTCCACTTGCGCACGGTGAGTTTCCATCTGGGCGCCGAAAGCTCCACCATCGACCTGGAAGGCGGCGCCGCCGATGCCCGCGTTCTGGAAGCCGTCGAAGCCCGCGCCAACGCGATCGTGTGGGAGAACCGCCCGGTCGTTGTGACCTACGAGGACGCTGCCAGCGTCCAGGGGCTGCGCAAGGCGTCGGACCGCGAGGGCACGCTGCGAATCGTCTCCATCGACCGTTTGGATCGCAGCGCCTGCGGTGGCACCCATGTTCGCGGCACGGGCGAGATCGGTGCGATACTCCTGCGCAAGCTGGAGAAAGTGCGGCAGTCGGTGCGCGTGGAATTCCTGTGCGGCGGAAGAGCCGTGCGGCGCGCGCGCGCCGATTTTGAAGCGCTGAGTCGCGTGGCGCAGCTTTTTTCATCGGCCCTCGACGACGTGCCGGCGGTGGTGGCGGCGCAAATGGAAGCCGCCCGCGGCGCCGATAAGCTGCGCCGCAAGCTGGAAATCGAACTCGCCGCCTACCAGGGCGGGGAACTCTATCGGAACACCGCGCCCGGCCCGGATGGCCTGCGCCGCGCCGTCCACCGGGCTACATCCGGCAGCCTGGACGAACTGCGCGCGCTGGCGCAGAGCTTCACCGCGCAGCCGCGGGCGGTCTTCGTGGCGACGCTGACCGGTCCGCCGTCGATTTTACTCGCCACATCCGCGGATTCCGGCGTGGATGCCGGCCAGCGCCTGAAAGCCGCGCTGGCCGAGGCCGGCGGACGCGGCGGCGGTACGGCCCGCATGGCGCAGGGAAGCGTGCCCGGCGCGGCAATCCTCGAGAAACTGGGGGCGGCGCTCCTTGAGCCGCGGCCTTAAGGCCGCGGCGCGCGCAGCAGCAAATACCGCAGCGACACCCCGTGGTAAGCAATCAGGGTGCTCACATCGAAATCTTCGAAGACCGACGGAAAATAGCCCGCCTGGCGCCAGGCGGTGCGTTTCTGTAACTCCTCCAAGTGTTTTTTCGTGAAGGAATCATGATAGTCGGGTACGCGCACCAGCATATCCCTGCCGGCTGCGGCGGTCTGAATCATGGTATCGAGCTGGCTATCCATGAACAGAGATATGCTGCCATCGAGCCGGTGCCCGAGGGTCTGTTGCAGAGCAATTTCATACCGAAAAGCGCGCCGCTCCGGTGTCCCCCGCATGGCCTCGAAAACCAGCTTGCCCGACACCCACGCCTCGCGTCCTCCGGCGAGCGCGACTAGCGCGATCAGGACGGCGCTCCGTCGTTTTTCCGGGAAGCGCTCGCCGGCCGCCACCAGCGCGACGGCTGCCAGCATCGCCATCAGCGGCGCCACGTGGCTCAAGTTCCGCTCGAAGAAGGTGCGCTCGAAGCAGAAATAGAGCAGATAAAATGCCACCGGACCGCCGATCGCGGCGAGCAGAGCGAACCGCCGGGCCCGTGCGAGCACGAAGGCGCCGGCGGCGGAAAACAGCAGCAGCAGTCCGGTGGTCTGCCAGAAATAGGCCGCGGTCAGACCGACGCTATTATTGCTATCGATGGACGCGTGCGGGCGGAATGCCCCGGCATATTGATTCCGCAGAAAGTCGACGCCATGCCAGAATGCCGCCGGATGAAAAACGGCGTCCGGCACTCCCACCATGAACCCCAGAATGACAGCCGCCGCACAGATGCCGGCAGTCCGGCCGGCCGAGGCGCGGTCTTTGATTCGCGCCAGGAAAGGGACCGGCACGAGCGCCATGGGTACCAGCGAAATCTTGCAGGCGATCAACAAGCCGAAACAGAATCCCGCGCCGGCGACCCATGCCCAGGTTCCGTGACCGGCATCGAATCGCGCCAGCAGCAGGTAAGCCACCGCCGTCAGGGCGAGAACGAAAGCTTCCGGCCGGGCATAGTGGGCGTCCTGCACCAGGAGCGGCATGGCAGCCATCAGCGTCATCGCCACCAGTCCGGTGGCCCGGTTGAATAGCCGCCGCGCCACCAGGTAGAACCAAAAAACGGCCAGCGTGCCCGCCAGAGCCGAAACCAGCCTGCTCCAGGAAATCAAATCGGGATGGCCATCCGGTAAGCTCGAGCCGAGCGTGGCGGGAACTCCGGCCAGCACCGCATCGGCGTACAGGTACGAGGAAAAATTGTAAAGGTCTACGCGGAACGCACGGTCTGTAACCGTATATTTCCAGTTGTTCGACCACTGGCCGTCCCAGATGCCGGCAACCACGTCGCGCGTGATCTTCTCGTCCGGGAGGGGCGGGAAGGAATTCAGGCTGACGGTGCGCCATACCAGCGCGGCCAGCAGGATCGCAGCCGGCAAAATCGCGGCGCGCAAATCCGCCTTGCGCGCCTTTCCGGCGCCTTTGCCGCGATTGGATTTCATACCGGCAGGGATGGTGATAATATAGGGCCTTACTTCGAAGCCGTCAATTATGTCCCACATCCTGTCGATAGTTCTTTTTACGCCTTTGGCCGGGTTGTTGGTGCTACTGTTGATTCCGTCGTCGAATCCACGCGCCATCAGACTGTGGGCCAATGCGATCTCTTTCGTGGGCTTTCTGGTATCCCTGCCGCTGGTTTTCCGGTTCAATCCCAGCCAGGATATGCAGTTCGAGGAAAGAGCGGCGTGGATTCCCAGCCTGGGCGCATCCTACCATCTCGGAATCGACGGTCTGAGCCTGCTGCTGGTGATGCTCACGACGTTGATCGGCTTCATCGCGGTGCTGTCGAGTTGGAATGCCATCCACGACCGGCTCAAAGAATATTACGCCTTCTTTCTGGTGCTTCAGACGGGCATGCTGGGCGTCTTCATGTCGCTCGATTTCCTGCTGTTTTTCGTGTTTTGGGAATCGGTCCTGGTGCCGATGTATTTCATCATCGCCCTCTGGGGCGGCCAGCGCCGCGGGTACGCCTCCATCAAGTTCATGATCTACACGCTGGCCGGAAGCGTGCTGATGTTCCTGGGCATTATTTATCTGTACTGGGCGCACGCGCAGACCGCCGCGCCGAGCTTCGATATCGCCGACCTGATGCATACCGCGATCTCGCCCACCGCGCAATGGTGGGTTTTCTGGGCGTTTTTCGTGGGGTTTGCGGTCAAAGTGCCGATGTTCCCGTTCCACACATGGCTGCCCGATGCGCACACCGAAGCGCCTACCGCCGGTTCCGTGATTCTGGCCAGCGTGCTGCTGAAGATGGGAACGTATGGCTTCCTGCGGTTCTCCATCCCGCTGCTGCCCGATGCCGCCCGGAATCCGAAAATCATCTCCATCGTGGTGTTCCTCTCCATCGTCGGCATCGTATATGGCGCGCTCGCGTGCCTGATGCAGAAGGACTGGAAGAAGCTGGTGGCCTACTCGTCCGTGAGCCACCTCGGCTTCTGCACCCTGGGAATCTTCGCGCTCAATCCCGCCGGCATCTCCGGCTCGATTCTCCAGCAGATTAATCACGGCATCTCCACCGGCATGCTCTTCCTGATCGTGGGCGTGGTCTACGAGCGGCGGCACACGCGCGAGATCGCCGAATACGGCGGCCTCATGAAAGTGATGCCAATCTTCACCCTGATCTTCGGGCTCGCCATGCTGAGCTCGATGGGGATGCCGCCGCTCAACGGGTTCATCGGCGAAATCACCATTTTGCAGGGCGCGTACGTGCGGAATTTTAATTGGGCATTCTGGGCCGCGGTGGGGATCGCGCTGGGCGCGGCGTATCTGCTCTGGCTCTTCCAGCGGACCATGCTGGGCGAGGTGAGGGAGAAGAACCAGACGCTCAAAGATCTTTCCTGGCGCGAAATCGCGGTCTTCCTGCCGCTGGTGGCGTGGGCGTTCTGGATCGGATTGAATCCGCAGCCGTACTTCCACTATCTCGATCGCTCGGTGGCGACCATTGTGGAGCGCGTGCACCCGCATTATTATTCCGAGCACCACGTGCCCAACCCGCTCGAGCCGGCGAGCCAGCGCGCTTCCTTGCGCTAACCAGCCGTCCTTATGAAACTCGCGGTGGCGGCGTCACTGGCCCTATGGGCCGCCCTTTCGCTGGTTCCCCGTTCCCGGCCCGCCCCCGTTCCGGCCGGCGCTCCCGGCACCGAATTCTCCGCCGGCCGGGCCTTCGACCACGTTCGCGCCATCGCCCAGAGGCCCCACCCCACCGGAACACCCGACCATGATCGCGTCCGCGATTACGTTGCAACCGAGCTCTCGAAGCAGGGCCTCACGCCGCAGTTGGAGAGCGGGTTTGCCGAATTCACCCGCGGCCGCTTCCATGCAAGCGGGAACGTACAGAACATCGTCGCGCGAATGGCTGGAACGGCGAATACCCGGCCGGTGATGCTGGCGGCGCACTACGATTCCGTCGCGCGCGGGCCCGGCGCGGGGGATGACGCGCACGGAGTCGCCGTCCTTCTCGAGACCCTCCGCGCCCTGCGCGCCGGCCCTCCGCTGCGCAACGACGTTATCTTCCTCGTCACCGACGGCGAAGAGCGCGGCCTGCTGGGCGCCCAGGTCTTCATGCGCGACCATCCCTGGCGATCGGAACCGGGAGTGGTCCTCAATTTCGAAGCTCGCGGCACGTCGGGCAGCGCCGTCATGTTCGAGACCAGCGCCGGCAACCAGTGGCTGATCCGGGGCCTGCAAGCGGCTGTTCCGCAGGCCGACGCCACATCGGTGGCATACGAAATTTACCGCCGCATGCCCAACGATACCGATCTCACCGTCTTCAAGGCGGGCGGCCTGGCGGGCATGAACTTCGCCTTCATTGAGCACCCCGAGTTTTACCACACCGCGCAGGACACCGTGGAGCATCTCGACCCCATGAGCGTGCAGGAGCAGGGCCGCTACGCGCTCGGGCTCACGCGCTGGTTCGGCCATCGCGATCTGTCCGTACACCCGCCCGGCGATGCGGTCTACTTCGCCACCGCCTTCACGCCCCTGATCGTCTACCCGGCGTGGTTCGCCCGGGTGCTGGCGATTGTGGGGCTGCTCGGCGCCGTCGCCGCGGCGTGGGCGAGGCCCTGGATTGGCGTGCCTTTACTCGTATTGGGCGGCGTGGGCCTGTGGATGGCCATGGTCGCTCCCGGAGTGAGCTACCTGATCGCCTGGCCATTGCTCGCTGCCGTGATCGCAACGCTGGCCGGCCGGCGCGTGATCGTACTGGCGCTCGCGCCGGCGCCGGGATTTCTGCTCCTGGCGCCGCTGGTCTCGAGCCTGGTGGTCGCCCTCTCTTTACGCGGCGCCGCTCCCATTCTCGCCGCGGCGGCGGTGCTGGTGTTCATCTGCCTGCTGCCGCAACTGGCGTTTCTGTTTACGCGTCGCGCCGATTCTCGAGCCTGACTTCCGGGGTCGGGTGCGGGGTCTCCACGTCCGGATTGGAATGGACCAGACGGACGACATCCACGTCCGAGAGCACGATCATGCCCTAACGCGCCGTCTGACGAATGTCAATTCAGCTATAATCTCTTCCCATGAAGACCGCATGGATCCTCGCGTGCGCCGCCATCCTGCAGGCGCAGACATACCAGGTGACGTCGCCGGACGGCACCAAATTCTCTTCCCTGCCGGATGAAAAAGCCACGGTTCCCGCCGCCGAAAAGGAACTGGCGGCCGACCCCCGTAATCCCGGCCTGCTCCTCAAACTGGCGCAGGCCCAAATCGCCGTCTGGCAGGATCGCGAGGCCGTTGCCACGCTCACGCGCGCGCTCGAAGTCTCGCCCAACGATGCCGCGCTGTACACCGAGCGCGGCCATCGCGAACTCCCTTTGCGCGAATTCGCCAAGGCGCGGACCGATCTCGCCCGCGCCGTCCAAATCGATCCCCGGCGCATGGACGCTTATTATCACCTCGGGCTCGCCAATTACTTCCTGGGCGATTTCGATCAGGCGGCGGACGCCTTCCGCCACGCCGTCGAATTTGCGCCCAACGACGACGAGCGCATCAATTCCACCAACTGGGTCTATGCCGCCCTGCGCCGCGCCGGCAAACCCGAGGAGGCCGCCAAAGCCGCTGCGGCCATCCGGCCCGAAATGAAGAATAGCGCCGACCACACACTGTTTTACCTGCACCTGGTGCGATTCTTCCAGGGCGCGCTGCCCGAAGCCCAGGCGCTCCCGCCCGAACCGCCCGCCGGCAATACCGATCAGGAAACCGAACTGCGCTTCGACACCGTGGCTTACGGCATCGGTAACTGGCACCTATACAATCACGAACCGGCCGTCGCGGCTGATTACTTCCGCCGGGTCGCGAAAGGGCATGTGTGGGTAACTTGGGGATTTATCGGTTCTGAAGTCGAACTGCAGCGAATGAAGTAGCCGCTTCACACAAAAAGGCAGATTACTTCCGCCGGGTCGCGAAAGGCGATGTGTGTGGGTAACTGGGGGATTGTCGGTTCCGAAGCCGAACTGCAGCCAATGGGGTAGCGCTTTCACACCAAAACAAACAGGCGACCCGTTTCCGGATCGCCTGTCTGGTTGAAGGAGGATGGTGCTCAGAGCAGACGGAAATTCACTTCGATGGTAGCTTCGACCGTGACCGGCTTGCCGTCCTTTTTGCCGGGGGCGAACTTCCACTTCTGGACGGCTTCGATGGCCTTCTCATCCAATCCCAGGCCGAGGCTCTTCACAACCTTGATGTTCGTGGCATGGCCGGAAGGATCGATCTGCACGTACAGCATGACCGTTCCCTGGTGCTTGGCCTTGCGCGCTTCTTCGGAATATTCCGGCTCGGTTTTGGAAAGCAGCACGGGAGCCGAAACGCCGCCGCCGACCCGGAAAACGCCGCCGCCTACTCCACCGCCCTTTCCGGGACCATAACCCCCGCCGTCGCCGTTGCCGACGCCGCCGCCTTTGCCGTTACCGATGCCACCGCCGGATCCTTGCCCGTTCGAAGGCGTCATGTATTTGGAAAGCGGATCGCCGTACAGCGGATAATCCACATTGGCAACCTGCGTATTCGGGTCGCCGATGAGGGTTGGCTCCATGGCCAACTTGGGGTTCATATTGTTAAACACCGCGACCGGCGGCGTGAACTGCTTCAGCGCGAATTTTGGCAACTTACCGAAACTGGCCGGGAGCGGAGAACGGTCTCCACCACCACCTCCACCTTGCGATGTCTTCGGTTGGGGCTTCATTTTGACTTCGGGCGGCGCCAGATCCACCGCATACAGCACGGTGTTGGTCACCGCTTTCCGCACGGTCTTGCTCGCAGTCAGCACGAATACGAGAGCCACCACTGCGACCTGCAACCCGGTCGACATCATGAACGACTGCTTCTTGCGCCCGTAAAGGCCCCAAATGTCCTTAACCGGGATGGGCTTCGAGGTCACCTCGAGAGGTGGCAGCTTGGGTGGGTTGAAGAATTCTTTGACGTTGCGGACGAACGTGCGATACCACGGATCCTCGATCTCGGCGCACAACAGCCGATTCAGATGGTCGTCCGGGCTATTCACGTTGGGATCATTAGGTTGCGAATGGTCGGCCATATCCTTCACCAGCCCTCTTGGGAAGCCTCGCTTGTTACCTCTATTGGACGATCCCCATCACCCCGGCGTTACAGGTTTTGGAAACACGTCACACCTGCTCTTGCTAGCAAGCTTACCACGATTTTTACCGGGAAGCCATGTAATAACAATGACGTGCTCGATGACTGCCGGGTTCTGAGATGTACCCCGAATGAGACGGGATTCCAAAAACGGAAGATTTTTGCGTTTGCCACCGGGTGCCCCGGTTGGGCACAATCAGAAAGATGACCATTGCTACTGCCAATTCGCCGCTTCCCCAGGTGGAAGCTGATGCCTTGATCGTGCCGGTTTTTGAAGCCGCCAGGGAAGAACGGTTCGGCGCCGCGGATTTAATCGAAAGCGGCGAAATCACGGGTAAATACCTGGATCTTACCTTGATACACCACCCACAGGGGGTGGCAGCTAAAAGACTGCTTCTGGCAGGCGCCGGTAAGCCCGACAAGTTCGACGCCCCGCAATTGCGCCGGTTGACCGGAGCGGCCGTCCGCTTCCTGAAATCCAAATCGGTGAAAAAAATCGCCCTGGCATTGGAGCGGAACCAAGCCACTCCAGCGAATGTCTCGGCCGCCGTGGAAGGCGCCGTTTTGGGTTGGTTTGAACCCGACCGCTACAAAACCGGCGAAGAGGACAAAAAATCTCTGGAATCGTTCACCGTGGCTGTCGAGAACGGCTCCCAACTGTCAGCCGCCGCCGAGCGCGGGCGAATCCTGGCGGAAGCCCAGAATTTTACCCGCGAACTGGTGAACGAACCCGCCAATCGTCTCACCCCGCTCGTGATGGCGGAGGCGGCACGAAAGATGGCCGCCGAGTTCCATCTGCAATGTGAAGTCCTCGATCGCGAACAAATGGCCCAACTCGGCATGGGAGCGCTGTTGGGAGTGGCGCAAGGCAGCGCCGAACCGCCCGCCCTGATTGTGGTCCGCTACCGGCCGGAATCCGCTGCCGGCACGGCGCATCTCGGCCTGGTGGGCAAAGGCGTGACGTTTGACACCGGCGGCATCTCCATTAAACCGGCCGATGGGATGGAAAAAATGAAGTACGATATGGCGGGCGGCGCTTCCATGCTCGGCGCCATGCGGGCCATCGCCCAACTCAAGCCCGCGATCCCGGTGACGGCATTCGTTCCCTGCGTCGAGAACATGCCGGGCAGCCGCGCCCAACGCCCCGGCGACATCGTGACCGCGATGTCGGGCAAGACCATCGAGGTCATCAACACCGACGCCGAGGGCCGCCTGATTCTCGCCGACGCCCTGCACTACGCCAAACAGCAGGGCTGCACGCACCTGGTGGATGCCGCCACTCTGACCGGCGCCATCGTGGTGGCGCTCGGCCATCTGAACGTAGGACTGTTCGCCAACGACGATGCCATGCGCGACCGCGTGCTGGCGGCGGCGAAAGCCGAGGGCGACCGCATGTGGAACATGCCGCTCGAGGACGATTACAAGGATTACCTGAAGAGTCCGTTCGCCGACATCGCCAACGTGGGCGGCCGGTGGGGCGGCGCGGTCACCGCCGCCATGTTCCTCAAGGAATTTGCCGGCGACACCCCGTGGGTGCACCTGGATATCGCCGGCACCGCCTGGATCGACGACAATAAGCCGTACATCTCAAAGGGGCCGTCGGGAGTCCCGGTGCGCACTTTGGTCCGCCTGGCGACGGATTGGCGGTAACTACCTCTGGGCTGCGTCCAGGGCCGCCCGCGCATCGGCCAGGTTGGGATCGAGCCGCAACGCCTCCTGCAACTGTTGAATCGCTTCGCTTTTTTGCCCCAGATTCAGAAGCGCCAGCCCGAGATTGAATCGCAGTTTGGCATCGTCCGGCTGGAGAACCGCAGCTCGCCGGAATTCCGCGACCGCTTCGGGCAGGCGGTCGCTGGCGGCCAGCGATACCGCGAAATTGCGGCGAATCTCGGCGTTCGAGGGATCGAGGCGCGCCGCTTGCGATAGTTCCTCCACCGCCTGCTCGGAGTGGCCGGCAGTCGCCAGCAGCACTCCGATCCGGTAGTGCAACGCGGCGTTGGCCGGCAGCAGGATTTCCGCCTGCCGCAACTGCACCAGGGCCTCGTCGAGCCGGCCCTCCCTGCCCAAAAGCTGCCCCAATTCGTCGTGCGCCACGCCGGAGCCGGGCTCGATGCGTACCGCCGCCGCGAGCTCGCGGATCGCGCCGTTCACATCCCCCGTTTCTCGCAGATCGTGCGCCAGGTTGAATCGCGCGACATAATTCTCCGGCGTCACATCCACGGCGCGCTGGAAAAGCTTTACGCCGTTCTCCCAGTAATCCACCTGAAAGAACGTCGCCACAGCACACGCCGCGCATGCCGATACGGCAAGCGCCATCGCGGCACGAGGCCGCCCGCGCAACCACTCGCGCCCGCCCCAGGCAAGCATGATTGAGAGACCAATCATGGGAATGTACATGTAGCGATCGGCGCGCGCCTGCTCGCCTGCCTGAATGAGGCCGATCACCGGCGTGAGCGTTACCAGGTACCACAACCATCCCACCGCCAGGTAGGGGCGCGCGCGCCGCTCCCAGGCGACCGCGAGTGTGGTTCCCGCCAGTCCCGCTCCTGCCAGCACCGCCGGCACGGCCAACGGGCCTTTCGGATAGGGATAAAATACCGCCAGTTTGTTCGGCCAGAACATTTTGCCGATATAAACGGCGTACGTCACAAGCGCGTTCTCGACCCTCGTCGTCAGCGGGATTTTCGTGAACGGCACCACCGCGTGGCCCGCTACGTGAGCCGTGTAGGTCACCACCGCGACGGCTGCCGAGAGCCCCAGGAACGGGAGCTTTTCGCGAATCTTCCATCCCCGCGCGAACGGCCACCAGTCGAGAAGCATGAGGACCAGCGGCAGCGTGATCGCCATGGGTTTGGCCATCAAGCCGCACGCGAATGCCGCCAGCGTCCAGGCGTAGCTCGCGAGCGACGGGCGCGCCACGTACCGTGTGTAGCACCATAGCGTGAGCATCCAAAAGAAGGCGCTCAGCACATCTTTGCGCTCGGCAATCCAGGCCACGCTTTCCACGTGCAGCGGATGGAGGGCGAACAGAGCCGCCACTAAAGCGCTCGGCCAGCGGGCATCGGTGATGCGCCGGAGAACCGCAAACAGGAGCAGCGCCGACGCCGTGTGGAGGACGAGATTGGTGAAGTGGTGCGCACCCGCATCCAGCCCGAAAAACTGGCAATCCAGCATGTGCGAGATCCACGTGAGCGGAAACCAGTTTCCGGCGAAGGAATGGGTGAACGCCCAACCTATGCCGCTCCACGTCACGCCATCCCGCACGTGCGGGTTGTCGGCGATATAGACCGGATCGTCGTAATTGACGAACCCGAAGCGGAGCACCGCGCCGTAAGACGCGAAGATGCCCGCGGCGAGCATGGCGTAGATCCGGAGGTCGCCCGGCGGTTTGCTCTGTGGCGCCGTTTTCTTCATGGCCGCGCACAAAAATCGAAGAGCAGTTGCCACTCGGCCCGCTGCACTTCGCACGCCTGCCGCTCCAGATCAGAGCCGCGATTCGCGCGTGCGCGCTCGCAGATTTCGATAAACGCCTGCGGGTTCCAGCGCGTCCCTGCCGCTATGCCGATCCCGGCGGCGGCATCGCGCAAGGCCGAAAAAATGGAGTGCCGTCCGGCCTGCCGGAACCAATATCCGGAGTTCCAGGCATCCGGCTCCTGGCGATGCACGATGGCGTGCCAGTAGCTGCCTTCCGGGGTAGCGATCTCCTGCGCCGTCTGGTGTGCCTCCGTCCAGCAGTCGAAATAAAGATACAGTCCGGCGAGAGCGGCCTCGGGTGCTCGCGCGCGCGGGAACAGTTCGCCCGCGCCGGCCTCGCGGATCATCCGCCGTGCCTCGCCCGCAACGGCGCGCGTGGAAACCAGGGGCATGAGCCGCCGGCCCCCGCCATCCAGCCGAAGAATGGCAGCGACTCGCTCGCCGTACCAGGACGGATCGAATTCCATGCCCCTATCTTCGCGCGCTTTTTCGCCGGGATGGGCTATTTGCCGCCGATGATCGAGTCGCAGATATCGATCATCTCTTTTTTGTCCTTGTCCTTTGCGGCCGGGATCATCTCGTAGTATGCGATCCCCATTTTCTTGGCTCCCTCGGCCATTTTCTTCAGCTTCTCTTTGTCCTGAGGGCTCTTGGCGGCTTTGAACTGCTTTTCCAGCTTCTTGGCCTCCTCGAAACACTTTTCACAGGCCTTCAGGGTCTCGCTTAGATGCGACATTTTCCTCTCCTCGGTGGCGCTTCGCGCATTATATAACACGCCCGTTTTCCGCCAATCGTCCGGCCCGCCAGGTGAATTTCGAGATTCCATCCACTGTGGCGCCGGGCAAGGCAGTGGTCGCCCTGTCCTCCGGTAACGGGTCCACCCCTTTCGGAGTGATCACGCTTACGCCGCTCGCTCCCGCACTCTTCACGTGGAACTCCGACAATCTCGCCGCCGCCGTCGCGGTCTGCGTCTCGTCTTCGGGGGCGCAGACTGCGGAATATCCCTACCGGCTGGTAAGCAGCACGTTGCAGTCGCAGACTCTGCATCTGGGAGCGTGCGCGGAGACCGTGCGGGAGCTTTATGGAACCGGGTTGGACAACGCCGCGGCTGTCCAGGTGAGCATCGGACCGGCAGCCGCCACGGTGCTTTATGCGGGAGCGCAGGGAACCTGGCCGGGGCTCGATCGGATCAACGTCGTGATTCCGCAGTCGCTGGCGGGAAGCGGAACCGTCCCGGTCGTGGTGAGCGCCGGGGGTATGACGTCGAACACCGTGAACATCACAGTCCAGTAGAACCCTTCCTCCGGACGGAAACCGTCCCGAATCGCACCCTCTTTTACTGAGAAGAAAGAGGTTGTGAGTTTTCTCTGGACGGTTTCCGTCCAGAGCCCGGCCGCCCGCTGCTATAATCGAGCCAGCGCTGACCGTGTGGCAGCGACTTTTTTGAGGACCCGCGCCGCCCTTTACGGGCAGCATGTAAGTCCAGGACTTGATCGATTTCGACAGGTACCGAGGCTATGTTCGCTAGAGATTTTCTCCACTCCAAAACCGAAAACCGCAAGCTTTCGATGGTGACGTGTTACGACTACACCTTCGCGCGCCTGCTTTCCGGAACTTCCGTCGATGCTCTTCTGGTGGGCGACAGCGTCGCCATGGTGGTCTATGGCCATTCCTCCACGCTGCCCGCCAATATCGAGATGATGCGCGCTCACACCGAGGCTGTGGCACGCGGTGCGGTCGGCAAAATGGTGATCGCCGACATGCCGTTCCTGACCTATCGCAAGGGCGTGCCGTTCGCGCTCGATGCCGCACAGGCGCTGATGAGCGCCGGCGCCCATGCCGTCAAGCTCGAGGGCGTGGAGGGTCACGAGGACGTGGTCCAACGGCTGACGCAGAGCGGCATTCCGGTGATGGGGCACCTCGGGCTCCAGCCGCAATCGGTCAACACGTACGGCGGTTACAAAATTCAGGGCCGCGGCGGCGACTCCGCGCGCAACATTGTGCGCGAGGCCGTAACGCTCCAGGAATTGGGCGCGTTCGCGGTGGTGCTGGAGTGCATTCCGGCGGTGCTCGGCGCGGAAATCACCGCCGCGCTGCGCATTCCCACCATTGGGATCGGCGCGGGCGCGGAGTGCGACGGGCAGGTTCTGGTGCTTC
Source organism: Bryobacteraceae bacterium (assembly GCA_035509055.1). Lineage (GTDB taxonomy): Bacteria > Acidobacteriota > Terriglobia > Bryobacterales > Bryobacteraceae > PALSA-129. The sequence goes on along the minus strand of DATJMA010000181.1, from coordinate 65,442 downwards.
AGGATCTGCTCGGCATGAATCTCGATCGCACGCCGAAGTTCGTCCGCCGCTTCGCCGATGGCGACCGCTGCGTGGCGGATTCGGTCGCACGATTCGATGCGGCGGTGAAGGCGGGCACCTTCCCCGCGTCTGTGGAGAGCTACCAATGATGCACCTTTGGAATAGCGCCGGCGAGTGGCAGCAGCGCCGGCGTGAGATCGGCGATCGCGAAATCGGGTTCGTTCCCACCATGGGAGCGCTGCATCGCGGCCACGCGTCGCTGGTGGAGCGGTGCCGCGCGGAAAACGCGGTGGTGGTGGTCAGCATTTTCGTCAATCCCACCCAATTCAACGACGCGCGCGACCTGGAGAAATACCCGCGAACGCCCGATCGCGATTGGAAGCTGCTGGAATCGCTCGGCGTCGATGAGGTGTTCGCGCCCGCGGCATCGGATCTGTACCCGCATGGCTATCGCTACCGCCTGGCGCCCGCGAGCGGGGTGCCGGTCATGGAAGCGGCGCATCGCCCGGGGTTCATCGAGGGCGTGCTGACGGTAGTGATGAAGCTGCTGAACCTGGTGCGCCCCCGGCGAGCTTACTTCGGCGAAAAAGATTTCCAGCAGCTGCGCGCCGTAGAGGAAATGGTGGAAGAGTTCTTCCTGCCCGCGGAAATTATCGCCTGCCCCACCGTAAGGGCGGCGTCGGGCCTGGCCGAGAGCTCACGGAACGAACGGCTCTCGCCGGCGGGGCTCGTAAAAGCTTCCGCGCTCTATCGCGCGCTCAGCCAAGGACGTGACGCCCGCGACGCCCAGCGCATGCTGGAAATGGAAGGGCTGACCGTCGAATACATCGAGGAGCACTGGGGACGCCGGATGGCCGCGATCTTTCTGGAAGGTGTGCGGCTCATCGATAACGTTCCGCGCCAATAATCCATGCTGCTTGCAATCGATGTAGGAAATTCTCAGATCTACGGCGGTGTTTTCGAGGGCGGCGATCTCCGCGCCACTTTTCGCCGCACGTCGAATGTGCGTGCGTCGTCCGACGAGTTCGGCACGTTTTTCCGCGCGGTGCTGCGCGAGAACGGCGTCGACCCCGCCGGGATTGCCGCCGCCGCCATCTGCTCGGTCGTGCCCGACGTGGTCCACTCGCTGCGCAATGCATTCCTCAAATATTTCCGGCTGGAGCCGTTCGTGCTTCAGCCCGGAGTGAAGACCGGACTGAAGATCCGCTATCGCAATCCGCTCGAAGTGGGCGCCGATAAGATTGCCAACGCCATCGCCGGGGTGGCGCGCTATCCGGGACGCAATCTGCTGATTGTCGACCTCAGTACGGCTACCACGCTCTGCGCGGTGAGCAAAGACCGCGAATATTTGGGCGGGATCATCGCGCCGGGAATCCATATGTCGATGGCCGCGCTGGAATCCAATACCGCGAGGCTGCCGGTGGTGGAGATCGTGCGCCCCCCCGAGATTCTCGGCCGGTCGATCATCGAAAGCATTCAGGCGGGATTGTATTATGGGACTCTGGCGAGCATCCGGTCATTCGTCGAGATGGTCTCCATGGCGCACTTCACCGATGACCGGCCGGTGGTGATTGGGACGGGCGGGTTCGGCAGGCTGTTCGAAGAAGAGCATTTGTTCGATGCGTTTATTCCGGAGCTTTCGTTGATGGGGTTGCGCCGCGCGGCGGAACTGGCCAATAAATGACCGCCGTCCGCCCGCGGCCCGGCCGATCGTGTACCGTTGGTTTTATGCCGCCGATGCCGCTTCGCCGTGGAAGCGCACGCTCACCAGCCGCGACACGCCCGGCTCCTGCATCGTCACTCCGTAGAGCGCCTGCGCCGCTTCCATGGTCCGCTTGGAGTGGGTGATCACGATGAACTGGGTGTGCTCCGACATCTCTTTTACGAGCTTGCTCAGGCGCCCGATGTTGGATTCGTCGAGCGGCGCGTCCACTTCGTCCATCACGCAGAACGGGCTGGGCTGGTAACGGAAGATCGCCATCAGCAGAGCCACCGCGGCCAGCGCCTTTTCGCCGCCCGAGAGCAGCAGGACGTTTTGCAGGCGCTTGCCGGGAGGCGAGCAGATGATGTCGATGCCCGATTCGGCAAGGTTCTCGCTATCCGTGAGGCGCATCTCGCCGGTGCCGCCGCCGAAGAGCGTCAGGAATGCTTCGCGGAAATTCTGGTTGATGGCTTCGAAGGCCTCGGCGAACTTCTGCCGCGATACCTGCTCGATTTCCTGGATGGCTTTCTCCGTGTCGCGGATGGAATCGATCAGGTCCTGCCGCTGCGCGCTCAGGAAATCGTGCCGCTGCTGCGCTTCCTGGAATTCCTCCATGGCGGCTTGATTCACCGGACCCAGCGCCTCGATGCGATTGCGCACCTCGTTGCAGGCGGCTTCGGCTTCCGTGATGGCGTCGCCATCGGGCACGGGGTCGTCCGCGGAAGCCAGTTCTTCCACCGCGCAATTCAGTTCTTTGCGGCTGGTCTCATCCAGGAATTTGAGCTCGGCCTGTTTGCGAACCAGTTCCAGTTCGGTCTGCGAGCGCTTCTCGCGGCACCCTTCGACACCCGCGCGCAGCGTCTTCAAGTCTTCCTCGCCGGTGCGCAGTTGTTCTCGCACTTCGGTATCCACGGTGGCCATCTGGTTGACCCGCGCTTCGAGCGCGGCGATTTCCTCGGCGATTTGGGTGATTCGGCGATCCAGCTCGATGTTGTCGGCCAGCAGGCGCGCGCGCTGCTCGCCGAACCGTTCGATTTCCGGCGCGATGGCATTGCGCCGCGCCGAGGTTTCGTGGAACTGCTGTTCCAGGCGCGCCATGGCCGAACGCTCGCCGCGGTGGCGTTCCTCCAAGCCCGCTAGCCCGGCCCGCGTGGCGGCGTGCTCCTCGCCGATGGTGGCCGCCTGGCCTTCGAGCTTCTCCAGTTCCTGCCGTTCGCCTTCCAGCGCCTCCTCGCGCTCGGCGCGCAGTTGCTCTTTCTCCTGGACGGCGGTGCGATTCCGCTCGCGCTGCTCGGCCGATTTCTCGGCGTCGCGCCGCAATCGTTCCAGCTCCAGGCGCGCCACCGAAAGGCGCGAGTTGGCGCGCGCCTGGTCGTCGCCCAGCTTGCGCATGTCGTGATCCAGCGCCACGCGATCCTTTTCGCGCGCCTGCTGGAGCGCGCGCAGGCGTTCGACTTCCGCTTCCAGCCCGGTGATTTCGCGGCTCAGTCCTTCGAACCGATCGACCTGGCCTGCCAGCGCTTCCTGCCGCTTCTTGAGCGCCGCCGCCAGTTCGCGCACCTCGCGCTTCATGGCGAGCGGTCCGGCCGCGGTCTTCTTGCCGCCGGTCACGGTGTGGCCGTGATAGGTGACGCCATCGGGCAACAGGAAATACAAATGCGGGTACGATACCGCAAGCCGCTGCGCCGAGGCGCGATCTTCCGCCAGGAAACACAGCGAGAGCCGCGGCAGGAGGTCGATGGCGCGATCTTTAAATCCGTTGGTCAGGCGCAGCGATTCGCTCAGGCGGGCGGCGATACCGGTTTCCGGCCCGATGGGCGGTTCCGGCAGCGACGGCTTGGGATGGCCGTTCGGCTCGGGATGCACCAGGAAGGTGGCGCGGCCGTCGAGTTCGGCGCGGATGAAATCCATTCCGCGCTCCGCCTGCTGCCAGCTTTCTACCACCACATATTCCAGTTCTTCGCGCAGGAATTCCTCGGTCGGCTTTTCGTATTGCGCGTCCACTTCCACGTAGTCGGCCAGCACGCCGAGTGGCTTGAAATCGGAGGCCTTGCCGGATTCGAGCGCGCCGAAGAGGCGCTTCACCGAATCGGTGGTGTAGGTGCGGTGCACCAGCACCTGCTCCAGCGACTCCTTGCGGGCGGCAATCTGCGAGACTTCGCTTTTCAGCCCGTCGATTTCGCGGCGCAATTCCACCGCGGACCGGCGGCGTTCCGCAAGACTCTCTTCCGTGCGCCGGCGCTCGCCGGCGACGGCTTCGAGTTCCAGTTGCCGCTGCGCCAACGTCTCCGAGAGCTGCTTCCGCGCGATTTCCAGGCGCTCGATTTCGCTCGCCGCGACCTGCTCTTCGCGTTGCGAACGGGCGCTCTCGCGCTCGATGCCGGCGAGGTATTCCTCGATTTGCGCCAGCTGATTTTTCAACGTGGAGGCTTCGCCGAGCAGGCGCAAAATCACCTGCCGCCCGGCTTCGATCGCCTTTTCGCGCTCGCGCACTTTGGCCTGGAGAGATTCGCGCTGGAGATTGATTTCCTGCATGCGCCCGCGCGCCTGCGCGATCTGCTCCTCGAACGTCGCCACGTTGGCCTGGTGCGCGGCGATGTCCTGATCGAGGGCATCCAGGCGCAAGGCGAGCTCCTGCGACTCCTTTTCCGCCTGCGCGATGCGCTGCTCCATGACGCCGCTCTCGCGCACCTGCGATTCCAGCCGGCCGCGCGTGCGCGTGGCTTCCACGTTCAGGTCGGAAAGCTTCTGGCGCTCCTCCGTCAATTCGCGCTCGAGCTGATAACAGGACTGCTGGCGGCGCTCGTGCTCCTGCTCGCGCTCCGTCACCTGGTCGGCGAGCGTCTTGAGTTCGGCGGCGGCGAGGTTGAGATCGATGGCGGTCTTGGCGGCATCGCGCTCGAGCCAGCGGTACTTGCCCGAAAGCACCAGCCGCAGGCGGGTTTCGAGCTCGGCTTTCAGTTCTCCATAGCGGCGGGTCTTGGATGCCTGCCGCTTGAGCGAATTCACCTGCCGCGTGACTTCCTCGAGGATGTCGTAAACGCGCGCCAGGTTCTGCTTGGCGCCTTCCAGTTTGGCCTCGGAGAGCCGCTTGCGCGTTTTGAACTTGGTGATGCCGGCGGCTTCTTCGATGACTGAGCGGCGGTCTTGCGGTTTCGAGCTGAGAATCTGGCCGATGCGTCCCTGTTCGATGATGGCGTAGCTTTCCGGGCCGAGGCCCGTACCCATGAACAAGTCCTGGATATCGCGAAGACGCGCCGGACGTCCATCGATGAGGTATTCGCTTTCGCCCGACCGGAAGAGGCGGCGGGTGATGGTGACTTCGCCGCGCTTCTGCTCGCCTTCTTCCACCGGCTGGAGTTTATGGGCGTGGTGCGGCTGGTGAACTTCGGGATCCACCAGCGTCATGGTGACATAGGCCATGCCGAGCGGTTTGCGTTCGCGCGTTCCGGCGAAAATCACGTCCTCCATGCGCGTTCCGCGCAGCGACTTCGCCGATTGTTCGCCCAGCACCCAACTGATCGCATCGCTAATGTTGGATTTGCCGCAGCCGTTCGGGCCCACAATGGCAGCGATGCCGTCCCCGTTGAAGCGCAGTTCGGTGCGTTCGCAAAAGGACTTAAATCCCTGGAGTTCTACGCGTTTCAGTCTCAGCAAAGCGTTTACCTCTGCTTCGGGGGAGTTGTAACTATACTAAACGCGCACGAACGAAAAGTAAAGCACCTGTACCCCTCTTGCGGTACCCCTCTAACTTCAGCCCCCAAGATATTGGGGGTCGATTACCAAATCACGGCTCCAGCGATGGCCAGCGCGGCGGCCGCTTTTCGCGGAACGCCCGCACACCCTCCTGAAAATCCGAGCCGGTAAATACCCAGTCGCGGACCCGCCGTGCGACTCTTCCCGCTTCCTCCCAGCCCATCCCGCGCACTTCCTGGACAAAGCTCATCCCATTATGGATAGCGGTGGGACTATAGGACGCGATCAATTGTGCCAATTCCAGAGCCCGCTTTCCGGCATCCGGCGCAATTTCATGAATCAAACCCAGATCGCGAGCCTCTGAAGATCCGAAGGTACGGCCGGTCAGCGCCAACTCCGTGGTCCGCCGCTCGCCCAGTGCGGCTTCCACCGCTCGATACACCAGAAACGGCCAGAGCCCCAGCCGGACTTCGGTAAGCCCGAAGAGCGCATCGGCATCGGCGATGACGATATGGAAATTGGCCACCAGCCCCATGCCGCCGCCGAGCGCCGCGCCGTGGACCGCCGCGATCAGCGGCTTGGCGGTGCGCGCTCCCAGGGTGAAAAGCTGCTCCTGGAGCGAGTTGGTTTCCTCAGTCGCGCCGCGGTCTACTTCGTCCAGGTCCATGCCCGCGCAAAACGCTTTGCCGTTGGCCGTCATCAGAATCGCGCCGACGCCGGCATCGTGTACCGCGCCGGTGACGGCCTCCATGATGGCGCGGCAGAGTTCGACGCTAAGAGCGTTGCGCTTTTCGGGCCGGTCGAGCACGATCTGAAGGACACGCCCGTGTTGGATCCGCTTCACCACGTCACACCTCGATTTCGAGCGCCAGCAGCGCGGCGCCGAAGGTTTTCCCCTGCGCGTCAGTGCGCAGCGAGACCGTGCCGCCGCCGCCCAACGCCTGGTGCAGCAGGAAATTGAGCGCGCCCAGATTGGGCAATTCGTAGCGCTCTACGGGACCCTGCACCAGCTCGCCGAAGTGCCGTTTCACGCGTTCCGCGGTGACTTCGCGCAGGAGAACGGGATAGTCGCGCCGGTCGAGCGCGATCACCCCGATGTTGCACATATCGCCTTTATCGCCGGAGCGGGTGTGCGCGATTTTGGATAGCGGGACCTTCACCTGCGCCTCCTCAACCCATTCTGCCACGGTTGAACTTCGCGGTTTCAGCGTGCAAAATATGGGGCTGGAGGTTTCCCGTGCCCAAGGCGCCATCGCTCTCGCTGACCAAAATGATTGAAGCTACCAAACTGCACCCGCGCACCGGCCTGCCGCTGGGTGTTCCGCCGGTAACCGTCCCGTACGGCGCGCTCATCGAGCACGTCGCGTCCGACCGCGACAATGAGCGTTTCCATTACCTCGGCGAACTGTTCGAGTGCAAGCGGGATTTGTTCCTCTCCGCCACCGGCGGCGACAAAAGAGCGGCCGCGGAAACGGGGGCTGAAGCGGCATCGGAACCGGGTGCGGCAGCCGAAAGCGCGCCCGAGCCGGAGGTCCCCAGCGGGCCGCGCCTGGCATGGTCGCGCGTAGGTTCCAGCAACCATGCGGTAATGCGCGCGGCGGTTCCGGGGGGATGGCTGGTGGCGTTGAACGGCAGCGGTCTGACCTTCGTTCCCGACGCCAGGCATGCGTGGGATGGCGGGTCTGTCGAATAAAAACCGCCGCGGCGGAATTTGGCAAGCGGCCCCGCGAACGCCTGGCCCGCTCTTGCCACGGCCCGCGCGTATTGGTACCCTGCCTTCCAGCCATGAGCCAAGCACAAATCGTCAAATCCTACGAACTGGCGCGCGAGAAGTACGCCTCGTTGGGGGTCGATACCGACGCCGCGCTGCGCACCCTTGCCACCTTCCGCATCTCCATGCACTGCTGGCAGGGCGACGATGTCGGCGGATTTGAAACGCCCGGAGCGGTGCTTTCGGGCGGCGGCATTCAGGCTACCGGAAACTATCCCGGCAAAGCCCGCACCATCGACGAACTGCGCAGCGATATGGAAGCCGTGCTGCGCGTGGTGCCCGGCGATCACCGCCTGAATCTGCACGCCAGCTATCTCGAAAACGGCGGCACGTTCGTGGACCGCGACGCGATCGAACCGCGCCATTTTCAGGGCTGGATCGATTGGGCGAAACACAATCGGCTGGGCCTGGATTTCAATCCCACCTATTTTTCTCACCCCAAAGCCGCGGACGGGTTCACGCTGGCGCACTCGGACCCGGCCATCCGGGAGTTCTGGATCGAGCATGGGATCCGCTGCCGCAAGGTCGGAGCGGAGATGGGAAAGCAGCTCGGCAGCGCCACCGTCACGAACGTATGGATACCCGATGGGTACAAAGATATTCCCATCGACCGGACGGCGCCGCGCGAACGCCTGGCGGAATCGCTGGACCGCATTTTTCATGACCCCATCGATCCGCGTGTGCACCTCGACGCGGTGGAAGCCAAGCTCTTCGGCATCGGCGCGGAGAGCTACACCGTTGGGTCGTTCGAGTTTTACATGGGATATGCGGTTTCGCGCGGCAAGCTGCTGACGCTCGACGCCGGCCATTTCCATCCCACCGAAAGAATCTCGGAAAAGGTCTCTTCGGTGCTGATGTTCTGCCCGGGACTGCTGCTGCACGTCAGCCGCCCGGTGCGCTGGGACAGCGATCACGTGGTGATTCTCGACGACGAGCTGCTGGCCATCGCCGGCGAGATCGTGCGCAGCGGAAAGACGGGCCGAATTCATATCGGCCTGGATTATTTCGACGCCTCCATCAATCGCGTGGCGGCATGGGTGATCGGAATGCGGAACATGATCAAAGCGCTGCTGGTAGCGCTTCTCGAACCAACCGCCAGGCTGCGCGAAGTGGAGTTCGGCATGGACTTTACGCAGCGCTTAGCCCTGCTCGAAGAGCTGAAGAGCCTGCCCTGGCCTTCCGTGTGGGAATACTACTGCGCCCAAAAGGACGTGCCGGCGGGAATCGACTGGCTGGCCGAAGTGCGCCGGCACGAAACGGCGGCGGCGCGGGTCCAGGTTCGAAAATAGCCGGAAAGCGCCACTGGCGGGCGATTACCCCCACATTTGGGTGCGCCAATTCGCACAAGTGGGGTATTTAGGACTAAATTTATCCAGTAATCCAGGCCCTTTTTTCGGAATCCGACGTGCAAATGGCTTGAATCGGATAATCAGAGTCTTATAATCCTAATATGCAACTCACTAGAGCCGCCGACTATGCCGTCCGGGTGATGATTCATCTGGCCGGTTTGCCGCCTGAGACGCGTGCCAGCCGCGCCGAATTGGCGGAAGCGGCGGAATGTCCCGAGCAATTTCTCTCGAAAGTGCTGCAAAGCCTGACGCGGGCCGGACTGGTGCTTTCGCATCGCGGGAATACCGGAGGATTTGAACTGCCCAATGTTCACCGGCAAGCCACCATGCTCGATGTGGTGGAGGCGATCGAGGGTCCAATGAGGCTCAACATGTGTCTCAATGCCGATCGCGTCTGTGCCCGCCAGGAGTGGTGCCCGGCCCACGAGGTCTGGGTCAGCGCGCAAGCCGCGGTGGCCCAGGTACTGCGCGGCGCCACGATCACGGAACTGGCCCGGCAGGCGGCCACGCGGAAGCCTGGGGCAGCCAGTCAGCCCGAATGGAACTGACGTGGATCGCGGTAGTCGCCAGTCTCATGATGGCGGCCGCGGCGGCGTGTGTGTTCATTTTCGCAGTAAAGAAGGACTACTTTCGCAACATTGAGGATGCCAAGTACCAGGTCTTCTGGAGCGACCTGGACGAAGGACCGCCGCGACCCGCGGCGGCAGAGGAGAAACGCAATGACAGTGGCTCCGCCCAGTCACGATAAACCAGCCGCTTCCGCCGAAGCCGCCATGCCCCGCCGGCGTATGCTGGCGTGGCTTTCCGGCTTCGGACTGTTCGCCTCCGCGCTGTTGGCCGTGGTCTCCGACTGGCTGTTTTTCAAGCCGCGCGTGACCTACGGCCCGAGCGCGCGGTTTGCCATCGGAAAGCCCGACGATTTTCCCCCCGGCACGCGCATCGCGCGCGACGTGGAGCGTGTCTGCATCGTGCGCGAAGGCAACAAGATCGCCGCCATCTCTACTACCTGCACGCATCTGGGGTGCATCGTGGGAATCGCCGATACCGGCTTTGCCTGCCCTTGCCACGGCTCCCACTACGACCAGGACGGCAACGTCACCGGCGGTCCGGCGCCCAAGCCGCTGCCATGGTTTCAGGTGTCGCTGGCGCCCAACGGCGACATCGTGATTGACAAGAACGCTCCGGTCGACCCGGGGACTTACTTGACGGTATGACACCCACCAAAGAACCGACCGGGCCGCTCTCTGCACTGCGGGAGTTTCCACAGAACATCTGGAATTCGATCTTCCGCAATCCGCTGCCCTCCACGGATCTCGAGCGCTCGTCCACCAGCTTCACCAATTTCTTCCTGCATATTCACCCCGTCAAGGTCAACAGGAACACGCTGCGCCCGGCCTACACCATGGGTCTCGGGCTCATGGCCACGTTCCTGTTCGTGATTCTGGTGGTCACCGGCGTCCTGCTGATGTTCTACTACGTTCCTTCCACCACCCAGGCTTACGACCGCATGCTCGACCTGCGTGGCACGGTCGCCTTCGGCATTTTTCTGCGCAACATGCATCGCTGGTCGGCGCACGGCATGGTGGCGATTGTGTTCCTGCACATGTGCCGCGTATTCTTCACCGGCGCTTACAAACGCCCGCGCGAATTCAACTGGATTCTCGGCGTCCTCCTGCTCCTGGTAACGCTCTTCCTGAGTTTCACCGGCTACCTGCTCCCGTGGGACCAGTTGGCCTTCTGGGCGATTACGGTGGGAACGTCGATCGCCGGCTACGCGCCCATCGTCGGCCAGCAGATCAAGTTCGTTCTCCTGGGCGATACCACCGTCGGGCAGGAAGCGCTGCTGCGGTTTTATGTGCTGCACGTGGCGGTGCTGCCGGCGGTGCTGGTGCTCTTGATGGCCATCCATTTCTGGCGCATTCGCAAGGATGGGGGATTGTCGCGGCCGGAAAAACGACCCGCACCGGCGACCGATGCGGGAGTGGTGAAACTCAAAAAAATCTACGGACTGCAAGGATTCGTGCGCGGACCCTTTACCAAGCTCGGCAACGTGCCGGACGATTCGGTATATAGCTGGCCCAACCTGCTGATGGCCGAACTTTTCGTCTTCGTGCTGACGATTTCCGCCATCCTGGTGGTCTCGCTTTTGTTCAACGCGCCGCTGGAACAGCCGGTGAACGTGATGCATCCGCCCAATCCGGCGAAGGCGCCCTGGTACTTCCTCGGCTTGCAGGAGATGGTGAGCTATTCGGCGTTCTGGGGCGGCATCGGCATCCCGGGGCTGATGGTAGCGGTACTGCTTCTGGTTCCCTACATCGACCGCGGCACCGCCGGCGTGGGCCGCTGGTTCGCCAAAGAGCGCCTGCTGGCCAACACTATTTTCCTCACGCTGGTGATTCTCAACGTGATCTTTATCGTCATCGGCACGTTCTTCCGAGGGCCGAACTGGAGCCTGGTATGGCCATTCTGAGCGGAGGGACTTTATGAGACTGGCACTGGCAGTTGCGAGCTTGGTGGTTCTGGTGGTGCACGGCGTGGTCTTCCGAAACCAGTTCTTCCACGAATGGGAGCGGCACCAGACCGCGTATATCGAGCAGGCGCGATCGCTGGCCAAGACCGATCGCGAGCGCACCGACCTGGACGCGCGCTCGCCCCGCATCGAACAGATCATCGTCAGCAGTTTCGGCGACACCCACGTGGACCGCTGCACCACCTGCCACCTGGCGGCAGACGATCCGCGCTTTATGAATCATGCCGAGCCGCTCAAGACGCACCCTTATTCCGCGGCGTTGGGCGATGTCCAGCGCAACGGGCAATGGGAGCGGCGGCATAAATTCTCCGATTTCGGCTGCACCGTCTGCCACGATGGCGAAGGCCGCGGGCTCGATACCTTTTACGCCCACGGGCAGGATGAATTCTGGCCCGACCCGCTCACCGGCTACGTGACGCAAGCCAACTGGCGCAAGGATTTCTCGCCCCATCTGAAGGGCAACGAATACATGGAAGCCAACTGCGCGCAGTGCCACACCGAAGAGGGTTTCGCCGGCACGCCGCACGTGAATCGCGGGCGCAAGCTGTTTTATGCCATGAATTGCTACGGCTGCCACAAGATCGACGGCATGAGCGAAGGCACGCTCGGGCCCGACCTGACGGAAGCCGGCAAGAAATTCAAAGTCGATTACCTCTGGGAGTCGATCGTAGAGCCGCGCGCCAACCTCGATACGTCGTTCATGCCCAACTTCCACCTTCCGCAGGACGATGTGGAAGCGCTGGTGATTTTCCTGAAGAGCCGGCGCGGAGTGAATTTCGCCGAGACTTCGCTCGATCGCTATAAGGCCCACGTGGCCAACGTCGCGGTGGTGATTCCCCCGGGAACGGCGGGAGAGAAAGCCGGCGAGCAACTCCTCGGCGACCGCGCCTGCACGGCGTGCCACAAACTGGGCGATAAGGACGGCGGCATCGCGCCCGATCTCAGCTATGAAGGCTTGATCCGCAACGAGCAGTGGCTGGCCGACCATTTCGCCAATCCGCGCTCGCGCGTGCCGGACTCCATCATGCCGGCGTTCCGCTTCCCGGCCGACGATTTCCAGAAGCTGACGGCATATCTGGAAACCCTGAAGACGCCGCCTCCCTCCAACTGGGACCCGCAAACCACGTTCACCAACCTGTGCGCCCGCTGCCACGGCGAGAAAGGCGACGGCAACGGCAAAGTGGCCTGGTACATCGATCCCTCGCCGCGCGATTTCACCAAGCAGGGATTCATGGCATCCAAGCCGCGCGCGCGGTTCGTCGCCTCCATCCAGGAAGGCGTGGGCGGAACTTCCATGCCGCCATGGAAACAAATCCTGAAAGAGGATCAAGTCAACGGCGTGCTCGATTACATCATGAAGAACTTCGCCAGGCAGATCTTCGTCGAGCAGCGGAGGCGCAACCTTCCGGAGGCAAACCCGGTGGCGGCCAGTCCGGAATCCATCAATCGCGGCGAGCAGATTTTCGAACTGCGCTGCACTGGCTGCCACGGACGGAAGGCGGACGGCAAGGGGCCAAATTCGCTGGATATTTTCCCGCACCCGCGCAATTTCCGGAACCACTGGTTCGTGGAAAGCGTGCCGGACAAGCGGTTGTTCGAATCGATTGAATATGGTGTCCAGGGAACGGCCATGCCGTCCTGGATCGACATGCTGAGCACCAACGAGGTCGGGGATGTCATCAACTTCATCCGAAGTCTACAAACTAAAAGTAAATAACGAGTCCATACAGGGCACCACCCACCACACGGACACGACGGCGAAATGGTTTCTGGTCAGCGCCGTGAGCTACTTCTTCGTCGTGGGGATCATCGCGCTGACGATCGCGGCGAAGTTCTGCTGGCCGGAATTGCTGGGAACGGTCCCGTACCTGACGTATGGCCGGCTGCGCCCGCTGCACGTCAACGGGATGCTGTTCGGGTGGCTGCTGGCCGCCGATATCGGCCTCGCCTACTACATCGTGCCGCGGTTGTGCGGCGTAAAACTCTGGAGCGAGAAACTCGGAGTCGTGACGGCCATCATCTGGAACGTGGTGGTTCTGGGCGCGGTGGTGGCGCTTCCGCTGGGATACAACCATGGATTCGAATATGCGGAATTGCCCATGCCGCTGGCGATCCTGGTGGTGGTGGCGTGGGTAATGTTCGGGCTCAACATCTTCATGACCGTCGCCACGCGCAAATACCCGCAGATGTACGTCTCCATCTGGTACATCATGGGGACGATCCTGTGGACGGCGTTCGTTTACCTGACAGGCAACTTCGCGGTGGACTTCACCACCGGCGTCAACCAGGCCAATCTGAACTGGATGTACATGCACAACGCGGTCGGCCTGATCTTCACGCCGATCGGGCTGGGCGTGGCGTATTACTTCCTTCCGAAATCGTCGAATACGCCGCTCTATAGCCATCGGCTTTCGATGGTCGGGTTCTGGTCGCTGGCATTCGTGTACGTGTGGACCGGCGCGCATCACATGCTGCACGGGCCCATCTCGCAATGGCTGCAAACCATCGCCATCACCTTCTCGGTGATGCTGCTGATTCCGGTGTGGACGGTGGTCTACAACTTTTTCGCGACCATGAAGGGCCAGTGGCACCAACTGCGCGACAATGTGCCGCTGAAGTTCCTGATGTCGGGCGTGGTGTTCTATCTGCTGACCTGCTTCCAGGGTCCGATGCACAGCCTGCGCAGTGTGAACGCCATCGTCTCGAAGACCGACTGGATCCCGGGGCACGCCCACATGGCGCTGCTGGGGGCGTTCTCGTTCTTCGCCGTGGCCGGCACCTATTACGTGGTGCCGCGCATGTGGAATACCCGCCTGCACAGCGATGCCCTGGCGAATTGGAGCTTCTGGTTCATCATGATCGGCGGCCTGGGCTTCTTCGTGACTCTCTGGCTGGGCGGATTCTGGCAGGGCTGGCAGTGGAACAACGCATCGATTCCATTCATCGATACCGTGGTGGCGCTGAAGCCGATCTGGCTGGTGCGATTCTTCTCCGGCTGCCTGATTTTCTGCGGGATCGTGAGTTTCGCGTATAACATCATGGCCACGGTGGTCGCCAGGAGGGAATATGCTGAGTAAGGCCGACAACAGCTTCAGTTTCGCCATCGCCGCCGCGCTGGTGCTCTTCTTCGTGGGCGGACTTCTGACCACCATCGTGCCTCCCATGGTGGACAAGACCTGGGGGCGGCCGTTCGAGAATCACGACCCGGCCAAAGGTCCCACCGGCAAGCTCCGGCCTTATACCGCGCAGGAGTTGAAAGGCCGCGCGATCTACGTCCGCGAGGGCTGCTGGTATTGCCACACGCAGCAGACGCGGACACTGGTGGCCGACACCATCCGCAGCGGCTGGCGCGGCGTGCGCTCGCCGATCTCCACACCCGACGAATTCGTGTACGACAGCCCGCACCTGTTCGGCACCAAGAGGACGGGGCCGGATCTCTCGCGCGTGGGCGGCAAGTACGACACGCAGTGGCATCGCACGCACTTTCGGAATCCGCGGGACCTGGTGCCAGGATCGGTGATGCCGCCCTTCCCGTGGATCGTGAACAATCCCGAGGAATTCAACGCCCTGGTGGCATACATTCAGACGCTTGGACGCGCCAAAGATTGGCGTCCGGACGGGGACTACGAGAAATGAGTCCGGCGAGCAGGCCGCTCCTTCTTCTTTCCTTGCGTCTTTGCACGAGGAAAACCAGGGCTTAGGAGACGCCAAATGACTGATTACACCTGGCCGAGCATCTTCTTTTCCTACTCGTTCTTCTTTATCTCGCTGGGCGTGGCGATTTTCTTCTGCGTGAAGTCGTGGAAGGCGGGGTATTGGAAGAAATCGAGCGAAGAGATCAAGTATCGAATGTTTGACGAGGACTGAGCAATGGAACCGGAAAAAAGCAAATTGAAAGATTACGCCGGAGGCTGGATTACGGAACGCGAGGGCACCGATATCCCCACGTTCCTGAAATTTGCCTACATCGCCATCGCCGGCGGCGCGGTGGCGTATTTCTTTCTCTACATGTACGGAGAGGTAAATCACTCCGAGCGCGGGCCTCTGGTGCGCGCCTTGAACGCCGCCACGGAGGCCTCGGGCGGCCTGATGTATGCCATCGCGGCTCTGATTGTGATCTTCGGCATCATTACCGTGGTCTTCTCATTCCGTAAGCCGCACGAATAAGGATCGACGATGCAGAACGGTTTCTACGAGGTTCGCCTGCCGGACGCCACCGATTACTGGACCGAGATGGTCAAGTGCCGGCACGCGTGCCCCGTGCATACCGATGCTTGCGGCTACGTGACGGCCATCGCCGAAGGGCAATTCGAGAAGGCGTACCGCATCGCGCGCGCCACCAATCCCTTCGCATCCATTTGCGGGCGCGTCTGCGGCGCGCCGTGCGAGCGCAATTGCCGCCGCGGCGACGTCGATGCGCCCGTGACCATCCGCCCGCTGAAGCGCTTCGTCACCGATCGGTTCGGACCGGAGACCGGCAACTACGCGCTCCATCGCGAAGCCGCCAACGACGGCATGCTGCCGCCGAATCGCGGGAATTACGAACGGGTGGCCATCATCGGTGCGGGCGTCTCGGGGCTGACTGCGGCGCACGACCTGGTTAAGCTTGGGTACAAAGTCACCGTCTTCGAGGCTGAAGGCGAACCGGGCGGCATGCTCACCGCCGGCGTTCCGGTTTTCCGCCTGCCGCGCGAGTTGGTGCGGCACGAGATTGGCGCTATTCTCTCGCTCGGTGTGGAGTTGCGCTGCCAGCAGCGCCTGGGCCGCGATTTCACCATCGGATCGCTGCGCCGCGACGGATTCAAGGCGATCTTCCTCGGAATCGGCCTGCCGAAAGGGCGCAAGCTGCCGCTGCCCGGCGCGGAAAACGAGAACGTCATCGACGGCATGGATTTCCTGCGCGCGTTCAATGCGGGAACGCCACTGCCGCTGGGCAAGCGCGTGTTGGTGATCGGCGGCGGAAACGTGGCTTACGACGTGGCGCGCTCGGCCGTACGCCCGGGAGACGGCCACGAGATGTATGACGTCGCCCGTTCGGCGGTGCGCTTGAGCGGCGACAAGGAAATCCACGTGGTTTGTCTGGAAGGCCGCCACGAGATGCCCGCCGACGAGATCGAGGTGCACGAAGGCGCCGAGGAAGGCATCCACCTGCACAACCAGCGCGGACCGCGCGAGGTGATTTACGACAACGGCAAAGTGGTTGCGCTGCGCACGGTACGCTGCACCGCCGTGTTCGACGCCCGCGGTCGCTTCAACCCGTCATTCGATGAGAACCAGGTCGAAGATATTCCCGCCGACAGCATCATCTTCGCCATCGGCCAGACTTCCGATCTCTCGTTCCTCGATCCGGCCGACGGCGTCGAATCGGAACGCGGGCTCATCAAGGTGAACCGCGAGACGTACCAGACCAGCGCGCCGGACGTCTTCGCTTGCGGCGATATCGCCCACGGCGCGCGGCTGTTTATCGATGCCATTGCCTCCGCGCAGATCGCGGCCCGGTCAATGCACGATTATCTGCGTGGCACGCGTACGGAAGTGGTGGTCCGCAAGCAGTGGAAGCCGGCATCCTACGCCATGGCGGAGGGTTGGAACGTCATCCCGCGGCAGAATCCGCCGGCCCTCGAAAGCGACCGGCGCGCCGCCACGCTGGAAAACGTCGAGGCGCCGTTCGGCGAGCCGGAAGCGCGGCGGCAGGCTTCGCGCTGCCTGCGCTGCAACGTCAATACCGTGTTCGATACCGGGAAGTGCGTGGCCTGCAACGGCTGCGTGGATGTCTGCCCGGAAAATTTGATTCGCCTCGTGGGGCTGAGCAAGCTGATCGAAAATCCGGAGTGGATGGAGCGCGCGGTGGAAGCGTTCGGCGACCTCCGGCAGTACGCGCCCGAGGAGTTGGACCGGATGGCGGGGGCCATGATGAAGGACGAGACCACGTGCATTCGCTGCGCCATGTGCGCCTCGCGCTGCCCCACTGCCGCCATCCTGATGAAGGAATTCGAATTCTACACCGAGTGCGCGACCGTGGCGGCGCGCAATCCGAAACTCGCCTGCGGGCCGTGCGCATGAGCCTGGTGGAGTTCAGCCTGGTGTTCGCGGTCGGCCTCGCCGCCAGCCTGCATTGCATGCAGATGTGCGGTCCAATCGTCATTTCCTACAGCGTCGCCATGGCGCGTCATGGCGCTTTCCGAAGGGAAATGGTTCTGGCGCATCTCTCGTACAACGCCGGGCGGGTGGTCACTTATGCCGGCTTGGGAGCGCTCGCGGGCGCCGCCGGCTCCGGCATCGGAATGCTCGGGAAGATGGCCGGGCTGGCATCGGCGGCGCGGCTGATTTCCGGCGGGGCCATGATCGTCACCGGAATCCTGATGCTCCGCGTGTTGCCGCGCAAGGCCCTGGTGCAGGTGGAGCGGCGCGGTGCGATGGCCTTCTTTTCGCGATCCATCGGGCGATTGCTGATGTCGTCGCGCGCGCTGGGGAAATTCGGGCTGGGGCTGATGCTCGGATTCCTTCCCTGCGGGCTGGTTTATGGCGCGCTGCTGAAAGCCGTGGAGACAGCCCGTCCGCTCGCTGGCGCCCTCACGATGTCGGCTTTCGGGATGGGGACCGCGCTGGCACTGCTTGCCACCGGTTTGATGAGTTCGTTCGCGGGTCTGAGAATGCGAGCCTGGGGCAATCGCGTGGCGGCAGCCTCACTCCTGATTGCCGGCGGAATCCTGGTGTGGCGCGGATTGACCGCGGGACCGGTGTGCCATGGATAGAACGGAGACCAGAAGCCAGGCGCCAGTAGCCGGAAGTAGGACCTGGCACCGCATGCGGAAGCAGATCCACCTTTTCTGCTTCCTGGCTTTCGTCGCGCTGCCGTTCCTCAATATCGTTCGCTTCGACATTCCCCGGCAGCGCTTCTACTTCGCCGGATATGAGCTCTGGATCAACGAATTCGCCATCGTCTTTTTCGCCCTGATGTTTCTGATGTTCCTGGTGGTGGTGTCATCGGTCTTTTACGGCCGGGTGTACTGCGGCTATCTTTGCCCGCAAATGATTTTCAGCGAGGCATCCATTAACCTGGAGAACCGCCTGCGGCGCTGGATCGCCAAGAAATTTATCCGGTTCAGCCCCAGGGGACGGAACCGCCTGCACCGCGCGTTGTTTTACGGCGCGCTGGCTGCGGCATCGGTATTCCTCGCGGTCATCTTCGTCTCGTATTTCGTGGCGCCGCGCGATGTTCTGCATCGCGTGTTCACGTTCGATCTCCGCACCGCCGGCGGCGTCTCCGGCGCGGCGGTCACGCTGATCGCGTTCCTCGATTTCAGCCTGCTGCGCCTGCGCTTTTGCACCACGGTTTGCCCATACGGCTACCTCCAGGGAATGCTCGGCGACAAGAATACCCTGCTGGTACACTATCGCGACGAGACGCATGAGTGTATCGAGTGCAAGAAGTGCGTGCGCGTGTGTCCCATGGGAATCGACATTCGCAAGTCGCCCTTCCAAATCGAGTGTGTACACTGCGCCGATTGCATCGACGCCTGCGACGAGATCCTGGGCAAGCTCGGCAAACCGGGCCTGATCCACTACGTCTGGGGCGAAAAAGGGCCCCTCGCCGCCGGCCACAAACAGCCCTGGGACGCCCGGCGGATTATCGTGCTGGTCATCTTGCTGGCTTATGCTTCGGGTCTGGGCGTGGCGCTGGCGACCCGCCGGCCGGTGCTGGTCCATGTGATGCCCGAGCGCGCCAAACTCTACCGCGTCGGCGCCGGCGGCCGGGTTTACAATCAGTTCCGCTACACCATCGCGAATCGCGGCAGTCAACCGGCTTCCATCCAATTCTCGGCGCCCGATCTGCCGGGAGCGAGCCTCGCGCTCGGTCCCGTTTCGGTCCAGCCCGGCGCTTCGGCGCAAGGCAGCTTCGAGATTTCGGAACCAGCCGGGCAATGGCACGAGATGGTGACCCACTTTCACATCGTGGCGGGGGCCGACACGATTCCCATGACGTTCCTGGCCCCGGAGGGGAAATGAAACGCGTACCTGCATTGATTCCTTTTCTGGCGCTGGTCTCGGCCATTTTCATCGGCATTCTGATCTTCGCCTACGTGGAAACCAAGAAGGCCAACCCGCAGATGCTCGATGAGCAGGGCCGCCTCGTGCACGATGCCAGCTAGCCGGGGAGCGGCGCCTTTGTGATCTGCACCCTGTGCGGACTCGATTCCGGCAATGCGGCCTTTTGTTGCGCCGGTTGCGAGAACGTCTACGCCATTCTCCGCGAGAGCGGCGTGGTAGCCTCGGGACAGAATTTTCGCGACACCGATCTGTTTCAGCAGAGCTTGCGCCTGGGGCTGATCTCGAAAGCCGCGGACGCACCCGCGCCTATTCCCGAAGACGCCGAGACCCGCGAGGCGGTGTACCAACTCCGCGGCATGTGGTGTACTTCCTGCGGCTGGCTGATCGAGCACGCCCTCATGCGCACCCGCGGCGTGCGGTCCGCCGAAGTGCTCTTCGCGTCCGACCTCTTAAAGGTCCGCTTTTGCCCGCAGTACCTGCCGCCCCACCGCGTCGTAGAGCGCGTGGTTTCGCTCGGCTACCACGCTTCCGAATATAGCGGGCCGTCCTCCGCCGGCGACGCCGAACGTAAGGACCTGCTGCTGCGCACCGGCCTGGCGGCATTCCTTTCCATGAACGCCATGTTTTTCAGCCTGGTGGTCTACGCCAGTTATTTCGAGAAGATCACCGGCTTCGGCCGCTACATTCCGTTCGTCCTGATGGCCATCGCCACGCCTTCCGTCTTCTACTGCGCCGCCCCGATTCTGCGCATCGCCTGGGCGGGGATGCGCATGGGCGTGCTGCGCATGGAGTCTCTGCTGGCCATGGGAATTCTGTCCGCCTACGGCTACAGCGTGGCACTGGCTTTCGGGGGCAGCACGCACGTGTACTTCGATACCGCCTGCGCCATCGTGACCCTGGTACTGGTGGGCAAAATGATCGAACGCGGGGCGAAGGAAAAAACTGCCCGCGGGCTCACGCTGCTCTACCGCCTGATGCCAACCAAAGTCCGGCTGGGGGTGGATGGCGGTGAGCGCTTCGTCTCCATCGATGCCCTTCGGCCGGACATGCGTTTCCTGGTGAAATCGGGCGAACGCATCCCGGCCGACGGCGTGGTGGTGGAAGGCCGCTCGTACGCCGACGAATCGGTGCTCACCGGCGAATCGGCGCCGCGCCCGAAAGCGCCGGGCGATTCCGTGGTCTCTGGCAGCGTGAACACCGGCGGCGTTCTCGAAATTCGCGCCACTCGCGTGGGAGCCGATAGCACGCTGGCGCAGATTGTCCGCACTGTCGAGCAGGCGGCGGCCAGCCGCACCAAGGTGGAGCGCGCCGTGGACCGTGTGGCGCGCGTTTTCGTCCCGGTGGTCCTCTCGCTGGCCCTGCTGACCTTCGCGGGATGGCAGTGGCTCACCGGCGATCCGGCGGGCGCTCTGATGCATGCCATCGCCGTGCTGGTGATCGCCTGCCCGTGCGCGCTCGGGATTGCCACGCCGCTGGCGCTCACGGCGGCAGTCGCCGGAGCATCGCGCCGGGCCGTGCTGGTGAGTGATACGCGCGTGTTCGAAAACATTCGCAAAGTGAACCGCGTCGTGCTCGACAAGACCGGAACCGCGACCGCCGGAGAGTTCACACTGCTCGAAGTCCGCGGCGATACCAGCCGCATGTCCGAACTGGCGGCGTTGGAAGCCATGTCCGAGCACCCGTTGGGCAAACTCGTCGCCGAACGGTACGCCAGCGGCCTCAAGGCATCCGACGTGACCATCCATCCGGGCAAAGGCATCAGCGGCGTGGTGGACGGAGTGCGCTACTACATCGGCAATCGCCGCCTGGTGGGAGCGGAGACCAGCCCCGCGGAGTCGGCCACTACCGTCTACTTCGGCTGGGACGGCACCACCCGGGGCACGATGACGTTCGGCGATCGCATCCGGCCCGAAGCCGCGGAGCTTTGCCGGAAGCTCCGTGAACGCGGTGTCCGCACCATGCTGCTTTCGGGCGATTCGGAGGCTGCGACCGCCGGCGTGGCTGCCGCGATCGGCGCCGACGATTGGAAAGCCGAGGCTACTCCCGATGAAAAAGTAGCGGTCATCCGCGAATTCGAACAGCGCGGCGAAGTAGTGGCGATGGTCGGCGATGGCGTGAACGATGCGCCCAGCCTGGCGCAGGCCCATCTCGGAATCGCGCTCGGCTCCGGCGCCGATATCGCCATGAAGGCCGCTCCCCTGGTCCTCATGGGATCGTCGCTAGCTGGAGTCACCGATACCCTCGACCTGGCCCACCGGACTTTCCGTGTCATCCGCCAGAACCTCTTCTGGGCTTTGGCCTATAACGTCCTGGGAATCGCGCTGGCCGTCACGGGAGTGCTGAATCCGATTCTTTCCGCGGCGGCTATGGTGCTATCGAGCCTGTCGGTAATTGGGAATTCACGCCGGCTGGGGTAGTTTTCCGGCGCCGCCACCTCTGCCAGACCGCCGTCATCGCCACCATCGACGCCGTGACTGCGATCACCGCCAGCAACGTCGCCGGAACCGGCAGCGCCTTCTGCAATGCCCGCGTCATCGGACCATAGACCAGCATCAGGTGCACCCAATAAACCATCAGCGAATTCCGGCCGAGCGATTGCATCCAACTCCACCCCGCGCTTGCGCCATACGCCGTCCAGGTATAGCAGCAGGCCAGAATCACCAGCGAGATTCCCACGCGAATGGCGATGAGCGCCGGATTGTCGGTCCAGAAATTCGATTTGGGATAGACCGAATACGGCAGGTTGGCCACGTACTGCGCGGCGAGCGCCGCGCCGCCGCCGATGAGCGCGGCCCATTGCATCAGGCGGTCCATGCGCGGCATTTCGGTGAGCCTCACCGCCGCGCCGGCGGTCATGCCGAAGCCTAAATACGACGCGCACGGGAAAAATGGAAAGTGTCCGCGGCCATATCCGGCCTGGAAATACTGCCGCACCACGTCCGGGAAGCCGGTCCAGTCCCAGTTCGCCACAAACGGCGAGACAGCGGCGATCGCGATTGCCGCCAGCAGCACCCCTCGAATGCGGCGGCCGCCGCTCCAAAAGGCCGCCAGCGAGAACGCCGCCATTGCCAGGCCCATGCTGTTCAGAATGTCGACCCGCAGAATCTCGTCCCAGCCGCCATGCGGCCACGTTCCCAGCCAATCCGTCAGCCGGATCAAGTATGCGATGCCCCAGATGTACCCGGCGCGGCGGAGGCATGCCAACCAGCGGCGGCCCGGGGAGATCTCTTTGCGCTCCAGGCGGTCCATCAGGAAGGCAAACGTCATCCCCGCCATGAAGAGAAACAGCGGGCCGGCCATCCCCCCGATGAGCACCGCCAATGAGAAGATGCCGTTCGACCGCGCGTCCATGCGCGCGAATGAATTGAACACGTGTACCTGGATCATGACGACCAGGGCCAGCCCGCGCATCCAATCGAGGAACGGCAGCCGGTTCACGCTACTCCGCCAGCTCGTCGGGGTTGGTGGTCTTCATTTCGATCCAGCCCTGTTGCGGCACGGCATCGATGGGGAGCCCGCCCTGCCAGAGCGAAAACTGAAATCGCAGCCCGGCGCCTTTACGCACCGATGCCGCGGCCAAAGGAATCCGCATTTCGAGCACGCGGCGCAAAGCCGCCTGCGCCGGTGGATCGAGGTTCTCCACCACACGCCCGCCATTGGCAAACTGTACCGTCACTCGATTGCTCTGGCCGTCCGGCAACGGCGCCAGGTGGAGGCGCGCCTCCATGCTTTCCAACTCGCTTTCGAAGCCGGGGTGAAAATCGGCGCGCACGTAGAAGCTCTCGCCGTCGCTGCCGAAAAAGACCTCGCGAATCACGAATTTCTTCCCGTGCATCGAGCCCGAGCGCTCGTCCACGCGGTATGCGCCGGCGCCGATCCATTCGAAGTACGACGTCACTTCGCCATCGATCACGGGCTGGATCGGACCCGAAGGCGGCACCTGTACTTCCGGCACCGCAATGCGCAGAATCGGCCGCGAAAGCTCCTCCGGCGGCGTCAGGTTGAGGAAGCGGTACACGTTGGCCAAATGACTCCGATAGAGCTGATCGAACTCCGGCCGGTTGGCGGAATCGTGCTCCGGCCCGTACCACCAGCACCAGTCGCTGCCTTCGGCAATGAGCAATTCCTCCATCGCCATGCGCCGCCGGTCTTCCGGGACGCCGGAGACGGCATCGAACGTCTGCCGCGCGCGCAGCAGTTGCGTCCACGCCTGGTTGTCTTCCTCGGCGCCGATCCAGACGTCGAAATTGGCGTTAATCCACGATCCGGGGAAAATATGATCGAGTGGCTGCGGCGCCATCAGCCGCAGCGCCTCGCTCACCGTGACGGCGTTCATCCTGCCATCTTCGGAAATCCGGCGATAGAGCTCGCGCAGGAACGGACGGCCGTTGTGGTCGTAATACTCCCAGGCGTTTTCGCCGTCCAGAATGATGGGCACCAGCGCGTCGCGGCCCGCCCCGGTAATGCCGGCGCAGTTCTCGCCAATGCGCCGCAGAAAATCGTCGGCCGCCGCGGCGGCATCCATGCGCGAATACACGAACCCGATCAGATCGCTCATGAAGTGATCGCGAAACAGGACGCCCATGCTACGCCCGCCCTGCCGCCATTCGTACGGCCGGTACAACCCGTCCACTGCCACCGCTTGACCCACCGTCCGGTTGAGCACGCCGCTGTCGGTCGCCGCCCACTGGAAGCCCAGCTCGGAGGCGATGCTGAACACTTCATCCGAAACCGAACCTTCCGACGGCCATAAACCCACCGGCTCGCTCCCGAACGTTTTGCCGCAGAATTCGCGCGCCATGGCGAGTTGCGTGCGCGCATCGCCGGAATAACGAAAGCGCGGCGGCAACGGTACGTTGGGGTGGGAAATGCCGGCGATATTGGAATCGCAGAGCAGCGGAAGGATGGGATGGTAATACGGTGTGGTGGAAATTTCGATTTGCCCGGCGGTCGCAAGTTTGCGATACACCGGCATCACCTGGCCAATAATCTCGCGCTGTTTTTCTCCCATCCGGCGCTGGTCGGCAAGAGTGAAATTGCGGCCGCGCGCGACCCAGTCGTGGATTTCAGGGTCGTGCTCCTGAAACTCTTCGTCGAACCAGGCGAGCTGCGACCACATTTGCAAGTCGCGGAAATCCTGTGCGCCGAAGGCGAGGTGCGCGCCTCCGCCTTTCTGCCGCTGCCAGGCGTCGAACAACTCGCCATAGCGCGGATAGCGATAGATCATGCGCTGCGGATCGGAATAAAAGGAATGTTTGAGCAGGAACGCGCGATCGGAATCGTTCAAGTCCTCGGCGGGCTTGAGCGCGGTTTGCAGGAAGGGATCCACGGCCTCGCCCGAGGCGTACTCGGCGACCTGGGCCATCATCGAAGGCACCAGATTGAATGTCTGCCTGACTTTCGGAAACTCCTCCAGCACGCGGACCATGCCGTAGTAATCCTTGAGCGCGTGCATGCGCGTCCAGGGCAGTTTATATTCGCCGGACACCAGGTCCTTATAAAAGGGCTGGTGCATGTGCCAGAGAAAGCACAAGTGTATCTGCGGCATCCCCTATAGTGTATTCGCTGGCACGGGGAGCTCGGGAAGGCGCGGCGCGCCGCC
Source organism: Bryobacteraceae bacterium (assembly GCA_035509055.1). Lineage (GTDB taxonomy): Bacteria > Acidobacteriota > Terriglobia > Bryobacterales > Bryobacteraceae > PALSA-129. The sequence continues at coordinate 40,740 of DATJMA010000181.1, read as the reverse complement.
CGCTAATGGACCCAGTTTTCGTGGTGCGCGCGATAGTCCCGCAAACGCTGGAGATCGTCGTTCAACATGTCGCGATCGCGGGGCGGCATGCGATTGTCGGCAACCACTCTCTGGATCGTGGCGATCACCTCATTCAGTTTCGGTTCTTCATAACGGTGAGCGGCGAGATCGTTCTGGAGTTCAGTCAGTTCCACCTTGGCGTGCGCCAGCCGGAATTCGTCCCGGCCGTGAAAGATCGATGTCTGGACGTGATCCAGATCTTCGTGGATCTCGGCAAACATATGCGCTCTCCACTGCTCGCCCCGGAACCGTTCCTCCCGGTGCGCATACCAGTCGGGTTGCGCCAGGGCGAACCCAGCCAGGAGCAGGAAGGCCCCAACCGCTGTCGAACGAAGGAAAATGTTACCCATTCCAAACCTCCGTTCGACTCCGCATGCACGTCTGCGGCCTATGTAATGCCGCACGCCAAGATCTAATAGACCACCGCCACCGCAAACGGATTCAGCACAATCTCCTGCCCCCCCAGGGGTACAGTCCGCGGCGCCGCCGGGGAATCGGCCACCGACACGTGCGCGCCCTTCCATTCCTCTTTCAGCCGGATGGTCTTCACCGAGTTGCGCTTGTTCGCCAGCAGCAGAGCCCGGCCCGATGGCGTCACGAAGGCCTGGGCGAGAATGTCGCCGTTCGAACCGCTGGTCTCGACCAGTTTGTCGCCCGGCTTGAAGTGATCGTGAATCAGCTTCAAGACCCAATAACGGGCGTTGGGAGCGCCGGTATTCCAGTCCACCATCGAGACGCTGGGAAATTGCGTGGGATATCCCACCAGTTGCGATTCCCCGACGATATCGATGCCCATTTGCATCGCGGTGACGTAAACGTATGCATACAACGCGCCGGTGGCATTCCAGTAAACCTCGGCAATCGGCTCCTTGCCGTTGGGATCTCCGGGTAGAATCGCGCCGATTTCGTCCAGCGTGGTGCGGGTATCGGGCGACAACCGCTTGCGGATTTCCTCCACGTAACGCACCGTATGGAAAAAGCCGTCAGCCTGATCGAAAAAGGAGTACTGCCAGGTATCGGGCGTTTCGCCGCTGGAAGGCGTGGCGTAGAAATGGTAGGAAATCATGTCGAGCGCAACGCCGGGACGGTGATTCTTGCGATCGAGGAAATATTCGAACATCTCGGGGTGGTCGCTGGGAGCCGCGAGGGCCAGGCCGACGAACTTCGTCTCGGGTGAGACGGCATGAATTGCCGCCGAGATGGCGTCGTAGCGCGCCGTGTAGTCCGCGGCGGACGTGTTGTGCTCGAAATCCGGTTCGTTCAGGATCTCCCAATAGGGGATCTTGAAATGAAAGTGCGAGTCGTGCCGCTTGCCCTGCTTATCGGTGAAGCCGCCCTTGGCGTACCAGCTCACCAGCCGCGCGTAGTAATCGGCCAACTCCTGTAATCCGCCCGGACGCAGGTTTTTCCCTTGCGTGTAGTCCCAGTCGACCTGATCCGGGTCGTCCGGATAGGTCACTGGCTTATCGGTCTCGAACAGCCAGGCCGGCATCGTCGAGAAATTGAGGATGGTGGTATGGCCTTCGGTGGCATGCAGGAAATCCACCGTCAGGGGGTCGATGAGGGAGGTGTCCCAGGTGCCCGGCGCGAGCTCGGCGACAGCCAGCCTGGGGTAGGGCAGCCAGGGGACGTAGCGGACATAATCCGCGCCGAGATCGTGGAGGGCGCGGAAAGCGGCATCGTGAATGGGGGATCCGCGGCGCAGCGGCGGATTGACTACCACTTGGAGAGTGGGCGTGGTTTGCGAAACCCGGGAAACGGCGTTCCATTTGATTTCGAGTTCGGGCACGCTCTGGGCGAAAGCCGAAACACCAATCAACAGAGCGGCGGCGGAGACGCGGGCGAGGCGCATGGCCAAACCATAGCAACTGGATCGCGCCGGCGGAAGGCCTCAGCAGACCTGGACTACCTCCATCCCGAGCAGCGCGCCGAGCTTTACAATTTTAGCGGCTATGTGGCCGGCGCCCACGGCGCAGTGATGGGCCGGACCTTCGGCATTCCACGCTTCCATGAAGCGGCGCGCGCCGGGCGGGAATCGGTAGCGGCTGTTGGTGTTGCCGATGTTCAGAATCGGACCCGCCACCGATTCCCCTTCCGCCGTCACCAGCCTGACCCGTCCGCTCGCTTCCACTACCGAGAGCAGCGTCACCGGGCCGTGCTTCACCGACATTTCGACGGAAAGCCCGCGCCCAACTTTACCGTGATAGACGCCGAGCGGCCTCACCCGGATCTTGCCTTCCGCCATCCCTGGGTGCCCGGGACCATCGTGGCCCATGAGCACCACGTCGTCGGCGTAATCGGTGGCGTAGTATTCCGTGAACGACCCGCCGGCGCCCAATGCGTCCATGATTTTCATCGCCTGCGCATTTTTCACTTCGCACTCGCCGGCGGCGGGAACGTGGCGCGCGGTCAGCAAACTGGCGCCCAGGATGATCGAGCTAATGGCGTCTTCGTTGGCGGTGCCGGCGCCCGAGTAATAGTAGGCCAGCGAACCCAGGCGATGCCGCTCCACCAGCCGGTCGAGGGCCACGGAAGTCCGCGCCGCGCGCGCCAGCTCATCCGGTGGACAATCGGCCCGGATGTCGAAATCCTGGCGGAAGTGCTCGACCCGGTCCACCACCTCCGATGCCGCCACCGCCTCGCGCGCGGCCGCCAGTTCATCCACCTCGACGAGTTCCATATGCCCGCCGAAAGCGGCGCACTGGAGCGTCAGATCGGAGTAAACGTCGAGCATTCCGCCGTAGTAGTGGCCCATGACGCCCAGGCGATTGTGCTCCATCGTGTGGGCCGCCGCCGCGGCATCCAGCCAGTGGCCGATTTCGTTCCAGGCCGTGGGGTCGTTTTCCAGCATGCCGGTGACTTGAAAAAACGGGATGTTGGCGCGGCGAAATACGTTGGCGATCTCCGGCACCGGGCAGGCCTGGCACCACGCCAGCCACTCGCCGGTCATTTTTCCGCGATCCGGCATGGCGTTAAAGTTTGCGTAATCGATGGCCGCGCCGGGAGACAGATTCAAAATGAGGACCGGTGCCTTCGCTCTCCGCACCACGGGCAGCACCGTGGAGGACAGCGCATAGGTAGTAACGTGCAGCAGGAGCAGGTCGATATCGGCACGCCGGAAGGCATGGCCGGCGTCAACCGCTTTTTCCGGATTGTCGATCAGGCCGAGATTGACAATTTCGACCTCCGGCCGCGCCAATCGTTCGGCTACCTGGGCCGCGTACCGCTGGAGCCGCGGTCCGAGGCCGTCAAATTGCGGCCAATATGCATCCAGGCCGATGGCGAACAGCCCGATGCGAAGCTTTTGCGTCATGGCGATTGTCCCAAACCATACATCAATGAGTCCTCTCCCTGCAACGGCGGAAACCAGCAAATTCCAGGGGCGATTTTCTGTGACACACGCTACAATGTAACGGATGTCCGTACGGTATCGCCCCGTTTTTGCCCTCGGTTTCCCGTTTTTCCCGCTGGTTTTCCTTTGCGCCATTCTCGCCAGCACCCCCGCGCGCGCCGCCGTATCGCCATGCGACCTCGCATCTACCAACGAATTCCTGAACGCCAGGCTCGCATTCTGGCAGCAACGGCTGAATCTTCAGGACTGGAAGCTTTCGGTGGTGGCCTCGCATCCCAGCGAGTTAAAGCCGGAAACCTTGGGCAACATCCACTGGGACACGCCGACGAAAACCGCGGTGGTCCGGGTGCTGTCCATTTCCGACTATAAGATGGCGTGTCCCGCGGCGTTAAGCGACATGGAACTGACTGTGGTCCACGAACTGGTCCACCTCACCCTTTCCCCCCTCCGCAGTTCCGCCACCAACCGCGAAGAGGAAGAACACACCGTCAATCAGATCGCCGAAGCGCTCCTCAAACTCGACCGCCAGAGCCGCGCGCGCAGAAACGCCCCCGTGGCGGCTGTTCCGCGTTAGCCGGGGCGCTATTTGCTCTCCGGCGGAGCTTCTTCATAACGATACTGCGTCCTCGCCCGGGCAATCAGCCTGCCGTGTGCCCGCGCGGCGACGCTCACGTGAATCCGCCGCAGGGATCCGCCGTTCGAAGCCGGCGGTGCATAGCCGACGGTGTATCGTGTCCGGATATCTTTGGCGATGGCGCGGCACACCTCGGTCATATCGCTGGAAGTGGGGGGGAAGTAGGCCTCGCCGCCGCTGACTCGAGCCAGGTGACTGAGCACGCCGGGAGACCAATCCGAATCGTCTTCGTCGTACAGACCCACGGCGTAAATGGTGGCGATGCTGCGATCGAGTTTCTGAAAAATTTCCCGGCGGTCATGATGGCTGGCGTTATCGCCGCCGTCGCTGATGAGCACGAGCGCCTTCTTATCGCGGTGCCCGAGTTCCAGCTGACTCAGGCCGTCGAAGACCGCATCGTAGAGCGCCGTTCTGCCTTCCGGCCGCCCCACGTACAGGGCGGTGTTGAGGGCTTTCATGTCGCTGGAGAATAGCTGGTTGGCCGGCAAACCTCGCCGCACCGTGTCGTTGAACTTGAGAACGAAAATCTCGTCGTCGCGGTTCCCTTCGGCAATCAGCGTCCGGGCGGCGATGAGCACATCGGGCCGCTTGGGCAACATGCTGCGGCTTTCGTCCACCAGGATGCCGACTGTAACGGGAAGATCCTCGCGCGCAAAAACCACGATGGGCTGCGGCAAGCCGTTTTCCAGGACTTTGAAGTTGTCCTTGGTCAACCCCGGAACGAACCCGCCCGCGCGATCCTTCACGCTGACATCGAGCACTACCAGGCGGACATCGCTGCGGAACGTGGATCCCGGCTCGTTCTGCGGTTCAAGCGCCTTGCCGCGCCGGACGATGGAAGCGGCGCCGGCAATCAGCAGATTCCGGATTGCCGTTCGCCGTTCCATCTCTTCCAACGCCTCGCTTCATATTACGCTGTCCGCTTGAGTAGCAGCGTTCCGCCGAGTCCGGCCAGTGCGATGCCGCACAGACCGATGAGAGAATACTGGCTGCCCGTCTTGGGGAGTTCCGCGGGCGCGGGCGCCGGGGTCTCGGCGGGCGCGGGCGGAGCCGCGGCGGGTTGCTGCGGGGCGGGTTCAGGCTGAGCTTCGGGAGTTTCAGCCGGCGCGGGGGTTGGTTCCGGCGGCGCAGCGGTAGTGGTAGTGGTTTCGGAGCTTGCCGCGTTCATGGGCGGCGGCGGCACCACCGTGGCTACCAGCTTTGCCTGTTTGGGGTATGGGAATTCATCCCCGGTTGTCTCGCCGGGATAATACCAGTCGCGAAGCGCCCGGGCGGTTCCCGGAGGTGTCTCCCACCACGTGAACTGCGTTGTCCCTGTAGCATGCGGACGAATCGTGGCTTGCGTCACGACCGTCTCGATGATGTGTTGTTCCTTGCCGTCGAAAACCTGAACCACGTGACGGTCGACGCCGAGCGTGCCGTTCAGAATCAGGCGGAACACGTATTTGCCGGGCTGCAGAACGGCATTCGATACCTGAATCGGTTCCTTCACGGTAAGGGTGGTTCTCTTGGTCCATTCATCGGCCCGCGCGCTAACGGTGAACAGGCCCGCGGCAAACATGGCACCCAATGCCAACGTAGTTGTCTTCCGCGAGTGGATGATGCGATGCACTATCATGAATTTTCCTTTCCTCAGTCGGTCGATGGCGTCCGGGCATGGCCCAAACAGCCTTACTGCATCATTCTTAGGCACTCCGGCTGCCACTGGGAGAAGTTATAGGAATATCAACCTTTAAGCGGGATGCTATTACTTAAGATCCACTGCAGTTTTTACTAGTAGAGAGGTAATATTCGGACAGCAAATAAGTTAGCGGTGCGATTACGAACCTGGCGAAATGGTGAGAAAGGTCACTTACCGGCGTCCCGAACAGGCTAAACTGCCGCTCCGTTGCGGTCAGGTGTCGGTGTGCCGTCAGCCGGCGACGCCGCGACCGCACGGCAAATCCCGAACCGTTAAATAGAGACGGGCGGCAAGACACCGCCGCCCGTCTTTTCCTCCGATTTTCCGGGAATCCACTTCGCAAAGCGGCTTCAAAACGATACGCAGGAATTCCAGCAAAATCGGATCTCTATTTCTAAAAATAATGGCGGTCCGCTTATTTGCTGCCGGGGGCCGGACGTGCCGATTCCACCGGCGAGATCCCCATCTCCGCCAGCAGGTTGGCGGCGCCATCTACTTCGGCCATGTTCCACAGCATGTAGCGGACATCCACGTGAATGGAGCGCGTGCTGACCGGGTCGAACAGGAAGTTGCTGGCAACCGATTCATACGTGCCATCGAACAGCAATCCCACCAGTTCGCCCTTGGCGTTTAGCGTAGGAGAACCGGAATTGCCGCCGGTGGTATCCACGGTGGAAAGAAAGTTGACCGGGACATCGTGCAGCGCCTGATCCAGGTATGGCGTGGGCTTGCGGAAACGGGCGTTGATGGCGTCCAGTTGATGTTTGGGGGCGTCGAAATCGCCCTCGCCGGTGTTCTTCTGTAAAATTCCCGCGAGCGTGGTCTGCGGCTTGTAATAAAGGCCATCTTTCGCGTCCACGCCCTTCACCTGCCCGTACGTCACCCGCAGCGTGCCGTTGGCGTCGGGCGCGACCAGGCCGCCCGCCTTGGCCAGCATGGCTTCCATGTAGCGCGGGGCGAGACGCGATTGCGCTCCGGCACGGGCATTCGCCGCCTGCCGGTTCGCCTCCGCGAGCGGGTCCAGCGCTGCCGCCAGCAGGAGGAACGAATCTTTGGTCGCCAGGAGATCGGCTGTACTCTTGTCGATCAGCCCCATACGGAACGAAGCATCGCCGAGCCTGGTGCCCGCAAAAAGCCTCTGGAGGTACGCGTCGATGGCATGAGCGGCATCCGCCTTGGACATCCCCGGCCTCAGGTCCGCGGCTCCGTCGAGCGCGGCAATCCGCTGGCCGTCCGGTAGCGCGGCGGCAATTCCCATCGCCCAGCGAAGTAGGGCCCGGTCGACCGTCACGTCGATGGTGCGCTGGAGGCGCTCCTGGCCCTCGCGAATTCTGGGCCAGTCGCGCTGTTGATATCCGGGCAAGCGATCGAGGTCTGCCTTGGGGCGCTCCACCGAAAGGCGATAAAGCGCCTGCGCCGAGCTCAAATAACTCGACGCGCTCACCAGGGTCGCCAGGGCGGCGTTGCGCTCCCGAGCTTTCTCGCTTTCCGCCTGAAGCGCGCGGAGCGCGGGCAGCACATCGCCATATTTCTTCCGGCGGCCCGGCTCGGCGTCAATCCACTTTTCCAGTTCCTGCTCCTGCGCCTGCTTTTTGGCCAGGCTGCCGCCTTTGACCAAACCTTCCAGCATGCCTTTCTGGTTCGTCAAGCCGTTGTTCAGTCCCTGCACACGCCCGGATAGCTTGATGGCAATAGCCGGGTCCTTCGCGAGCACGTCGATAATCGCCAGTTGCTCCTGCGCCAGGCGAATCGACCGCGGCATGGTCCACTCCGTGGTCTCCTTCACTTCCTCATAAGTCTGGTGCCGCTGGGTGCGTCCCGGATATCCGGTCACGAACACCAGATCTCCGGGCTTGATGCCTTGCGTTGCGATCTTCAGCCAGTGCTTCGGCTTGTACGGGACGTTTTCCTTGGAGTAGGTAGCTGGTTTTCCGTCCTTGCCCACGTAGGCGCGCAGAAAACTCCAGTCGCCGGTTTGCCGCGGCCAGCGCCAATTGTCGGTCTCCCCTCCGAAGACGCCGATTCCCTCGGCGGGCGCATAGACCAGCCGCACATCCTTGATCTCCATCTGCGCGATCTCGAAATATTTCAGCCCGCCGAAAAACGCCGCCACGTTGCAGCGATGCCCGTCCTTTTCGCAGGATGCCACCCGCTCCTTGATCTTCCGCTCGATGGCTTCGTACCGCTCGCGATCGGTTGCCTTGGCGTCGATTCCGCCGGTAATGGCACTAGTAACCTCGACAACCGACGTGGTTACCCACACGCGCGATCCCGGCCCATTTTGCAATTCTTCGTCGCGGGTCCTGGCCAGGTAGCCGTCCTTCAGCAGGTTGTGCTGCGGAGTGGAATTGAACTGCAATCCGCCCATGACGCAATGATGGTTGGTGACGATGAGGCCATCCGGGGACACGAACGACGCCGTGCAGCCTCCCAGGGACACGACCGCTCCCATGGGCTGCCCGGTCAGGTCGGCGAACGCCTTCGGGTCGCCGGCGAAGCCCAGGGCTTTCAGCCGGGCTCCCAGTTCCGGAATCTGCTGTGGCATCCACATGCCCTCGTCGGCCAGCAGCCTGCCGGCGGGCAAAGCGGCCACCGTCACCAGGAGTGCCAGCTTCGCGCATTTCAAATGGAAGAATCGCTCACGATTCATAAATTCACCGCCCAGAGAATAACACCATTCACTGATGGCGGCGCTGCCACGAAGACTTGGCGCGGACCGCCACGGCATCGGTGCCAATCAACAGGCAGATATATATCCCACCCCGAGTATGATAGTGGACGTCATGCCGCTTTCGGATGTCCTCTTCGTTCTTCTGTCTATCGCCCTCATGGCCGCCTGCTGGAAGGACCTGAAAGACACCCTGGAGCGCCTCCACAACTTCTTCGGCGGGCCGCCCGGTCCCATGGCGCCCCTGCCATCCAGCGATTCCCACCTGCTCCTCAAGCGGTCCGGCAAAAAGCAGCCCTGCTTGTAAGGAATTGCCACCGCCCCGGACTATACGGTCGGCATGATCGAAGTCCGCAGCCTCCAAAAACAATTCGGCGCTGTCCCCGCGCTCCGGGATGTCTCGTTCCATGCGCCCGATGGGGCCATTACGGGACTGCTCGGCGCTAACGGCGCCGGCAAATCCACCACCCTCCGCATCCTCTGCGGGGTTTTGAAACCGAATTCCGGCAAGATACGCGCCGATGGCGTTACCGGCGGCATGCTCGATCATGCCGGCCTCTACTCGCGACTGACGCCGCGTGAAACCCTGGCCTTCTCCGGACGCCTCCACCGCATTCCAACCAGCCTTTTGCGCGCCCGCATCGAAGAACTGATCGCCTTTCTGGGTATGGAATCCATCGCCGATCGGCCCACCGGCGGGTTCTCCCAAGGCGAGCGCATGAAGACGGCGCTCGCCCGCGCGCTGGTTCACTCGCCGCGCAATCTTCTCCTCGACGAGCCCACCAGCGGTCTCGATATTCCCTCGGTCCGCGCGCTCCGCGTTCTGCTCCGGCGCAAGCGTGATACCGGCGCCTGCATCGTATTTTCCAGCCACGTGCTCGAGGAATTGCGGGCGCTCTGTGACCGCATCGTGATCCTCGCGGGCGGCCGCGTGGTGGCCCAAGGCACCCCCTCCGAAGTCTGCGAGCGGGCCGCCGCCGCCAACCTGGAAGACGCGTTCGTCGCTCTCACCACCGCTCCCGAGGCGGCCGCATGAACCCAATTCTTACCATCGCCGCCAAAGAACTGACGGACGGATGGCGCGACCGCCGCGCCGTCGCCTCCGCCGCCCTTTATTCGCTCATGGGACCGGGTGTGGTCGGCATGGTCTCGTTCGCCATCCACGATGCCGGCCGCGTGCTCATCGCCATGATGTCGGTCTTCACGCTGGTGGCCGCGTTCGTGGGCGGCGTGAACGTCGCCATGGACGCCATCGCCGGCGAACGCGAGCGCCGGTCGTTGGTGCCGCTGCTGATGCATCCCGTCACGCGGCGCGATCTCGTGCTTGGCAAATGGCTCGCCGTCTCTGCCTTTGATTCCGCGGGTCTCGCGCTCAACCTGGCGGGGTTCGCGCTGCTCTTCCGCCGCGTTCCGTCCCCCGCATTCGCTTTCCTGCTGCCGCCGCTCTGCTTCCTCGCCGCCGCGCTGGAAATCTGGATCTCGACCCTCTGCCGCGGCGTCAAGGAAGCGCATACCTACCTCTCGATGCTCGTCTTCCTGCCGATGATGGCCGGGATGTTTATGGTATTCTCGCCCGTGGCCGGCCAGGGATGGTGGAAATTCGTGCCGGTCGCCGGGCATCAGTTGCTGATCGAAGCCGGCATGCGTGGGGCGCCCTCCGACTGGCCCGCCATCGCGGCAATCGGCCTCGCCACCGCCATCGCGGCCGCCATGGCGATCATAGCGGCAGCCCGCCGTCTGGAGCAGGACGATGTCGTCTACGGCGGCTGATGGCGCGCTTCCGGAGGGCGATTTGGCGGCAGTGGAACGGGCGGAACTCGAACGCGTCTTCGACCGGTTGCTGGCCGAAAACGGCCCCGCCCTGGCGCGCCTCGCCGCCAGCTACACCTCTTCCGCCGCCGATCGCGACGACCTGGTGCAGGAGATCGCCCTCTGCATCTGGCGCGGCCTCCCGCGCTTCCGTGGCGAATGCTCCCAACGCACCTTCCTCTTCCGCATCGCGCACAATCGCGCCGTGAGCCACATCACCCGCCGCCGCCCGCCCGCCGCCGAAGCCATCGACATCCCCGATACGCGTCCCAATCCCGAAGCCGGCTTCGCGCGCGAGCAGCAGGGCGAGCGCCTGCGCCGCGCCGTGCGCGCGCTGCCCCTGCTCTACCGCCAGGTGGTGACCCTCATGCTCGAAGGAATGGACTATGCCGAAATCGCGCAGGTGCTGGGCATCTCGGAAAATAACGTGGGCGCGCGTTTGACCCGCGCACGCCAGATGCTGCGGGAAGCCATCGAGGTGAAAGGATGAAGCCCGATCTGGAACTGGAAAGCTGGCGCGCCGAGTGGCAGGCGGCCGCCGAAGTCCCCGGCGACCTGCGGCGCAAAGTGGCGCGCGGCACGCGTAATATGCGGATCGTGCTCGCTGCCGAATTGCTCGTCACCGTGACCATGGGCGGCGGATCGATCCTGCTGGCCGCGCGCCAACCGGCCGCCGAAATGTGGATTCTCGCCGCCGCCGTGTGGCTCTTCCTGGCTTTTGCATGGACTGCGAGCCTCGTTACCCGCCGCGGCGCCTGGTCCCCGGCAGCCATCGCCACCCGCGAGTTCATCGATCTCTCCATCCGCCGCGCCCGCGGAAAACTGGCCGCGACGCGCTTCGCCGTAGTGCTCTACTTCACGGAGATGATCTTTTGCCTCGCCTGGCTCTATCGCGATCCCGCCCGCCGCGTGCCCGCGCCGGCAGTGGTTTTCGCCATCGCCACTCCGCTGTTCCTGGTCTTCATCGCGCGCTATCGCCGCAATCTCCGCGCCGAGCTCGCCCGCCTCCAGCAGCTTGCGGAATAAACCGGCCTGTTTCGATATAATGCCTCTCCATGCGGAAACTATCCCTTGCGTATGTCATTTTCGCCGCCGCGGCGCTCACCGCCGCTACCTATGAGGCCTCGGTTTTCGGCGCGCTCCAGTGGCGCAGCATCGGCCCGCTGCGCGGAGGCCGTTCCATCACCTGCGCCGGCAGTTCCTCGCGACCCAACGAATATTATTTCGGCGCGACCGGCGGAGGACTCTGGAAAACCACCGATGGCGGCACCACCTGGCGCCCCGTCACCGATAACCAGATCCACAGCTCCTCGGTGGGCGCCGTCGCCGTCTCCGAATCGAATCCCGACGTCGTTTACATCGGCATGGGCGAGACGGAGCTGCGCGGCAACATCATGCAGGGCGATGGCGTCTACAAATCCACCGACGCCGGCCGAACCTGGAAGAATGTCGGACTCCAGGACACCCAGGCCATTTCACGCATCCGCGTCCATCCCACCAATCCCGATATCGTCTACGTTTCCGCACTCGGCCATCCGTACGGCAAGAACACCGAGCGCGGCGTTTTCCGCTCCAGGGACGGCGGCGCCACCTGGCAGAAGATTCTCTACCGCGACGACCATTCGGGCGCCGTCGATCTGGTCTTCGATCCGCACGATCCCAACGTCCTCTACGCCGCCATCTGGGACGTCAATCGCACGCCGTGGAGCTTGACCAGCGGCGGCCCTGGCAGCGGACTTTTCAAGACCACCGACGGCGGCGATCACTGGACCGAAATCACCCGCAATCCCGGCCTGCCTTCCGGCATCATCGGCAAAATCGGCGTCGCCGTCTCGGGCGGCGATTCCAATCGCGTCTACGCCATGGTGGAAAACGAAAAGGGCGGGCTCTACGTCTCCGATGACGCCGGTGCCACCTGGAAACTGATCAACGACAATCGCACCATGCGCCAGCGCGCCTTCTATTACAGCCGCGTGTATGCCGATCCCCAAGCCAAAGACACCGTCTACGTGCTCAACACCAGCATGTACCGCTCAACCGACGGCGGCAAAACCTTCCGCACCATCCAGGCGCCGCATGGCGATCATCACGACCTCTGGATCGACCCCGCCAACCCGCAGCGCATGATCAACAGCAATGACGGCGGCGGCAATGTCTCCGTCAACGGCGGCCAGACGTGGACCGGCCAACAATACCCCACTGCCCAGCTTTATCACGTCGCCGTCACCAATGAGATCCCCTATCACGTCTGCGGCGCGCAGCAGGACAGCTCCACCATCTGCACGCCCAGTACCGCCACCGTCGGAGGGCGCGGCGGTGGGGGTGGACGCGGCGGCGCCACCACCTATGGCGTGGGCGGAGGGGAAAGCGGCTACATCGCGCCCGACCCGAAAAACCCCAACATCTTTTTCGCCGGCAGCCAGGGCGCGCTCCTCACCCGCTACGACCGCCGCACCAATTACAGCAAAGACGTCCAGGTCTACCCGCTGTTTTTCTCCGGCGAGAGCGCCGGCTCCCTGCCCGAGCGCTGGCAGTGGACTTTCCCCATCGTGTTCTCGCCGGTGAATCCGGAGATCTTATACACCTCGTCGCAGCATCTCTGGAAGACCGTCGACGACGGCCATTCCTGGACGCGCATTTCCGACGACCTCACGCGTGGCGATCCCAAAACGCTGGGCGATTCCGGCGGCCCCATCACTCACGACCAGAACGGGCCCGAAATCTACGGCACCATTTTCACCATCGCGCCCTCCCGCAAAGACCTGAACACCATCTGGACCGGCTCGGACGACGGCCTCGTCTTCATCAGCCGCGACGCCAATTCCGCCAAGCCGCATTGGACCAAAATCACGCCGCCCGGCATGCCCGATTTCGGGCGCGTCAGCTTGATCGAAGCCTCGCCCCACAATCCCGCCGCGGCCTACGTCGCGGTGAAGAACTATCAGAACGACGACCGCAAGCCCTACATCTTCAAAACCGCCGATTACGGCAAGACGTGGACCAAGATCGTCAACGGTATCCCCGATGACGATTTCGTTCACGCCATTCGCGAAGATCCTGTCCGCCAGGGTCTGCTGTTCGCCGGCACCGAGCACGGCATCTACGTCTCGTTCGACGATGGCGCTGGCTGGCAGTCGCTGCGCCTCAATCTGCCCGATGTGCAGGTGTCCGATATCGTGATCCAGGGCAACGACGTGGTGATCGCCACCCACGGCCGCTCCTTCTACATCCTCGACGACATCACGCCGCTGCGCCAGTTGAAACCCACTATCGGCAGCGAAACCGCCCATCTCTTCGCTCCCCCTAAAGCCGCGCGCAACGTCGCCCCGGCGCGCATCGATTACTACCTCGCCAAGCCCGCGGAGAAGGTGACCATCGACATCCTGGACGCCAAAGGCGCCGTGATCCGTACCTTCACCGGCACGCCCAACGATCAGGCCGGCGGCCGCGGGCGGGGTGGCCGTGGACGCGGCGGAGAAAACGCCGATGCCGCACCGGCAGCCGAGGGCGAGTTCGCCGGCGGAGGCGGCGGCCGCGGCCGCGGTGGCGTGGTGAACGCGCCCGATAAAGCCGGGCTCAACCGCTTCACCTGGGACATGCGCTATCCGCCCGCCAAAACGTTCGAAGGCATGATTCTCTGGAGCGGCAACACCCAAGGGCCGGAAGCCGTTCCCGGAGCCTATTCGGTGCGCCTCACCGCCGACGGCAAGAGCTACACGGAAAAACTCGTCGTCGAGAAGGACCCGCGCCTCGACAGCGTCACTGTCGCCGATCTGGCCGAACAGTTCGCGCTCGCCCTCAAGATCCGCGACGACCTCACCCACGCCGACGAAATCGTCATCGAAGTCCGCGAGCTCAAGAAACAGATGGACGACCGCCTGAAATCCAACAGCGACGCCGCTCTGAAAGCCTCGCTCGACGCTTTCCGCGAGAAGCTGACCGAGATTGAGGAAGATGTCTACCAGGTGCGCAATCGCAGCGGGCAGGACCCGCTGAATTTCCCCATCAAGCTGAACAACAAAATCGCCGCCCTCGGTTCGAGTGTCGAGCACGGCGATGGCAAACCGACCACCGCGTCGTACGAAGTCTTCAGGCTTCTCAACGGCAAACTCGTGGAGCAGCAAAATAAACTCGATGCCTTGCTGAAATCGACATTGCCGTCGGTGAACAAGCAGCTCACCGATCATTCGCTCAAGGAGTTGGTGCCGACCAAGACCGAAACCACCGCGCCCAAAGAGGCATCGGCCGCTCCCGCGGGGCAGTAGGCGGAATCACACCCAGAGCAGCGGCTGGCGCACCGGCCAATTGCGGAGAACTTCCTCCACCGTCGGGTCGTGGTCGAGCCTGCGCCAGAGCGCGATATATTCCGGCTTGTGGTACGCCAGCCCCGCGAACAGCAGGGAAGGCTGCGCGACCGGCCACCGGTCGAAGTACATTACGTCGGGCGGTAGCGGCCATTTCTTCTTGTCGAGGAGAAACGGGTACAGGTACTGCACGGCGCGCTCCATGCCGCGGCCATCCGCCAGGTTCCAGTGCCACAGGCCAAGCGTCTGGGCGATGATGGCCAGGGCATCGAGGTTGAAGATCGAATAGCCATAGGGCTTGGTGCGGCGCAGTTCCTCGGGAAAACTGCCGTCCTCCTTTTCTTGCTTGGGAATGAGGACGGTCCGGAAGCGGTCGCGGCAGGAATCGCTCAGCCGCGCGTTGCCGGTGAGTTCGCAGAACGCGGCCACCTGCGCCACCCAGCACGTCGCGTGATTATTCCTGGTATCGCGTTCAGCGATCCCGTAAGGATGGGTGGTCATCCATTCCGTGTATTGGGCGAACCAGTTCTTCACGCCGCCGAGATCGGACGCGGAAAGCCCCACGCGCGAGGCGGCGCGCGCCACTTCCACCAGGTGCAGCGTGTCGATGATGCCGGTGCCGCGCCCCGTGCAAATGCCCTGGATGGCCTGCGCGTATTGCAGATTCGGATTCATCCGCGTGGCGCCGTCGATAAACCAGGCGCGCAGGTGGCGCGCGGCGTGGCCGGCATACCGGCGTGCCCGCGTAATCCTATAAGCGGCGGCCAGCGCCGGCACGATCAGGCTCAAGCGCACCATCGCGCGGCGGTGCTCGACGAAGTTATCGGGGTTGCTCATGCCGTCCCGCTGGATGTACGGACCGCCGGGATTTTTGGGGTCCGGCCACCAGTAATCGGCCTCGGAGAAAAAATCGTGGAGACCGCCGGCGCTGCGTGGGGAATGGGAAGCGGTGACGGTAATCGGATTCTCGGCTAAGTAGCCGTTGGCCGCGCGCAGGACACGGTCCCGCTCGAAGCTTTCGAGGTCGAACGATTGTGCCGGGGCGGTGCGGGCGGACGCGGCCATCAGCGCAGTCTCGAGGAAACGCCGGCGGTGGATGGCGGGCGCCGGCACGTTATTCCTTGCGCCGGCTGGACGCCCGGACCACCAGCCGCGGCGGTATCAGGATTTGGCGGACGGGAGAACGTTTCCGCGAGTCCATGCAATTGACCAGAAGATCGGCCGCGGTTTCGCCGATTGCCGAACAGCTCTGGTCGATGGTGGACAGCGGTACGCGGAGCAGGTCGGAATATCGCACGTTGCCGGCGCCGATGACTGCCACATCGTCCGGAACGCGAAGCTGCGCTTCGAGGATGGCTTTCATCGCGCCGGCGGCCGTGTGGTCGTTGTAGCAGAAAACGCCGTCGGGGCGGGGATGGAGGCCAAGTAACTCGCGCATGGAGTCGTAACCGGTGTTATCTCCGTAGGGACCGCTGCTGACATAGGCCGGATTAAGTCTGAGACCGTGACGGGCAAGCGCGCGGCGATACCCGGCGAGCCGGCCGAGCCCTGTAGCTACCGCCGGTCCGCGGATGTGGGCCACGCGGCGGCAGCCCTGCGCGATCAGGTGTTCGGTGGCCATGGCACCGAGTTCGTCGTCTTTCACTCCGACGTAGTTGGCGCCGGCCCCGACCAGCATGCGGTCAATCAAGACGTAGCGGATCTTCTTGCGGTCGAGCATGCGAAAGAGATCCAGTCGCCCTTTCCGCTGAGCGGAAGCGATGATCAGTCCATCCACGCGGCGATTGACCAACACGTCCACGTGACGGCGCTCCACTTCGCCGTCCTCCTCGGTGTCGCAAATCACCACCTGATAGCCGAGGGGCTGTAACTTGCGGGCGACGGACTTGGCTACGTGCCCAAAGAACGAGTGTAGGTTCGGCAGGACCAGTCCCACCACGAAAGTGCGCCCGGTGACCATGCTGCGCGCGATCCAATCGGGCTGATAGTTCAACTCGCGCATCCGTTTCAGTACGCGATTGCGGGTCTTTTCACTGATGTCGCTGTGTTTGCGGAGAGCCTTCGAAACCGTCATTAGCGACACGCCGAGATCCTCGGCTATATCCTTCATGCGAACGGCCAATGTTGTCTCCCGGTAATTGGACTTCCATTATACAGACAGCCTTGGGTTTGGTCAGCAGGGCAGGCAATCTGGACGAATAGGAGCGCCACGAACCTAGTTACTAAGTCGCGGCGGCGCGAAGCGGGTAGCTGCGTCCGCGGAAGCTTCCCGGACAAACGAAGACAGCGGCGCGAGGCGATAGCGTATGAGCGTCCAGAGGGCCTGCAATCCGTCGCCCCAGCGAATTTTTTTGCCTTCCAGGATGCCGCGGGGATTGTAGCTGATTGTCACCTCGCGGATTTTGTATCCGGCCCGGAGCAGCTTGGCTGTCACCTCCGGACAGAACTCGAACCGCAGGCAATGAAGCCGGACGCGCCGCAGCACATCCGCGCGGAAGGCCTTGTAGCCGGTAGCTTCGTCGCTGATGCCGGCGCCGAACAGCAGGTTGGCGGTGAACGTCAGAATGCGGTTGCCAATCCAGTTGGCCCACTTCATGCCCTTCACGCCGCGCCGGAAACGCGAGCCGTAGACGATATCGGCGCCGCCGGCGGCCAGGGGTTCGATCATCCTCAGGTAATCCGCTTCGGGATTGTACTCGAGATCGCCGTCCTGGACCAGGATGAAGTCGCCCGTGGCTTTGGCAATTCCGATACGCAGCGCGGCGCCCTTACCGAAATTCAGGACGGAAGAGTGAACCACCACCAGCGGGCTGTTTTTGTACTGGGCAAGCAACTCGGCGGTGCCGTCTGTCGAGCCGTCATCCACGACGATGACTTCGCGTTCGCAACCCGGAGGAAGCGGCGCCCGCAGAACCCGCTGGATCACCAGCGGCAGCGTCAAGGCTTCGTTGTACACCGGGATGAGAATCGACACTTTCACAATCGGAGTCCGGCCGCCAGGGTGACCGGCGAGCCCGCCGGCGCCGGATGTTGGCTGCGCGTGCACAGCCAGTACGCCGAGGCCAGAATCAGCAGCGGATGAACAGGCAGGGCATACCGGGCTAGCGGCAGCAGCACCACGTGCATGGCTATGAAATAGGCTAGCACTCCACCGAAAACCAGAAAGCACGCCATCTGCGATTTACGCCAGCGCCACACCTGCCAGAGGCCGATCGGCACGAAAGGAAGCGCGCACAAGCCCAGCAGGAGTTCCGCCCGCGCGTGCGCCGTCTCGGAGGTGTACCAGAGCCTGAGGAATTTGACGGCGATCAGCTCCGGCAAAGACCAGGGACGCGTCTGGAGACGCTCCCGGTAGCGCATCAGGCCGAGCCGGAATAACCAGCGGTCGATGGCCGACTCGTATTCCGGATACGGCTTGAGAATTCCATTCCGCCGGCCTTCCGCGGCAGCGGCATCGAAAAATGCCGTCTTTCGCTCCGTGGTGTAAACCTGGCCGTCGTCCGACCCGAGCAGAAACACGCTGCCCGTTCCGGTGGCTACCACGATGCGGTCGCCGAGCACCGTCGCATTACGGATGGTCCACGGAACGATGAACAGGCACATGGCGGCCAGAAATACCACGGCATCGGCAAATTTCCTTTTCCAGATCCACGCCGGCGCCAGCGCGGCGGGAATCAGCAGCGGAGTCGCGCGCGTCAGAGTCGCCAGCCCCATCAGCGCTCCCGCGGCCAGACTCAAAAACAGCGTTCGCTTGTGCCCGCGCAGGGTGGCGACAACCAGGACGAGGCTGGCAATCAATAGCGCCGTGAAGATCGGTTCCTGCGTGATCCAGGTGGAGATGCCGATCTCGGGCGGGTAGAGCGTCCATAACAATCCGGCAACGCCTCCCGCCAGCGCGTTGGACATCAGGCAGCCGCAAGCGAGCAGGCACAGCGCCGTGACCGCATCGGCCGCCATCTGGAGGAGCACCACCCCGGCGGCAATGTGCGGCACATGTGCGGCCTTCAGGAGCGCGACAAGGAAAGGGTAGGCCGGCGGCATCTTGCTGTCCGGCCGGCTGTCGCCGCCGTTGAACCGGTGTTGCGTTACGATTCTGTCGGCGATCGGAAAGACGATCTCCCGGGCATTGGTGCCGATGAACGGCCGGGCGCGCCCCACGCCGGTGAGGGCGACGAAAACCAGCCCCTTGGCCAGCGCCAGCGCCACCACCAAAGCGGCACATCGCCTGACGTCGCCCAACCACCGTTGCGCCGCCTTCCCCATCGGCAAATAGACCCCCACTCCTACTTTAGATGGATGGCAAGCCCGGCGTCGCGCACTAGAATCCTGTTGTTCCCGGGTGGGAATCATGACCCGCTATATTCTTGGCCTTCTCATTCCTCTTTCCGCTTTCGGTCAATGGGACGACAGCCTGCTCAAACCCTACGTCATGGATCATCGCGCCGCCACCACATCTCCGGCCGATGTGTCCGCGTTGCTGCACGACGCGCCTGCCGGAAAGGACGGTTTCATACGGGTTCAGAACGGCCACTTCGTCAAGCCCGACGGCCACAGGATCCGCTTCTGGGGCGTGCATCTCACCGACTGGAGCCCGGGATCGATCGAACTGCCTCCCAAGGAAGACACGCCGATGTGGGCCCGCACGCTCGCGCGCTACGGCATCAACATCGTCCGCTTGCATTTTCTGGACAAGTGGGCGCCCACCGGCATCGTGGACGGCAGCCGGAACGACACCCGCGCTTTCGACACGCAACAGCTCGACCGCCTCGATTTCCTGGTCTCCGAACTGAAGAAGAACGGCATCTACATGGACCTCAACCTCAACGTAGGCCGCGCTTACAAGGAAGGCGATGGCGTGGCGGATGCCGGCCGGCTGCAATGGGCCAAAGGACTCACGCTCTATGACAAGCGCCTCATCGAGCTGGAAAAAGAGTACGCCCGCAAGCTGTTGACGCACGTCAATCCGTACACCGGGACCGAATATCGCAACGAGCCGGCCATCGCCATCGTCGAAATGCTGAACGAAAACGGCATCGGTCAGGGATTCAAACCGCCGACGCAGTTCTATGCCGACGAACTCGACCGGCTTTACAACGACTGGCTGAAATCTCACCTCACGCCGGTGCAATTGCAGAAGCTCCGCGAGGAAGCCGGGGTTGCCGGCGATGCGCCGGTTCCGCGCCTTTCCTCCCAAGCCAAAGCCACCGCACCCAAAGATCGTTACGAAACCGAAGTGCGTTTCTTCATGGACCTGGAAAACGGCTTCTATCAGGACATGGAGCGCTACCTGCGTGGTTTGGGAGTGAAGCAGCCCCTGATCGGCACCGCCGATCACTCCCATGGCAATCCGCCCTGGGTGATGTTGACGAGCCTCTCCAAGCTCGACGTCCTTGACGGCCACATTTACTGGAGTCAGTACGTCGGCGTGGGAGACGTGCCCATGGTGAACGACCCTCTGCATTCCACCGTGGTGCAGCTTTCGCGCACCGCGCTGGAGGGCAAGCCGTTCACGGTGAGCGAAACCAATCATCCCTTCCCCAATGAGTACGCCGGCGAGGGCATCCCCATCATGGCCGCCTATGCCGGCTTCCAGGATTGGGACATGGTGATTCTTTACACCTTTGAGCCCAAGAAAGATTCGGATTGGAAACCTTACATCGGCGATCCGTACGATATCTCTCTCGATCCTGTCCGCATGACCGAAATGGCCGCGGGCGCGCTGATGTTTCTGCAATTCGACGTCAAGCCCGCCAGGGAAACCGTGGAGCGCACGTACTCCATCGAACAAGTGCTGGATTCCGGACTGCTGCCTTCCGGGCTGAAACCGGGAAGCGACCAGCCTTACTTCACCCCCGGATTTCCGCTGGCGCTGCCGCTCGAGCATGAAATGCGGATCAAGTCGTTCAACGGCCCGCCGACCGCGCATTTCACCGCCGCCGGCCCTCCCTACGTCGCCGATACCGGAGAGTTGAAGTGGTACGCGTCCGATGCCCACACCGGACTCGTAACAATCGAGACCGACCGTTCCCAGGCGCTGATCGGTTTTATCAAGGCGAACCATAAGTCGGTGCGGAATCTCGCGGCCGACATCTCCAACAACTTCGCCACCATCATTCTGACCTCGATGGACCATCAGCCGTTGGCGCGTTCGAATCGAATGCTGCTCAACGCGGGATCGCGCGTGGCCAACACCGGCGAGAAATGGAACGACGCCCACAGCGCACTCGTACACGGCGGCCAGGGCCATTCGCCCACGTTAATCGAACCGGTGACGGGCACCGTCACGCTACGCGGGATGGAAGGCGCCGAGTCGGTTTGCGCGAAGGCGCTCGACGGCTCGGGCAAACCGATCGGCGATCCCATCGTTGGAAGGAAGACGCCGGCAGGGTGGGAGATCGCGATTGGCAATCCCGTCACGACATGGTATGTGCTTCTCGTCACGCGGAAGTAGCGGAGCGCAGGTAGTAAATTCGCGCCCCGATCATACTTTAGGCGGATTTGTCGGCCTGCGATCTGGTTGTAACATTTACCCGTATCAATGTGAACCCGGCGCCTCGTAGCGTGGGCAGATTTAACCTTCAGATGCAGGAGGTTTCCAGTGACCGATTTCAGAAAATTCGTGTGGATCGCTGTGGTGTTGATGGCGCCTTTCGCGCGGGCCCAAAACGCCAATACCGGAGAGATCAAGGGCACCGTCACCGATCCTTCGGGCGCCGTCGTGCCCGGCGCAGCAGTCTCCATCAGGAATGTGCAGACCGGTGTGATCAACACCACTACGTCGAACCAGTCGGGTATCTACGACGTTCCATTTCTGGCGCCGGGCAACTATACCGTCAAGTTCGCCAAGCCGGGCTTCCGCGATTTCGTTCGCGAAGGCATCGTGTTGCACATCGAAACCATAGAAATCGACGGCTCCCTTCAGGTCGGCACTCCGACTGAAGAGATTGTGGTGAACGCTGCCGGGCCGCTGGTGGAAACCGAAACCACTTCCCAGCACGTCGATCTGAACACCCAGGCCATCGATACCGCTCCCATCGTCGGCACCGACTGGCGCAACGAAATGACGCAGTTGATTCCCGGCGTCAACAACGGCGGAGGTTCGGGAGAAGCCACGGGACAGGGAGTCGGCGTCAACGGTACGCAGGGATACAACATCAACTTCCTTTCCGACGGCTCTTCCGCTACCGCTCCTCGCGATTTCAACAGCAGCAATTTCTACCTGCCGGTGGATGCCATCTCCGAGGTCAGTATCAATTCCGGAAACGCGCCCGCGCAGTACGGCAACGGCCTCACGTCCATCAATGTGATCACCAAAAGCGGGACGAACACTTTCCACGGCAGCGCGTTCGAATACGTGCAGAACACCGCGCTCAACGCCCGCGGCTTCTACAATCAGACCGGCACGAAAGCGGTGGAGCACTGGAACGAATACGGCGGCAGCGTCGGCGGCCCTATCGTGAAGAACAAACTGTTCTTCTTCTTCGCGTATCAGCGCAATCCGTCTTCAACTCCGGTGTCGGGGCTCTGGAGCTATCCCACGGCGGCGATGGAAGCGGGAGATTTCTACGGCATCCAAGGTTCCACGGGCAAGGCTTTCGGACCCAACGGCATTCTGTCCACTCCCTACGACCCGGTCGCTCTGAAGTTGCAGACGTATTTCCCCGCTGCCAGCGCGCCGGGTTGGATTTCGGGATGCCCCGGACCGGCGAACGTAGGACCCGGCACGCCGCAGACCTGCCCTACCATCAACAATTACATCTTCAACAGCAGCAGCCCGAACCTGGGCACCTGGTATACCGGCAAGATCGATTACAACGTCACGGACAAGAACAAACTTTCTTACAGCTTCAACTACTACCCCACGGTGGTATCGTATGTTCCGCCCGACCCCCTCTATCCCAATGACGCCACGGCGTACGACGAAGGAAACAATTACAATTTCACCAGCCAGCTTACCGATGTGTACACCATCAGCCCGACCATGGTGAATGAGTTCCGCCTGGGCGGCAGCCGCGAACTCGACAAGTACGTACCTCCTTCGCTCAACAAGAACGATCCGCAAACCCTGGGCCTTGAACCGGCGTATGGCACCAACGCTCCGGCCAATATATTTCCCAAAATCTCCATCGATAGCGGCGCCGGAGTCGGCGGAATGGGATTGGGCGCCGGCAACGGCCAGAACGGCAACATCGACGCGGTTCTCGGCGAGGGCGTCTACAACGCGTCCGACGTCCTCACGCTGGTGCACGGGCGGCACACTCTCAAAGTAGGCGGCGAGTTCGACAAGCTCTACCAGAACTACACCAACTGGGGCGATCTCAGCTCCGGCAACTTCGAATTCAACGGCGGCGTCACTGGCATCCCATATGCCGATTTTCTGGCCGGCGATGTCTATGGATGGTACGTCTACGAGTACGATGCCACCAGCGCGCACACCTGGAACTCGTCGGTTTTCGGCAGCGACGATTTCAAGATCAATTCGCACCTCACTCTCAATCTGGGAATCCGATGGCAGGCACAGGCCGGCTGGGGAGTGAGTCACAATATGTTCGGCAACTACGACCCCAATCTGCCGAACACCGCCGACAACGGGCAATACAAAGGCGCCATTCTCTTCGGCGGCCAGAGCGACAAGCAGTACGGTGGAAACATCTCCAACCTCGATACCATCCAGAACGGCGATTATCACGAGTTCGCGCCGCGCGTGGGCATCGCGTGGTCGCCGCGCGACAAGTGGTCCATCCGCGCCAGCTACGGTATCTTCGATGCCCCGCGCGACGCTGAAAACTATACCGATGGCGCGCTCGGTCTGGGCTTCAATCCGCACAACAACGGCAACGGCGGATACGTCTATGGCAGCTATGCCTTCAAACTGGCCGCGGGACCGCCCGCCGGCACGGTGGTCTTCCCCACGCTGCAAACCCTCTCGCCCGAAATCGACAACTACAGCAGCGTGGAGTATTACCCCTGGAACATGCCTATCGACTACGTGCAGCAGGCGCTGGTCAGCGTGCAGCACGAATTCGCCGGCGGCGTTCTGCTCGACGGCAGCTACGTCTTTACCCACGGTACAAACCTGAATTTCGCTACCAACATCGATCAGGCGCCGGTCAGCGCATTAGGCTGCACGGGATACAACTGCGGCAATCCGAACCCGATCTTCAATTCCATTCAGGCGCAGATCTACGATGGCTGGTCGAACTACAACGCGCTCCAGATTCGCGCCCAAAAACGGCTCTCGCACGGCGTGCAGTTCCAGGTGAACTACGCCTGGTCGAAGTCGCTCGATACCGGCACTGGGAACGGCCACGGATCGGGCGTCGACGTCTACCAGAATGCTTACGTCCCCGGCGCCAACTACGGCCTCTCCGATTTCAATACCACCGATAGCATCGTGGGCCAGGTGATCTACGAACTGCCCTTCGGCAAGGGTCGCATGTTCGATATGCACGGCGTTGCCGACGCCGTCCTCGGCGGCTGGCGCGCGTCCAGCATCATCCAGTGGCATACCGGAACGCCATTTACCCCGGTCATCCAGAGCTCGGTGGCGGATGCCATCGATCCCGGTCTGGACTCTTCGCTGAGCAACGGTTCCACGCTCTATCCGCTGGTGGTGGGCAACCCGCAGGTATCCAGTCCGAATCGCCACGAGTGGTTCAATCCCGCGGCGTATGCCAACCCCGCTTTCGGAACCTTCGGCAATTCCGGCCGCAACACTCTCATCGGACCGCGATTCTTCAACGCCGATCTGAGTCTCGCCAAGCAGTTCTCGCTTCCGTGGGAAAGCATCCACCTGGAGTTCCGCGCCGACATGTTCAACGTGTTCAATCATGTGAACTACGCCAATCCCGATGCCAACGTCGGCTACCTCAACGGCGTGCTCGCCGACCCGACGGCGGGCGTCATCACCGGTCCCGCCGGCGGCCAGCGCACCATCCAGTTGGGAGCGCATATCATGTTCTGAGATGTTAAACCGGAACCCACCGCGTCAGCGCTCCTACGATCTGAAAAGACGCCGGCCGTTGCGCGCAGCGATCGTATTCTTAGGCGTGTTCCTGACAACCCTTCCCGGCGGCGCGCAATCGCGCGCCGCTGAAATCCACGACCACCTCCAAAAAGCCGCGGCCGATCTGAAGGCCAACGACCCCACGTCCGCCGCCCGGGAGTTCGCCGCCGTTCTGGCGCTCGACCCGAAGAACCCGGAAGCCAATGCCAATCTCGGCGTCATCCATTTCCTCCGCGGCGATTGCCGGACTGCCGTGCAAAATCTCCATCAGGCGCTCGCCGCCGATCCGTCGCTGATCAAGACGCAAGCCCTCCTGGGAATCTGCGCTGCCAGGTTGGGCGATGCTTCCGCCCAATCGCTGCTCGAAAAATCCTTCCCCAAAGTGAAAGAAAAGGGCCTGCAAATCCAGGCCGGCATGGAACTCGCCGGCATCGATTATCAGCAGGGCGATCTGGACGCGGCGGCCTCCGTCATGCGCGCGCTGGTCGATCTCGACCCCGATAACATCGAGGTCCTCTTTTTTGCCCATCGCGTGTATTCCGAACTGGCCGACGATACCTTGAACAAGCTCGCCATCGTCGCGCCGGGCTCGGCCCGCATGCAGGTGGTGATTGCCGAGCACTTGATCAATGAGGGCGATCTCGCGAGCGCTACCCAGCACTATCGCCAGGCGCTGGCAATGGATCCCCGCCTTCCCGGCTTGCACTACGAGCTCGCCGAGGCCATTTACGCCGCCGCTCCGGCCGATACGCAGGCACAGGCCGATACCGAAAAGGAACTGGCGGCCGCGATCCAACTCGAAGGCGACAGCGCCAGGATCGAATGCATCTTCGGGAGAATCGCTTATCAGCGGCAGGACCTGAACGCCGCTTACGATCGCTACAGCCGCGCATTCCATCTGAACCCGCGCAATCCCGAGGCGCAATTCGGCCTGGGCCGCACGCTGGCTGATATGGAGAAACCTCGCGAAGCGGAAAAATACCTGCGCATGGCGGTCGAATCCGATCCGCTGAACGATAACGCCCACTACCGGCTCGCGGGCGTTTGCCGCCAGCTGGGAATGAACGACGAGGCCGAAAAGGAAACCCAACTGTTCAAAGATATCCACCAAGCTAAAGACCGTCTGGAAGCGCTCTACCGGCAAATGCACAAGCGGCTGCCCGATGCGGGGAAATGAGAACGGCTCTTCCATTGCGCGGAGCCTGGGCGCTGGCGGCGTTGGCCGGCGCTTTTGCGCAAGGGCAGCCCCCGGAACCGGTCGGCGCCGCACCCATCAATGGCGAGACTTACTACCTCATCAATCAGCTCGATGGCCGGCAGGCGGGTTTGAACAACGCCGAGGTGGCCGTGCTGGCGCGCAGTTTCACCAGCCTCAGTCAACGCTGGATTTTCAACCAGACGGCCGCGGGAACCTGGCAAATCGCGAACATCGCCAGCGGCCTTTGCCTTGACGAGTATCCGGTCTTCCGGCTGCGCGCGCGAGAGAAAATCAAACCCCGGCGCGGATTCGTCGTACAGAATGCCTGCGCGGGCACCGGCTCGCAGCAGTGGGCGCTCGCCGCGACGTCCAACGGTTATTACACCATCTCCAACCAGACCACCGGCCTGCTGCTCGATACCGCCGGCGAGCGGCTCGTGGAGTCCGCTTCGTTCCCCGCTCCCAGTCAAAGCCAGCAGTGGCTGCTTCGTCCGGCATTCTTCCGCGGCATCGACAACGCGCTGCTCGAAAAGCAGGAAGCCGCCCGCGTGGCGCTCGGAGTCCAATGGTGGAACGATGCCGGCGCGCAGCAGGACGTCCTCCAGATGCTGAAGTACCACGGCGTGAACATGGTACGGCTGCGCCCCAGCTCCGTGCCGCCCTACGCCAATATTTCCGCGCCCGGGTGCGCCGGAAACGCCTGCTACGGCGAAACCGACGCGCAGGATCTCGACCTCGCCAGGCGCGCCCGCAATCTCGGCCTGAGCATCGAACTGACGCTGCTGTTCGACGGCGGCTCGTCGGCCAGCGTGCCTCCGGCCTGGACCGGCGATACCGAGCTCTCGGAGTTGCAAGCCGATCTTTACTCGTACGTGAAAAGTGAAATCCTCGCTTATCGTAAAGCCGGCACCATGCCCGATCTCGTCTCGATCGGCAACGAAGTCGATACCGGCTTTTTGGGCGCCATCGGCAGCCCGACCGGCCAGAATTTCGGCGGATTCGCCGCCTTGCAGATCTCCGCCATGCAGGCCATCGCGGACGCCGCCGCCGACCCGTCCGGCGGTCCCGCCATCCCGCCGCCGCTCACCTGCATTCACATCACTCCGGCCTGGGACCTCACGCAATTCTTCACCCTCGCAAGTCAATTTCAGGTTCCGTTCGACGCTATCTGCCAGAGCTACTACCCCATCTATCACGGCCCGCTGACCGCGGCTCAAGCGAGTGCGTCGAACCCGGGCGCCAAACCCGTCGAGCAGCAGGTCCTCACGAACGCCGCGAACAACATCGGCAAACCGATTTTCATCCTCGAAACCGGCGAGCATTATGAAAACGGATTCGACGCCAACGATCCCTGGTACGCGCCGCCCTCGCCGTCTTTGCAGCGCCAGTTTCTGCTCGACTTGCAGTCGGTCGAGAAGGGTCTTCCGAATTATCTCGGGATGGGAATCGAGTATTGGGACCCGGCGGGCGTGAACATCCCCGGCGCAACCGGCCTCTATACCTGGAACGGGCTGACCCTGTTCGACGAATCGTCTACGCTGCTGGAAGGCATGGACGCATTGGGCGGCAAGCTCGACCCCACGCTGGCCTACGAATTGATCAATCGGAGCAACAGCCAGGTTCTGGGCCAATGGCGCATCGTCAGCGACAACGACGGCTATTTCCAGATCGCCGGCGCGGCCAACGCCTCCATTGTGCTGGGCGGCGCGGGAACGGAATGGAATGTGGTCTCGGCCGGCAGCGGATATTTCAACTTCGTCGATCGCGCCAGTGGTATGGTGCTCGATCTGAATGGCGCCCTCGCTCCCGCGAGCGGCGCCGCCACTCAGCAATGGCAGATCGTGGCGGTCTATGATGGCACAGATGGCGGAGTTCCATTTCTACGAGCCCGGTAAGGGCCACCAACTGGCGCACGACCCATTCAAGGCGATCGTGGCGCCGCGGCCGATCGGCTGGATTTCGACCCGCGACGCTGAAGGGCGAGTGAATCTCGCCCCTTATAGTTTCTTTAACGCAGTTTGCGAAAGGCCGCCGATGGTGATGTTCAGCTCCGGCGGCTGGAAAGATAGCGTGGCGAATATCGAGGCTACCGGCGAGTTCGTGTGCAATCTGGTGACGCGGCCGCTGGCGGAGAGAATGAACCAGACGTCCGCTTGCCTTCCCCGCGGCGCGAACGAATTCGAGTTCGCCAACCTGGAAGCCGCGTCCTGCCGGATCGTGACTCCGCCAAGAGTCGCGGAAGCTCCGGCAGCCCTGGAATGCAAACTGGTGCAGATTCTCCGGCTGAAAAACGCCGGTGGTACGCAACTCGACCAGTATCTGACCATCGGAGAAGTGGTGGGCGTCCACATCGATCGCGCCTACCTGAAAGACGGGCTCTTCGATCTTCTGGCCACCCATCCCATCCAGCGCGCCGGCTACGTGGCGGATTACACCGAAGCGGCCATCGGATTCAAGATGGAGCGCCCGCGATAGCGCTATTTTCCCGCGACCGCGCGGCCGACCCGCCGCATCCACGCGAGTTCATCCGCCTTCATCGGACCGAGCCGCAGGGCTTCCAGCGCCTGCTCCATCTGCCCGGCATCGGCCGGTCCCGACATGCAGACATCCACTTCGGGCCGGCTCAGGACGAAGCGGTAGCAATCGGTAGCGGTCGGAATCCGCTCTCCCTTCGGAAGGCGGTAGCCGCCCTTGAAGAGGGCCGGCATGGACCGCAGTCCTAGAAGCTGTCCCCAACTCGTCGCCGTGAACGACACCATGCCCGGCTTGCCGGCCGCCGGCAGATGCGGAAAAATGTCGGTCTCCGCGCCCGGGTGCGCGGCGTTGTACCGGAAGTGGACCACGTCGAAATCGTGCGCCGCCGCCACCGCCGGCACCAGCTTCCGCGCATGCGTCGATACCGCCAGGAATCGCGTCAGGCCTCGCTCCCGCAGCCGGCGGGCGGCTTCCAGAATCCGCGGCGCCACCGGCTTGTTCCACATGCCGAGCAGCAGAACGTCCGCATAATCGTATTGCAGATGCCGCAAGGCTCGCTCGAGACTTCCGGCCATCATGGATGCCATGCGTGCGTACGACTGCACCACCAGCACCATCCGTTCGCGATGCGCCCGCAGATTGCGCAGCGCCACGGCGAAAGGATCGGTCCGCCGGCTGCCCCAGTAAAGATAATTCAGACCGCGCTCGAAGGCGCGTTCCACCGCCGCTCCCGGCACTCCGTAGCTGGCGGCCAAGCCGAGGCGCGAAACCTCGCGCCCGGTGCGTCCCAGCACCGTTCGATCAAACCCGCCGGATTGCGATTCCACACTCCTATTATGGGCCAGCGCAGGCTTATTCCTGCCGCAAAGCCTGCGTGGGATCCACTTTCGCGGCGCGCCGCGCGGGAACCCAGCAGGCGGCCGCCATGGCCCCGGCCAGGATGGCGGGGACGCCGAGCAGCACCAGCGCGCTCAAAGGATTGACCCCGATCACAAAGGTTGGAATCACATTGCGCGCGATGGGAACCACCAGCGCGATGCCGATCGCCAACCCCACCGCGGTGAAAATCGCGCCCTGCCGCAACACCATGCGCGCCACACCCGTGGGCGTCGCGCCGATCGCCAGCCGGATCCCGAATTCCCGCGTCCGCCGGTTCACGGCGTAGGCGACTACTCCGTAGAGACCGATGATCGCCATCAACAGCCCCATCAGGCCGGTAGTCGTCACGATCTGTGCGATGATTCTCGGTCCCATCATGGCGCGATCGTGGAAAAATGCGGCCATGGTGCTGATGCGGAAAATCGGCATGTCAGGATCGAGCGTGCGGACCTGTTCGCGAACCAGTTCGGCGAGCGAAGCCGGGTCGGCCGCCGTACGCATTTCGACGCACATTTGGGAGCTGTAATCCTGCGTAAACGGCGTCCATACCGCCTCCAGCGGCGGCTCCGCCCAGTAGGTGTAAATCCCCTGCTTGGCTACGCCGATCACCTGCACTTCGGGACCGGTCACCGAGTCCAGCCGGAACCGCCGGCCGATGGGATCGCTCTTGCCGAACAATTTGCTGGCCAGCAGTTCGTTGATGACGGCGACTCGCGGGGAGTTTGCGGTGTCGTTCGCGCTGATGCCGCGGCCGCGAAGCAACTTAGTCCCGGCCACGTCGAAGAAATGCTCGTCTACCTTATATGCAAACGCGTTGGGCGCATTGCCGGTCTTGCTCGGCTGTGCGTCTTCCGCGTAATAGTTGCGCGCATTTTGCGAGGTGCTGAACGGAATGGAGGACGACATCGACACCCCCATGACTCCCGCGCTTTGCCGCAGGCGGTCGGTCAGCTTCCGGTAGAAATCCCGCGTCCTGGCTTCGTCGTACCGCTGTACATTGGGATCGAGCGTGAAGAAGAGCGTGTGGTCGATGCGGAACCCCGGATCGATCCGCAATGCCGCCTGGAATCCGCGAACGCAGTCGGTCGAAATCACCAGCAGAACCACCGACAGCGCGAGTTGCGCGGTCACCAGCAGATTCCGTCCCGTCACCAGCCGCCGCAAAATCGAGACCCGCGCCGGACCGCTGTCACTTGCCTTGATGGTGGCGGCGAGATCGCTCCGCGTGGCGCGCAGCGCCGGAACCAACCCGAACACCACCCCGGTAGCGAGCGCAAGCATCAGGCTGAACATCAGCAGCCTCGTGTCCATCTGCATGCCCAGGTAAATCGGGAAATCGGAAGGGACCGGAATGGCTGCCAGAAACATCACTCCCAAGTAGCCGACGCCGATTCCGCCAATCCCTCCCAACACCGCCAATACCAGACTCTCGGTGAGCAATTGCCACACCAGTGCCGGCCGCGAAGCGCCGATCGCCATGCGAATTGCGATCTCTTTCGCGCGCCCGGTTCCCCGCGCCAGCAGCAGGTTCGCCACGTTGGCGCAGGCAATGAGCAAGACCAATCCGGTAATTCCGAGCAGGGTAAGCGCCAAAGTGGCATCGGTGGTGCTGTTCGCGAAGCGCGCGCTCAGGTAACTGAGCACCGTCACGGTGCGGTCCTTGTTCGAATCGGGATATTGCCTCTCGAGACCACGCGCGATGGTACGCAATTCCGCCTGCGCTCCGCTCACGCCCGCGCCAGGGCCGAGGCGTCCCAACAACGTCAGATTACGGTTGTTCCGCGAGGTAAGGTAGTCCGCGCTCGCGCCGGGTATCGCCTGCTGATAACTGTGCAACGGGATGTAAACATCGGGATTGATCCACGCCTGCGTACCCGTGAAACTCTCCGGCGCGACTCCGATCACGGTGAAGTTGGTGCCATTGATGCGGACCTGCCGCCCCAGCACCGCGGGGTCGCGGGCGAACTCCCGGTCCCACATCCGATAGCCGATCACGACAACCGAATCGCGGCCGGTGACCGCATCTTCATCCGGGCGGAAGCCGCGCCCGAGCACCGGCCGGATGCGCAGCCCGCTGAAGAAATTTCCGCTGACAATGGCGTCGAGGCTATACTTCGGCACTTCGTTCGTGTGGGCCGAAATTCCGGCGAAGAAATAGTCGTAGCACGTCAGGTCGCGGACCGTTTTCGTGCGGTCGCGCAGGTCCGTGTAATCCGGATAGGACGTACGCCCCAGCCGGGTATCGGGCGTGGTGGACTCGATCTCGACGATCCTGGCGGAATCCGGAACGGGCAGCGGGCGGAGCAGCACCGCGTCGACGTAGCTGAACATCGCGGTATTGGCGCCCACTCCGAGAGCCAGTGAAGCGACCGCGATCAGCACGAAACTGGGAGACTTCGCCAGCGTGCGAACGGCAAAACGCAGGTTACCCATGAGTTGCATATCTGGTATATACGCTATCGCACCCCAAAGGTTCGCGCTTTCTCGCGGCGGGAGTTTACGAGCGTTACGCGGATAGGGCAGCCGATCCTGGCTGCAGCCGGCTTTCCGCTGGGCCGACCCGCAGGAAAGCTGGGCCGGCGGGCAGGATTGCCAAATGCCGCATGGTTTTCGCGCGAAGTGGAATCCCTGCGCGAATCGTGGGCGCAATCGTGCCCGATGCCGCACGGTTTTCGCGGGAAGTGGAATCCCTGCGCGAATCGTGGGGCGGGCAATCCTGCTCCATGCCGCATGGGTTTCGCGCGGAGTAGATCCCTGCGCAAATCGTGGGGCGGGCCATCGTGCCCAATGCCGCACGGTTTTCGAGGAGTTTGGCGGGCAATCGCGCCTCGTCCATAATCTGGTATACCTGAGGACAGCGGAGAAGAGAAAAAGTGCGATTTCGCCTGCTGGGTGCAGTGCTCGCAACAGCGTTCCCACTTTCGCTCGGAGCTGCCGGACCGACCGGCAGTGTGACCGGGACGGTAACCGACCCCACCGGCAGGGTGGTCCCCATGGCGGCGATTTCGGTGATCGACCAGGAAACCAACGCCGTCCGGGAAACCCGGAGCAATGACGACGGCGATTTCACGGTGGCCCTTCTGCCACCCGGCCATTATCGCGTTACGGCCGAAAAATCGGGTTTCCACCGCAGCGTTTATAGCGACGTAATCGTACACGTCGATCAAACCGCGCGGGTCGATTTCGCGCTCGAGGTCGGCATGGTCACCCAGGAAATCACCGTCGCGGATGCCCCGCCGATCGTCCAGACCGACACGTCCTCCATGGGACAGGTAGTGAACGGGCGGCTGGTGCGCGAACTGCCTTTGAACGAGCGCAACTTTCTCTTCTTTGGATTGTTGGTTCCGGGGAGCCAGTTGCCGGTGGAGGGCTCCGAGAATTCCACCCAGGGCGGTGCGCTCAGCGTCAACGGCGCGCGCGAGCAATCCAACAACTTCCTGCTCGACGGCGTGGACAACAACGACCCCTACATCAACCAGTACGTGGCACTGCCGTCGATCGACGCCATCGAAGAATTCAAAGTGCAATCCAGCGACTACTCGGCGGAATTCGGCCGCAGCGGCGGCGCGCAGATCAACGCCATCCTGAAAAGCGGCAGCAACCAGTTCCACGGGGGTCTGTTCGAGTTCCTGCGCAACCGGAACATGGACGCCAAAAACTTCTTCGATCTGCCCTCGTGCGGCGCTGGTTCGGTGCCTGGCACTTGCGGTCCCATTCCGCGCTTCGACCGGAACCAGTTCGGCGCCACATTCGGCGGCCCGATCGCCAGAGACAAGACGTTTTTCTTCATCGCCTACGAACAGCTGGCGCTCCGCCAGGCCACCACCCGCGCCGCCACCGTGCCCTCCCAGAGCCAGATCCAGCAAGTTCTCGCGCTGGTGCCGCCGTCGTTGATCGACCCCGCCGGGCAGGCGGTACTCAACCTGTACCCCGCCGCCAACTCCGGCACGGACCTGGCCAATTCGAACACCTACGTCTCCGCGCCGGTGATCCGCAACAGCGAGCATATCGGCAGCGCGAAACTGGACCACCATTTCGAGCGCGACGATACCTTGTCCCTGCATTACGCCATCTTCGACGAGGACCGCTTCAATCCGTTCGATCCGGTCAACGCCTTCACGAACCTTCCCGGCTATGGCAGCACCACCCTCAATACCGGGCAGAACGCGGGGCTCAGTTGGACCCACGTATTGACCAATCTCGCCATCAACGAACTGCGCCTGGGCTTTAACCGCATGCGCGCCGGCGTGCTGCAACAGGATTCCGGCCGCGACATCAACGCGCAGCTCGGCTTTCCCGATGTGCTCACCAACCCGGTGGACCTAGGCGCGCCGAACGTGAATGTTTATGGCTTCGACGGCATCGGCGAGCCGGTGAATTATCCGCAAGACCGGCACGACACCACGGTTTCGATGGCGGACAATTTCGCGTGGAATCACGGCCGCAATCAGTTCAAATTCGGCGGCGACATCCGCAGCATGCAGGTGAACAATTATCTCGATTTCGTGGCCCGCGGCGAATGGAATTTCGAATGCGGCGGCTGCGGCAATTCCATCTTTGCCCTGGCGCAGATGCTGGTCGGCATCCCGGACTACGCCATCCGGGTCCAGGGCGACACCTTCAACAGCCTGCGCAGCACCGGCATGGGGTATTACATACAGGACGATATCCACGTGGTGCCGCGCCTGGTTCTCAACGCGGGCATGCGGTGGGAGTACAACCAGCCGCCCGTCGAGACGCACAATCGCTTCAGCGTTCCCGATCTCAGCTCCGCCTCGGCGAACTGCTCGCCGATGCCCGATTGCCAGTTCATCCGCGCCGGCACGGACGGGGTTCCGCGCGCCACTTACTATCCCACTTACACCGATTTCGCGCCGCGGATCGGCGTGGCCTGGCGGCCGATGAAATCGGAGCGCTGGGTGGTGCGTTCGGCTTACGGCATTTTTCACGACACCAACATTTTTAACCTGAGCATCTTTCCGCGGGCCAACCCGCCGTTCTACGACCTGTACATCGACCCAAACTACACCGGCACCGCGACCATTCAGACGATCTTCAACCAGCCCGGCCTGCTGAACTGGAACAACACCATCGACAGGCATTTCCGGGATGGCTACATGCAGCAGTGGAACGCCGATCTGCAATACGAGGCCGGGCCCAACTGGATGATCGACCTGGCGTATGTGGGGTCGAAGGGCACGCATCTGCCGGACCCGATCGATCTCAACCAGACCAATCCGGTCACCGGCGTGATGCCGTTTCCGCAGTTTTCTTCGATCCTGGACGTGGAATCACGCTCCGACAGCAGCTACAACTCGCTCCAGTTCCGCTCCGAGAAGCGCCTCGGACATCTTAACTTTTTGACATCGTACACGTTCTCGAAATCCATCGACGATGTTTCGGCACCGCTTGGCGGGAGCGTTGGATCCGGCCTGCCGCAGGACTCCAACAACCTTCGCGGCGACCGCGGCCTCTCCGACTTCAACGCCGCCCATCGCGCGGTTCTCAGTGCGATCTACGACCTGCCGGCCGGACGTCAGGCACAAGCCGCAGCGGCCCGTTTTCTGCTCGCCAACTGGCAGACGTCGGGGATTCTAACGGCGCAGACGGGCTCGCCGTTCACGGTGAACCTTTCGGAGTGCCTCCAGGACCAGGGCGCCGCGGCGGCGTTCGGCGCTCCGTGCCGCCCGGATCTGGTGTCCAATCCAATGGCTGCCGGTCCGGTCATGGCCAATCCCGATCCGGCCTGCCACTCCACGATGGCGCAGGGCGGACTGGCCGCGGATGCCGTGGGAACGCCGGGGAGCTGGTTCAATACCTGTGCCTTCGCCATGCCCGCCAGCACCGCGGCGGGCTACACGGTATTCGGCACGTCGGGCCGCAACAATCTCACCGGGCCGCCATTTACCAATCTCGATTTCGCGCTCTTCAAGAATTTTCCGTTCCGGCGCGAGGGCCGCCGGGTGCAGCTTCGCGGCGAGTTCTTCAACATTTTGAATCACCCGAATTTCGACATCCCCAGCCACGTTTTCGGCTCGGCCAATTTCGGCGAAGTGTTGTCGGCAAACGCTTACGGGAATCGCCCGCCCCGGCAGATTCAATTGGGGCTCAAGTACCTGTTCTGATCGCCGAGCCCCGGACTTCCTGCGGGCCCAACGCAGGACGCGCTTACGCCGGCTGAACCGGCGTTATTCGTGGCGCAAAGCCACCAGCGGCTCTACCCGGCTGGCCCGGCGCGCGGGGATGTAGCAGGCCGCCAGCGCCACCAGCATGAGCAGCAGACTCACCCCGATCAAGGTAACCGGGTCGCCGGGCTTCACCTCGAAGAGCATGGTCCCCAGCAGGCGCGTGACGGCCAGGGATCCCGCGGCGCCAATCGCCAGCCCGATCACGGCGAGAACCACGCCCTGCCGCACCACCCGTCCGAGCACCTGGCCGGCGGGCGCGCCCAGCGCCACGCGAATCCCGATTTCGCGCGTGCCGCGCGCCACCTCGTGCGCCAACAAGCCGTATAGCCCGATGGCCGCCAGCAGCAGCGCCACTACTCCGAACAGGCTCGCCAGGCGCGCCACCAGCCGCTCCTGGAAGAGCTGCCTTTCGATGGTTTCCGTCTGTGTCTGCATGTTCACCACCGGTATGTCGCTGCCGGCCTGCCGCACGATATCGCGCACATCCGGCGCCAGCGCCGTGGGATCCCGCGCGGTTCGCAACTCGAACGAGCCGCCCTCCGAGGCCGGCACATACATGGTGGGATCGGTGGCCCGCCGCAGGCTGTCATATTTGGCATCGCGCACCACGCCCACAATCTGCCATCCGGCGCTCGGCGAATCGTCCGGCGAGGGATCGCCATTCACGCCCGGCACGTAGGCGCCGAAGGGCTGCCCGAGCGGGTTCACGTGCGGAAAATAGGCGCGCACAAAAGCTTCGTTCACGATCACCGGCTCCGCTACGCTCGCCCGCGCCTGCTTATCGGCCTCCAGCTTCGCCGTCAGTTCGTACTCCTCCGGCTTAAACTTGCGGCCTTGCAGCACCGGGATTTTCATGGTCGCGAAAAACTCGGGCCCAACTGGCATATAGTCCGCGGTCTTACTCGATTTCGGCGGCGTTCCCGGCAAGTGAAACCCGGTTGACCACAGGCTGCCGCTCAGCAGAATCGAACCCGAATAGCTCACCGCGGCCACTCCGGGAATGGCGGCGAACTTATCCCGCAAATCGCGATAAAAAGCCGCCATGCGCTCGCCTTTATATCTGGTGAGAGTGGCGTCCACATCGAATGTCAGCAGATTGCCGGTGGCGAAGCCCGGGTCGAGATTGCGCAAGTTCTGTAGTGTACGTACCACCAGACCCGCGCCTGCCATCACGACCACTGTAAGTGCGACTTGCGCCACCACCAGAATATTTCCCAGGCGGAACCGGCCCTGGCGGCCGCCCAGCCCGCCCACGGTATCTTTCAAAGCCGGCGTCAGGTCCACGCGCATCGACCGCAGCGCAGGCGCGATTCCGAAGAGCAGGCCAGTCAGAAGAGTAGCCGCCAGTGTGAAGCCCAGCACGCGCCAATCGAGGTCAGCGGAGAATCGAAACCACGAATCGGCACTGTTGAGGGCAAAATCGACCAGCCAATGCGCGCCCCAATAAGCCAGCAGAATTCCCAGCCCACCTCCCATCAGGGAGAGCGTGAGGCTTTCGGTGAGCAACTGGCGCACCAGCCGCGCTCTGGCGGCCCCAAGAGCCAGCCGAAGCGCGATCTCCTTCTGCCGCGCCGCCGCGCGCGCCAGCAGCAGGCCCGCCACGTTGGCGCAGCCGATCAGGAGCACGATGGACACGGCGATCATGAGCACGTACAGCATGGTGGAGACGTGCCCGCGCAGCCCCGTCAAACCGGTCTGGGCCGGCAGCAGTTTGACGGCCGGCCGATCCTCGGCCCTGGCGATCGGCCTTTCCGCGTGCAGCAGGTTATACGCGAACAGGCTGGTGAGCTGGCTTTCGGCGGCAGCCACGGAGACTCCCGGCTTCAACCGGCCGGCGCTCACAATCCACCACGAACCGGCATCCTCCTGGCTGGGCGTCCACTTCCAGCCAACCTGCAGAGTGCGCCGCTGACCCAGCGCCACCGAAAAGTCGTGCACACTACCGGGCGTGAGATAAGCGAAACCCGCATCCGCGACGCCCGCCACCGTGAACGGCACGCCGTTCAGGTCCAGCGTTTTTCCCACGATCGATGGATCGGCGCCGAACTGCCGTTTCCAATAGCCATACGTCAACACCACCACGGCGGGCGCGCCGGGCTGGTCATCGGAGGGGATGAGCACGCGTCCCAGAGCCGCACCCACGCCGAGCGCCCGAAAATAATCGCCCGAGACATACTGCGGGCTGGCGCGATGCACGCCGCCGATCCCGCTCACCGTCGTCGATCCGCCGCCGGCGAATTCCGCCAAGCTCGTGAACGGGCCGTGCTCGCGCACTTCCTGGAGGAACGGTTTGGAGAACGAGCAGCCGCGGTGTTCGCCGCCCTCGAGGGCACAATCCCCATAGGAACTGTGGCTATGGAGTTTCGGGTCCGACCGCATGCTCCACTCGAGCAGCATCAGGTGGTTCGGATCGCGCACCGGCAGCGCCTTGAACATGACGGTATTGATGACGCTGAAAATCGCCGTATTGGCGCCGATGCACAGCGCCAGCGTGAGCACGGCCACGGTGGCGAAGCCAGGATTTTTGGCCAGCAGCCGCAGGCCGTAGATCACATCCCGCCGCCAGCCGTTGAACCACCTGGGTTTCCCGCGAGCGAGAAGTTCGCGGTCGCCGGTCTGCCGCTGCCACGCCGTCATGATCGACTCCTTCCCGTGATGCGCGCCTGCCAGCGCATTTGCCAGCGCCTGCCAATCGCCGATGTGCCGCCGGGCCATCTCGGCCGCCTGCACCTCGCTCGCGCCCATGCGCAGGGCTTCGGAGCAGGCGTCTTCCATCTGGCGCGCCACTTCCTCGACGATTTCGGCTTCGCGCTCCGGACGGAAACCGCTGAGTCGCAGGTGCTGCCGAACGTACTCGGTCCAGTCAGGCATGGCTGGGCCGCACGATCTGGTTGATGGTAGCCACGAACTCATCCCAGGCGCTGCGCTGGTGCTTCAAAAACTTGCGCCCCTCGGGCGTGAGCCGGTACAGGCGCCGCCGCCGCTCGCCCGACTTTTCCAGCCAGCGGCCGGCAATCAGGCCGCGATCCTCGAGGCGGAACAGAATGGGGTAGAGCGAACCGATGCGGAAGCGGATCTGCCCCTTGGTACGCTCTTCGATCAGCTTGCCGAGGTCATATCCGTGGCGGGGACGCGCTTCGAGAAGGGTGAGAACCAGAAGCTCGGCGCTGCCTTTGCTGAGATCGCGATTGAACATTATGCTTTACAGAAGTATACTTCGGCGACGTATAGCTTGGCAACCGGATGTATGGCGCCGATGGGCGTAGAGTTCCTAGCAGGTCCCGCCGGGTCCCGCGCCGTTCCGCGGACGGCCGGCAATGGCCATGCGGATTCCTCACGGTGCAGCGGAAGACGGTTAGGGTTTACTTTGCGGTGCCGTCGCCGTGGACTTGCGTCATCTCGGTCCAGTTGCCGGAGAGGACGCCGTTGGGGTTGGCGTTAGGGTCGTTGGTCTGATAGTAGTTGCCGAAGCTGTCGGTCCAGGTGTGGCCGTAGGCGTTGGAGATCTTCACGGTGCCGCCGGGGCCGGTGACGGTCTGGCGATCAAGCGCGTAATCGCACCAATCCTGGGCCACGGCATGGCGGGAATTAGCGGCTTCCTGCGCCCGCGCCATGGAGCGCTGGGTGCCTTCCTGCATGGTGGCGAGGAACTGCTGGTGCTGCTGGCTGCGCATGGATTGCGCCTGCTCGAACTCATCGTGCTGGGCTTTCATGCGGGCATTGAAGGCGGAAGCCATCTGCTGGGAGCGGGCTTTAAACACCTGATTCTGGTAATCGAGATATTTCGAGAACCATTGCAGGTTTTCGACGGCGCCAAAATGCTGCGCCTTATCGAGAGCCAGCAGGGCGTCCAGATGGCCTTTCGGGGCGCGGGCGACGCGCACGGTGGCGTTGCACTGCTCGGTGAACTTACCGATTTCCGGGCCGTAGTTGATGGGACTGTGCATGCACCGCAAGGTGATGAAAATCTGCTCTTCGATGGTAAAAGTGCCATTGCGATATTCGCCGACGGCCGCGGCGAGCGCGCCTTTCTGCGTGGGCGGCTGCATGGGGGCGGTCTTCGCTCCGGGCATCACGCGGTCCGTGCGGCTGGTGCCGGCGGCCATGGCCTGATTGGAGTTGTCGAGGTTGCGCTGATAGGCGTCGCGCATCTGCTGCGGGATGGGGAAATCGCGGACGTAGGCCACCTGGGTCATGGCCATGTAGTATTTGAGGAATTCGTCGGCGGTCAGCTCTTTCTGAAGATCGAGGCAATCGGACTGCTGCTTGGGTTTGAATTTACTGGTGCTCCAGCTCCAATCGAAGCGGGGAAGGCGGCGGATCTCGGTGAGGCCGTCGGGCGAATACATGCGGAAGACGGGAAAGGGAACCTGGGTGCAGGAGGAGCCGGGAACGTAGATGCCGTCGAATTTCCAGTTGGCGGGGACGGTGACATTGTAGGCGTTGAGGCCGAGGTGGGGGTCGAAGATGTGCTCCTGACGGGATCTATCGGGGAGCGACGCGGGGGGCGGGGTGGATGCGGACGCGGCGGCGGGCGTGGGAGCGGGGGAGACGGCGTCGGGAACCGGTGCGGCGACGGTGAGGCGTTGCTTGCGCTGCTGGTATTCGGCGGTGGTGAGGATGCCGGCGTCGTGCGCCTTATCGAGGGCCGCCAGAGATGCCAGCGCGGCTTTTTTGGCGTCGTATTCGGTCTGGGAAATGACTCCGGCCTTAAGCGCGCTGTCGAGCGCGGCGAGTTGCCTGGACTGCTCGCCGCGCTGGCAGGCGGCGCCGGCGAGCGCAAGCAGAAGAGTGGCACAGATCCAGCCAGTGGTCGATTTCCCCATGTTCGGTCCCATCCGACGAGTGTACTCCAATCCGTCCGCGGGCACGGCTAAGAGGCAAATTCGGGGCCGGCGGCGCCAGGCTGAGGGGGCTCGGCGGGCGGCACGGAGGGAGATTGCGGAACGAACCCAATTTCGGAGTTAGGCGTTTGGTTGCGGGGGTTTACGGGGGAGGGTTCAGGATCGGCATCGACCTCGGCTTCGATGGATTGGAGACGTTCGAGTTCGTGGAGGGCGTTGCGGTAGTTGCGCTGGGTGGAATCGATGCGGCGCTGAAGGCGGGTGAAGGCGTCGCAATTGCGGCGGAAGGCTTCGCCGAGGATGGTCTTATGGACGGTGTTCTGCATGCCGTCTTCCCAGAGCTGGGCTTCGATGAAGCGGAAGCGGCGGAGGAGGAACTCGCAATCGATGAGGGTGTCGACGAGCGCGCGCTGCTCGGGGGTGCTGGGGTGGAATCGGCCCTCGTACTCCCACTTGAGGACTTCGAGATCACCGGCATTCTCCCGGTGGATGATGGTTTGAGCGCTGGCATCGATGCCGGAGCGGAGGGCGTTCCTGGCAGAACGGGCCTTGCCCGCGGCGGTGCGGGGTCCGGTGGATTTCTGTGCGTTGAGTCGATTGGCGGCGAGTTGTTTTGGTGTCGGCATAGAGCGTGAGGATAAC
>DATJMA010000180.1:0-41265 GCA_035509055.1 Bryobacteraceae bacterium | reverse complement strand
CGGCGACCCCACGTTTGCGTGGTTTTGGGAGAATAGGTTCCTCCCAACCCGCGTTTGGAACCCAGCGACCGAAACCAACATCAAGTGCACGTTCGCCCGGCACGTGCTTCCGGTCATCGGGCAGCGAAAGCTTCGTGAAATCGAGAAGTTCGAACTTGACATGCTGGTCAAAAAACTCGCTGACTCGTATTCGAAGACCATCGTCCACCAAGTCAGAACATACACGAAGGCAGCACTTGAGGATGCAATTGACCAGGGTCTGCTCGACCGCAACCCGGCGCGCAAGATCATCAGGCCGCAGACGCGCGAAGTATGCCAGCGGTACCTTTCCCTCGATGAAATCGCCAAGCTCCTCGACAAGATGGAAGCTCGCGATCGTTTGATTTCCCGGATATGCATCGTGCTCGGTCTCAGACCGGGCGAGCTATTCGCTACCAAATGGGACGACTTCGACCAGGCGACGGGCCAGCTTCGAATAGACGAATCTGCGGCAGAGTGGGGTATCAAAGAGACAAAGACTCCCGGATCTCGTGCGTGGGTGTGGCTGCCTGCATCGATTAAAGACGAGCTTGCGAAGTGGCAGGCCACAAGCTCAACGGTCCTAATCTTTCCCTCGCAGAACAACACGCCGATCAGGACCAAAAACTTCCTTCGGCGCCACATTTGGCCTGCAGCCGTGCGCGCCGGCATCATGCCTGCGAAGCCAAAGGACTGGCCAAAGCGGAAGCAGTGGGTGGATCCAGCGACGTCGGTAAACTTCCGCGCGTTCCGGCGGACCTGCGCGACATGGTTTCAGAAGGTCGGGACAACCAAGGATACCCAGGCGCTCCTCCGGCACTCATCACCGGTGACTACGCTGGGCGTGTACGTACAGGCGATACCCGAGAGTGTGCGCACTGCCGTGGAGGCGCTGGACGCCAAACTGCGCGGGCAGGTTGTAGAGAAGCCAACTGGACTAATTCAGTAAGGCAATCGCCGGCCACAAAAGCCCCTGGAGGAACGAAATCCTCCAGGGGCTTTCTTGCGTTTCGGCCGTATTCCGGTGAAAACATTCTGGTACACAACTGGTACACAAGTCAGTTTCCACGAATTCCGCTAAGTCTTTTGTTTTGTTGGTAGGCCCGGCGCGACTCGAACGCGCGACCCTCAGCTTAGAAGGCTGATGCTCTATCCACCTGAGCTACGGGCCCTTGTACCCGATATTCTAACTCAGGCCAAACCCTGGCCGATTTATGGGCAAAATTGGTAGAGCGTGTGTGATCCGGCACGTAGCACGATGAGTTTATCGTAAGCCGAACCACAGAAGACGACTTATCGGATCGGTCCGTAGCTCCTTCGGGCCTTTCCAATCCTTCCACCGTAGTGCACCCTTGAAACCAAGACCTGGGTGATGGCTCGACACAATGAAGCGGTGCGCTTACAGCCTGGTGTTCGTTGTCAGTCTCCTCATTCTTTATTCCAACCATTTCCGGAATGATTTTCAGTTCGATGACACCAAAGCGATTCCGCAAAACCCCGCAATCCGCCAGCCGGGGACGATCCTGCGGGCGTTCGTAGATCCTACACTGTTCAGCGCGGCGCCGGAGCAGCGCACTTACCGGCCTGTAACCACCGCTTCGCTCGCCCTGGACTATTGGCTCGCCGGTGGATTGAACGTTTTCTTCTTTCACCTTTCGACCTTTGTCTGGTTCTCGCTGCAAGTCGT
Source organism: Bryobacteraceae bacterium (assembly GCA_035509055.1). Lineage (GTDB taxonomy): Bacteria > Acidobacteriota > Terriglobia > Bryobacterales > Bryobacteraceae > PALSA-129. Next base: position 39,560 of record DATJMA010000180.1, on the reverse strand, counting down.
GTTGATGTTCGTTCTGTTCGAACGTCTGATGGATGCCGCCGATCCGCACCCCTCTAACGTCTGGGTCGCTCTGGCGGCAGCGGCAGTGTACGGCTACCACCCGGCCAATGCCGAAACCATCAATTACATCATCCAGCGCTCGGAGGTTTACAACGCGCTGGGATCGATCGCCAGCCTGTATCTTTTCATACGTTACCCGTCGCAGCGAAAATTCGGCTGGTACCTTGCGCCGGCAGCCCTGGCGATGCTGGCCAAGCCACCGGCGCTAATCTTCCCGCTGCTTCTGGCGGGGTACGTTCTTCTGTTCGAACTGGGGGGCACTCCGCCGCGGGGCAAGTGGAGGTTCGTGAGCGGTGCAGTGACGCCGTCACTGGCGCTCGCGGCGGCAATGGCATTTCTTTTGAAGCGCATGCAGCCGGCCAGATGGAACCCTGGCGCGCTGTCTCCCGGCGCCTATCGCGTTACCCAGCCGTACGTCGCATTGCATTATTTCAAGTCGTTCTTTCTGCCAACGAGCTTGAATGTGGATCCGGGCTGGCATTCCGTACGGCCATGGAGCGTGGAGGCAATCGCAGGGTACCTGTTCATTCTGGTGTTGCTGGTGTCGCTCGCCGCGAGCCGGCGGTTTCGCGCCGCGAAACCGATCGCGTTCGGCATCATTTGGTTTTTAGCCACTTTGCTGCCAACGTCCCTCATGCCCCTCCGCGACATAACCAACGACCATCGCATGTTCTTCAGCTTCGTCGGGCTTTCGCTGGCGGTAATCTGGGGCGTTCGGCTCGCGCTCTTCCGAGCCACCGCAGGGCTCACTCGAAATCCGGGATTGGTACCTGCCGCCGTGACAGCTCTTACGGTGCTGCTCGTTGTGGCGGGCATTGCCACCAGAGTACGGAATCGCGTCTGGCTCACCGAAGCATCGTTGTGGAGCGATTCAGTGGCGAAGAATCCTCGCAATCCGCGGGCTTTGAGCAACTATGCCGCAGTCGCCTATGAAGAGGGCGACTATGACACCGCGCTCCGCTACTGGCAGCGCACATTGGCAGTCGATCCGGCCTTTCCTGCCGCTCAAACCAGTATCGCGATCGCGGCGGCCAAGCTGCACCGCGACGATTTAGCGGAACAATACCTGCGCAATCTCGTGGACAAACACCCGTCGGATGCGGTGGCCTACAGTTCGTACGCCGACTGGCTGCAATCGGTCGGCCGTTTTGACGATGCCCTTCCCCTTCTCGATCGCGCCAGGGAGTTGAACCCGATTTCGGAAGAGCTGAAACGCCAGCGAACCAGCCTCCTATTGAAACGGGACAGCGCCGATCGCATCCTTTTATTCCAGACGCTCGATGCCGACCGTGACGGCACACTGTCTGCGGGCGAAATGATCGCCGCGCCGGCGGCGCTGCTCAGCCTGGACCGTAACGGTGACGGGAAGCTGACGAAAGAGGAGTGCGGCGCCGATATCCGATCGAACCCGCTCTTGCGGGCGCTCGATAGCGATCACGACGGCGAAATCTCGGCAGCCGAGATGCGCGGCGCCGAGCGGGCGTTGGAGAAACTCGACCGCGACGGGGATGGAGTTGTCGACACCGCCGAAACGGTTCCCGATTACGTCCGTAACGCCGGCCATCATATCTTTGAGCAGTTAGACGTCACGCACAGCGGGCGGGTCGGCGTAACGGAATCCGGCAGCGATACGATGGGCGCGTTCCTGATGGACGCGGATATCGACGGCGACGGTTACGTGACTCCGGACGAACTGATTAACGAGCTGTTTTATCGCGCGGACCGCGATAAGGACGGCACCGTTACGAAGGGAGAACTGGCCGCGGCCGTGGACTCAATCGCGCCGAAGTTCAGAGATCTTCGCGGGCATCAATTTCGGGAACGGGCCGAATCGGTTTCGGAACGCGGATCGCCGCGTTTGACCTGGGCGCGCCGGCGCCCCTGATCGAGATTGCCGGCAGCCTTCTGCCGGGCGGCTTCGCTGATCTCAATGTGATTATTCACCGCGACCGCGCCGCCGGTTTTCGCCAGGCGTGTGGCCGTACCTTTGTGCTGGATGACGTTGGTTTTACCTTCGATCGTAGCGACGCCGCCCTGCACGTGAACAGTGAACTTCTCCACGTTGATTTTGGAGCGGGCAAATTTGGCGCGAATGGTAGCTTCGATTTCGGCGTCCGATTTCATCGCCTGCCGGGCGGGAGTTTTGGCGGGCTGGGGAGCGGTGTGGGAGGGGGCTGGCCGGGTTTGGCCCATGCACGCGATGGCGGCAACGAGCAGAGAGGCGGCCAAGGCGGGAGCGTGTAACATTCGGTGGTAGAGTCGGTAAAGCTCCCGGAACGTCTCAGAATTCTGTGCTAAAGTGAGTGTTTCTTAAGGGTTGTCCGCCTCGAATGTCCGAACAGATCCTGTTGCAAGGTAAAATTCTGGGCACTGGGGAGTTCCTGGTGGCCGGACACGCGGAAGGGCGTTCTGCGCGCTCGGCCGGCGAAGATCTACTCGCCGGGCGGTCGCAATGGATCACTCTGCTTTCTGAAGTCCTGCCGCGGGCGTTGCTCGCGGAACTGGGGTTGGCGCGCATTCTGCTCGGGTCTAGCGGTGGCGGCCAATTCCTGGTGGTGCTGCCGGGCGAATCGCGCGGCGCGGCGGAAGACTTTCTCGCGGCAGCGACCCGGGAAGTGGCGGAACTGAGCGGCGGGCACGTGCGGCTGATCTGGGCGGTGACCGACAACCTGGGAGATTGGGCGGTAATTCGCCGGCGCTTGAACGACGAGTTGCAAAGCAAACGAAACGCTCCTCTAGCGGAGGCCGGCGCGGCAGCATTCCGGCCCGGGGCGCTCGCCAAAGATGTGGATGCGGACGCCTATTTCGCCAAGGAACTGGGTGCCAGGGTGCGGGAAGCCTCATCGGTGGGGTGGTCGCCAGACCATCCCGCGAGGATCACACCGGGCGCTGGCAAGCACACCTGGAGCATCACGGCCAACCTTTCCGGGGACGGCATCATGCTGGCGCGCCACGCGGCGCCAAGCGACGATGGCAAGACCATTGCGCCGGTTCAAACGCTGGCGCGGCGCGCGCAGGGCCGTTCGATCTGGGGTGTGTTGCGCGGCGACGTAGACAATTTCGGACTGCGACTGCGCCGCGTCCACAGCATCGAGGAGCACGTACCTCTTTCGGTGCTCTACAAACAGTTTTTCGCCGGCGAACTGGAAGTTCTCTGCTCGATGCCGGAATTCTGGCGCAAGGTGAGCGTGATTTATTCCGGCGGCGACGATTTTGCGGTGTACGGCTCCTGGGACGCATTGATCGCGCTGGCGCGCGAGATACAACGGCTTTTCCACCGCTTCACCGAAGAGAATCTGAAGGATTATCCGGGCGCGGAAGGAAAGACCATCTCGATGGCGATCGCGCTGGCGCCGGAAACTTATTATCCGCTGGCCAGCGTGTATGAAGATGCCGGCCGCAATCTCGACCTGGCGAAGGCAGCCGATCGCGATTGCATCTACCTGCTGGGCCGAATTCTAGAATGGCGGCACTTGAACGACGCGGCGGAGCTCAAGGACACCGTCACCCGCTTGATCCACGATTTCCGCATGTCGAAACAGTTCCTGTATCAGTTGCGGAGCTTCTATCGCCGTGACGCATACTCTGAGGGCGAGGCCGCGACGGAGCGCACGTGGCGTTTCCAGCGGCGATTCAACCGGATTTTGAGCGGCACGCGCGACCGCGAATTTCAAAAACTGCGCAGCCACATTATTAGTGAAATCGTGGGGAAGAAATCGGCGGAAGTGAAACTGCGGCCCGCGGGCCTGGTGGCCCTGGAATGGGCCAGATTAGTGACTGAGGTTTAGGAAATGGCACAAGAGCAGGAACCGAAAAAGGAAGGCCGTCCCCCGAGGGAAGGCGGAGGACCGCCTCGTGGGGGTCCGCGCAGCGACCGTCCGCAGGGCGGAGGCGGGCCGCATCGTGAAGGCGGCGAACGCGGAGACCGCGGCGAACGGCGCGGCTTCGACCGCGGGCGGCCGGAGGGGCCGCCGGAGATCGAGCTCGAAAAGCTGATCGGCGACAGCCTCTACCTGGACAATCAGGCGCATGCCGTGGTGAGCCGCATGCGGGATATGGATTCCGGCACCAAGAGCCAGTTGCGCCGGCTTTATAGCGCGGTCCGGCGCGCCGTCCGCGCGCCCGAAAACGAGCGGCAGCACGAGTTCGTCATGCTGCGCGCGCGCCTGGCTTATACCATCGCGCGGCACGGTCTGCGCAGCCTGGATCAGCTCGAAAAACTGCTGCTCCAGGTGACGCGAAAGAACGATGCCCGCGGATACGAACGGTTCAAAGATCTTTTCGAGGCCATTGTGGCCTACAACGAGTAAAGCATGAGCGCACATACCTCTCAAACCGAGTTGAAACTCGTCGGCAAGCTGATTCTGGAAGGCGAGATGACGTGCGAGACCGGTCTGCACGTCGGTGCGGGCAAGGGATCGCTGGAAATTGGCGGCTCCGATAATCCCGTGGTGAAAGACGCGTTCGGCCGGCCGTACGTCCCCGGCAGTTCGCTGCGCGGAAAGATCCGGTCGCTGCTGGAGCAGACCTCCGGCCTGGCGATTCCCGCGGAACTGGTCTACCTTTCGCGCCGCAAAGGGCAGGAAGTGCGCATTCACCAGAGCGACCGCCCCGACGACGAAATCTGCCTGCTCTTCGGCCGCAATCCAGGCCGGATGGAGCGCGTGCAGGGCGAAACGCTCGAGACCTCGCAAGCCACGCCGGCAAGGCTGGCGGTGTTCGACGCACCGCTCGACCCCGACAGCATCACCGCGCAAATGCGCGAAAATCTCGACGACGAGCTCACCGAAGTAAAGAGCGAGAACGCCATCGACCGCATCACGTCGCAGGCCAATCCGCGCACTCTCGAGCGCGTTCCCGCCGGCGCGCGTTTCAAAACGCGCCTGGTGATGGACGTGCTGTGCCCCGAGGACGCGCCTCTGTTTCTGCGCGTGATCGAAGGCATGCGGCTGCTCGAGGACGACACCCTTGGCGGCGGCGGATCGCGCGGCAGCGGGCGGGTGAGTTTTTCGAAGCTGCGCGTGGTGTGGCGCGGCAAGAACCACTACGCCACCGGCGCGGCGGAAAAAGAAATCGCTGCGGGAGCGACGCTGGCGGCCATTCAGACTGCGGTCACAGCTGCGAACTTTTCCTTCATGAACGAGGAGTAATGAATCCGGGACTGGTAGTGAAACTCCGTCCCTCCGGTCCCTGGCGCATCGGACCGGGCTCGGGGGCGCGCAACCGGGTCGATGTGATTTATCACAGCGACTCGCTCTACTCGGCTGTTACGGCGGCGATGTCGCGGCTGGGCTGGCTCGAGGAGTGGCTCGACGCCACAGCGCGGGCCGGTTCGCCGGCAGTCTCGTTCAGTTCGTGCTTTCCGTTTCTCGGAGAGACGGCGTTCGTGATCCCGCCGCGCTCCATCTGGCCGCCCGCGTCGCACTCGACGCGTGCGGAGCAGGTCCGGTGGAAGGGCGCACGGTTCGTTCCCCTGGCAGTGGTGCAATCGATTTTCGCCGGCGAGCGCCTCAAGGAGAACGAGTGGAGCGTCGATGGCCCCAGCGATTGCCTCGTGCCGGCCGGTTTGCCCGGTCCGTTCCGCACCGCGGTGCGCTCGAATGCGGGCGTCGACCGTCTCACCGGCGCGGCCGAGCGGCACTCGACGGCGTGCCTGGAATTCCGCCCCGATTCGGGATTGTGGACCGTGGCTGGTTTTGCCGATGAGGCCGCGCGCGATGCGTGGTCGGCTAAAGTGAAATCCGCGTTTCGTCTGCTGGCCGATTCGGGATTCGGCGGAGAGCGTTCGCGCGGTTGGGGACGATCGGAAGCGCCGGAGTTCACCGATGGCATGCTCCCGGATTTGATTTTGCCGGCGCCGGTGGAGAAAGCCGCGGCGCCGGAACCGGAACCTGAGCCGTTGGAGATCGCGCAAGCGGTGGTCGCCGCTCCGCCGGTTGTTGAGCGGCTCGTGGTCGAACCGGAATCCAAACCAAACGAAGAGCATCGCGACCGCGAAGGAGCGGTGCAGTTAGTCGAAGAGACGCCGGCGCTCGAGGCGGTCAGTGCCGCCGCATCCGAGGAGGCTGCCGCGGCCGCGGTCTTGCCCGAGCCGCCCGCGCCGGAACCAGAAGCTCCCGCTGTCGAGGTGGCGCCGGCAGCCGAGCCCGAACCTCCCGCGCCGGAGCCAGAAGCTCCCCCTGTCGAAGTGGCGCCGGTAGTTGAGCCCGAGCCGCCGGCGCCCGAATCTGAAGCTCCCCCTGTCCAGGTGGCGCCGGTAGCCGAGCCCGAACCGGAAGCTGCCGCTGTCGAAGTGGCGCCGCTAGCCGAGCCCGAAACTCCCGCTCAGGAACCGGAAGTTCCCGCACTCGAGACGGCATCGGAACCGGTCAGACTCGACCCTTCACCGGAACCCGAGCCGCTCGCTCCAGCGTCCGCTAGTTCGCACCCGCACTGGCTTCTTTCCCTCTTCACACCCGCGGCTGCCGACTTGGTCGACTGGCGCCGCGGCAACTACACCGTCCTGCCCCGCGGCGGGCGAGTGGAGAGCCCCGCCGGATCGGGCGAATTAAAAAAACAAATTCAAATGGTGGCGGAGGGCTCGGTAGTGTATGCCGAAGTGCCGCCGCGCGGGTCGGCCGCCGATGTGGCGCCAGACGGCTTTGCGCACCCGGTGTTCCGCTCCGGGTTCGCGTTGGCCATTCCGCTGCCCGAGGTGAGATGATGCGCTACCGCGTCACGTGCCTGACACCTACACTGGTCGGAGACGGCCGTAGGCTTAGTCCGATCGATTATATGGTCTGGAAGGACCACGTGAACGTGCTCGACCAGTGGCGCATTTTTCGCCTGCTGGCCAAGGGTCCGCGTCTGGACAATTACCTGGCGCAGCTCAAGAACGCCGAGAAGCTCGATTTCGCGTCCTGGGGCGGGTTCGCGCAGAATTTCGCCGGCCGCCGGATTCCATTCGAAAACACCGCATATGCCGCCTACTGGAATCGCGCGGCGGGCGACAGCCTGCACATCCCAACATTCGCCGCCGGCGCGTCGGGTCCTTACCTGCCGGGAACGGCGTTGAAGGGCGCGCTCCGCACAGGAATGGTGTTCGCCAACTGGCGCGACGGCATGCTTCAGGATGTCGCCAATCGGGTGAAGGGCGAGCGGCCTCCACGCCGGCCGGCCGAGACTGTGGAAGAACAGGCGCTCGGTCCGGCGGGAACCAATCGCATGCGGTTTGTCGGCACGGGCGATTCCACCCCGGTGGCCGAAACGAATTTCAACGTTTACCTGCTACGCACCTCGACGCTGCAGCCTCGCGGCGGCGGCTTCGCGCTGGGCTGGAAGCAGAGCCCGCGGGGAGCTGTCGACGGCACCCATCCCGATGAGAGCACGCCGTCGTTCGCGGAAATGGCGGTGCCGGGAACGGCCTTCACCGGCGTGTGGGACGAAAAGAGTTTCTTCCAGCAGCCCGAAGTGCGGCGCGCCATCCGGTGGCCGGAAGTGACGCGCGCGAAGATTTTCGAATCGGTCAACGTGTACGCGCAGGGATTACTGGCACTGCAGCGCCAATACGCCTCCTGGGCGGGCATGGGGCTGCTTGACAAGAATCTGGAAGAACTCGAACAGAAGCTCGCCGAAGTTCGCGAGAAGGGCGCGTGCATGTTCCCGCTCGGCTGGGGCGGTGGCCTGACGATGAAGAGCGCATGGCTCGACACCACCAACCCGGACTATCGGCAGATTTTGCAGGCCTATCAGATCTACAATCGCGCGCTGGCCACCAATCTGCCCTTCCCTAAAACGCGGCGGATCGTCTTCATCGGCAATCGCCCGGCAACGCTGGCGGGCTGGGTGGAGCTGACGGTCGAAGGGTAACAGGCATCCCAGGTGCGGTCGCGACTAGTTGAAAGCGACTGCCGTGAACCAATACACGCTTGCCCGTGAGCAGAAAAGAGTCGTGAGAAGCGTGCCCGAGGACCAGCGCGTTGCCCGGGGGCCAGTCGCGCGAATCGTGATTCCGAGATGGATCGTCAAAAGAATTGCCGCGATTCCGGCCAACCCCAGGACCGGGTCCGCAATGCTCGGCGCGAACACTGCCAGCAGAAGGACGGATGCAGCACCCAGCGCCATTCGGGCCCACGCCGCAAGGAATTGCCCGGAATCGATGGGGCGCGCGGAACGCCGCTCCCGAAAGATATCGGGGACGACGCCGGGCCATACCAACAGAAAGGCCAGCGGGGCCGCGCGGCGAGCGCGGTCAATTTCAAGACGAGAATCCCGCCGGCCGCGGCCGGCGGCAATCGCATGGCGGGCGTCATATGTTGAACCCGTTCAATTTTAGAATCGGCGCGAACCGCTCCCCCATCAAAGGATTATTGGGAACGCGTTCAGGATCAGAGCTACAGCGGAGTCTCCACCATTCTCAGGCGCAATTGGCGCAAGTCCCTCAGCAGAACGTCGGGACCTAGGCGCACGAGTTCTTCTACGGGCGTAATACCGGTCTGCACCGAGATTGCGCGGACGCCGCTGGCATGAGCCGCGACGATATCCGAAGTGGCGTCGCCGATGAGCGAGACCGGAGCGTCGCGCGCGATCAGATTCTCGCGCCGCGCCTGGCGAATCGCCATTTTCGCCAGCCCGGCGCGCGTCTTGGCCATCTCGCCGAAAGCGCCGAAGCGGAAATAGTCGCGCAGGCCGGCGCGCTCCAGCTTGCGCCAGCCGATGCGCGTCAGGTTCCCCGTCACGAGCGCCAAGAGGATGTTGCGCCGCGTCAGCCGTTGCAGCAGGGGCTCGACGCCCGGACAATGCGCGTGCCGCAACTCCGGGCACACGCGAAGGTAGTAGCGCTCGGCGGCGCGGATGACGGCCGGCATCGCCGGGCGGATTTCAGATGCCCTGGCGCCGGCGCGGCGCATCATGGTGGCGAGAATGACCGGGTCGAGCATGCCCTGCACGGGGATTCCTTCGGTGGTAGTGTCAAGCCCGGTGACGCCGCGGATGCCCTCGACGAGGGCTTCGCGGTGGTGCGGACCGGCACGGCGGGTGAGCGTGCCGTCGATATCGAAGAGGACCAGCGCTTTGTAGCTCAATAGAAATCATACGCCGCTACAATGGTCTTGTGCAGATGGCGAAATTTCACGTAGGCCTGGTCCAGATGGCCTGCGCCCTGGATCCCAACGAGAATCTGGCGAAAGCCGAGTGGCGCATTCGCGAGGCCGCCGGCAAAGGCGCGCAGGTCGTCTGCGTCGAGGAACTCTTCCGCTCGCAGTACTTCTGCCGCGAAGAACGCGCCGAATTATTCGACCTGGCGGAGCCGATTCCCGGCCCTACCTCCGAAAGCTTCATGCGCCTCGCGCGCGAGCTGCAAATCGCGATCGTGGGGTCGGTCTTCGAGCGGCGCACCGCGGGCGTGTACCACAATACGGCGCTCGTCATCGACGCGGACGGGGCGCTGCTCGGCATCTATCGCAAGATGCACATCCCGGACGACCCGCTTTATTTCGAGAAATATTACTTCACTCCCGGCGATCTTGGATTTCGCTGTTTCAACACCCGCTACGCGCGCATCGCTCCGCTGGTCTGTTGGGATCAATGGTATCCGGAAGCGGCGCGGCTCGCCGCTATGGCCGGCGCGCAGATCCTGTTTTATCCCACGGCCATCGGGTGGCACCCTTCCGAGAAGGCGCAATTCGGCAGACAGCAGCACGATTCCTGGCGAACCATTCAGCGCGCCCATGCGATTGCCAACGGGGTGTATGTCGCCGCGGTGAATCGCGTGGGATATGAAGGACCGCCGGAAAAAGGCATCGAGTTCTGGGGCGGATCGTTCGTCTGCGACACGCATGGGCAGGTGCTCGCCGAAGCGTCGCACGACGCCGAAGAGATTCTGGTGGTGGAGTGCGACCCACGTGCCATCGACGACACGCGCCGCAATTGGCCGTTCCTGCGCGACCGCCGCATTGACGCCTACGGACCGATCTTGAGCCGGGTGATCGATTGAAGGCCCGCAACCCGCGCCCGCAAGGCTTCCGGATGCCCGCGGAATGGGAGCAACACGAGGCCACCTGGATTGCGTGGCCGCACAACCGCGACGATTGGCCGGGCAGGTTCGCTCCCATCCCATGGGTATATGCCGAAATCGTGCGGAAGCTGAGCCGCCTGGAGAAGGTGCGTATTCTGGTCGCAAGCCGCGCCGAAGAATCGCGCGCCCGGGCAATCTTGCGCAAAGCTGGCGCGATCCTCGAAGCAGTGGAGTTCGTTCCCTGTCCCACGGATCGCGTCTGGACCCGCGATTTCGGCCCGATTTTCATCAAGAACCGCCGCGGCGAAACGATCCTCACGGGCTGGCGATTCAACGCATGGGCGAAGTATGACGACTGGCATCGCGACGTTCTGGTGCCACGCGCCGTGTCGAAGCATTTGGGCCTTCCGCTATTCCAGCCAGCCATGGTGCTCGAGGGCGGCAGCATCGATGTCAACGGCGCCGGCTTGCTCATGACCACCGAGGAATGTTTACTGAGCGACGTGCAGCAGCGGAATCCGGGAATGACGCGGCGCGAGATCGAGCGTCATTTCCGCGATTATCTCGGCATCCGGCGGGTGATCTGGCTGCGGAACGGTATTGCTGGGGATGACACGCACGGGCACGTGGACGACCTCGCGCGCTTTGTCTCGGCAGATACCGTCGTCGCGGCGTCGGAAAGCAACCCTGCCGACGCCAATTACGAACCACTGCGCGAGAACTGCTCGCTGCTGCTTACCGCGGGGCTGACGGTGGTGAACTTGCCGATGCCGCGCCCGCTGATCTTCGCAGGACAGAGGCTTCCTGCGAGCTACGCCAATTTCTACGTCGCCAACGGCCTGGTGCTCGTGCCGACCTTCAACGATCCCAACGATCGCGTAGCGCTCGCCACGCTGGCGCGCCTCTTTCCCGATCGTGAAGTTACGGGGATCAATTGCACCGAGTTGATTTGGGGGCTGGGCGCACTCCACTGCATGACGCAGCAGCAGCCGCGCTGAGGCGATTTACGTTACCCTGATACGCAATGTTCCGCGATACCTTCACGCCCGGCGAACGAGCCGTTTTCCAGCGCCTCCGCACACCCGAAAGTCTCCAGCGCTTTCTCGATGATCTCGCGTATAACAAGGAGCCGGATGGCGCCACCTGCCGATCGCCGCGGCGCGTTCTGCGAGACCGCACGGCGCACTGCATGGAGGGTGCGCTGTTCGGCGCGGCGGCGCTGCGCATGCACGGCCGCCCTCCGCTGCTGCTCGATCTCGAAGCTGTCCGGGACGACGATCACGTGCTGGCCCTTTTCCGCGCGCGCGGGTGCTGGGGCGCGGTGGCGAAATCGAATTTCTCCGGGCTCCGTTACCGCGAGCCGGTGTACCGGACCCTGCGCGAACTGGTGATGTCGTATTTCGAGCACTATTACAATCTGCGGCGGGAAAAGACACTGCGCCAATATTCGCGGCCGGTCAGCCTCCGCCGCTTCGACCGTATGGGCTGGATGACGGCTCAGGAGGACGTGTGGGCAATTCCCGAATACCTCTGCACTGTCCGTCACACCCCCGTGATGCGCCCGCGCATGGTGCCGCACCTGGCCCGCGTCGATGCGCGCCTGTTTTCGGCGGGATTGCTGGGGCGGGCCGTTTAGAGCGCCGTCACACTTGAACCGCCATCGAAATGTCGCCGGGCACGAAAGTGTACAATGCCCCTATGAAATTCGGATGCCTGCTGGCCGCCGCCCTTCTCATTCCCGCCACATCGCTCGCACAATGGAAAACGCCGTGGACCTACGATGGCGCGGCCGGAGCCGACCGTTGGGGCGCGCTCGACCCCGATTATGCCGTCTGCAACATCGGGCGGCAACAATCGCCCATCGATATCCGCCATGCCGTGAAGGCCGACCTGCCCGCGCTGCGTTTCGACTTCCGGTCCGCGCCGCTAAAATACCTCATCAACAACGGCAAGACTATTCGCGTGAATTATCACGACGGGGCGGGCGCTGGAAGCTTCCTCATCGCCGGCGACAAGAGCTATCATCTCACGCAATTCCACTTTCACCACCCCAGCGAGGAAACGGTCAACGGCCGCTCATACGCCATGGAGGTGCACTTCATGCTCGAGGCGAGCGATGGTAAGGCTGCCGGAGTCGCCGTCTTCCTGAAGGCCGGCGAGCCGAATTCGACGGTCCAGAAACTCTGGGAGCATATGCCTCGAACCGAAGGCCACGAGCAGGAAATTGCCGGAGTCGAGATCGACCCCGCAAGCCTCCTCCCGTGGAATACCACTTACTACATGTACACCGGGTCGGTCACCGCCCCGCCCTGCACCGAAGGTGTCACGTGGTTTGTGCTGAAAACGCCAATCGAGGTCTCCGCCGCGCAGATCGCCGCGTTCGCGAGGCTATACCCGCACGATGTGCGGCCCATCCAGCCGCTGAACGACCGGGTGGTCAAGGAAAGCCAGTAAACCGAACCTCGACGGGCGCTTCTTTGCAAATCGTAAGCCGCCATACGTTATCGACGGCACTTTAATTGCCTACCGACTGAGTGGGTGGGGTGTGTTTGTTCACCGGCGGTTGTCCCACCATCGCTCCACGGGAATGGTGAGAGCTCACGGTGCAAAAAATGCCGATTCGAGATTCGTCGCGGGACCGGAAGAAGCCCGTCATACGGGGTTCTTCACAAAACCACGATGGCGGCCAACAGAACCTGTCGAAGGCGACTTTCAGCCGGTTGGATTCGTTCTTTCACGACCTGGGGCCCGGCTTGATCACCGGCTGCGCCGACGACGATCCGTCGGGTATTGCAACCTATTCGGTTGCCGGGGCAGCCTCAGGCTATGGAACCCTCTGGACGGCCTTGGTCTCATTCCCTTTAATGGCTGCGATTCAAATGATGTGCGGCCGGCTCGCGATGGTGACTGGCCGCGGGCTGGCGTCGTGCATTCGGATGTATTACCCTCGCTGGGTCCTTTGGGGGGCCTGTACGTTACTGGTCACTGCCAACGTCATCAATATCGCCGCCGATCTCGGAGGGATGGGCGACTCGGCTGCCATGGTGACGGGCGTCAGCGCGAAGATCTGGGTGGTGTTTTTTACGGCTCTGATTGTGAGTTTTCTCTTCTGGTCGTCCTACCGCCAGATCGCGCGGGTTTTCAAGTGGATCACGCTGGTGCTGCTGGCCTATCTGGGCACGGCCTTCTGCGCCCATGTCGATTGGAGGGCAGCGCTGGTTGCCACCGTCTCTCCACGAATCTCCTGGTCGCGCGATTCTCTTTCGATCCTTCTGGGGATTCTCGGAACCACGATTTCGCCATACCTCTTTTTCTGGCAGGCGGCGCAGGAGGTGGAAGAGGAGCGTGCGCAGGGCCGGAATTTGGCGCGGCGAAAAGGGGCGACCGACCAGGAGTTGCGCCGGGCACGCATGGACATCGCGATCGGCATGTTCGCCTCGAATTTCATTATGTACTTCATCATCCTGACCACAGCCGCGACGCTTCACGCGCATGGAGTGACGCATATCGATACCGCCCGTCAAGCCGCCGAAGCGCTTCGCCCGCTCGCCGGCAATGCGGCTTATTGGCTTTTTACTTTCGGCCTGATCGGCACCGGGATGCTCGGAGTGCCGGTGCTGGCCGGTTCTTCCGCATATGCCATCGCCGAGGCTTCCGCGTGGCGCGGTTCATTGGAGAAGAGACCGCGCGGAGCGCACCGTTTCTACGCCGTTTTGGCGCTGGCTATGTTCGGCGGGCTCGCGGTCGACTTCACCGGGCTGGACGCCGTCAAAATGATGTTCTGGTCAGCCGTCGTCAATGGGGCACTCGCGCCGCCGCTGATTCTTTTAGTGATCCTCTTGACGAGCAGTCGCCGCGTGATGGGCGAGCGTGTCAATTCCACCGGCATGAACCTGCTTGGATGGATCACTTTGATCGTGATGAGCGCGGCAACCGTCGGCATCCTGGTGAGTTGACAGGCGCCGGGCCCGCTCACCTCCCATGCCGGGCGCGGTTGCGCTCTGCGCTACACTGGAGTTCCGCGTAGCACGGAGACCTTCCGCCAGCCTGCTCAAGGCGACGACAAGTCAAGGAGGAATTGAATAGCCATGAACTCTTTACCAGATTCGAGCAGCCGTCGTGATTTCATCAAGACCAGCGGTAAAGCGGCTGCACTTTCCGTTTTGGCGAACGCTGCGATGCCTCCGGTCCACGCAGCAGGCAGCGACCTGATCCAGATAGCGCTCGTCGGCTGCGGCGGGCGCGGCGGCGGAGCGGCGGCGAACGCTCTGGCCGTCAAGCGCGGCCCGGTCAAGCTGGTCGCTATGGCCGACCTCTTCCAGGAACGGCTTGCCGGCGACCTGACTAAGTTACAGCAGCGCTTTCCGAGCCAGGTAGACGTACCGCCCGATCGCCAGTTCCTGGGCTTCGATGCCTACAAGAAGGCAATGGATTGTTTGAAGCCGGGCGATATCGTCATCTTCGCTACGCCTCCGGCGTTTCGCTGGGTACACTTCACCTACGCTATCCAGAAGGGCTTGAATGTCTTCATGGAAAAGCCGCTCACCGCCGACGGCCCAACCAGCAAGCGCATGTTCGCGCTCGCCCAGGACGCCTCCGCCAAGAACCTCAAGGTTGGGGTGGGGCTGATGTCGCGTCACAGCCGGGCGCTCCAGGAACTGGCCGACCGTGTCCATAACGGCGAGATCGGCGAGATCGTTCTCGAACGTGGTTACCGCATGCATGGCCCCGGCGGATACTTCCTTTCCCCGCCCAAACCGGCTGGCATCACCGACCTCCTCTATCAAGTGAAACGCTTCCATAGTTTCATCTGGGCGAGCGGGGGCTGCTTCAACGATTTTTATATCCACATCGTCGATCACCTGGGATGGATGAAGAACGAGTGGCCGGTAAAGGCGCAGGCGCTGGGCGGCCGGCATTACAAGCTCAGTCCCGAAGGAGTCGCCTACGTGGACCAGAATTTCGATGTTTATTCGGTGGAATACACTTATGCGGACGGCGCTAAGTTCTTCTTTGACGGGCGCTGTATGAACGGATGCGAGGAGATTTACACGAGCTGCCTGCATGGGACCAAGGGCATGGCGATCGCGTCCAAGAGCGGCGATTGCGGGTTGCCATCGAGCCTGTACAAAAGTCAGACGGCGGCCGCAACAGACCTGATTTGGGAATCCAAGGTGAGCCCGGACGAGAGGGATCCCTATCAAAACGAATGGAACGATTTGATGGACGCCGTTCGGGATAACAAGCCGTACAACGAGGTCAAACGCGGCGTGGAGGCGAGCCTGGTTGCGAGCATGGGCCGCATGGCCGCCAATACCGGGCGGGAAATTACGTTTGACCAGATGCTCGGATGCGAGCACGAAATGGCGCCGGGCATCGAAAAGTTCACCATGGATTCTCCGGCCCCGCTGCTGGCGGACGCCAACGGCAGATATCCTGTGCCGCAGCCGGGCATCATTACCACGAGGGAATACTGACCCTGCCGGTTCCGCGCCGCGACCATGAGCCGCGCCCGAGTTCATCTTCGCCGGCATGGGGAACAATGGACGCCCCGCGGGTTCCCGTGGCGCAGTTGAATGCGCTTTCGGGCCGGGCAGGCTAAAAGCCAGGCTGCGCCTTTTCCTTTGCGCTTTTGCGAGAACTGCCTTTTTCTTATTTCCTTGAAATTCGATACACTGGACGCCGAGGACCGGGCCATGAATCGTCGTGTATTCCTCGAAGGCGGGATTGCCGCCTTAGCGCTCTCAGCCGCCGATCTGCCTCCCAAACGCGTCGGACTCATCGGGTGCGGCTGGTACGGCAAATCCGATCTCTTCCGCCTGGTGCAAGTGGCGCCCATCGAGATCGTGTCGCTCTGCGATGTCGACCAAAAAATGCTGGCCGAGTGCGCGGAGTGGGCCGTCGCGCGGCAGGCGTCCAAAAGGAAGCCGCGCCTTTTCACGGATTACCGCGAGATGCTCCGGGAAAAAGATCTCGATCTCGTGGAGGTTGCCACACCCGATCACTGGCACGCCCTGCCCATGATCGAGGCCGTGAAATCGGGCGCCGACCTGTACGTGCAGAAACCCATCAGCGTCGATATCGTCGAGGCACAGGCGATGCTGGCAGCCGCGCGCAAATACCAGCGTGTCGTACAGGTGGGCATGCAGAGGCGCAGCACACCGCACCTGATCGAAGCGCGCCAACTGGTGCAGCAGGGAAAACTCGGCACGGTCGGGCACGTGGAGATTTATTCTTACGGTCTGGCAGGACGGACTTTGGCGACGCCTGTGTCCGTTCCCGAAACACTCGATTGGGATTTCTGGATCGGCCCCGCGCCGATGATGCCATACAGTCCCGAAATCCAGCGCAACTGGCGCGCGTTCATGGAATTCGGCAACGGCACCATCGGCGACATGGGAATTCACATGCTCGATATGGTGCGCTGGTTCCTCGGCCTGGGCTGGCCGCGGCGCATCTCCTCGTTCGGTGGGCTACGTATATTAAAAGGCGGCAAGAACGACATCGCCGACACCCAGACCGCCATGTTCGAATTCGACAACCTCGATGTTGTCTGGCAGCACCGGCGCTTCGGACCTTCGGTGGACCCAAAGTACCCGTGGGGCGCCACGCTGTATGGCGAAAAAGGCACGCTCAAAGCCGGTGTCTTCAGCTACGACTTCATTCCGGCCGACGGCAGCGCACCCATCCACAAAGATGTGACCTACGAGCTCGACAAGTACCCCGAAGACCGCACCGAGCCGCGCCTCGAAAAACACGTCGCGCCCGCCATTCGCGCTCACATGCGCAATCTGCTCGAGAACATGGCTACGCGCGGCCGTCCCGTCTCGGATATCGAAGAAGGATATATCTCCACCTCCTGCTGTATTCTGGCGAATCTCTCCATGCAGCTCGGCCGCACACTGGCGTGGGACGCAAAAGCAGGAAGAGTCGCCGGCGACGAGGAGGCCAACCGCCTGCTCCACCGGCCCTATCGCAAACCCTGGGTTCATCCCGAAGCGGAGAGCGTATGACGCGCCGAGAGATGCTTGCCGCCGGCGCGGCCGCCGTTGCCGGCGCCGCCGTAGCCGCAGCCGACGAACCGCGCAAGGTCAAATTCGGGCTCGATCTCTTCAGCCTTCGCTCGCAAGGTTGGACTCCCATCCAATATCTCGATTTCGCCGCCAGGTGGGGCATTCACGTGGTGCATTTCAGCGAAGTCCGATTTCTTGGCGGCCTGGAAGAACAGAATCTGAAAACGGTTCGCACGCACGCCGGAAACCTTGGCATCGAAGTCGAGATCGGGATGCTCTCCATCTGCCCCACCTCGACCATCTTCGATAAATCGAAAGGCACCGCCGAAGAACAGCTCACGCGCATGGCCACCGCGGCGAGTACCGTCGGATCGCGCATCGTGCGGTGCGTACTCGGGACTTCGGCCGATCGCTCCGGCGCCGTGCCGCTCGAGCAGAACATCGAAAATACCGTCCGGGTGCTCCAGAACGTGCGCTCGCGCTTCCTCGATGCCGGTCTGAAGGTGGCCATCGAAAATCACGCCGGCGATATGCAGGCGCGCGAAGTGAAAATGCTCATCGAAGAGGCCGGCAAGGATTTCGTGGGTTCCTGCCTCGATTCCGGCAACCCGCTGTGGACTATCGAAGATCCGCACCTGACGCTCGATACGCTCGCGCCGTATGTCCTCACCAGTCATGTGCGCGACAGCGCCGTCTGGAACACACCGCAGGGAGCCGCGGTGGCATGGACGCGTATGGGTGAAGGCAATATCGGGATCGAGGATTACATTCGTGAGTTCGCCACCAAGTGTTCCGGCCGACCGCTTTCGCTCGAAATCATCGTCACCGGTCCACGTTATTTCAATTGGCGCGACCGGAAATTCTGGGAGGCCTACCGCCGAGACCCCGCCTGGGAATTCGCCCGCTTCCTGGCACTCGCCGATAAAGGCAAGCCGCGTGAAGCGCCGCCGAAGTTGACCGGCGAGGCCGCCGCCGCGCAGGAACTGGCGGACGTGGAGGCGAGCATTCGTTGGACAAGAGCGTTCCTGGAGAACTTGTGAAAGTTGTTCCAGCTCTTGTTTCCCTGGCTCAGTTAGCCCTTGCCCTTGGGCAGCAGCCGTACATTCTCACCAATCCCGCGCCCGATGCATTTCCCATCGTAGAAGCGAAGAGCGCCGCATCCATCTCCGTCGATCCCGCCGATTGGCCCGGCGTCGCGCGCGCCGCCGCCGACCTCCAGGCCGATATTGCCCGCGTCACCGGGATCGCGCCAGCGATGGTTCACGCGGCCAGCCGGAACTCCATCATCGTCGGCACCATCGGCAAAAGCGCCCTCATCGACCAGTTGATCCGCGAAAAGAAAATCGACGTCGCCGGCGTCGCCGGCAAATGGGAAGCATTCGTGATTCAGACCACTCCCGGCTTGTTAGTGATCGCGGGCAGCGACAAGCGCGGCACGATTTACGGAATTTACGACGTCTCCGAGCAGATCGGCGTGTCCCCGTGGTATTTCTGGGCCGACGTGCCGGTGGTCCACAAGGACGTGCTTTTCGTGAAACCTGGCCGATACATGGAAGGTGAGCCCGCGGTGAAATACCGCGGCATCTTCCTCAACGACGAGTCCCCGGCCCTGAGCGGCTGGGTGCGGGAGAAATTCGGCATGGCGCCGGTCACCAATAACCCGAACAAGCCGCCCGACGTGGTCAACATGAACCACGAATTCTACGCCAAGGTATTCGAGCTCATCCTGCGACTCAAGGGCAATTACCTTTGGCCCGCGATGTGGAATAACGCCTTCAACGAAGACGACCCGCTGAACGCCAAGACCGCCGACGATTACGGCATCGTGATGGGCAAATCCCACCACGAGCCGATGCTGCGAGCGCAAAAAGAATGGACGCGCCACGGCACGGGACCGTGGGACTACTCCAAGAACGCGGACGTGCTTCGGGCGTTCTGGACCGAAGGCATCCGCCGCAACAAAGATTTCGAGAGCATCGTCACCATCGGCATGCGCGGCGACGGCGACATGCCCATGGCAGGTCCGAATCTTGACGCGAACGTGAAACTGCTCGAACAAATCGTGGCCGACCAGCGCAAGATCATCGCCGAACAGACCGGCCGCGACGTCACCACGGTGCCGCAGATCTGGGCGTTATACAAAGAGGTGCAGGGATATTACGAGCACGGCATGCGCGTGCCCGACGACGTGACGCTTCTTTGGAGCGATGACAATTGGGGCAACCTTCGCCGCCTGCCCACTCCCGAGGAGCGCCGGCGTTCCGGCGGCGCCGGCGTTTACTACCACTTCGATTACGTCGGCGGCCCGCGCAATTACAAGTGGATCGACACCAACCCCATTCCCAAAATCTGGGAGCAGATGAATCTCGCGCTCCACTACGGCGCGGATCGCATCTGGATCGTCAACGTAGGCGATCTCAAACCCATGGAATTTCCCATCGACTTCTTTCTCAATTTCGCCCGCGATCCGAGCCGCTGGCCGAAAGAGAATCTCGGCGAATTCACGCGCCTCTGGGCGCAGCGCGAATTCGGCGCGGAGCACGCGGCGGAAATTGCCGATCTCGTCTCCACGTATTTGAAATATTCGGGACGCCGCAAGCCGGAACTACTCGATCCCGAGACTTTCAGTATCACCAATTACCGCGAGGCCGAACGCGTCGAAGCGGATTGGGATTCTCTCACCGCACGCGCCGAAAAAGTGGAGGCCGCGCTTCGGGCGGAGGCTCGCCCGGCATTTTTCGAGCTCGTGCTCCACCCCATCAAAGCGTACGGGCAGGTGGCCGAGATGTACATTGCCGCCGGCCGCAATAAACTCTATGCCGCGCAGGGCCGCGCCAGCGCGAACGATGAAGCGGCGCGCGTGAAAGCCCTCTTCCGGGCCGATATCGATCTCACCAACTACTACAATCACACCCTGCTCAACGGCAAGTGGGACCACATGATGGACCAGACCCACATCGGCTATACCTATTGGCAGGAGCCACCGAAGAACACCATGCCGGCGGTGAAAGAAATCGAAATCCCCGAGGCTGCCGCCATGGGCGTGGACGTGGAAGGCGGCACCTTCGATATCTTCAACAAGCAGCGCCGCTATATCGACCTCTACAACAAAGGTAAGGCGCCGTTCGAATTCACGGCGACGGCGAGCGCTCCGTGGATTGTTCTCAGCGGTTCCAAAGGCACAGTCGAAAAGCAACGCCGCCTGCAAGTGAGCGTTAACTGGGCGAAAGCGCCCGCGGGCAACTCCCAAGGAGAGATCGATATCACCGGCGCTGGTTCCACCGAGGCCGTCAAGTTCACCGCTTCGAATCCGCTGGAAGCCCCCCATGGTTTTGTCGATTCCGATGGCTACGTCTCCATCGAGGCCGAGCACTTTTCGAAAAACACCCCCGCCGGCGCCGCTCGATGGGAAAAGATCCCCGATTATGGCCGCACGCTTTCCGCCATGTCTGTCTTCCCGGTGGACAGCGGCAGTAAAGAACCGGGGGCCGGTTCGCCGTCGCTCGAATACCAACTGTATCTCTTTCACGCCGTCACCGCCGATGTGAACGCTATCCTCGGCCCGACACAAAACTTCGTTCCCGGCCGCGGACTGCGCTTCGCGATGGCCTTCGACGGTCAGCCGCCGCGTATTATCGATACTCTCGAACACAATACCAATCGCGACTGGGAAGAGACGGTGAAGGACAGCGTCCGCTACGTAAAATCCAGCTTCACGCTCGCGCAGCCCGGCCAGCACACTCTGAAAATCTGGATGGTGGATCCCGGCATCGTGCTCGAAAAACTAGTGGTGGATGTCGGAGGCCTCAAGCCTAGCTACCTCGGCCCGCCGGAGAGCGCCAGATAAATCGGACCGTCCGTTTCAACCAGAGCAATTTCATGCTTCTTCAAATGCAAGGGGGCGCCGAACAAATTCACCGCGGAAATCACGCCGGCCGTAATCCAAATCCACAGCCCCCATCCCGCGAGTGCCTTCATCCGGCGATCAGCCGCCGCGAAGCGGTATTGCCCGTTTCGCTCCATCGCGCGCCACGAAAGATCGGCGCACACGAACGAGAACGCGGCCGCGTGTGCAAGCTCCAACTGGCGCCCATCGTCGATGCCGTGGATATTGACCCCGAACCGCGGTGCCGGGTGCCCGGTTCCAGCGGGCCCGGGAGAGAGTGCGGCGTTCCAGTCGAGCGAGAACTTCCGATGGGGAAACGCCACGCCACATGATCGCATGGCGACTCGTGTGAGAATTGTAACTTGCGAGAGTTTCGTGGCCATTCGATCCTGGTGACCGGCGCCGGAGGCTATATCGGCTCGGCGCTGGTGAAAGCGATCGCCGCCGGCGATCCCTGCAATTTGATCCTGCTGGATTCCTGCGAACAGAATCTGTTCGAAATCAGCCGGTGCACCCTCGGCGAAGCCATCCTGGGCAGCGTCACCGACGCGGCATTGCTAGACGTTCTCTTCGAGCGCTTCCGCCCGTCCATCGTCTTTCACGCCGCGGCGTTCAAACATGTGCCACTCCTCGAAAAGAACCCGCTCGCCGCGATCCATAACAACTCGATCGGAACATATACGCTGGCGCGGGCCATCTCGCGCCACGACCCCGCGCGGCTGGTGCTGGTCTCCACCGACAAGGCTGTCAACCCGTGCAGTTTTCTCGGCATTTCGAAGCGCATCGCGGAACTCACGGTGGTTTCTCTTTCCACCCGGCTGCACCCGATGAACGCCATCCGGCTTGGGAATGTGATCGGCTCGACTGGCAGCGTGATTCCGATTTTTCGCCGGCAGATCGCCGCGGGCGAACCCTTGACCGTGACGCACCCCGACGCCACGCGCTATTTCATCTCGCTCGAAAACGCAGTCGAGGCGATTCTGGCTGCGGGAGATGCCGATTGCGCCGGGCGCATTCTTCTGCCCGATCTGGGAGCGCCGGTGCGGATCGAGGACGTGGCGCGATCGCTGATGGGAGGCGCGAAACTTCCCATTCGCTACATCGGCCTCCGCCCGGGCGATAAACTCTCCGAGAACCTGACCTTCGCGAATGAAGAACGGGAGCGCACGGCCGGACCGCTCGCCGTCATCCGCACTCCCGC
Organism: Bryobacteraceae bacterium; assembly: GCA_035509055.1. GTDB lineage: Bacteria > Acidobacteriota > Terriglobia > Bryobacterales > Bryobacteraceae > PALSA-129. The sequence continues at coordinate 17,406 of DATJMA010000180.1, read as the reverse complement.
TCCCGATCCGGCGACGATCGATGCCGCCATCGAGTGCCTCCGCACGGCGCGCACGCGGGAAGAGTTGCTCGCCGCGGCGAGAACGCTGGTATGCCTATGAAGCGCACGATCGCCGCCGTCACTTCGTCACGCGCCGATTTCAGCCATCTATATTGGCCCCTGCGCGAACTCGCGGCACGACCGGAGATCGAGCTGAAGATTATCGCGATGGGTCCGCACCTGGCGCCGGAATTCGGCTTGACTGGCGGCGAAATCGAAAAGGCCGGCTTCCCCCTCACCGCGCGCATCGAGTGCCTCCTCAGTTCCGATACCGATATCGGGATGGCGAAAACCATCGGCGTTGCGGCGCTCGGGCTCGCCGATTGCCTCGGCCAGATGCGTCCCGACCTGCTCCTTCTGATCGCCGACCGGTACGAGATGCTCGCGCCCGCTTCCGTGGCTCTCGCGCTCCGCATTCCTGTCGCGCACATCGAGGGCGGCGAGATTAGCGAGGGCGCCATCGACGATGCCGTTCGCAATGCGCTTACTAAGTTGAGCCACGTGCATTTCACATCCACCGAACGGGCGCGCGCCCGCGTCATCGGCATGGGCGAACAAGCGTGGCGCGTCCATCATGCCGGAGCGCCGTCGCTCGACCACCTGCGGCGCAGCGCGCTGCCTGAATTGGCAATCGAAAAGCCCGCCGTCCTCGTCGCATACCACCCAACCACCATCGCGCGCGATACCATCCGCGAGGCCGACGCCCTCTTCGCCGCGCTGGAACGCATCGAAGGGCGCCTGGTCTTCTGTTATCCCAACGCCGATGCCGGCAGCCGCGAGTTGATTCCTCGCGCACGGCAATTCGGCGCCGGCCGGGTATTTGTGAATCTCGACCCGCTTTCTTACTGGGGTCTTCTGCGCCAGGCCGATTTTCTGATCGGCAATTCCAGTAGTGGAATCATGGAAGCCGCCTCTTTCGCGATTCCGGCCGTGAACGTCGGCATCCGCCAGCGCGGGCGTGAGCACGGCCGCAACGTGCTCGATGCCGACGCCACCGTGGAATCGATTCTTGCCTGCGTCGACAAAGCAAGGGACCCCGAATTTCGTGCGTCGCTCGCCGGCATGGAGAATCCCTATGGCGACGGGCATGCCTCGGAGCGCATTGCCGGGGTGCTTGCAACGGTGCCGCTGGGGGAGGAGTTGCTGACCAAGCGATGAGCATCCCGCTTTCCGCACCAGACATCTTGCAGGCCGACATCGACGCGGTGGTGCAAGTCTTGCGGACGCCGCGCATCAGCCTCGGGCCAAAATTGGAAGAGTTCGAGTTGGGCTTCGCGCGCTATATTGGTGTGCCGCACGCGGTGGCGCTCAGTTCGGGAACCGCGGGACTACATCTCGGATTGCTGGCCCTCGGCATCGAAGAAGGCGACGAGGTGATCCTGCCGGCATTTACGTTCATTGCCGCCGCCAATGCCATTCTGCACGCCCGGGCTCGTCCCGTGTTCGTGGATATCGATGCGCGCACGCTGAATCTCGATCCCGGAGAAGTGGAGCGCGCCATCACCCCGCGAACGCGCGCGATTCTGGTTGTCCACACTTTTGGAGTTCCCGCCGATATGGCGCCGCTCACGGCAATCGCGCGCAAGCACGGCCTGCGCGTGATCGAAGATGCCTGCGAGGCGATTGGCGCGGAATACGGGGGCCAACGCGTGGGTGCGATCGGCGATTTGGGAGTTTTTGCGTTCTACCCCAACAAGCCCATCACCACGGGAGAGGGCGGAATGGTGACCACGCGCGACGCAAAGACCGCCGATACCATCCGCGCACTCCGCAATCAGGGCCGCCGGCCGACTGATGGCTGGCTCGATCACTCGCTGCTCGGGTACAATTTCCGCATCTCCGAAATGAACTGCGCGCTTGGGATTGCGCAAATGCGGCGCATCGATGAAATTCTCGCGCGGCGCGCGGCAGCGGCGGCCCGCTACTTCGAGGAACTGCGCGGCGTTCCAGGTTTGACGCTCCCGGTTTCACCGCTCGCCTGGTTCGTGTTCGTAATCCGCGCGGAGAACCGCGATGAAATCGCCAGCGCGTTGGCAGCCCACGGAATCGCCACTGGAAGATATTTTGCGCCGCTCCACCGGCAGCCTTTATTCGCGCCATTCGTCAAACCAGGCGACGACTTCCGCGTCACCGAAAAAGCCTCGGCACAAACGTTAGCCCTGCCGTTTTTCACCCGCATCTCCGCCGCTGAAATCGCCACCGTGGCGCAGCACATAAAGCAGGTGGCCCTGCCAACTCCATCGCCGTAGCGCGCCCGTGGCATAATCCAAGACGAATCGCCGCTCAACCTCGAGCCCCGCGGTGCGGCACAACTCCGCGAATTCGCGATGCCTGAACACATGGCCGGCGGTCGCGATACCTTGTTCGCGCCAGGTGACGATCACATCTCCGCTGCCGCCGCGCAGGAATCGCCACGCCGTCGGCCAAAAGCCGTAATGACTGGCGTTATAACGATGGCTGACATCGGCGAACATCCGGCCACCGCGGGCGAGCAGGCGTGCCGACTGCCGCAGTACGTCGCCGCGGGCGCTCGCTGGGAAGATATGGCCGAGCACGTTCCACAGGCAGGTGATGACGTCGAACGCTCCGCTCTGCGTGCGCAGTTCTTCGGCCCGCATGGGCCACGCCGTCACGCCTGCCAGCCAGTTCTTGCGCATTTCCGCGCTCGGCTCAAGCAAAATGACGTTCTTCAACGCGGCAGCTTGCGCGATCGCGATGGCGCGCCTGCCATCGCCCGCGCCGATATCAAGCAGCGAAGAAGAGCCCTTCGGAATAGCCTGGACAATCAGGCGTTCCACCGCTTGCAGATAAGGCCGCCGTAATTCGGAAATCCGCGCGAAAGAATCCGCCATCCGGCCGTACGCTGCTACCGGATCAAGCAACGCACCATCCCACCTTCGTCAAAACGTCGCGTGCGATTTCGGCCGTGTTGGCATGGATCGTGACGGTGTCCTCCACGCTCTGCGCGTATCCGCCGGCAAGGACGATTGCTACGGGCACGGCATGCGTCAACGCGGTCCAGATCACGAGGCGGTCGCGCTCTTTCAGACCGTCGAAGGTCAGGGACAATCCGCCGAGTTGATCCTCCCTGTACGGATCGGCGCCCGCCACGTACACCAGCAGGTCCGGCCGGAACATGGCGAGCGCGGCGCGATAGCCGTTGCCCAGCCGGTGCAAGTACTCGGCATCGCCGATGCCATCGGCCAAGTGGATGTCGAGACTCGATGGCGGCTTCTCGCTCGGATAATTGTTGAACTGGTGGATGGAAAGCGTGAACACCGAAGGATCGCCTGCGAAAATGGCGGCCGTGCCGTTGCCGTGATGCACGTCGCAGTCCACGACCATGGCCTTCTGAATCGCCCCATCGTACTGGAGTTTGCGGATGGCGACGGCGATGTCGTTGATGGCGCAGAATCCCTCGCCGTGATCGGGGAAGGCGTGATGGAAACCGCCGCCGACGTTGAATCCCACGCCGCGTTTGATCGCCTCGCGCGCGGTTAGAATCGAGCCGCCGGCCGCGAGCCAGAACGCTTCCACCATTTGTCGCGAGTAGGGGATCTCCAGCCGCAGAATCTCATGATAGCTGAGCGTGCCGTTGCGCAGGCCCGCGACCCATTCGGGCGTATGAACTCGGAGAATGTCTTCGTCGGCCGCCGCGGCGGGTTCCAGGAAATCGCCCGCGACAGCGAAGCGGGTACGCAGCAAGCGGTCGCGAATCCAGCGAAATTTCTGCGAGGGAAAAACGTGGGGGCCGAGATTCAGGTCGTACCGCTCGGAGTAAACCAGCGGAAACGGAAGCATGACATCATCCCCGCTCCGATTGCAGCGCCGTCACCACCGCGACGTTGAAAATGTCTTCCGCCGAACAACCCCGCGAAAGATCGTTGGCCGGCTTCGCCAGGCCTTGCAGGAACGGACCGATGGCCATGGCGCCGCCGAGGCGCTCCACCAACTTGTACCCGATGTTGGCAGCTGAGAGATTGGGGAAGACGAGCGTGTTGGCGCGACCGGCCACCTTCGATCCCGGCGCCTTGGATTTCCCGACTACTTCGGAAATCGCCGCGTCGGCTTGCAATTCGCCATCCACGTTCAGTTCCGGCGCGCGCGCCTGCACGATCTTCAGCGCCTCGACCACCTTGTCCACCTGCTCGTGTTTGCCGCTTCCTTTCGTCGAAAAGCTCAGAAGCGCCACGGCCGGCTCCGCGCCGATGAGGACGCGCGTGCTCTCCGCGGTGGCGATGGCGATATCCGCTAATTGGCCAGGATCGGGATCGATCACCACAGCGCAATCGGCGAAAGCCATCAGGCCATTGTGTCCGAGGGCGCGATCGGCCAGCGCCATGATGAAGACGCTCGACACCAGCCGGACTTTGGGATTGGGCCCGACGGAGTGCAGCGCCGCGCGCACGGTTTCGGCGGTACTATTCACCGCGCCGCCCACGCTTCCATCGGCATCGCCCGCGCCTACCATCAGGGAAGCGAAATACAGCGGACGGCGCGCGATCTCACCGGCTTCCACCTGCGTCACGCCTTTGCTGCGGCGGCGCTCATAATAGAGCGCGGCGTATTTATCGCCCGCCGGAGACTTGGCTGGATCGATGAAGGTGACTCCTTCCATCGGGCTCGCTGGCGCGGCGCTGAGGAGCACGGGTTTGACCACGCCTTCGGCGGCGAGCCGTCCGGCGGCTTTCAGGACACGAGTGTCGTTACCTTCCGGGAAAACGATGGTCTTTTTCAGTTTGCGGGCCCGCGCGGTGAGCCCCGCCATGAAAAGCTCGGCAGATTCGGGAATGGCTGCTACCTCTCTTTGAAAACCTGAGTCTAACAGGTGGCAGGCGGCGTGGCGTTCCCGCTTTCCGTCTCGGTTGGGAAACAACCCGGCACAATGTCGTCCGACTGATGACGATTGCGTCTAAGCGTTGGAAGCGCCGGGGACGATGCGCTTGCTCATGGCGCCTTCATTCTGTTTTGGTATCCCGGTCGTGACACCCCTTTTCGCTGTAGCGCCTGTACGGGAGCCCGTCGGGCCGACACTCAAATCGGCAGGTGTCCGGGCGGGTGCGGTTCTACCGGCCAGCTGCGCTTTCGCGGCCTTCGTCCATCCCCCTCACCTCAGAACTAAGGCTCCAGGAACATTTCGCCGCAGACCGCGTCCCAATCGGCGATCGGACAGCTCGCGGCGAGATCGCCCACCAGAACGCCGCCATCTGCCAGCGTAGCGACACCGGCGGTAGCCGAGAGCGAGAGTTGCAGTCGCTCCAGTTCGCGCAAAATCCAGGGGCGGATCTCGGCGCCGCGCAGAAGATGACGAAGGCCAGGCTCGCCCGCTGACGTGGGGCGGATTTTCAGAATCCAATCGGCCTCCGGACCACCGGTGGCAATAACTTCGCCGTCCACCGGAGAGAGCACGCGGACACTGGCGCCGCGGTTGTACACTCGGAAAGCGGTGCCGTTGACTTCGAGGTGCGAGCCGGGAAGCGGAAGGCCCGCAGGGCCGGGTTTTCCGGCGAGGCGCGAGCCGAGATCGTCGAGACCGACGGTGAGGACGCCATCGGGTTCAGGGCGCACCCAGGTGTGGCCGCGATGGTAGAAACGGTCGAGGGGGAATGCCATTCCGAACAATTCCTCTTCTGGCTTTTCGGGCTGATGCGCGGGATGGTTCTGGATGAGCCTGGCATGCGTTTGACATTCACGGCAATCGAACGCATGCGGGCATTCGCGGCGCTTGAATTCGCCGGTCAGCACGTGGCGGCAGACGCGATCGCGCGGCGCGAGGTCGTGAAAGTCCGCGTGCCAGCCGATCTGTTGGACCCGGTGCTCGGCGATTGCCCGGCGCGAGCGGCGCACCGCGGCAATGAGCGTGAGCGACAACGTGGTGAGAACGAGGTAGAACGCACCCAGGAAAATGACGTGTCCGGGATTCCAATGAAATCCATAATTCCAAGGCAACATATTTAATACCTCCCTACGAGTTCGGATTCTTCCACCTCAGGCGTTTCCAATTTCAGCTCGCGCTCCTGCGGGAACAGTTGGAAGTACCGGAAGGAGAACGAATAGACAAGCACGCCGTAGGCGACGACCGCGAGGAAGGTGGCGGTTTCCTGCCAGCTCGGCGTGTAGTCCAGGAAACGGTCGAACGAAAGCGTGGGCAGCGCGAGGGTTTGCACGGTCAGCACGAAGCGGTTCAACGCCACGCCCATGCACGCGAGAAATGCGCCGGTCACCAGCCATCCGGTGCGGCAGCGCAGCTTAGGCATGAGCAGCATCAGGGCGGGCACCAGCCCGCAGACCACGATTTCCGCCACCAGGATCCACGAGCCGAACGGTTTCCAACTATAGTACTGCCACGCCTGGAATCCGGTCTCGGGCGAGGTACGATTGATCCAGACGAGCGTGTCCACGCTCTTCGCGAGGACGTACACCGAGAGCAGCGTTCCCGAGATGCGGCCTAAAAGCTGGAGGACCTCCGGCCGCACCAACCGCTTGCGCGTGATGATCTGCACCAGCCAGGTGGTGAGCAGAATGAAGCTCGGGCCTACGGCGGCAGCGGAAAGGATGAACAGGAAGAACGTCGAGGGCCAGAGCCCGAGGCCTTCGCGGAAGGCGAACGGGCGGCCGCGCAGGACGCCGTACAAGCCGCCGAGCGATCCCTGGTGGAAGAACGAGAGGAACGTGCCGACCCCGGCCAGAACGTAAATCAGTTTGTGCAGCTCGAACTCGAATACCAGGAGCGACGGAATCTGCCGCAGCTTGCGATTGCGCAGCACGATGGGCACATACTCGATGGCGAGCACGGTGAGATAGCAACTGAGGCAGAACGTTACTTCCGTGAGCATGGAGTGAACGTTGGGATACCAGAACGTGAACCACGCGCGCAGCGGCTGGCCGACATCCACCATGAGAACGGCGATGGCGCCGCTATAACAGACCAACCCTATGACCACCGCGCTGTTGATCACCGAACTAAGTTCGTCCAATTTGAGGATGTAGAGCAGGAATCCGGTGAAGAACGCGCCGGCGCCGAGCGCGATGACGGTGAGATCGAGAAAGATCCAGAGACCGAACGCGAAGCGATTGTCCATGTTGGTCTGATTCAGACCTTTGATGAGACAGAGCGCGGCGGCGTAGAGGCCAAACAGGAAGAGCGCTACCCACGGGGCGATCCAGAGCAGGAATTTCAGCGCCGGGCAGCGCGACACACCGCGAGCGATGAGTTGCTTATCCACGATCTTTCTCCTTTGCAGCGCTGGGCCGCGGAGCGGAGGCGACTTGCCGCACCCACTCCTTCTGCGACCGATAGTAGACCTTCGGCTGAGTGTTCAATTTCTCCAGCAAACGGAAGCTGCCGGGTTCCGCCGCTTCTTTGGCAACGGTACTTCCGGGGTCGTTGAGATCGCCGAAGTGAATGGCGCCGGTGGGGCAGGCTTCGACGCAGGCCGGCGTATACTCGACCGGGGTATCGGGCTTGCCAGCGGCGGCCGCGGCTTCTTTGGCGGCGTGCCAGCGCCCGTGGCAGAAATTGCATTTCTCCACCACGCCGCGCATGCGCGGCGTCACGCCGGGATTCAGCATCTTCTCCATACCTAAAGGCCAGGCTGGATCCCACCAGTTGAAATAGCGGGCGTGGTACGGGCAGGCGGCCATGCAGTAGCGGCAGCCGAGGCAGCGCTGCGGCATCTCGCCGACCACGCCGGTGGCCGGGTCGATATCCACGGCCTGCTGCGGGCAGACGTGGACGCAGGGAGTTTCGTTGCCGCAATGCTGGCACATCACCGGCACGAAAGCCGTGCGGCGGCCGGGATATGCCTCGCCGTTATCCACCTTATATACGCGGAGCCAAGTCAGCCCTTTGCGGTCGGTGGCAGCTTCGTGCGCCGGCGGCACATTGTTTTCGACGGCGCAGGCCAGCATGCAGGCCCCGCAGCCGTTGCAGCGGTCGAGATCGATGGTCATGCCATATCGCGCCGCTCGAATGGGTTTGTTGGCGGAAGTCATGAGCGCACCACCTTTGCGCGGGCGCCGGCGGCGCAGAGATCGAGGAGCGCCGGCGTAGCGGAAACCTGCGCGACGCCAGGCGGAATGCCGGAGTCGAGCGTCACTCCGACGGTTGCCTTGCCGAGAAGCGTTTCGAAGATCGCCTGCGATCCGTCTTCGAGGCCGCAGGCGGGGTTGAGCGCCACATAGCCGGGAGCGAGGCGCAGGTTCGACTCCCGATAGACCTTGGAAAGAAGCGGTATTCCGGACGCCGTTTCGCGCGCGACGACGATCGCCAGAGGCAGGTCCGATTCCTCCTCCGGCGGTCGCGCCGCCGTTCCGAACGTCAGCTTGGCGGCGGTCTGCGCGCCGGGCTCGTCGATCCAGCATCCGCCGGCATTGAGCACTTTCCAGAAATCGTCCGGCTTCATGTCTTTGAGCGGCTGCGATTGGCCATCGGCGTAGGTGAATACGGCGCCGCGCGCGGATTTGTGGATGGCATCGGCGCGTTCGCGCAGGGTATCGCCGGTCGAGAGACCGGCGGCAGTTGCGATGAAGCTTTCGGGGTTCACCATGCCGGATGGCGGCGAAACAAGGGGCGAAGCGATGCGGAAGGTGGAAGCGACGGAATCGATGGCCGGTGGAACATCGCCGCTGACTTCCGGATATACGGCCACAGGCAGGGCGTAGTTGGCGTGGCGCGCATATCCTTCAGGCGAAGCCGCAAACGTCACCACGACCGGGTTATCGGCCACCAGTTTGCGTGCGATGGCGCTCCACTGAAGATACCCGCCGGGCATCGATTCGTCGATCAGGAGCACGCGAACGGAGCGATCGGGCAGGGATGCCAGATCGGTGACCGGCGCGGATTTCTTCCACTCGCCGGGGACGGGGGTTTCGTGCCGGGCGACCACCGTTCCAACGGTACTTTCGAGCTGCGAAGAGCCCAACACGAGCACCGGCCCGCCTTGTTCCAGTTCCTGCGCCAAGGCCGCGATTTCGGCAACGGCGAGTCCAGTGGCGTCCGCCGCCTGGGCGGGTGAAATCCGGCCAGCCAGCGCCGCCGCCAATACCTCCTCCGAGTTGGGGCGGACGCGAAACCAACGATCGGCCATCGATGCGGTGCGAGATTCCACGGCGTCGATCTGAATGAGACGAAATCCGGCGCGCGCCGCGTTGACGATGCCGGGTGTGCCCCATCCATCGAGGACCGGCACGCCGAAGCTGAGGACCGTGCGCGCCTTGGAAAGATCGACCGCCACCTGGGCGTCGACGGACGGCGCGATGTAGCGGCCGTTCTTGAGGGCACCCATGGCGCGGCGGTAAGTCCACGAGGCGGTGCGGCCGGGCTGCAAATCGAGCGTGACGACGAATTCGGCCGGGCCGCATTTGGCGAGTCCGCCGGCAATGGCAGCGGCTGCCTGGCCGACCGGTCCCTCTTTGAGGCGCGCCGGAATGTAAGGCAGATGATGGCCGACGATTCCGAAGGGGCACAACGCACCGCGCGAGATGGGATGGCCGGCGACTCCCGCAAGTTCGACCGGTTGATCGCCCACGCACCGGGCGCGCACCGCACATCCCGCCGTACAGATGGAGCAATTCGTGAACCTGGTATGGATTTCGCCGCGCGGCGGAGCGGGGATTCCGGGCCAGTTTTCCGACCAGAGCGCGGTATCCGTGATCAGGCGCCACGGCGCCGGCGTGAACATGACACCCACGGCGGAACCGCCGGCGAACATTAGAACCTGTCTGCGAGTGGCATTCATGAGCGCCTCTATTTGTGGCAATCGAGACAACTATGCTCCAGCCCCTGCCGGCGATGGCACTCCACGCAATCCGCCATCTTCATGCCGTGCGATGTGCCGGGAGTCTTCCAGATGTCGCGCGAATAGCCGCTGATGCGGTCGATCTGGAAAGGGCGGAGGGTGTCGCTGGATCCGGTGTTGCCGTGGCAGGTTTCGCACGCCATTTTGGCGCGCTTGACATGTGCAGCGTGGGAGAAGGAAACGTTCTCCGGTTGGCGCGCGTAGGAAACCCATTGCGGTTGACGATTGGGCGTGACGTAGTTGTCGATGAAGCTTTTTTCAGCGGATGTGGTTCCCATGGGCGCGGAATGGCAGCCGGTGCACTTATCGAGAGCGGGCAAACCGGCGAAGCTTCCGTCATCGCGAAAAGTATGGCAGTCCTCGCATTTGGCGCCGGCCTTGTCGGCGTGGATCTTGTGGCTGAAATTCACCGGCTCGGGTTGGCTGCGGTAAATGGCGCGGGGAAAAGCCAGCCATCCGGCGGCGAGAGCCGCCGTCACTCCAGCCAGAAACGGAATCGATCGGCCTGACATCACGGGTCTCACTCCTGCTCGCGCATTGGCGAGAAAAAGTCCTGAAAGAGAGCGAACATATGCTCGCGCTCGACGCAGCGCGCGAGGCCGGCGGAGAACATTCCGCCATCGGCCGCGGTCCGTCCCGCCGGCGTGGGCAACTGTTGGAGGAATTCGTGAATGCGGTGGACTTCACCCTCCATCCAACACTGGGCGGATTCGCCTCGCAAAAGGCCCTCCACCACTCCGGGGTCGGGCGTGCCGGCGAAGAGCCAGCCGCGCGTGTACGGCTCGGCGGTCAGCCGCTCGGGATTGGCGCGCAGGTAGAGATTGCAATCTGTGAGGAGCATCGGGAACGGCAGCACGATCTCGAGATCGACACCGCCGGCGGTCACCACGGCGGTAGGCCGATGGCGGCCTTTCTGCCATACGAAGGCGATGCGTTCCACCGGGCCAAGAACGCGGCTGAGGAAGGCATCGATGCCCACGTGGCAGGCCCCGTCGCCGGCGCAATCAACCCAGAGGTGATTGGGCGAATACGCAAGTTCGGCGGGCATCGGGATGCCATCGACAGTTTCGGGCGGCGCGAGCGGATGCGACATTTGCAGGTACAGCTCGCAGTAACGATGGCTGCCGTTGCCGCAGCGGGAGAGCAGCGATTCGCTGAAGGGAACGAACTTGGCCACCGGCGCGGCTCCGCAATACTGCATCAGCGATTCATGCAGGAACGGGCAGGTTCCGAAGGCGGCGAATCCGGTGGCATCCGGCTGGCGGCGAAAGACCGCGCAATTCCGATAACCTTCGGAGGAGCATAACTCTTCCGCGCGGGTGGACTGTGCCAATGGAATGAGCTTGCGGACGGAGGAAGTCCGGCAGTATTTGACCTGAGCTTCTTTTAGGAATGGGCAGGTCATACCGTCTACCGCTCTTCTTTCTTCCCCAGTTCCTCACCGCCGTCAGCCATCGTGACGCCGAGCGATGGGAAGTCAAACGCATGGCCATCGTTGAAGGAGGCGACCAGGTCAGACACTTCCTGGTCGAGCTTGGAAAGCGTGGCCCGCTTTTTGGCCCTGGCGGCGAGTTCCTGGATTATGCCGATGCCGACGGCAACGATGCAGATGAGAGTGACAGCTCCGAGTGCGATGTTGGTGACGGTCAGCCATAACGTGGAGGGATCGTTCATGGAGACTCCTTTCGGCGGGAGTTACTGCAAGGGGGAGGCCATGCAGAGGGGAAAGGACTTAGAGACGGGGGATCGACATGGCGTGCTGGTATTTCAGACACGAGAATCTGGGAATCAGACATCGCGAAACTGCGGCCTGCAGCAGTTCGCGTCCTGTTTCGGACGTCCGTCTTCAAGGGGACGCGGCTGTCAGACCGGTCTTCGCGACTGTGCTGCCGGGATATCGGGCGGCGCACCGGTGCTCGAACTCCGCCAATCCGCAGTTCCTGCTTCGAGCGTCTTATGTGGCGCAGACGCTGGATCACCAGTTGCACGATCAAACGGCACCGGCGCTGGACAGGGCGAGCGCTCCGGTGTTCATTCCCGGGTGCAGCGTCCAGAACAATCGCGATGGGCCCGATCGACCCGCAATCGACCGACCTGGGTGAACTGATCCTCGGGTGTTCATATCGATTCCTGCAAGCTTGGACCGAAGATGGGTATCTCTACCGCGGAATCTCGTAGCGCTTGATCTTCTCGTAGAGCGTCGAGCGATCGATGCCGAGAATGCCGGCGGATTCCTTGATGTTACCGTTGGTGCGCTGGAGGGTGCTGACGATCAATACCTTTTCCATCTCCTGCAAGCTCATGCCGGCGGGCGGGGCCCACACTCTTCCCACGCCGCCGTTGAGGGCGAGAAAAGCGAAGGAATCTTCCGTGAGCTCGTGATTCTTGCAGGTGACGATGGCGCGCTCGATGGAATTCTCCAACTCGCGCACGTTGCCGGGCCAGTTGTAGTCCATCAGGAGTTTGAGGGCGCCTTCGGAGATGTCGCGGATATCTTTGCCCAATTCATGCGACAGCCGTTCCAGGAAGTGGCGGGCGAGCAGCGGCACATCTTCGCGGCGCTCGCGCAGGGGCGGAATGCGGATCTCGATCACGTTCAGCCGGTAATAGAGATCTTCGCGGAACTTGCCCTCACTGACGGCTTGCTGGAGATTGACGTGGCTGGCGGCGATGACGCGGACATCCACCCGCACCTCCTGCGATCCACCGACGCGGTAGAAGGAGCGCTCCTGGAGGACGCGCAGGAGGTCGACCTGGAGTTTGGCGGGGATGTCGCCGATTTCGTCGAGGAAAATGGTGCCGCTGTCGGCGAGTTCGAACTTGCCGCGCTTTTGCTCGGCAGCGCCGGTGAAGGCGCCTTTTTCGTAACCGAAAAGCTCCGATTCAAGGAGGGTTTCGGCGAGCGCGGCGCAGGAGACGGAGACCATTGGCTTCTGGGCGCGATCGCCGCAGTTGTGGATGACGCGCGCGATCATCTCTTTGCCGGTGCCGCTCTCGCCCTGGATGAGCACCGTGCTGCGCAGGCTGGCGACTTCCTGGCAAAGCGCCAGAATGTCGCGCATGCGGGCGTTCTTGGTGACAATATCCTGCACGACGTACTGGCGGCTCAGTTTTTTGCGGAGGATGGTGTTCTCGCGCTGGAGATTTTTCACCTTCACGATGCGGCTTACCAGGAGCGAGATCTCTTCGGGATTGCACGGCTTGACGATATACTCCTGCGCGCCCTCTTTCATGGCGGTGATGGCCGTATCCACGGTGGCGTAGGCGGTGATGATGATGATGGAGGCTTCCGGGCGGATGCGCCGGACCTGCATCATGGTCTCGATGCCGTCCATGCCGCCGGGCATCTTAAGGTCGACGAAGTAGATGGCGTAGTCGACCTGACGCGTCTTCTCAATGGCCTGGTGACCCGAGGCCGCGGTATCCACCAGATAGCCGTCTTCGCGCAGCCAGGCGGCGAGCGATTCGCACATTACCTCTTCGTCGTCTACAACCAGAATCCGCCAGCGGTTCTTCATGCCAATACTCCTTTGGTCCTTGCGAGGCGCGCCCGGCACGGCGCGCAGAAAGAGGCTTGTTTGCTATCGATCTGCCGGACATTGGTGGCCAGCGACATGGCGCAGGTTCGGTCGGTGCAGTGCACCAGGCCGAACAGGTGGCCGGCTTCGTGGAGCGCCTCTTTGGCGGCGCGTTCCATCAGCGCTTCGCGATCGGGGGGGAAGCCGTAGAATTCCTGCCGCAGGCGCGAGAGAGAAAACACCGCGACGCGCCCGTTGAGCTGCGCCTGCCCGTAGACAAATGTCAGCACGGGGACGAACAGGTCCCGCTCAGTGAGGGCCAACAGCTTGGAGGCGTCGTCTGGGCACAGCCGTGCGAGCATTTCGAGCACGACGACTGAGCGATACTGGCGGCGGCCTTCGTCGTAGGCAAAGTCGATCGATGGAACGCGTATTTCGCGCACGGGGAGGCCGAACTCGCTCGCCATCGTACTGCTCACCATCCGCTGATCTTCCACGCTCACTTCCGGCGATGCCGCCACATAAAAGCACTTCATTCCTGCCGCGCCAATTCCGGCTGTGGCAGCGGCACACCGGGCCGCGGCTCCAGCGGCAACGACACCGTGAATTTGGCGCCTTCGCCTACGACGCTGGCGACTTCGATATCTCCGCCGTGCGCCTCAATAATTCCGTACGAGACTGCCAGCCCTAAACCCACCCCCTTGCCTTCCGGCTTGGTGGTGAAGAAGGGGTGAAAGATTTTGGCCAGATTTTCGGGCGGGATGCCTTCGCCGTTGTCCGCAACCACGAGGCGCACGTATCCGCCATCGGTGCGGGTGGCCACCAGGACGCGGCGGTCGGTCTTTGAGTGTGTGGCTTCGGCCGCGTTTAGCAGCAGATTCAAGACCACCTGTTGGACTTGCGACTGATCGCACGGCACGGCCGGCAGGTCGTCCGCGAAGCTGGTTTCGACCTCGACGCCGCTCAGTTTCATCTTGTGCTGAACCAGCGATAAGGTCATGCGCGCGATCTTGTTCAGGTCGGCCGGAGCGCGCTGCGGTTTGGAACGGCGCGAGAAGGCCAGCAGGTCGGAAACGATGCGGCCGACCCGTGTGGTTTCGTTGGTTACCTGGCTCAAATACTTGCGGAATTCCGGAATGCGCTCGTGAGGGATGCCATCGTCCTTCAACATGCGCTGGAGGAGCATGGAGAGATTGAGCACGCCGGCAATGGGATTGTTGATTTCGTGCGCCACGCTGGCGGCGAGCTCTCCGAGTGACGCGAGGCGATCGCTTTGCAGGAGTTTCTGATGGGCGGCTTTGAGTTGCTGTGTGCGATCTTCGACCTTGGTTTCCAAACTCTGGGTGAAAGTGTTGATTTCGGCCAGCGCGGTGCGGAGGCGGTCGCGCATGGCGTCGAACGAGCGCGCCAGTTCATCGAGTTCTTCGCTATTGCCCGCGATATCGAGCGGCTTATCGAGTTCCATCTGGGAGATTGCCTGCGTGCCGGCAATCAGCTTTTCGATGGGCTGACCCACGAATCGCCGGGTGAAAAAAATGATGAACAGGGCGATCAGCGTCACTTCCACGCCAGTGACCAGGAGGACGCGGTACTCGATGCTGGCGACCTCATGATCGACGCTCTGCAAGCTAAGGGAGAGATCAAGGACGCCGAGCGTTTTCACGCCGGCGGGGTGGGCGTGGCATTCCGCCTGGCTGCAGGAGGTTTCGTTGTAAATGGGCGTGCGCATGTCCAACCGGCGAAATCCGTCCGCCCCGCGGTAGACCTTGACTGGGGTCAGGTCGGGCAGATCGATCGATTCCTGACGGTCTACCGGGTTGGTGGAGAAAGTGACGTGTCCCGCACTGTTGAACATTCGGATGCGGTCGATGCCCTGCTTGAGGGCGATGGTCTGCATCACCTGATAGGCCGCCTCGCGGTGGTCGTCGAGCATGGCGTGCCAGGTAGCGCTGGTGATGCCCTTGGAAAGCTGGCCGGCGCCCAGAAGAACGGTATTCAGAAGCTGCGTTTCCTCGGTTTTGACGTTGACGAGCCCTGATACCCCGGCCACGATGAGAACGATCACCGTGATCGAAAGAATCAGCTTCCGGGCGAGTCGCCGCGGCATAAGAATTTAAGATCTGTTATTGATTGTAACGTGTGGCTTCTTCCTACACAATTCCTCGCTTCGAACCTAGATTGAGGGGAAAAAGCAGCTGGTTTGTTACACTTGTGGGTTGAATCCGACAACGCCGTCCAAACTGCGCGTTTGCGCCGTTAATTACTTGAACACCAGTCCCCTCGTGTGGGGGATGTTGCACGGGGAGCAGCAGGGACTCTTCGAACTGGAATTCCGCGTTCCTTCCGCCTGCGCCGACCGGATGGCTACGGGCGATGCCGATATTGGCATCGTGCCGAGCTTCGAACTTACGCGACAGGATCTCGAGATCATTCCTGGCACAGGAATCGCGTGCCGTGGTCCGGTGCGCAGCATTTTGCTAGTGTCGCAGCGGCCGGCGCGGGAAATTCGCACCTTGGCCGCGGACAGCAGTTCGCGCACGTCAGTGCAACTGGCGCGGGTGATTCTGGAAAAGCGCTATGGCGCGGAATACACCGCGGTGGGCCACGCACCCGACCTGAATGCCATGCTTCGAGTGGCGGATGCCGCCCTGATAATCGGCGACCCCGCGCTGCGCCTTGACCCCAAGCACCTGCCTTACGAAGTCCACGATTTGGGCGGGGAATGGGTCGAGATGACCGGGTTCCCCATGGTGTTCGCGGTATGGGCGGCGCGGAAAGGAGTGCCGGCGCGGAAAGTAGAAGAAGCCTTTCGCGGGTCTTGCCGGTACGGGCTGGAACATATCGATGAACTCGTCGAGGCGGAAGCGGCGCGGCTGGGCTTTCCGCCGCCATTGGTGAGCGAGTATCTGACGCGGCACATCGTACACGAACTGGGCTTGCGCGAATACGAGGGACTGGAGCTTTTTCTACGCTACGCGCGCGAGACGGACCGGGCCGGCCACACCGTTTGACCGGACCGGGCGCCATTTCCTATACTAAGAACATCCCTATGTATGCCTTGATATTGGCGATCCATGTGATCGTCTGCATTTTTCTGATCGTCGTAGTATTGCTGCAAAGCGGAAAGGCGGCGGACCTTGCCGGCGCGTTTGGCGGAATGGGGTCGCAGACCGCGTTCGGGCCGCGAGGTTCGGCGACGCTGCTTTCCAAGGCGACGACTGTTTCGGCGATTGTATTCATGATCACATCGATGACACTCTCGATTCTGGCGACCCGCGGGGCGGGGCTTGGGACGTCGGTGCTGGACACCTCGCCGTCGCAGGGCGCGCCGGCAAAAACCTCGGCGCCAGTGGGGCAGCCGGTACAGCTTCCGGTGAATACTACTGCGCAGCCGGTTCCGGCAGGAGCGCCAGCCGGCCAGCCGGTGCAGGTTAATGTAAAGCCGACGCCGGGAAAGAATCCCGGCGAGGTGCAGATCGACATGAAGAATGTGAAGTTGCCGCCTCCACCGGCGGCGCCCCCGGCGAAGAAGAAGTGACAGGGTAATGCGGAGGTGGCGGAATTGGCAGACGCACTAGCTTGAGGTGCTAGCGGGAGCAATCTCGTGGGGGTTCAAGTCCCCCTCTCCGCACCATACTCATAATAAAGGAGTTACTGGAATCCAGCGGCTCCTTTGTGATTTTGGTGAGCTTCCTGATTTGAACCTTTTTTGAACCTCGTGCGGTAGCTTTTAAACCGGCAGCATTCCGTTTTCTGCCCATAATCTTGCGCCTCGCAACGCAACTCCTCCAGAGAGGACTCGGCCCGGAAATGCCAAAAGGTGAAAACGGGCGGTGAGGGATTCCCTTGGCCGGACGCAGTACGGCTTTCGGGGAACGTGTCGGGTCACAATTCATCCGGAAGACCCGCCTCAGCGCACAGGACAGCCCAGGATCGCTCCGCACACTCCGGTTGATCTCCAGCATCCCGCCGACGCCGACCACCTGGAACGCCGAAGTTAATCGGCTAAAGCGGCCTGTATCGCCAGTTTGTCAATACCGGTTGAAAAT
>DATJMA010000179.1:0-13157 GCA_035509055.1 Bryobacteraceae bacterium | reverse complement strand
CTATTGAGATCACGCTGCCCGACGGCAGTAAGCAACCGGTCCCGGCGGGAACAGCCCCGATCGAGATTGCGAAAGGCATCAGCCCACGGCTCGCGGAGGCCGCCGTTGTGGCCCGGGTAGACGGTGAACTGTACGATTTATCCCGTCCGGTGGAAAAAAATGCCGCTCTCGAAATTCTGACTCCAAAGGATCCGGCGGCGCTGGAGGTTTACCGCCATTCGACTGCACACCTGCTGGCAGCAGCGGTATTGGAGCTGTTTCCCGGAACGCAACTCGGAATCGGGCCGCCGATTGAGAACGGGTTTTACTACGATTTCGACCGCGCTACACCTTTCACCGCCGACGATCTTGAAAAGATCGAACAGAAAATGTGGGAGATCCAGCGGCGGCATCTGCCTTACGAACGCATCTACACCCGCAAAGAGGAAGGCCTGCGCAAGTACGCGGATGCCTGGATGAAATGCGAACTGATCGGCGAGCGCGCGGGCGAAGTGTTCACCGAGTACACGCTGGGACCACACTTCATCGATTTCTGCCGCGGTCCGCATGTGCCGAACACTTCCAAGATCAAGGCGTTCAAGCTGCTGTCGACGGCCGGGGCGTATTGGCGGGGGGATTCGCGAAACAAGCAGCTTCAACGCATTTACGGCACGGCCTTCTTCACCCAGAAGGAACTGGAGGAATACCTCAACCGGCTCGAAGAGGCGAAGCGGCGCGACCATCGCAAGCTAGGCAAGGAACTGGAACTCTTCACGGTGAACGAAGCCGTAGGAGCGGGCTTACCGCTGTGGCTGCCGAAAGGCGCCACCATCCGCCGCCTGCTGGAGGAGTACATCCTGGAGCGCGAGCGGGAAATGGGCTACCAGCACGTGCACACTCCGGACCTGGCCAAGGTGGAACTGTATCAGCGTTCAGGCCATTGGCAACATTACAAGGACGATATGTTCCCGCCAATGGATCTGGAAACCGAACAGATGGTTCTGAGGCCTATGAACTGCCCGCACCACATTCTGATTTTCGAATCGAAGCAGCGCAGCTACCGGGACCTGCCGGTGCGCATCGCCGAACTCGGAACCATGTACCGGTACGAGCGCTCGGGCGTGCTGAGCGGTCTCAGCCGCGTGCGCTGCATGACCCTGAATGACGCGCACATATTCTGCACACCGGAGCAGATCAAAGACGAATTCACCGGCGTGATGAAGCTGGTGGAGCGGGCGTACAAGGACCTGGGGATCACCCAATACCGCTACCGGCTGTCGCTTCGCGATAAGGCGAACAAGGAAAAGTACGTCGATAACGACGAGATGTGGGCGTTGGGCGAACGGGTGCTGCGCGAAGCCATGGATTCGCTCGGACTGCCCTACGTCGCAGCGCCGGGCGAAGCGGCGTTCTATGGGCCGAAGGTCGATATCCAATTGGCCGACGTGATGGGTCACGAAGAGACCTACTCCACCATTCAGGTGGATTTTCACCTGCCAAACCAGTTTGGGCTGAAGTACGTGGGCGCGGACGGCAAGGAACACCGGCCCGTGATCATCCATCGGGGCGTGATCAGCACCATGGAGCGCATGACTTCCTACCTGATCGAGCTGTATGCCGGCGCGTTTCCCCTGTGGCTGGCGCCGATCCAGGTTGCGGTGCTGCCGATTACCGACAGGCAGATGGACTATGCGCGGTCGGTGGAGAAAGAACTTCTGGCGGCGGCGATCCGCGTGACGCTGGATGACCGCAACGAAAAGGTCAACCTGAAAATCCGGGAAGCGCAGTTGCAGAAGATCCCGTACATGCTGGTGCTCGGCGACCGCGAACAACAGAACCAGCAGGTGTCCGTACGCAATCGCAAGCACGGAGACCAGGGAACGAAGAGTCTGCCCGAATTTATCGCCGGAATTCGCGGGCTGATCGAGAGCAAAGCGGTTTCGGAATAAAGCCCGTAGCGCAAGCCTCCGGCTTGTTATGGCGGCATCCTCGCCGGCACACACGACCAGCGGGAATGCCGGCTTGGAAGCCGGCATGGCCGCCTGGAAGGCGGCGCTACCGGAGGAGTTCACGGTTTTGCGACCGGGATATTTGGTCCTGATGGGCACTTCTTGTGACCGTGATTGAACATGGCGGCGATCTGGCGCAGCTAGACGCGGCAATCGCGGCCCTTCCTAATCAACCGGCGGTGTTCGCCCTCTGGGCGAAAGAAGGCGAGCCGCATCTTTCGAAAACCGCACTGCTGCGCCGGCGTCTGGAGCGTCTGCTGCGGGAGCGCGACAAGCCCTCCCGCATGCTGAACCTGCGCCATACGGTTAGCCGCATCGAATACCGGCTGACCGGTTCGACGCTGGAATCCAGTGTGGTGCAATACGAGCTGGCGCGAACGCTGTTTCCCGAGACCTATTCGGAAGTGCTGCGATTGCGGCTGCCGCCATATGTCAAGATCGTGCTCGCCAACGAATTTCCCCGAAGCCAGATCACCACGCACCTTACCCGCACGGGAGGCCTGTACTTCGGGCCATTCCGCTCGCGGGCCTCGGCGGAGCGGTTCGAGTCGCAGTTTCTGGACCTGTTTCAAATACGCCGCTGCCAGGAAGACTTGAAGCCTTCGCCGGAGCATCCCGGCTGCATTTACGGCGAGATGGGGATGTGCCTGCGGCCGTGCCAACAGGTGGTAGGGCCGTCGGAATACAGCCACGAAGTGGAACGGGTGGTGGATTTCCTGCGCAGCGGCGGGCGGTCGCTGGCAGAGGCGATCACGCGGTCGCGGGAGCGGCTCAGCGAAGACATGATGTTCGAGGAGGCGGCGCGGCAGCATAAGCGCCTGGAAAAAGTGCTGGAAGTGCTGAAGCTCCGCGATGAGATGGCGTGCGACGTCGAGCGCCTGAACGGCGTGGCCGTCACGCGATCGGCGACCCCGGACGCGGTGGAGCTGTGGTCCGTTCGGGAAGGAAACTGGCAGGCACCGCGGCGGTTCAGCTTCGAAGTGCGTGAGGGGAGGACGGTGTCCCTGGACCGGCAACTGCGGGAAACCTTCGCTGTGGTTGCCGACAGGGCGGCTAAACTATCGGTCCACGAGCGGCAGGAATACCTGGCGCTGCTGGCGCGGTGGTTTTATTCGAGCTGGTGCGATGGCGAGTGGCTGGAATTTGAAAGCTACGATGACATCCCGTATCGCAAGCTGGTAAATGCCATTTCGCGGGTGGCACGGAAAGGCCCGGCTTAATCGGCGGCCACGCCGGATCCTCCGGTGCTCAACGCCCTGGAATTAGTGGTGCCTGAAGGCCGACTTCACATCCGGCCAGAATTCGTGGAAAAAGTTGCCGGCCACCTTGACTCCGATATTGGCCGAGCCATAGCGGAAGAAGGAACCGATGCCCCGATCTTCGGTGGGGTACCAGAGCGAGGCGATCCCCCAACTGCCGTAGGCTTCCGCCGGAAGGGAGAGCGACACGGTGCGGGTTCCATCGGTGGCATGTACCACCAGAGTGTTCTCAATGACGTAAAACGTCCGCGCGAAGAAGTTGCCGTGGCCGCGCCGGAAATATCGCGGATCTTCGTTGTGGAGCTTCTGCACGGCGCTCTGAATCAGGTTGCCCAGGACGACCTGCCCGTATTCCGACGCCAGCCGTTTCTGGAACCCGCCGGTGACACCGTCGCCCCACTGCGAGGGGAAATGGCGCAGTTGATCGGAAACCGATGCAGCCAGAGTCTCCCCGAAAGTGCCAGGGGAAAACAGGTCTTTGGCGACGGAAGCCGGCGCCGGTGCTGGAGCGGCCGCCACGTCGGCAGGGGCCAGAGTGTCCGGTTGGGGCTGGAGGCCATCACCCTGGGCGTAGCAAACGCCCGCCAAAATCGAAAGGTACAGCAAGACCGAGAGATGTTTCAAGCGAATCTACAATCGTAGCACGCGCCGGATGCCGAATCGGAAAAGTCAGTTCCTTTTCGGCTGTCGGGCACGGCCGGCGGCCTTGCCGCACAATCGATTACAGGAACAGGCGGCCGGCGGATGAAGAGGCGGCGAAACTGTGCAGGGCTTCGATCTCATCGTCGAAAGTCGTGAAGACGGCCTGCAGCCTGGTCACTTGCAACAGGTCTCGAACCTTCTCCTGCGGCTGCAGCAGTTTGATGATGCCATTGGCATGCGTGACCGTCGAATACGTCCCCACCAGTTCGCCGAGACCGGAGCTGTCGATGTAGGCGACGTTCCTGAGATTGACCAGAATATGCTTCTGGCCGGAGTTGATCAGGTCCTTGATGACGGTGCGCAGCAAACCGGAGCCCTCACCGAGCGTAATCCGGCCCGCCAGATCGACGACGGCGACGTCACCGGCGCGGCGCACGGAAGCCTTCAAACTCATCGAATCCTCCGCCAGTCATTATACGCGCCGCCGAATGTCATTTCTTGATCAGTGGGGCGTTGCCGGCGCCGCCGTACTGGCCTCTGCGGCCCTTGGCATCTCGCGAGAACTGGCCTTCGACCTGGCCCGTGCTCTTGCGGGCAGGGTCTGCCCCCCGCTGCACGCCATGCGTGCCGACTCCAGGTACGATGCGAGGTTTGTGTGCTTTCTTGCCTGGCATGGATCTGCCTCCATGTTGTTCCCCGGCACCGGCTATGCCAGCGGGCGATTTCAGACGGCGGAGGCGCGGGTAAGTTGGGCCCGGGCGATGCCGGCAATCTGTTCCAGGGTGGCGAACCAGACGCCGGGCGCGGCGACCATATGATCGATCAACCGCTCCAGCGCCGCCAACCGCGAGCGATGGCCGGTGACGAACGGATGCATGGTGAGGAGAAACAGCGTGCCTTCCTGGCGGGCGCCATCGAATTCCGCGCGGTAAATTTCGTAGACGCCGGTATCGGAGTTGCGGTGGTAGGAGTGCGTCGCCCAGTCGAAGCTGTAATAGGTATAGTCGTCGAGAATCCACTCGACTGGTAGTTCGACGAGGCCGGTCGGTATGCCGTCCGCGACGATCTCGTAGGGGCGGTCGTCGCCCATCAGGCTGGAATCGTAAAGGAAACCGAGATCGCGGATGATGGACAGCGTTTCCGCGGTGAAGTCCCAGGATGTTGTCCGGATGCCTCGCGGGGACCGGCCGAGCCGGCGCGTCCACCATTCGAAGGCGCGGGTCGTGAGAGAGCGTTCCTCTTCGGGGCTAAGCTCCGAAATGCGCTCGTGCAGCCAGCCATGCAGGCCGATTTCGTGTCCCTGGCGGGCGGCGAGGATGCGATCGACGGTTTCCGGATGTAATTGCGCGCTGATGGCGGGAATGAAAAACGTGGCGGGAATTCCCTGGGTTTCGAGCAGGCTGAGAATTCGGGGCATGGCGACGCGGGGCCCGTATTCGCCCCGGGAGAGCGACTGGGCCGAGTGGTGGCCGAAGGTGAGGAACCCGGTCTCGGCATCCATATCAAAGGAGAGGGCGACGGCCACGCGGGCGCCATTGGGCCATGCCGGCGGAGTCAGATCGCGGCCCGCGCGAACCTGATGGACGAGGGAATGGATACGTGGGAAATCCCAGTGCCACGGGCCGGGGTCGGGCGGGGTTGCCATAAGGGAGAGGATATCGCGAAAACGAGCCGCGGCCGGAACCGAACCGTAGAGTCGCCTATCCAGGCGGCATGCCGGCATTCGTGCCGGTATACTTGACCAGCAGGAATGCCGGGTTGAAAGGCGGCATGACCGGCTAAAAGCCGGCGCTACGGAACTGCGCTGATGGCTCGGTTTGGAGCCTCATCCGCAGTTCGGCCGTGGCCGCACGATGGCACTTGAGGCAGAGGGTGCGCATGTTGGCAAGCCCGCATTCGCCCCCGCCTTCGACCACGGGGATAACGTGATCGGCATCCCAGAGATTGCGCCGCGTCCCCCATTCCTTTTCGAAATCGCGACGGGCGCGGTAATCGAGCTTGCGCTTCCCTTTGCGCAGGGCCTCGGTGTCGAGGCCGCAGAGGGCGCAGACTCCCCGGTCGCGCAGAAAGACCTGGGCCCGAAGATAGGATGGGTCCGTGCGCAGCTTCCATTCGTGGACGCAGGCGTCACCGCAAAAGGTGAGCCGGCGATTGGGGACCTCGGCGCCGCACCAGCGACAAGGTCTTCTTTGCCGCTTCACCCAGCCGCCGGGCATGATGCGGCGGGTACTCACACGCGCAGTTCGTAACCCAGCCCGCGCATACCGCCGATGACGCGCTCGCGGATTTCGCTGACCTCTTCTGAGGACAGAGTTCGCTCCGGAGATCCGACGGTGAGACGGAAGGAAACGCTCTTCCGGCCGGCGGGAAGCGGCGGCCCGGAATACTGGCGGACAAACTCGACCGATTCGACGAGCGGTCCGGCGAAGGAAGCAATGGCGGATTCGAGCTTGCGTGCCAGTTCGCGCTCGCCGGCAATGACGGACAGATCGAAGGCGCTGGAGGGATAGCGGCGAACAGGTGTGTACTTCACAGGCGCGTCGCCGAGACGGTGCAGCACGTGAACATCGAGATCGAGGACGGCAGCGCGGCCGTTTTCGACCAGCGACGGATGCAGTTCGAACAGGCGGCCGACGCGCTCGCCTTGGCAGGTGAGGTTGGCAGCACGTGCCGGATGCTCGTAGGGAGCGGCCTCTGCCGGCTCGGCCCCGATGCCGGGAAGAAGACAGAGCGCGGCGCGCTTGAGCTCGAAGAGTCCCGCGGCGCCATCGTTTTCGCGGTTATAGATCGCCGCGACCACGTGCGGGGCTTCGTCCGGCAAGCCCTCGTAAGGTTTGTGAATCTCCAGGCCGATTTCGAAGATGCGGAACTGCGCGTGGTGCTTGGCGTTCTCCACAATGTTCTTCCAGATGCCGGGCAGAAGGGATTCGCGCATGAGGGCCTGGTCCGATGCGATCGGATTGGCGATACGGACGTGCGCGGCGGGATCGAAACTGAACGCGCGGGCCGCGTCCTCGCTGATGAAGGAGTAGTTGTAGACTTCCGTGAAGCCGAGATCGACCAGGATGTTGCGGACCTCGTGCTGGAATTTGCGCTCGGCATTGACGGGCGGAACAGCCGCTGGAACGAGCGGTGCCTGCGGTGGAATGGAGCCGTAGCCCACCATCCGGCCGACCTCTTCCACCAGATCGTCCTTGATCGAGATATCTTTGGTGGCACGCCAGGAGGGGACGGAAACCGAGAATACGCGCGGGCGAGGCTCTTCGACGCCGAAAGCGAGGCGTTCCAGGATATCGCGGACTTCGGCGGGCGGGATGGTGCGGCCGAGCTTGTGCTCCAGCCAGTCGAGGGGAAGCTCGATCGGCGAGGGAGGCGGCAGCTCTTTCTTCTGGTCGGCCACGCCGCCGGTCGCCCGAATGCCGGGAGCGATCTCGTGCAGCAACTCGATGGCACGGGCGATGCCACGGACGGTATTGGCAGGGTCCTGCGCCTTCTCAAACCGCATGGATGCGTCGGTGCGCAGCTTGATGGCGGCGGAGGTCTTGCGAACAGAAGAGGCAAGAAAGCAGGCGCTCTCCAAAACCACGCGCCGGGTAGTTTCGCAGATGGAGCTTTCC
Source organism: Bryobacteraceae bacterium (assembly GCA_035509055.1). Lineage (GTDB taxonomy): Bacteria > Acidobacteriota > Terriglobia > Bryobacterales > Bryobacteraceae > PALSA-129. The sequence goes on along the minus strand of DATJMA010000179.1, from coordinate 5,651 downwards.
ATACCGCCGATGACGCCCGCCAGGGCGATGGCGCCGCCGGCATCGGCAATCACCAGGTTGGACGGGCCGAGCGTGTAATGCTCATCGTTGAGGGCGTGGAAGTGTTCGCCCGGTTTGGCCGGGCGGATGAAGATCGTGTCGCCCTTCAGCTTATCGGCATCGAAGGCGTGCATGGGCTGCGCCAGCTCCGACATCACAAAATTGGTCATGTCCACGATGTTGCTGATCGGGTTCAGACCGATGGCGGTGAGGCGGCATTGGAGCCACTCGGGCGAAGGTGCGACCGTGACGTTCTCGAAAACCTGCGCGCTGTACCGCGGGCAGAGATTGAAGTCCTCGATTTGGACGCGAATGGCAGGGGCGGAGGCGGGCAGCAGTTCGAGGCGTACGGGGTCCTTCAGCCTGCGCCCGGTGAAAGCGGCCACTTCCCGAGCCATGCCGTGGTGGCCCCAGAGATCGGGGCGATGGGTAATCGACTTATTATCGATTTCGATGATGGCGTCAGGAGTACAACCTGCGATCGGCGCACCAACCTGTGAGTCGAGCTCGATGATGCCGGAATGATCTTTATTGATGCCGAGTTCCGCCGCGCTAGCGAGCATGCCGTCGCTTTCCACGCCCTCGATCAGCTTCTTGCCCAGCGGGACATAAGCGGTGATCAGGCCCGGGCGGCAATTGGGCGCGCCGCAGACTACGGTGCGGGTACCATAGCGGCCGGCATCCACCACGGCCACAACATTATGGCTGCCGGAAATAGGCGTGACCGATTCCACGCGCGCAGCGCACGCGTTTTCGAGCAGTGCGCCGGTATGCTCGATACCCTCGCACTCGGCCGTCTTCATGGTGATGAGGCGCTCCAGCGCCTCCGGCGGCTGATCGAGGCCGTCGACGAGTTCGCGAATCCAGTTGTACGAGAAAAGCATAGGAGTCAGGAGCCAGGAGTCAGAAGACAGAACGATTCTGATTTCTGTCTCCTGAGTTCTGCATTCAAAACTGTTCCAAGAACCGTAAGTCACCGCCCTGCAACTGGCGGATGTCGTCGATGCCGTAGCGCATCATCACCAGGCGCGTCAGACCGAGGCCGAACGCGAACCCGTTCCACTGGTCGGGATCGATGCCGCTCATGCGCAGCACGTTCGGATGCACCAGGCCGCAAGGGAGCAACTCCACCCAGCCGCTCTGCTTGCACACCGGGCAGCCGGGGCCGTTGCAGATGAGGCATTGAATATCGAGTTCGAAGCCCGGCTCGACAAAGGGGAAGTAGCCGGGACGCAGCCGCACGGTGACCTCGCGATGGAAGATGGCGGCGAGGAGCGTCTTCATGAAATAGATGAGATGGGCGACCGAGACGTCGCGATCGATCATCATGCCTTCGAGCTGGTAAAACGTGTGCTCGTGGGAGGCGTCCACGCTCTCGTTGCGGAAAACGCGGCCCGGGGCGATCATTCGCAGTGGCGGGCCGAGACGTTCCATGCCGCGCACCTGCACGGGCGAAGTGTGAGTGCGGAGCAGATTGCCGCCCTCCAGCCAGAAAGTGTCCTGCATATCGCGCGCGGGATGGTCCGGCGGAATGTTGAGGGCGTCGAAATTGTGGTATTCGGTTTCGACCTCGGGGCCGTCAAGGACGGCGAAGCCAAGCGAGGCAAACAGCTCTTCGAGTTCGCGCTGGATCCGGGTAATCGGATGAAGATGCCCGCGGCGCGGTTGGGGAGCGGGGAGGGTGAGGTCGATCCATTCAGCGTCCAGCCGGGCATTCAGGGCGGCCGACGCGAATTCGCTCTGGCGGATCTCTAGCGCGTCTTCAATTCTCTGCTTGGCGCTGTTGAGCAGCATGCCTATGCGCTTGCGCTCTTCCGGAGGCAGCTTGCCCATTTCCTTACTGAACTGGGTGAGCGCGCCTTTGCGCCCAAGAGCTTCCACGCGAACGGCTTCCAGGTCCCCCGCAGACGCGGCGGCGGCGATGCGCTTGAGCGACCGGGATTGCAACTCCTCGATGGATGCTTCTGACATGTGTGGAAATTCAATTGTAGCCCAGCTCAGCGCTTCGCTCCCCGTGGTGTGGCGTCGATCTCCGTAGTTTTCCAGAGCGTGCGAAAGCCGCGGGGAAGAACGAAGGAAGCGCCGGGAATATCGAGGGCGCCGACCCCCGGCAGGGTTTCGCCCGCAGCCGGCCGAACCACGCTGGCCGGCGCATCGGCCCGGATCAGCTCCGCATAGAAGGGCAGCGGCTCGCCGCCAGCTTCGATTTCGGACAGTTCGATTTCGAGCCGGAACCCGTCTGCGCTGCGCTCGATGTTGCGCACCCGCCCCCGCACCGGCGCGCCGGCGCGCACCAGCGTGCGGCGGTCGTGGCTGACGTCCGCATCGACGCGGCCCTCGACGGATGTACCCACAGGGGCGGAGTTGCCGATGGGAACGGCGAGGGTTATCGCAATCGCGAGGCCGCCGGGCAACCCCGTGGTTGCCTCCGCGGGCGGATTCGCCGGCGCCGGCGTGGTGGTGTCGAACGTGATGCTGCTCTCCGCGTGAAAGGCGCGGCAGTGGGTGTAGTTCGTCACATTACGGCCCTCTTCGCCGGAGGTCTCTACCAGGTCCGTGACGGCCGTCTGCGGCAGCAGCACGCTGCGGGAGCCGATTTGCGTGCGGGCATATTCGATGCTGAAACTGAGGGAGGCGGCGGGAATGCCGGGAGGAATATCGTCGGCGTGCACCTCCATGCGCATCAAATCGAGCGAAGCGGGGTCGGCCCAGAACGAGCCTTTGGTTGCCGCGACGCCGGAAACGCCTTCCACTTCGAGCTGGAAACCGCTCTGTAGCCGCGGAACGCGGAAGTCGTAGCGCACCGCCCGCCGTCCGGCAAACGGCTCTTCGCCGCGATATTCGAAAATGCCTTTATCCGCCACGAACAGGCTCTCCAGGTAGAGCGCGAAAATTCCGTTGCCGGAAAGGCCGATAGGGGCCATTCCGGAAACGCGGTCGCGGTCGAAATCGTGCGCGCCCGGGGGCGCAAACAGCTCTTTGTGGCCGCTTTCCAGCACTTCCAGGCGCATCGTATCGAGCGGTTGCAGCGCCCTGGCTCCGCGCCGCCGCGCGTACCGCGCCGCCGTCTGCAGACAGGTATAGTCAGGCAGTTGCGCCATCTCCTCACGGACGTGGCGCTTGATGCGCGAGAGCAGGAGCACGCCGGGCGGCAACTCCTGCGCCAGGGCGGCAACGGCGGCTGCGGCCAGGAAGGCGGCGCCGAGCCGGCGGAAGATCTGCGCTAGAATCATAGAATTGCCGTCCAAGCCGACCAGCCTGATCGCGATCTATCCAGGATCGTTCGACCCGATCACCAACGGGCATCTCGACCTCATTCAGCGTGGGTCGCGGATGTTCGATAGACTAATCGTATCGATTTTACGGAATGACGCCAAGCAGCCGCTCTTCACGGTAGAGGAGCGGATCGAGATGCTGCTTGAGGTGGTCCACGTGTACCCGAACGTGGAAGTGGACAGCTTTCACGGCCTGCTGGTGGATCATGCCGCGGCGCACGGCGCGGCGGTGCTGCTGCGCGGCATCCGCGCCATTTCCGATTACGAGTATGAGCTGCAGATGGCGCTGATGAACAGGCGGCTGCGGCCGGGGATCGAAACGGTTTTCATGATGGCGAATGAGGCATATTCGTTTATCAGTTCGCGGCTGGTGAAGGAAGTTTGCGGTTTGGGCGGCGACATCACCGGCCTGGTACCGCCATCGGTAGAAGCGCGGCTCGGCCGCCGCATGCTGGTGCGCAAGCCGCTCGCGAATGCAAAAAGGAAAGGGGCCAGATCATAACGTCATGCAAGCAGTAGCGAATCCGATAGCAGAGCGGATCTCTTCGATCAGCGTATCCTCCACCATGAAAGTGGCGGCGGAAGCGGACCGGTTGCGCGCCGAGGGCGCCGATGTGGTGGATTTCGGAGCCGGAGAGCCCGACTTCCCGACGCCGGACAACATTAAGCAGGCGGCCATCCGCGCCCTCGAACAGAACTTCACCAAGTACACTCCGGCGGGCGGAACGGCCGAGTTGAAGAGAGCCATCTGCGAGCGGCACGCCAAGGACTTCGGCACCGATTACAAACCGTCGGAGTGCATCGTCACCGTGGGCGGAAAGCACGTAATCTTCAACCTGACCCAGGCGCTGATCAACCCCGGCGACGAGGTGATCATTCCCGTGCCGTACTGGGTGACTTACAAGGACGTGGTGAATTACGCCGGCGGCAAGTGCGTGTTCGTGGACACCGATGAGGAGAAGGGCTTCACCGTAACCGCCGCCATGATTGAGCCACACCTCACGCCGCGCACCCGCATGGTGATCATCAATTCGCCCTCCAACCCGAGCGGCGCAGTAGTGGATCGCGAGGAGTTCGAGAAGATCTTCCGGCTGACCTCTGCGCGCGGCATCTACTTGATGACCGACGAGTGCTACTGCAAGTTTCTTTACGACAGCGCCCCGTATTCCATCGCGGCGCTACCGGGGGCAAAGGAGACCGTGCTGGTGGCGGGGTCGCTTTCGAAGACGTACGCGATGACCGGGTGGCGCATCGGCTTCGGACTGGTGCCGCAAGCGATCGTCGGGGCGATGACCAAGCTGCAGAGCCATTCCACATCGAATCCGACTTCGATCTGCCAGAAGGGCGGTGTGGAAGCGCTAAACGGGCCGCAGGATTCGGTAGCGGCGATGTTGGCGGAATATCGCAAGCGGCGCGATTTCGTGATCCAGCGGCTGCGGGCGGTTCCGGGCGTGAAGTGCGCGGATCCGCGCGGAGCGTTCTACGCCTACCCGAATATTTCGGTTGCGCTGGGAAAGGGCATTCGTAACACGCTGGAATTCGCAGAGAAACTGCTGGCGGATGCGCGCGTGGCAGTGGTGCCGGGCGAAGCATTCGGCACGGAGAAGCACGTGCGGATCTCTTACGCCGCATCCATGGCGGAGTTGGAGCGCGGGCTGGAGCGGCTGCACGGCTTCATCGTCCAGCACTCGTAGGCATGCGCACCATGTTCGCTTGGTTGGAGAAGGAACCGCTGCCTTACGGTCGCGGCTCGGAACGGAGCCGCGAGCGTCCACGAGCGGTTCGGCAATAGCCATGGCTGTCGAAGGACAAACGCCCGGGCTCGGGGTTCAATCGGCCGGGCGGCCGGTGCGGTTGGAACCATCGCTGCGCGAAAAGGTTTGGGGTAAAACGCGGCTGCGTCCCTGGTTTGCGGACTCGCCGGTTCCGGTGGGCGAAGCGTGGTTTCTGAGCGAGCGGGAACTGCCACTGCTGGTGAAACTGATTTTCACGTCCGAGCGGCTCTCCGTGCAGTTGCATCCGGATGACGGCGAAGACGGGGCGCGCGGCAAGACCGAGATGTGGCACATCCTGGAAGCGGAGCCGGGCGCAGCGATTGCTCTCGGTTTTCGCGAGCCGATCACGCGCGAGCGGCTGTTGGATGCGTCGCGTAGCGGCGAAATCGAGCGGCTGCTGAACTGGATGCCGGTGCGGGCGGGAGAAACTTACTTTACTCCGGCGCATACCGTGCACGCCATCGGGGCGGGAATCGTGCTGTGCGAAATCCAGCAGAATTCGGACGTCACGTACCGCCTGTGGGATTATGGACGCCCGCGCGAACTCCACGTGGAGCAAGCG
>DATJMA010000178.1:0-23452 GCA_035509055.1 Bryobacteraceae bacterium | reverse complement strand
AGTTGTTCCGCCAGGAGCACCGCTGGGTAGCGAAGTTCGGTCAGGATAAACGCTGAATGCATATAAGCGTGAAACCTTCCCTAAGATGAGATCTCCCAAGCGTGAGCTAAGAAGAGCACAGGTAGACTACCTGTTTGATAGGACGGATGTGTAAGCGTAGTAATACGTTGAGCTTACCGTTACTAATTGCTCGTTCGGCTTGACCATAAAATTTACTACACATACGAAAAGCCCGCCGCTTTTCGCGCTGTCAAAAATATTCAACGACTTCTGGGTGACCGTAGCGAGGAGGACCCACCCGTTCCCATCCCGAACACGGTAGTTAAGCTCCTCAGCCCCGATGGTACTGCATAGGCAACTATGTGGGAGAGTAGGAAGTTGCCCGGTTTAAAATGAAAGGCCCGATCTTCGGATCGGGCTTTTTCTTTTTATGATCACTCCCGCTAGCGTTCTGTCTATCGCCCGCTCCTTCCACGATTCCTCCGACGGCCAGACCCTCAAAAGTCAGGAACTCATCTTGCTGCTCCTCGAGTGCTCCCCTGCCCCGTTTTCGCGTTCGCAATACACTCCCGGCCACATTACCTGTACCGGACTCGTACTCGCCCCCCATGACGAACGTCTCCTCATCGTCCATCACCGGCGCCTCAGTCGCTGGCTTCTCCCCGGCGGCCATGTCGAACCGGACGATCCGGAAATCCGGGACGCCGCTCGCCGGGAAGTCGTCGAGGAGACGGGCGCGCAATTGCTGCCCGATCCGGCCCCTCGCCTGATAGGCATGGACGTCCACGGCATTCCCTCCAATAGCCGCGAGCCCTACCATCTGCACCACGACCTGCTCTTTGCGTTTCGGGCTGCCGCCGACAGGATCGAGTGCTCGCCCGAATCCCGCGAAGTGCGCTGGTGCATTCCCGAGGAATTCGACCGGTATGGGTTGCCGGCCAACATCCGGCGGGCCTATGCGCGCCTGCTCGCTAGCCAGTAAGCGCGCGTTCTACAATTAGTTCGAAGCCCATGAAAACCCTCACGATCGCGGTCATCGCCGGCGATGGAGTTGGCACGGAAGTCATTCCCCAAGCCAAGCGGGTGCTGGAAAAAGTCGCCCCCAAACACGACGTCAACTTCGTCTTTCAGGACTTCGACTGGGGCGCCGAGCATTTCTTTCGCTGGGGCCAAATGATGCCCGCCGGCGCTCTCGACTTGCTTCAGCCCTGCGACGCCATTCTCCTCGGCGCGGTGGGCCATCCCAAAATCCCCGATCACACCACGCTCAACGGCCTCCTGCTGCCTATCCGCCGCGCGTTCGACCAGTACGCCAACGTGCGTCCAGCCTATCTTTACCCCGGCGTAACATCGCCCCTCGCGCGTCCGAAAGGCGGCGATATCGACCTCGTCGTGGTCCGCGAAAATACCGAGGGCGAATACGCGCCCGTGGGGGGGTTCGTCTATCGCCATCAGCCGGACGAGGTCGCGATCCAGACTTCGGTCTTCACCCGCCGCGGGTGCGAGCGCATTATCCGCTTCGCCTTCGAACTGGCGCGCCGGCGCAATCGCAAGCGGCGCGTCGCCTCGATCACCAAATCGAACGCGCAGGGGTACAGCATGGTCCTCTGGGACCGCACTTTTCAGGACGTTGCCGGCGAGTATCCCGATATCGAGACGGAATCGCTGCTGGTGGACGCCGCGGCGATGAACTTCATCCGCCGCCCCGAAAGCTTCGACGTCGTCGTTGGTTCCAACCTCTTCAGCGATATCTTGAGCGATCTCGCGGCGATCATCGTGGGCAGCATGGGGCTCGCGGCCAGCGCGAATCTCGATCCCTCGCGCCGGTTTCCTTCGATGTTCGAGCCGGTACACGGCTCGGCGCCCGATATCGCGGGCAAGGGCGTGGTGAATCCGCTGGCCACCATCATGAGCGCCGGCATGATGCTGGAGCATCTCGGAATTCCCGAGGGCCATCGCGAGGTGGAGGCCGCGGTCGCGGCGGTGCTGGCCGAAGGAAAAGTGCGCACTCCGGACCTGGGAGGCAAAAGCCGTACGGAGGAAATGGGCTCCGCCGTGCTAAGGAAACTCGCTTAGTGGCCCAAACCAAACAGCGCGAAAGCACCGGCGGCCATGCCGTGCTGGTATCCGCCGGGATTCTGCTTACGCGGCTTTTCGGATTCGTCCGCCTGCGGATTTTCGCGCGCTACTTCGCCTTGTCCCCGGTGGCGGCCGCCTGGGGCGCGGCGTTCCGCATTCCGAACATGCTGCAAACGCTGTTCGGCGAGGGCGTGCTTTCGGCGTCTTTTATCCCGGTCTACGCGAAGCTGCTCGCCGAAAAAGACGAAGAAGAGGCGGGCCGCGTGGCGGGCGCGGTGGCGGCGATTCTTGCGTTGGTTACCGCCGTTCTGGTGCTGTGCGGCGTGTTGGCCGCTCCCCTCGTCACCGATGCGATTGTCGGCGGCTTCCGGGGCGAGACGCGCGACCTTACCATCCGGCTGGTCCGGATCCTGTTCCCCGGAGCGGGGCTGCTGGTGTGCTCGGCCTGGTGCCTGGGGATCCTGAACAGCCATCGCAGGTTCTTCCTTTCGTACACCGCGCCGGTGCTATGGAACCTGTCGATGATCGCGACTTTGCTGGCATTCCGCAGGATGGATCCGGAGCGCCTGATCGTCACGCTGGCGTGGGGTTCCGTCGCCGGCAGCGGGCTGCAATTTCTGGTTCAGCTGCCCGTGGTGCTGCGTCTGGCGCGCCACATTCGCGTGCGGCTCGCGACACAGGACCCGCAGGTGCGCGAAGTGATCCGCAATTTCGTGCCGGTCTTCATCAGCCGCGGCGTGGTGCAGATCAGCGCCTACGTGGACGTTTTCCTGGCAAGCTATCTGCCTGAAATTGCCGTCGCCGGACTCACCACGGCGCAGACCCTGTATACACTCCCGGTCAGTCTTTTCGGCATGGCCGTGTCGGCGGCGGAGCTGCCGGCGATGTCGAGCGCGCTAGGAGACGCAAGCCAGGTGGCGGGATACCTGCAGCGCCGCCTCAACAACGGATTGCGGCAGATTGCCTTTTTCGTGGTGCCCTCGGCGGTGGCGTTCCTGTCACTGGGCGGCGTGATTGCGGCCGTGCTGTTTCAGAACGGCAAATTCGGACATGCCGACTCGCAGTATGTCTGGGCGATCATCGCCGGCTCATCGGTGGGACTGCTGGCCTCCACTCTCGGACGCCTCTACTCGTCCACTTATTACGCATTACGCGACACCAGGACTCCGCTGCGATTCGCCATTATCCGCGTGGCGCTCACCACGGCCCTGGGCTATCTCTGCGCGCTTCCCTTGCCGCGATGGATCGGGCTGGATGCGCGCTGGGGCGCACCGGGCCTGACCGCATCGGCAGGCCTGGCCGGATGGGTCGAGTTCACGCTATTGCGGCACACGTTGAACCGGCGCATCGGGAAGACAGGCCTGCCGGCATCGCTGGTCGGGCGCCTGTGGACATCGGCCGTGCTGGCTGCCGCCGCGGCATGGGGCGTCAAGGTCGCTCTGGGAGAGCGGCACCCGGTGGTATTCGGCGGGGTCGTCCTCGGCACTTACGGGGCGGTCTATTTCGGGGGGGCGTACCTGCTCGGCGTGGAGGAATGCGCGGGCGCGCTGCGGCGGCTCACACGGCGCCGTTAGCCCTTGATGTCGCGGAAGGCCTCTTCGATCTCTTTTTTCGCGGCCTCGGTGGGTACGCTCAGCGGAAGGCGCGGCGGACCGCCGTAGTAGCCGTTGAGATCCATGGCGTACTTCAACCCCGGGATTCCGTACTTGACCGTTACCAGCGTGGAGGGCCGGCCGATGCGATTCTGCCAGTCCAAACCGGCGGCCTCTTCGCGCGTGCGGTAGGCCTCCCAGATGGCGATCGCCGAATACGGCGCTGCGTTGGCATATGCCAGGATGGCGCCGCACGCGCCCATGAGCAGAGAGGGCCAGAGCGTCGGCGCCGAACCGACCAGCACCTGGAAGCCATGCTTCACTTCGCGGATCATCTGCATCACTTTTTCCAGGCTGCCGGAGCTTTCCTTGATGGCGATCATGTTGGGATGCTCGGAAAGCGCCACCACGGCTTCGACGGGGATATCGATGCCGGTGGCTTGCGGCCAGTTATAAATGATGAGCGGAATCTTGGCTTGATCGGCCACTGCGCGATAGTAGAGCACCTGGGCGTCGGCGCGATTCACCAGGTTCTTGTAATAATGCGGGGTGCGCACCATCGCCGCTTTGTAACCCATTTCCGCCGCGCGGTTGGTGAGCGCCACCGTCTCGCGCACGCTCTCCATTCCCGTGCCGGCGATCAGCAATTTATCGGGCGCGGCGTGCTTGGCCACCTTTTCCCACAACGAGACCTTCTCGTCCGTGGTAAGGAAAACGCTCTCGCCCGTGGAACCCATCACCACGTAGCCGGAAAGCGACGTCCGGTTCCACTTCTCTACGTTGTGCTGCACCTTAGCGGGGTAAATATCGCCGTTGTGATCGAACGGAGTCGTGATAGGGGGGAAAATACCTTGCAGTTTCATTAGTCCAGTTGAAATTCCACGATAACAGTTATTGACATCGGCGGCGGAGCATGCCAGAGTGACATATCGAGCATTTGCTCTCAGGAGGGAGATGCGTGCGTCATTACTGTCAATGTCTGCTGATTTTAGGTTGCGCCGTACTTGCAACCGCCGCGCCGGGCAGCCAAACGGTTCTTTTTGGCAATCTGAATGCGCCGTCTAAAGGCTATTTCCCAATCGGTCCGATCTATGCATCATTCTCCACTGGTTCGACTGCGGCGACATTCACCGATCTGCAACTCAACCTGGAGTTCCTCGACGGCGAGCCAAGCGGCTTTTCGGTGGGCCTCTACGCGGACTCCAACACGACGCCGGGCGGTCTTATCCAGACCATAGGATCGATGCTCGACAATTCCATCTCATTTGATGGAGGTACCTATGATTTTCCGGTCAGTCCCGGCATCGCCCTGACCGCCAACACCCGCTACTGGATCGGGCTGGCGCCCAACGTCAGCGGAGACGATAGCGGTTGGGAACTTACCGGCAGCACATCCGGCACCGGAGCCATCGCCAGCGAATTCTACTGCATAGAACTCCCCCCTCCGCAAGCCGCCGTCCGCCAGAATGGCCGGCCCCGCCCGCGCGGGATTCCCAATGGCTGTTACCCGAATACCAACGATCCCTTCGTCATGCAGGTAACGGTCACCACACCATCGTCGCCGGCTGCGAGCGCTCCTACGCTTTCTTTCACTGGGATCCTGCTGCTCTCGCTACTTCTGGCCGCTTCCGCCGCGACTTTCCTGCGGCGCTCGCAGCCACGGCAGAGCTAGCGCGATTTGTTCTCTCTCGAAATCGAATGCGATCCGGATGACCGCGACCTTCTGATCGCCGATCTCTGGGATCGCCATTCGACCGGGATCGTCGAACTGAGCGATTGTCTTGTGCGCGCGTTCTTCGAGGACACCGAAGACCGCTCCGAACTGCTTCGTCTTTTCCCGGGCGCGACATGGCGGGCCGAAGAAAACCGCGATTGGGTGCAATCGTCACGCGATCTGCTTCAGCCCATCGAGGTGGGACGGCGATTTTTCCTCGTGCCCGAATGGCGTGACGATCCCACGCCGGTCGGCCGCTTTCGCATCGAGGTGAACCCCGGGATGGCATTCGGCACCGGCGTCCATGAGACCACGCAGCTCTGCCTGGAAGCACTTGAGGAATTCGTGAAACCCGGCGTGAGCGTACTCGATGTGGGCACCGGCCAAGGCATTCTGGCGCGGGCTGCGTCCCTGCTCGGCGCCGGAAAGGTGTACGCCTGCGATACCGATCCGGTCGCGGTCGCCATCGCGGGAAACGGCTTCATCGGTTCGGCGGATGCCATCGCCAGCGCTTCGGTGGATGTCGCGGCCGCTAACATCAGCCCGGAAGCGATCGTAAAGCTGGCTCCCGACTTAGTCCGCTTGCTGCGTCCCGGTGGAATCCTGCTGGCGAGCGGTCTCGAAATCCCGGAAGTGGAAGAGGTGAAATCCGTATTGCCGCCGGCGCGAGGAGTGCGGCACAAAGGCAACTGGGCGCTGATCGTTACTTCAACTTATTAAGCCCGTTAAATGCGGCTATCTTGTAGCATTCCGCCAGTGTGGGATAGTTGAAAACCGTGTCGGCAAAGTAATCCACCGTCCCTTTGAGCGTCATCACCGCCTGGCCGATGTGCACCAGCTCCGCGGCCTCATCGCCGATGATGTGGACGCCTAAAACCTCGCGCGTTTCGCGGTGGAAAATGATTTTCAGGCGCCCTGTAGTGTCGCCCTTGATCTGCCCGCGGGCCGTCTCCCGGTAATAAGCCAGTCCGACCTCGTAGGGCACGTCTTCATCGGTAAGCTTCTCTTCCGTTTTGCCGGTGAAGGAAATGGCGGGAATGGTGTAGATACCGTACGGATAAGTCGCGGGGTTGGAATGGGTCTTGAGTCCGAAGGCATGCGCCGCCGCGGTGCGGCCCTGTTCCATGGAAACCGATGCCAGGCTGGGAAACCCAATCACGTCGCCCACCGCATAAATGCCCGGCACCTTGGTCTGATAATTCTCATCCACCGGTATCCTGCCGCGCTTGTCGGCTTCGAGGCCTGCCGCCGCCAGGTTCAGTTCGTCGACGTTCCCCTGCCGCCCGACCGCATACAGCAGCGAATCGCCCACGATGCGCTTATTACTCTGCAGGTTGGCCACCACGCCCCCTTCTGGCGTTTCGGCCACGCTGGCCACTTCCTCATTGAGCCGCAAAGTGACTCGATGATCGCGCAGATGATACGACAGCGCTTCTACAATCTCGTTATCGGCGAATTCCAGCAGGCGCGGACGCTTCTCCACCAGAATGACGCGCACGCCCAGGATGGCGAACATGCAGGCGTATTCCACGCCGATCACGCCGCCACCAACCACAATGAGCGTTTTGGGAATTTCCGCCATGCAGAGGATCTGGTCGCTGTTCAGAATATTGCGGCCATTGATCGGCACCGCCGGCGAGACCGCCGGCTTGGTGCCCGTGGCCACCACGATTACTTTCGCTTCCACATCGGCCTGCCCGCGCGGATTTTCCACCCTCACCTGCGTGGCCGACAGAAAGGCGCCCTTGCCGTGCAGGACATCCACGCCGTTGCGCGCCAGTTGCGACTGCATCACATCCGATTCGGTCTTAATCACCTGGTTTACGCGGAAGCCCAGGTCGTCCATGCTGATTTTGTCTTTGACGTGATAGTTGACGCCGTAGATGCCCTGGTACTCGAAGCCGGATAGATGCAACACCGCTTCGCGCATGGTCTTGCTGGGAATAGTCCCGGTGTTGACACACACGCCGCCCACCATTTCGCGCTGCTCGACAAGGACCACGCGACGGCCGGACTTCGCCCCCTGGATAGCGGCCCGCTGTCCGGCGGGGCCGGAGCCGATGACGATCATGTCGTAAGTGCGCATAGAGAGGTGGCCGGGGCAGGCATTCGACCCGCCCCCTTTCGCATTTGAATTCTCACTTCGCGGCGTTAAAGCGCGATTCCACTTCCGGCCAGTTCACCACGTTCCACCATGCGGCCATGTAGTCGGGCCGGCGATTCTGGTACTTCAAGTAATACGCGTGTTCCCAAACGTCGAGCCCCATCACCGGGTACTTGCCTTCCATCACCGGGCTGTCCTGATTGGCGGTGGAATAGATGTCGAGCTTGCCGCCGGTCTTTACCAGCCAGGCCCACCCCGATCCGAAGCGCGTGGCCCCCGCGGCGGCGAACTTCTCCTTGAAGGTCTCAAAGCTGCCGAATGTGCTTTTAATGGCCTCCGCCACGTGGCCCACGGGAGCTCCGCCCGCGCCGGGAGCCATAATTTTCCAGAACATCGAGTGATTGATGTGGCCGCCGCCGTTGTTGCGCACGGCCGTGCGGATATTTTCGGGAACGATGGCGCAGTTGTCGGCCAGCAATTCCTCGATCGACTTGCCCGCAAGGCCGGGCGCCGATTCCAAAGCTTTGTTCAGGTTCGTGACGTAGGCGCCATGATGTTTGCCATGGTGAATTTCCATCGTCATCTTGTCGATATGAGGTTCCAGCGCGTCGGGCGCGTAAGGCAACGGCGGCAGTGTGAATGGCATGTCAGTCTCCTTTTTCTCTCTGAGTTCGTTCAAAGGCATCCGCCAGCCGGAACATCGTGGTCTCGGCGAAATGCCCGGTCAAAATCTGCATCCCCACCGGCAACCCTTCGGAGGTGGCTCCGCACGGTACGCTCATGCACGGAATTCCCGCCAGGCTGCCGGTAATGGTAAAGATGTCCGAGAGGTACATGGCGATCGGGTCGTCTATTTTCTCACCCAGGCGGAAAGCCGGGAACGGCGAAACCGGCGCCACAATCGCATCCACCTCTTGAAATGCGTTCGCAAAATCACGGGCGATGAGCGCCCGCACCTTCTGAGCCTTCAGGTAGTACGCATCATAGTATCCCGCACTCAACACGTAAGTCCCTAGCATGATGCGCCGCTTACACTCAGCCCCGAAGCCTTCTCCGCGTGTGTTCCGGTACATATCGGCAAGGGAGCCGGCGTGGCTCGAACGGAAGGTATAGCGCACGCCGTCATATCTTGCCAGATTGGAACTGGCCTCTGCTGTAGCAATAATGTAATAACAGGCAATAGCGTAATCGGTGGACGGCAGGCTGATCTCGCGAACCTCGCAGCCCAGCTTCCGGAACACGTCCACACCCCGATGCATCAGGGCGCCGGTTTCGCTTGTCAATCCTGTTAGATACTCGCGGGGCAGTCCAAGCTTCAAACCTTTTACGTTGCCGTCGAGCAGCGTTGCATAATCCGGCACCGGAGCCTCGGCAGAAGTGGCATCGCAGGGGTCGCGCCCGGCAATCACACCCAGCACGGTCGCCGCGTCCCTTACCGACCGCGCGAACGGCCCGATGTGATCGAGCGAACTCGCGAACGCCGTCAGCCCGTAGCGCGACACGCGTCCATACGTCGGCGTGACGCCCACTACGCCGCAAAACGACGCCGGCTGGCGGACGGAGCCGCCCGTGTCGGAGCCGAGCGCCACCACGGCGGTTCCTTGCGCCACCGCCGCCGCCGATCCGCCGCTGGACCCTCCGGGCACACGATCGGGCGCCGCCGGGTTGCGCACCGGCCCGAAGGCCGAATTCTCATTCGAAGACCCCATGGCGAACTCGTCGCAATTCGTCTTTCCGATTACCAAACCGCCGGCCTGTTCGATGCGAACAATCGCCGTGGCATCGTATGGCGGCACATAATTGGACAGCAGTTTCGACCCGCAGGTGGTGCGGACATCCTTGGTGACGATCACGTCTTTGATGGCCACCGGCACGCCGGCAAGCGGACCCAGTGCTTCGCCGCGCGCGATCTGCTCGTCCACGCGGCGCGCCGTGGCAAGCGCGCGATCGGTCGAGAAATGCAGATAGGCGTTGGTCTTCGCGTTTTCAGCCTCGGCAAAGCGCACCGCCTCGGCGGCCAGTTGGGCGGCGCTGAAGCGGCGCGCGAGCAGGCCGCTCCGCACGGCATCGATCGTCAGAGAAGGAATATCCATGATTCAGCGTTCGATCACCTGGGGCACCTTAAAATAGCCCGCTCCAGGTTGAGGCGCATTTGCCAATGCCGCATCGTTGCCGAGCGGAGGCACCACGACATCGTCCCGCAATGTGGCCGATTCCCCGGCGCCGAACAGCACCTGTGCCATCGGCTCGACACCCGTGGTGTCGATCTCGTTCAGCCGGTCCATATGCTCCAGAATGCCGTTGAGGTCCGACTGGAATTTCGCGACTTCGGCGTCGCTGAGCGCGAGGTTCGCCAGGCCGGCGACGTAGCGGACTTCCTTTTCGGTGATTTTCACGCCATCGCCTTGTTGCGGGCGGCCCGGTAGATGCTGCGCATCACGGGGTCGGCTATCGCGTCGGCTTCGTCCGCGAAAAGCGCAGGCAGTGCCTCGAGCGCGCGCTGCGGTTCGCGCCGGCGCGGCACCACGCGAAATTCGATATCTTCCACGATGCCCTTGCCAAGACTCTGCTCGAGATTCCAAACGATGCGCTTGCTAAGCGCGTTCAACTGACGCTGCCAGGTGCTGTCTTCCACTTCGACGACCAACCGCGTACGGACCAGTTTGGCGGCGCGCGTATGCGTAGCGATCTTTTTACCAACGGCTTGAGGCCAGACGGCGCACGCGAGTTCTTCCCCGCTGAAAGTCTCGGTGGGCAGTCTCAGTCCGCGGATGAGCTGGCTCGCGCGTTCCATGTTTGTCGGTGGGTCTATTTTATCATTGCCGCACGCGGCGGCGCGGCACTCACGGGCGGCTTTTGAGATGGGGAATCCACCGGGGCACTTTAGCGCAGAACTCCTGGTATTCCGCGCCGAATGTCCGGCGCAGCGCAGGTTCTTCGTAAACCAAGACAAACAGGTGGACCAGCAGCCACACCATGGCGCCGTATGCCAGCAGCTCGACGCTCCCGAACAGCGCCGCCTGGCCGAGAATTGCCGTCACGACCGCGATGTACATGGGATTGCGCACATAGCGGTACATTCCCGTGACCACCAGGTGGCGCGTAGGAAGCACGGGCGCGGGCGTGCCGAGACCCTGCACCACAAATCGCCGCACGCAATGGAGAAGCAGCAGGATGCCGGCTGCTGTCAGCAACGCACCGGGCAGCCGCAGCGCCAATGGCGAATCGAAACGCCAGTGCGAGATCCACCAGGGCACAAAACCCACCACGAACCCTGGCGCGATCGCCACGAAGACTGCCGAAGCGGCCGCCGCGGACGGCTTTCGCATGATCCCATGGGAGCAAACTGTTTGTTCCGGCGCAAGGGTTGTTATAGTAATTCGTGTCGGAATTTCAAATGAATCGTAACTCGCGTTTTCCAACCGTGGCGCTGGCGCTGCTGGCGTTGGCGTCATCGGCATCGTGCCAGTCGCTCACCTTCACGCCGTTTCACAGCACAGGCATTTACCGCGTGGGCGAGAAGGCGGGCTGGACGGTAGCCGGCGCGAAGGACGCGAAGTACACTTACGAAATCAAAAAGAACAATTTCGACTCTATCAAGACCGGCACACTCGATCTTTCCTCCGGCAGCGCCACCATCGAAACCACGCTCCAGGAGCCGGCGATGCTCTACGTGACGGTGAAGGCGGAAGGCGCAGCGGACCAGAAACCCATTCATCTGGGTGCCGCCGTCGCCCCCACGCAATTGCAGCCGCTCGCGCCCAAGCCGCCCGATTTCGACGCCTTCTGGCTCAACAAGCTGCAATATCTGAGCATCACGCCGATGCGGCCGATTGTGGAACCGACCAAGACCGGTCAGGCGGGCGTGGAACTCTCGACGGTGCAGGTGGACGCATATGGCTCGCGGGTGCACGGCTATCTGGCCAAGCCCATCAAGCTCGGCAAATTCCCTGCCCTGATCATTTACCAATGGGCCGGCGTCTACGCGCTCGATCCCAAGTGGGTCACCGACCGCGCCGCCGAAGGTTGGCTCGCCTTCGACGTCGACTCCCACGACATGCTGCCCAGCCAGTCTACGGGCGTGCCGCAGAATTACAACATCATCGGCGATACCAACCGCGAAACTTCGTATTTTCTGTGGATGTACCTGCGCGACGCCCGCGCCGTGGATTACATCTGTAGCCGCCCCGATTGGGATGGCAAGACGCTCGTCATCATGGGCACGAGCATGGGCGGGCAGCAAAGCCTCGTCACCGCCGGTCTGCGCCCGCAGGTTTCCGCGGTGCTCGTCAACGAACCTGCCGGGTGCGACATCGGCGCCGAACTGCACGGCCGCCAGGCCGGATATCCGAATTGGCCCAATCAAGACCGGCGGGCGATGGCTACCGCGCCCTATTTCGACGCGGTGAATTTCGCTTCGCGCATCAAGGCCCCCGTGTTGGCCGCCATGGGATTCATCGACACCACGTGTCCGCCCGCGGGCATCTGGACCGCGATCAATGTGATCCCAGGGCCGAAGGAGGCCGTGCCGATGATCGAATCGGACCACAACCACATCACGCCCGAAAAACAGGGCGCCTGGAATTCGCGGTCGAAGGAAGTGCTCGAGATCCTGCTGCACGGGGGCACATTCGTGCCCAACGAACAGTTCACCCGAAAATAGCTATTGTATTAGAGCATTAATACAAGTAGAATCGTGGGGGAGGTGCGGGATGCTGTGGCGGGACCTTCGCTACGCGCTGCGGACCATGCGGCGGAATCGAGTGTTTACGGCCGTCGCGGTGCTCTCTCTGGCGCTCGGCATCGGCGCGAACACCGCAATCTTCAGTCTCATCGATACGGTGATGCTGCGCCCGCTGCCGGTGCCCGATCCCGGCAGCCTGGTCGAGCCACTGTACCTCTATCCCACCGATCCATGGCTGAACGGCGCTACTTTCGATCAGTATCAGTTTCTGCGCGATCACACTCTCACGCTCGCCGGCCTGGCCGCTAGCGCGCCCGGAAAAGACGCGGAGATGGTGGACGGCAATTACTTCGCACTGCTTGGACTGAAGCCCGCTATCGGCCGGTTGATCGGCCCGCAGGACGAGGGCGCTGGCGTCGCCGTCCTGAGTTGGCCCTATTGGCGGACCCAATACGGCGGCGAACCAAGAGTGATCGGCAGGCGGATCACGGTGGGGAATTTGCCGGCGACGATAGTGGGCGTCGCGCCGCGCGACTTCTTCGGCATTGTGGCGGAAGCTCGCACGCAAATCTGGCTGCCGTTCCTCAAACGCCCGGCGTACGTCAGTCTCATCGGACGATTGAAACCTGGCGTATCGGCGGCGGAGGCGCAGGCCGAACTCGCGCCGTTATACATGCAGAGTATCGACCCGGACCGTTTGCGCCGCGACGCGAATTGGAGCCGCGTGAAATTCAAACTGGAATCCGCCGCCGCTGGGCTGTCGGCCGGCATGGCTCCGTGGGGTTCCGTGCGCGATCTCTACTCCAAGCCGCTACTGTTCCTCATGGCGGTAGTCGGACTGCTTCTGTTGATCGCCTGCGCCAACGTGGCGAGCATGCTGCTCGCGCGCGGCGCTGCCCGCCGGCGCGAGATGGCGCTGCGCGTCTCGCTCGGCGCGGGGCCATGGCGGCTGGCGCGACAGGTGCTGACGGAGTCACTGCTGCTCTCGTTTGCCGGCGCGTTGTGCGGCTGGTTCGTGGCGTATTTCGGCGCGCGCGGGCTGGCGCGGATTATGGCGAGCGGGCGTGTTCCACTGGTGCTCGAAGTGCGGCCGGATCTGCGAGTGCTGCTGTTTCTGGCCGGCGCGGCGATCCTCACGGGCGTGCTTTTCGGACTCGCGCCGGCGCTGCGCGCCATGGCGACCGCTCCGGCGTCCTCCTTGCGGAGCGCGGGCGACACGCGGCCCGGCCGGATTTTCGGTCGGAGCCTGGTGGTTTCGCAGGTGGCCATCGCGGTGGTTCTGCTGAGCGCCGCGGGACTGTTTTTGCGCCACCTCTCCGATTTGCGCAACGCGGATCTCGGATTTCGCCGCGATCATATTCTGCTGGTGAATCTGAGCCCTACCCGCGGCGAATACACTGGTCCGCAATTGTCCGCGGCGTACCGCGAACTCCTCGAACGTTTCGCGGCAATCCCGGGTGTCCGGTCCGCCACGTTGAGCGGCGCGACTCCGATATCCGGCGGCGCCGCCAGCCGTTTCCTGACCGTGGAAGGTTACCATCCGGACGAGCCCGAACGGCGCGCCTTCGTGAACTGGGTCGCTCCGCGATACTTCGAAACTTACGGCACTCCGCTTCTTGCCGGCCGCGAGTTCACCTTCCAGGATGCCGGCGCCTCGCACGTTGCTATCGTCAACCAATCACTGGCGCAGCATTACTTCGGCGGCGCCGACCCCATCGGCCGCCGCCTCACACTCGAGCACGACAACCAGTCCTTCGAAATCGTCGGCGTGGCGGGCGATGCCAAATACCTCGATCTTCACGTCCCTCCGCCGCGCACGGTGTACCTCCCGGCGTTCTCCGAGACAGGAGTCAATGCAAACGCCTTCGCCCTTCGTGCCGCAGGCGACACCGCCGCGCTTGCCGTCGACGTCCGCCGAACTGTGGCCGCCGTGCTGAAGGATGTGCCGGTGGAAAGCACCCGAACCCTCGCCGCGCAGATGGACGCTTCCATTGTGCCCGAGCGCCTCACCGCAACTCTTGCGGCGCTCTTCGGAACGCTTGGGTCGCTGCTGGTGGCGATCGGGATTTACGGACTGCTGGCGTATACCGTGGCGCGGCGGACGAGTGAAATCGGGGTCCGCATGGCCCTCGGAGCAACGCGCGGCGCTGTCATCCGCATGGTGCTGTTGGACGCACTGTGGATGGCGGGCGCGGGTCTCGCTCTCGGGGTACCGCTGGCGATCTGGTCGCGCAGATTCGCCGCCAGCCTGATCGCGGGATTACCGGAAACCAGCGCTCTTGCGACGGTCGCCGGCGCCGCCGCGCTGACCGCCATAGCGCTTGCCGCGGCGTACTTCCCTGCCCTTCGCGCCTCGCGCGTGAACCCGATCGAGGCGCTGCGATACGAATAAGATCTCACGCAAAGCCGCAAAGGAGAATCGGTTTTGCTTTTCTTCGAGTCTTCGCGTCTTCGCGTGAAATTGTTTTTCTTTATTTGAACTTGATCTTGCTCAAATCCGTCGCCGCCTTTGGGAACTTCAGATCCATCTCCTCCAGCCTATCGGCCAGGATCTGCGACACCGCCAGATTCCGGAACCACTTATTGTTGGAGGGGATCACATACCACGGCGCGTGCTTCTTGCTGCACTTGCGCAGCATGTCTTCGTACGCCTCGATATATTGATTCCAAAACTCCCGTTCCTTCAAGTCCGACGGCGAGAATTTCCAGTTCTTCTGCTTCTCGTCGATGCGTTCGCGGAACCGTTTCTCCTGCTCGTCTTTGCTGATATAAAGCAGGAATTTCACGATGTGCACGCCGCTATCGCTGAGCATCCGCTCGAAATCGTTGATCTCGTCGTAGCGCCGCCGCCAGACCTTCTCGGGCACCAGGTCGTGCACTCGCACCACCAATACATCCTCGTAGTGCGAGCGATTGAAGATGCCGATCTTGCCCCACTCGGGCACCGCCTGGTGAATCCGCCAGAGGTAGTCGTGCCGCTTTTCCGCGCCCTCCGGAACTTTGAACGAGGTCACCGTCACGCCCTGCGGATTCATCCCGCTCATCACGTGTTTGATAGTGCCATCCTTGCCGCCCGCGTCTATGCCTTGCAGCACTACCAGCACGGAGCGCTTGCCTTCGGCGTACAGCCTGTACTGAAGGTCGCACAGCCGCTCCAGGTTCTTCTTCAGGTGCTCGTCCGCCGACTCCTTGTCGTAGCCGAACGTCTTGTCCGGTTTGAATTCCTCGAGTTTGAACTTCGCCCCGGGTTTGACCACTAACTCGCGCGCCAGTTGTTTCATTTCGCCTTATTCTACAATGCGGCCGGTTGTGGCATGGTAGAAAAGGTGCTCATTCTCGCATCCCAATCGCCCCGCCGCGCGGAGATTCTCCGCCAGGCCGGCATCCCATTCCTCGTTCGGGCCGCTCCCGTGGACGAAACGCTTCAACCCGGAGAAGCGCCGGAAGTCTACGTGCGCCGCCTCGCGAAGGCCAAAGCGCTCGCCGTCCCGGCGGACCGCGACGAGATCGTTTTATCCGCCGACACCACCGTCGTGGTCAACTCCGAGATCCTGGCCAAGCCGGAGGACGAGGCCGACGCCCGCCGGATGCTCGCGCTGCTTTCCGGCCGGCGGCACGAGGTCATGACCGGCATCTGTCTGCGCCGCGGCGAGGAACTGGTTTGCGATCACGAAGTCACCGCCGTCTGGTTCGCGCCCATGAGCCAGCAGGAAATCGCCGATTACGTGGCCACCGGCGAGCCCATGGATAAAGCCGGCGCCTACGCGGTGCAAGGCGGAGCGTCGAAATTCGTCCCGCGGATCGAAGGCTGCTACTTCAACGTTATGGGCTTGCCGGTCTCGCTGGTCTACCGGCACTACCGGAAGCTCGCGCAATAAGCGTTATTTCTTCTCGCGCAGCACCAGCTCGAGCCCGCCGATGATCGTCCGTCCCGGCATCACCACGCCCTGGACCTCTTCGTACGACATGTTCGCCAGGTTCGAGAGCCGCAGAAACGGATGAACGCTGCCGCGCGTGTAAGCGGCATCGACATCGACCAGCGCGTAGGTGCCTTCCGCCAGCCGGTCGATGACTCCGAGATGCGTTCGCACCAGAAAATGGCTTGGGAGATTCGCCTGCCACGCCGCCACCGCCGAATGCCTCGGATAATAGAAGGCGTACTTGGTCTCGCCGATAGGAATCGCGTTCTCACTGCCCTGGAGCCACGAATAGCGGAAATCCATACTCTGCGAAGTGGTAACGGCAAACCGCAGGCCGCTCGAGATGCCGGTGAAATTGAGGGCGTCGATGTTCACCGCCTGCCACAAGTCGCTCGGCGAGGCGCGGTAGTAGTCGATGTCGTCCCGCTCGCGCCGTTCGAAGACCGTGAGATCGCCGTGCCAGCGCGGGCTCGGATTCCAATCGAGGCCGCCTTCGTAATTCCAGGCGCGCTCGGGCCGCAGATTGGGATTGCCGGTATTGGCGGGGTCCTCGTAGTAAAGCTCGGTATAACTTGGAACGCGAAACGCGCGGCTTGCCGACGCGCGCAGCTTCAGATGCGGTGAAAGCCAATACCCGCCGGCGATGGTCGGGGAAAATTCGGCCGAAAAGTCGCGATACACTTCCTCGCGGGCCGCCAGCGAAAAAGAGAATCGGCGGACGGCGCGAAAATCGAGGGCCGCATACGCCGCCGCGCGGCTGCGCGAGTGATCGCCGAGGTTGTTGCTGACAATCGATTCGTGGAGCGCTTCCACGCCGTAATGCAGCTCGATGTTGTGGGACAGATTCTCGTTGCGGCGCAGGTCGGCCTGATAGCTTTCGTCGTGGTGGTGATTGGTATACACCGAGGGATCGTCGCGAATCAGCACAAACAGGTCGCTGTGCCGCCGGTACCCAAAACTAGCCGTGGTCTTTTTGCCGATGGCCTGCTGCACGCCGAGGAACCATGTTTTGGTGTCTTCCCATGAAGGGTAATCGCCATAAAACTGGTCGGCGCCGAAAGGATGGTCCATGTACGCCAGGGTGAGATCGGTCGCGCCCCAGGCCGAAGTGAAGTGCGAGGTCGAAGCCAGTTGCAGGTTGCGATAGTCGCGGTCGGGGATGAAGCCGGTGGAGAAATCGCGCGAGAAGGAAAGCTGTTCCGTAAGCGGTCCGAGCACGCCCGAAAGCGAACCCTGCTGCTCGTTGATTCCGAAATTGCCCGCTGCCGTCCGCAGCAGCAGTTCCGTGGTCTCGGCTGGTTGGGTGATCACGTTAATGGCCCCGCCCACGGCGTCCGAACCGTACATGGTCGAGCCCGAACCCTCCAGCACCTCGACGCGGCTCACGGCATCGAGCGGCACCGGGATGTCCATGTTGTGGTGGCCGCTCTGGGCGTCGTCGAGCCTCATGCCGTTCAGCAGCACCAACGTCTGCGCATAGCTCGATCCGCGAATCGAAAGGTCGTTCTGCACGCCATCGGGCGCGCGCGCTTCCAGATCGATCGAGGGATCCTCGCGCAGCACGTCCGCGAGGCTGTTGATCACCTGATTCTGTTCGCGCACCGGCAGCACTTTCACGGTGCGATCGACTTCGTCGAGCGCGAGCGGTTGGTAGGTGCCGGTGACGACAATGGTCTCGTGCTGGCGAAAAAGCAAAGGGAGTAGAAGAAGGATCTCGAGGTGCAACGCACATTGTAGCGTGGGCGCGCGGCAGCTATCATGTAACAGACATGAACTGGAACGATGCAGCCGAAGATTTCCTCAACGCCGTGCTGGCGCAAACGCCGCGCCCCGAACGCGAGTCCACGGAATCGCGCCTGCGCGGCACGGCGGAGGCGATGGCGGAAGAAGACGGCAAGAATCGCGTGGGCGTGGAAACCGTGATCTCCGCCTGGGTGCGGAACACGCCGGAAACGCTCCGTGACGATCTGCCCCGTCAAATGGAACGCTTCGGCCTCGATCCCGACGAGTACCGGCATTTGCTTACGGAGTGAGAGCTTCGCGCACGGGCGCACTGGCCTTTGGACGGTCTATGAAAACTCGCTCAGGCCGCTGCGGCCAGGGTTGGCCGTCCTACGTAAACTGCCGCGACCGCATGTCCATTCTTATCCGAGGGGCCGCACTAGAGAACCCCAGCAAGCCACTGAGCCTGGCGCGAACCTCCTCCATTAATTCACTCGGGCAGCGCCCGAGCCGTTCCGTGCGACGCGCTTTCCAGTCGATGCTTTTCACCTGGTCGGCGAGGATAACTCCTGAGGCGCGGCCTGGAGGAATGGCAACTTCGAAAGGATACCCGTTTTCCTGATTCATAATCGGACAGGCCAGCGCCAAGCCTGACTTTGTGTTGTAAATCCTCGGACTCAGCACCAGAGCCGGCCGGCGTCCTGCCTTCTCGTGGCGGGCTTGCGGGTCAAACGTGAGCCAGACGAAGTCCCCGGCATCCGGCACGAAAGCGAGCTTCACCAGGATTCCTCGCCCACCGGGGGGCCCCAGCCGGTTCCACGACGGCGATTCTTCGGCGTGATATCGGCAACGAGGTCGGCGAGATCGTACCTCCGCCGCGTGGGACGCAAGACGATGGCCCCGTCCCGGTCCCGCACCATTCGCACGCAGTCCCCTTCCCCAAGGCCGGCCTGTTTCGCGATGGCCAGGGGAATCCGGACGGCCAAGCTGTTTCCTCATTTCGAAATCGTGGATTCATTTCGCATGTGTATCTACTTTGAGCGTACACATTCAATGCGGACTCACAGCACGTGGTAATACCCGCCGCGCTCCAGCACTTCCACCGGCAGTCCGAACACCGCCGAGAGTGCCCCGGCCTCCAGCACTTCCTCTTTCGGACCATCGCCCACCACGCGCCCGCCGCGCATCAACACCACCCGGTGCATCTCCGGGATGATGTCCGGCAGATGGTGGGTCACCATGATGATGCTGATACCGCGCGCCGCGAGCTTGCGCAGAACCTCGCGGAGTTCGTGCGTGGCGTGCAGATCGAGACTGGTCGTGGGCTCGTCGAGCACCAGCGCCTGCGGCCCATGCACCAGCGCCCGCGCGATCAGAATACGCCGCGCTTCGCCAGAGGACATCTCGTTGGTGTTCCGCTCCGCCAGGTGTACGATCTCGAGCAGGTCCATCACCTCGCGCGCCTGGCGCTCCATCTCCGCGGTCACTTCATGGTTCGGCCAGATGCCCACGCTGCCGAAAAATCCCGAGAGCACGATCTCGTAACCGGAATAATCGCGGGTGCACATCTGCATCCAGTCGTTGGATACGATGCCCAGGTGATGGCGCAAATCGAAAAGATGCCAGCGCTCGCGACCCATGATCCGCAGGGACCAAGGCTCGGGTTTCAGCCGCGGATAAAGCTCGCGGGAAATCACCTTGATGAGGGTCGATTTCCCCGAACCATTCGGACCTAGAATGGCGGCATGTTCGCCTTGGGCGATGGCGAGCGTAACGCCATCGAGGACGACGCGCTCGCCGCGGAGGACGGTAACGTTTTGAAATTCGATCAGGGGGACGCCGGGCATGGATCTCATATTGTAAGCGGCTGCGGCTGCACGCCGCGGCGGATTGCGGCGTCATACCGGTGATGAGCTCGATTCCCCCCTCGTGGTCTTCTGCGCCTGCGCCGCGGCTTTCGCGCAGGCGCCGGCGTTCGATGTCGCTTCCGTGAAGCGGATCACTGGCGCCAGCGGCGGCATCGGCCAGGAAATCGCCCCCGCCAGCCTGACTCTCCGCGGAGTTCCCTTGGGATATTGCATCCGCTGGACGTACGGCATGCGGCCCTATCAGACCTGGCAGACGGCCGGACCGGCCTGGATCGATCCACCGCGTTGCGAGTTCTACGACATCGTCGCGAAAACCGACACTCCAGTCCCGGTGAACCAGCTTCGGCTGATGCTGCAATCGTTGCTTGCTGAGCGATTCGGCCTCGCGCTTCATCGCGAAAGCCGGAGAATGCCGGTGTACGGGCTCACGGCCGACAAGGGCGGACCGAAACTGCAACCCTCGAGCAAGCCCGATAGCGAAGGGCAGCCGAAATGGACCGGGATGAATGTTTATGCCTTCGAAGGCTTTTCCATGGCGCACCTGGCGGAATTTCTTACCACGATCACCGGCCTGCCCGGCGCGGCAACGCCGATCGTGGATGAGACCGGACTCGCCGGAACCTACGATTTCACACTCGATATCCAGCAGCACCGGGATCCGCAGCCGGACGCTCAGGGTCATATCGATACGGAAGGCGCGGTAATGCGCGCGCTTCCCGATATCGGACTGAAGCTCACGCCGAAGCCGGCGCCGGTAGAAGTGCTGGTAATCGATCGCGTCGAGAAACAGCCCCGCTAGACGCTTCCTTCATTCACCACCAGCCGGAACACGTCGGGCCGGGCGTAATGCCCGGCGACATCCAGATCGAACTTGCCCTCGGCCGTCTCGCCCACATCGATTTCCGCCGTCAGAATGCATTCGCCGTCGTAATTCGGGCCGGCCAGCACCTTCCCGAGCGGCCCAGCGATCATGCTGCCGCCCGCGATTTTGCCGCTCACGAACTGGCACGCCGAGAGTACAAAGCAGCGGCCTTCGAGCGCGATGTGGCGCATGGTGACCGGCCAGACGTCGCGATCGTCCACCGTCGGCGCACAGTACAGTTGAATGCCCTTGGCATACATCGCGGCGCGCAGGAGCGGCATATAATTCTCCCAGCAGATCACCGCGCCCATTCGGCCGAACCCTGTCTCGATCACCGGCAGCGTAGAGCCATCGCCGAATCCCCAGATGAGCCGCTCCATGGCCGTCGGCATGAGCTTGCGATGCTTTCCGGCCAGCGCGCCATCGGGAGAAAAGAAGAGCGCCGTGCAGTAGAGCGTGCCGCCGGCGCGCTCGATAACGCCCATCACCAGCCAGATGCCGTGCGCCCGCGCCGCTTCGGCCAGCCGCTCCGTCGCCGGACCCGGCACGTCGATGGCGTCTTCGAAATAGCGCCGGAACAGTTTGCGCCCATCCGCCGTGCGCGATCCCACGCGCGCGCCGAAATCTTCGCCCTTGGGATAGCCGCCGATGAAAGCTTCGGGAAAGACTACCAGGCGCGCGCCGCCCGCCGCCGCTTCGGCGATCAACCGCTCGGCCTTGGCGAGCGTGGCGCCGCTATCGAACAGGACGGAACCCGCCTGCACCACCGCCGCGCGGATTGCCCTCATCTAGTGCTGCTTCCTGGGCACGCCGTCTTTGGACATCGCGGGAGGGCTGGGCGGCTTGTCGTCGCCGAAATTCGCCACCAGATACTCGACCAGCGCTTCGCGGTCGGTAATTTTGGTGCCCCAGCCGCTCATCTTATCGAGCTCTTTGTTCCATGCGGCTCGAGACAAGCGTTGCGATTCCACCAGCCGCAGGCTATGGCACGGGGTGCAGGCGAGCCCCGCTTCCTTGCGGCCGCGATCCAGGGTGGCCTGATCGGCGGCCATCGCCGCCAGCGCCGCTGCGCCTATCAAGATTACGATTCTCATGCGCTTTTCTCCACCGTTATGCCGACGCGATCGATCGCGTTCCACAAATACCCGGATGGATTCCAAGGCGCAACGATCGGCTGCACGCGCCCGGCGGTATCGGTGGCGCGCGACATGACGGTGTAATAGCCGGGATCGGCGGGCGTCCATTCCAGACTCCACAAGCGCCAGGCGAACGGCAGTTGCTTGGGTGAAAGCTGCGCGTCGCGCCAGCGGCTGCCGCCATCGGTCGAGACTTCCACGCGCTCGATGGCGTTTTCGCCGGCCCAGGCAAAGCCGCGCAGAGTAGTGGGAGCGAGCGGAATCTTCTGCTGGTCTTCGGGCGCGGTGATGGTCGATTTCACCGGCATGCCTTCGATTACTTCCAGTTCAGCCGGTTTGGCTGGCGTGCCCGGCGGCAGCGCATATTTGGGATAGCGATAGCCGGGGTTCATGAAAAAGCCGTTGTTTGCCTGCGCCGTGGCCGAAATGCGCACCACCCACTTCACCGAGCTCGTGCCGTCCCAGCCGGGAACAATCAAGCGCACGGGGAATCCGTGGATATCGGGCGTCTGGCCGTTCATGCTGAGCGCCAGGATGGTGGCGGGATGCATGGCCTTATTCATCGGCAGCGAGCGGACGAAGTCGGGGGTGGAGGCGAGGCCGGTATCGGCGCCGTCGGTGTCGATGAATGCCGCGGAACTGCTGGCGCCGGCCAGTTTCAGCACGTCGCTCACCCGCGGGCCGCGCCACTCGGCGTTCCCGATGGCGCCGCGCATCCATTGGACGCCGGGCACTTTGGGGACATAGAAGCCGCGCCCGTTGCCAGTGCATTCGATGGTGGCCGGGATGGTGTACTGCGGCAGCTTCTGCAAGTCCGCGAGAGTCAGTTCGAGCGGCTTGGAGACCATGCCGTTGACTGTGAGCCGATAGGCCGCCGGATCGATTTTCGACGGCCGCGGAAGGTGCTGGCGGACGAAGAAAACGTCGACGGGTGTGACCCAGGAATCGAAGTAGTGGACGGGAGTTTCCAGGTCTTCCGGGCGGTCGTTGTGCAAAATCATGGGCCGCTTGCCGGGAATGGCGACGGAGTCGTCGGCGGAGCGAGCGACCTGGCTCGCTACCGCGCCGGCAGCAATAGTGGCGAAAAGGCTTCGCCGTGTAAAAGGCATGTCTCACAGGCTATGCCAGTCGGGCCCGGATGCGCAAGGTGGTTGATCATTGTGGCGGAGGGTGCTGTGAGGGCTGCTGCTCCTGACTTCCGCTATGGCTTTCGGTCTGCTGGCGGCTTACAGGCACCAGTGGGGTATCGGTCTCACGGGCGCTCGCATTTCCTGCCATGCACTTTCCTAATGATCAAGCGAGTTTGCCGCCAGGCGAGGTATTGCCGTCGGGAATGTCTATGCCGGGATCGACCAACCCGGCCTGGTAACGCCCGAGGTGAAACCTATTTCGCCTTGATAGCGAAATCGTACGCCTGGATGTCCACCTTGCCGTCGTTGTACATCACGACAGCGTACTCGCCAGGGGGTAGCGGATCTTTCGGCCAGATCTTATACAGATTATCGTCCAGTTGACGGTGCAGGTAATCCATCAAGGTGCGGTCTTCGTATACGATGTCGTTGCTGAGGGGGTGATAGGTCAGGTTCTCGACGATGCGCACATTGCCCTTGGTGGTGAGCTTGGCGATTCCGAACGCCTCGGTGCCCTGCAACTGGACGTAAAACTCGGGCTCGGGGTCGGTAAAAATGGTCTCGGCGTGCGGTCCGGTCATTTCAAGAACGGCCTTACCGGTAATCGCTGGAATTGGCGAGAGTTTTTGGAGAATCTGCCG
>DATJMA010000177.1:0-58849 GCA_035509055.1 Bryobacteraceae bacterium | reverse complement strand
TCGCGCTTCTGCTCTTCGCCCCCATCATCGCCGAAGTGCTGTACGGCGCCACACGCCTGAGCACGATCTTTGTGCTGGTTCCCGAGGTCGGGGCTTGGGGATGCGGGGCATTGATGATACGCTACGCCGCGCGCCGATGGCGTCTGGAATGGCCCGGCATGCTGCTGCTCGGGCTGGCATTGGCGGTGGCCGAGGAGTGCATCATTCAACAAACGTCGCTGGCGCCGCTCACGGGCCTCGCGAAGGCGGAATACGGCCGGCTGTGGGGCGTCAACTGGGTGTACTTCGTCTGGGCTTCAGGTTACGAGGCCGTATGGGTAGTTCTGGTGCCCATACAATTGGTGGATCTGATGTTTCCCACGCGGCGTGAAGAGCCCTGGATCGGCCGGGGAGGGTTCGCGCGAGCGGCCATCTTCTTCACGGTCGCGGCATTTCTGGCCTGGTACATGTGGACGCAGCGAGCGCGCACGATGGTGTTCCATATGCCGCCTTTCAATCCGCCGGCCGCGAGTCTGGCTGTTGCAATAGGTGTGATTCTGCTTCTCATTGCCGCGGCATACCGGCTCCGCGGCCGGCGGACTGCCCCGCAGGGCTCGACACCCGGGCCCGCGGCCGCGGGACTCGCGGTCTGCCTGCTGTCGATCCCGTGGGGTGCGCTGGTGCTGGTCGGATATGGGGCGACGCCGCAGATTCCGGCCGGATGGACGATAGCGGCTTCGCTCCTGTGGGCGACTTTCTCTCTTTTTCTGATGCACCGATGGTCGTTCACAGCTGGCTGGCAGGACCGTCACCGCTTCGCCGCGGTCTGCGGCGCGATTGCAGGCTCGATGATCGGCGGGTACGTGATGTTCGCGGTGGGTGGCGCGCTACGCATGGACTGGATCGGAAAAATCATCTTCAACGTGATTTCCGCGGTGTGGCTCGCGCGCCTCAGGCGTCGGCTGACTGCTCGAGGGGCTTAATGATTCGCGTGCGGGCCTAAGAACTCGAGGAGCGATTCGAACGAAATTCCCCAGGCGATGCTCGGTCCTTCATAGCCTTTCAGCTCCACTTCGCGGCGCGAGAAAGGGCAGGTGTAACTGGTCGCGAGTTCGTCGAAAGTCCGTTCGCCGAGAGCGATTCCGAAACCAATCTGCTTGGTGGCCGCCTCCAGACGGAAAGCCGCATTCACGGTATCGCCGAGCGCGGTATATTCGGAACCGCCGACGATCGCCGGACCGGTGTTCACGCCCGCGCCGATGCGCAGCGGTGCCGGCAGGGGCAGCGAGCGGCTGATCTCGGCGGTGGCGTCGTTAATTTCGCAGACGGCGCGGAGCGCGCGTTTGAGGTCGTCCCCCAGGTTTTCCGGGTGATCGTGAACCCACACGGCCATCACCGCGTCGCCGATGTATTTTTGCGCCCAACTTCCAAGCCGCTGGGCGATCTGGCCGGAGCGGAGGAACCATGTACCGATAGTCTGCGATAGCAGCGATTCCGGCACCTGCCGGGCGAGCGGCGTGAAATCGCGGATATCCACCACCACGATGGTGGTGAGGGTGTGAGTGTGCAGCGCCGTGGTGGGCATGTTGCGAGTGGTGACTTCGCGCGCGTCGAGCACCGAATTCACCGCCACCGGATTGCGGAAGATCAACTCCTGATCGCCGAACACCAGGCGGTCTTTATCGTTGAGCAGAAGCGGGAGGCTTACACGGCGGGCGTTGACGAACGAACCGTTGCGGCTTCCGAGATCCACCAGCGAATACTCTCCGCCATCCTTGCGTTGAATGAGCGCGTGGAGGCGGGAGACGGACCGGCTGTCCAGCATGACAGCGCACCCATCGCCCCGGCCAATCGCCCACGACTGGCCGCTGGTTAAAGGGAAGCGCCGGCCGTTGGTCTCAAGCAGTAGAAAGGCTTCCACGGCGGTGGGCGTCACTGATCCACTGTAGCAAAACGTCCAAAAGGAATGTCGGTAATGGAACGCCGAGTTGTAAACTGTACCCTTCGTACTGGAGCGACAGTGCGCATTGTGGTACAGAGAGTACGTTTCGGGCGCGAATTTCCGGCCTATCCGCGGTTAAACTATTTTGTGGAAGGCGCCGATATCAGTACTGGGATTCGCAAATGGCGATTACGCAGATTTTCATCTACCTTCAGTTATTGGACCTCCTCACCACGCTCGTGGGGTTCAGGCTAGGCGCGAGAGAAGCGAGCCCCTTCATCCGAATATTGATGCATGCCGGCCCGGCCGTCGGTGTCATGGTCTCGAAGGCACTTTCGCTGGGGTTGGGCGCGCTCTGCCTGTACTACAAAAAGGATCACCTGGTGCGCTGGATTTCCTATTGGTATGGCGGTCTGATCGTCTGGAATCTGATGGTGCTTCTGGCGTCGCCGGCCCCGATGGTGCGGTAAGAGCCTTTACCCCCGCAACAACCACGAAGCCGTCAGCAGCAGCGCCGCGGCGAGCGCCGTTTCCCCAAGAATCCGCCGCACATTGACTAGAGATCTTCGAGCACGTTCCATTTGGTACTCCCGCAAGGCGCTCCGGCCTTTAAACTCTTCAGGACCATTTGCCCGCTCTGGTCCAGGTCCACCTGGTAGAGCGGCAAGTCGCGATCTTTGACCACGTAAAAGCCCATCTGCATCAGCCACGAATCCTGGTAGGAGTTCGTCACGTAGGAATTTTCCGCGTCGGCGCGGATGCGAAACTGCGCCGTCGAGGGTTCGTAATTGGCGTAACTGTAGCAGTGGCCGATGCAGGCGCGGTCGATGGTATGCGCCAGCGCGTTCACGCGCAGGCCGGGGTCGTCGATGGCGCTGATCACGCGCTGCCCGGGAGGCAGCCCGGCCACAGTTTCCTGCATGCGGTCTTCAAAGCCATTCAGCGCGCGCTCGTCGTGGAAGAGGAACGCGAAAAATACTACCGCGATCGCGATCGCTGCCACGCGTTCGAAGCGGCGCGGGCGCGCGCCGGCCAAAAGCGCGCAGAGGCAGACCCCAACCCCCAGCGACATGCGCTCCGCAATATAGACCAACGCGTGATGGTACTGCGGTAACTGAATCGCCGTCGGCAGAATGAAGACCGCTGCCGCGCTGATCAACGGGATCTGAAGCGCCATGCTGCCCACTATCTGTCCTGCGCCGCTCATGCGGATGAGATGGATGAACAGCAATGCCCAGACGAATAACAACGCCGCCAGCACCGCATAATATTTAGAATCGAAGACCCAGACCTGGTCGAGCCCCGTCGTCAGCGTGACTTGCCGAGCCGACCAGCTCGACAACATGTGGCTCGCGATCAGGGCACGCAACACGATCATCGCGAGGATCGATCCGGCGACCAGGTACCGGCGCAGTCGCGACGAAAGGCGGCCCGCCACCGCCGTGTATGCTGCCAGCCCGGCAACCCAGACTACCGGGAGAGCGTGCGCCAGATATGCCACGATCAGAATGGGAACGGCCGCGGCCACCCGCCGGGGATTTGGCTTCCACAGGAGCGCGAGCGCCCAAAAACAGAGGCCCAAGGCGAGATAGAAGTTGAAAAAGCCCATGTGAAACACCCAGCCGTAAGCCAGTATGGCGAGGCACGGGAGCATGTTCCAGGGATCGCGCCCCGAGACTACCTTCGCGAACACGAACGCGCCCCAAATGAAAATCAGCACCGCGAGCGAAACCGCAATGTGCTGGGCCGCGCCCGGTCCGACGGTTCTAAAAAGACCACTGAGCATCAGATCGAACAGAATATTCGTGGTCTGGCTCACGATCTGGAGGCCGTGGATGGCGCCGCTTTCAATCAACTGCGCCAGCCATGCGTTGTAGATATGGCTCGAAAGATCGCCCGCTTCGATGCGCGGCTGCCAATAGCACGGCGCCAGCAGGAGCAACGACACCAGCACGTAAAGCCAGCGGCTCCGCTTCAGGGCGGAAATCCAGGCCCTCTCGGGCCTGGGGGTCGCCGGCGGAGGAACGCGCGATGTGGTTTTCGTTCGCATCTAACCATTTTGCAACCGGAACGATTGGAATTCCGGGATGAGGTCGAAAGGTGTGGCCACCGTGGCGACGGCTTCGCCTGCCTGCACGATGTTCCGCTCGGAAATTCGCGCTTCCACACCATCGCTGGCGATTTGCAGGTACGGCACACGATTTGGATCGATGCGCATGATGCGGCAGCAGGTGGCATCGACAGCTACCGGATCGCTGCCCGCCACCACAACGCCCGCGTACTTGGCGGTTCCTTGGATGGGACCGTTACCGTGCATGCCCACGATGCCATCCACAATGGCGAACTGGCGCGGAAAAGCGGCGTGCAAGTCGGCGATGCTCTCGGCGATGCCGGCCCAATGCAGCACGTTCTTGGGCCACCCATAGATGCCGCCGGGGACCAATCCGAAGAGATTCTTCATGGCGAGTGTGGCGCCCACCCAGTGGTGCGTCTTCATCTTCGGCATCGAGACCAGGAGATCCGCGCGGAGCGCGGTGTTCGGCAGATACAGCTTGCCCAGCCGCGAGAACTGGCGTGGCAGGTGGATGTGCGAGACATCATCGCAGTTGAGATCGACGAACAAGTCTTCGAACTTGGGGACGATTCTGAAATAACCGGCCGCATCGGCGAGGTCGAGAGTATTGCGGCGATGGCCGGGACCTTCGGCGATGCGGACACTGGAAGCGCCGCGGGCGCGGAATGCTTCGAGAGCGGCATGCACCAACAGGGGGTTGGTGTTAATGAAGCTTTCCGGCTCGAATTCCACCAGGTTCGGTTTGATCACCACATCGCGGCCGCGGACTTCGACCGCGTGGTCGTCAAGGATTTGGCGGACGGTCTGATACACGCGCTGATCGTAGGCAGGCGCGCGCACGATGGAAACACGCGCGGGAGTGATCGGTTGCTCGCGGTTGCAGGAGGCTAGCGCGGTGGCGCCGGCGGCGGTCAGGAGTTGGCGGCGGGTGACTTGCGGGACGGACGTCATCCCCATAAAACGTCCCTGCCTTTCCGCGCTTCCGTCATCAGCATGGCGAGCGACGTTTCGGGAAGGGTTCGGCATTCGACGCCTGCGGGAGGAGTATAGTCGCCGGGCAGTTCGCCGTGCGCCATCAGTCCGAGGGTTAGCCAGTTGATGGCGTCGGCCGAATGCGACCCGGCGAGAAATCGGCGCGCCACGCCGATTCCGCGCCGCACCTCGGGAGCGTCCACGCCGCGCAGTGCGGCGAGCGCCATGCCCGTGGTTTCCGGATACGGCTCCGCGGAATAGCCCAGCGCCTGCGCGGCGCCGTGATTCCAACCGCCATCGTGGCAGCACCTGCCGATCAAGAAACGCTGGCCTTCACCCAGACGGCGCGAGACATCCACGGCAGGCTTGCGGCGAGATTCTTTTTCGAGGGCAAGAATGGCGAGGGAAGTGGGTCCTACCCAGGCGGCGGCGCCCACAGTCCAGGGCCAGCCCATGAATTTCTGGTCGGCAGGCTGCGGCACTCCGAGCATCCACTGACGTAAGCGGTATATGGCTGTGGATTCGTTGCCGGTGGTGTCGATCAGCCACTGGATAGCGCTTTTGTGAGGACCGGCGCCGAGTTCTTCGGGAGGAAGCAAGGCGACCAGAGCCGTCACCCAGGTGCTGTCCGCGACTCCAGCCTGCGGGGCGAAACCGCCGTCGCGCCGTGCCACACGGCTGAGCCAGCGAATCCCTCGTGCCGCTGGTTCTTTCTCTCCCGCCGCGAGCATCGCCAGAATGGCGTACACCGACGGCTCGGTCCATGAGGCTCCGCGCACGTAGGGCCAACCACCGTCCGGGTTCTGCTTGCCGGCAAGAGTTTCAACGTTCATCTGGGGATCGCAAGAAAATGGGCTGGCGGTGAGGAATTGCGCGCGCCAGCCCTCAGGCGTCTTGTCTTAACGCGTAGGCCCGCGCTTGCGCCGTCGGGACAAAAGCATGACCAGGGTGACGCCCGCCCCCAACCAGATCGCGCCTTGGATCGCTACGCTCATACCGTGCTCCTTTCATGGACGTGTTCCGTGCGCGGCACAGGCCATCGAAATCCGGCCCGTGACCGCCCGGCGTTAGCGGGATACGCGGCGAGAGCGGCGCCGTTTCAGGAAGATAAACAGAGTGCCACCGGCACCCAACCAGATCGCGGCTTGAATCAATGTATCGCTCATCGTTTTTTCTCCTTTTTGGTGTGTTGTCTTACGAACCTACGTGCTTCATCATCGGGAACAGATACTTGAATATCTGCAGGATGCCAGGGCCGGCCGCGACTATCAGCATCGACGGCAGTATGAAGAAGAAAATCGGAAAGACCAGCTTGACGCCGACTTTGCCGGCACGTTCCTCGGCTTCCTGACGGCGAGCGACACGCATGAAGTCGGAGTGCGTGCGCAGGCTTTCCCCCATGCTCGTTCCGAACCGGTCATTCTGAATGAGAATCGCCACCAGCTTACGGATCTCGTCTTCTCCGGTGCGCTCGGCAAAATTGCGCAACGCGTCGGAACGGCGTTTGCCGGCGCGCATTTCGAGCATCACCAGGGACATTTCCTCGCTGAGTTGTGGATGGCTTCCCTGCAGTTCCTTGGCGACGTGGGAGATGGCCTGGTCGAGACCGAGTCCGGCTTCCACCGAGACCACCATCAGATCGAGCGCGTCGGGCAGCGAGAGGCGGAGGATTTCCTGCCGTTTGGCGACCCGCTTTTCCAGGATGAACCGCGGCAGAATCCAGCCCGCGGAGCAACCGGAAACCATGAGCGCCATTTTCATCATGGGGTTGGGCGGCATCTTCGGTTCCATCAGGATCACCAGGAAGAGCATGCCCAGCGTGGCCACAATGCGCAGGCCGAAGAACACCGGCACGGCATTCTCCGAGCGGAAGCCGCCGCGGATCAGGTTGGCGCGCAAGGTCGCGATTTCGGTTTCCGACGATGGCACCTTCGATCCGATCTGGTGCAGTACGGTTACGATGGTGCTGGCCTGCGGTTCGGCATCGTTGTCGATGAGCTGTTGAACCTGACCCGTGATGACGGGGTTGCCGAGCTGCTTCAGGAACTTGCCCGGTTTGTATAAAATACGGTACGCGATCCCGCACATGGCGATGAGGATCATCAGGAACGCGCAAATCGAAAACAGCAACGGGCTAGCCATAAAATCAAACCTTCCTGCGAATCGCCCAGGTGAGCCAGAGCGCCGCCAGGATTTCCGTCCCAACGGAACTCGCGATGGCGGCGCTGCCCGATTCCGCGGCGAGGAGCGACGGCAAATATCCCGGCGCGACAGCCGCCAGGGCCATCAGCGCAACCAGCGGCACCAGCGCCAATGTCGCGACCGTCCATCCGGCGGACACGCGGGCGCGCTTCAGAAGCACGATTGCAGCGGCGGTAAATAGAAGCGATGCCAGCATCTCTCAAACCTTGATGTTGATGATCTTCTTGATGAAAAAATTACCCAGAATCTGAGCGAAAATCGCGCCGCCGATCATCCATTTACCGTCATTGTCGGCGGCCATGGATTGCAGATAACCGGGGGCCACCACCAGCAGGCCCATCATGGTGACCACGGGCAGCAAAGCCAGAATGGTGGCGGTCAAACGGCCGTGCGCGCTGGCCGCCTTCACCTGGCCTTTGAGGCGGAAACGCTCGCGGATGACGTAGGCCAGCCGCGAGAGAATTTCACTCAGATTGCCGCCGGTCTGCTTTTGCAGCAGCACCGAGGAAGAGAAGAACCGCACGTCCAGAAGCGGCACGCGCTGGGTGAAATTCCGAAGTGCGACGTCCAGGGGCGCGCCCAGGTTCTGTTCGTTAAACAGCGCGCGGAATTCCTGCCCCAGCGGATCGGCAATTTCCTCGCCCACCATTTCCAGACTGATGGAGAACGCGTGCCCGGCGCGCATGGATCGCGCCAGAAAATCGAGCGCGTCGGGAAATTGCTCCTCCAGTTTGTTGAGCCGGGCCGTGCGCTTGTGGCGAACGATCAGGTAGGGGATCATTCCCGTCACGATGGCGAATATGATCGCGCTGGTGGTGCCGTTCAGCAGGATTTTGGTCCAGGCGCCGATTCCCAAGCCGGGAATCATCGCCAGGCCCATCGCCGTAATGAGGCGCGTCGGCGACCAGTTCAATCCCGCCTGTTGAATCTGCTCCTGGGCGTGCCGGGTGAACTGCAGCTTGGTGAGCAGGGCCTTCAATCC
The DNA here is from genome assembly GCA_035509055.1 of Bryobacteraceae bacterium. GTDB lineage: Bacteria > Acidobacteriota > Terriglobia > Bryobacterales > Bryobacteraceae > PALSA-129. Next base: position 50,698 of record DATJMA010000177.1, on the reverse strand, counting down.
CGTCGGCTGGTCCGGATCGATATCCTTCAGCAAGTTCGTCACCGGCACCGGCGTCTCGCCGGCGGCGGTCTGGAGCATATCCGAGACCTGTTTCTTGCGACGGGCATCGTAGAACTTCCACCCCACGCTGGCGGCCACAAGCGCCAGCACGAAGATGACGACTCCCGAAACTACAGCCGCGATTACCACTTCAGTTGATCTCCACTACTGTCTGGAATAGTTGCGTGGGCAGGATGATGCCGCACGATTTCAGGCGTTCGTAGAATTTCGGGCGAATGCCGGTGGCGCGGAACCGGCCGCGCACCTTGCCGCCTTCCGAAAGCCCGGTTTTTTCGAACAGGAAAATGTCCTGCAGCGTGATAATGTCCTGCTCCATGCCGACCACTTCCGTGATGTGCGTGATGCGCCTCGTGCCGTCGCTGAAGCGCGACGTCTGTATAAACAAATCGACGGCGCTGGCGATCTGCTGCCGGATGGACTTAATCCCCATGTTGGAGTTGGCCATACCGACCATCACTTCGAGGCGGCCCAGGCCGTCGCGAGGGGTGTTGGCGTGGATGGTGGTCAGCGATCCGTCGTGACCGGTGTTCATGGCCTGCAACATATCCAGCGCTTCTTCCGAGCGGACTTCACCGACGATGATGCGGTCGGGACGCATACGGAGGGCATTGATCACGAGCTGACGGATGTGGATGGCGCCCACGCCTTCCACGTTTGCGGGACGGGTTTCCATGCGGGCCACGTGGGTTTGCTGGAGGCGCAATTCGGCCGCGTCTTCGATGGTGACGATGCGCTCGTCTTCGGGAATATAGGAAGAGAGAGCATTCAGCAGCGTGGTTTTACCGGAACCGGTTCCGCCGCAGATCAGGACGTTGAGGCGCGCCTTGATGCAGGCCTTGAGCAGATCCAGCATGCCCTCGGTCATGGCCAGCTTGGCCACCAGGTCTTCGCCTTTCAGCGCATGGCGGCCGAAACGGCGGATGGAAAGCAGCGGCCCGTCCACGGCCACCGGGGGGATGGCCGCATTGACGCGCGAGCCGTCGGGCAGGCGTGCATCCACCAGCGGCGACGATTCATCCACGCGGCGGCCCACGCGCGAGACCACTTTTTCAATGATGCGCAACAGGTGCGCGTCGTCCTTGAACTCCACCGGGGTGCGATAAAGTTTGCCGCCGCGTTCCACGTAGACCAGCTTCGGCGTGGTGACCAGAATGTCACTTACGGTGGGATCTTGCAGCAAGGGCTCGAGCGGTCCGAGTCCGAATACTTCATCGAGGATTTCTTCGATGACGCGGTCTTTTTCCACCAGCGAGAGAGGTGTCTTCTCTTCTTCCACCAGCTTGGCGACCGCGGCACGGATTTCGGCGCGCACGCGTTCGCCGGCCATGGAGGAGAGGGCCTCCAGGTTGATCCGGTCGAGCAGCTTGCGATGGAGCGTGAATTTCAGCTCCTGGTATTCCGGTGTGTAGCCCTCTTTCGTGAAAAGCCGGTTGACCCACCCGGTTTCACGTTCATTCGGTCGGTGTATCTGATCCAGGACTGGCGGCATCGTAGTATTTCCTTAGAAAAACGCGAATTTCTTCTTGGTGTTCTTCTCTTCCACTTCGAGGCTGGCAAGCTTGATGGCCAACCGGGCGATTTGTTTGCCAAGGTCGGAGTTACGGTTGAGCATCCGGCCCTCGGCGTAGGTTTCGTACAATTCGGGGTAGTCGTTGGGGATCATGGCGAAAATCGGCACGCCCAACATTTTTTCCAGTTCGGTCGGTGTGATATCGAGGCGCTTGGGCGCGCGGTTGAGAATCAGCCGGATTTTGTTTTTGCCGTATCCGCTGTCAAGCAGTGTCTGGATGATTTGCTTGGATTGATGCAGTGCCGGCACTTCGAGCGTGGTGATCAGGCAGGCCTCGTCGATTTCCTCGAGCGCCGCCATGCCGGTGTGGCTCAGGCTCCGGCCAAGGTCGACCAGGGTCCAGTCGTAATGCGGCCGTGCAAAGCCCAGAACGTGCCGCACCTGTTCGTCCTTGATCTGCTGCTTGGAAGCCAGCGCCAGCGGCGCGGCGACGATCTCGACGCCCGGAATCCCATTGGATACCAGCGCCTTCCAGTAGTGGATATCGAGACGGTGCAGATTGTTGACTGCGTCCAGGATGGAGTACACGGATTTGGTCTTGGTGATGAACCCGACCATGCCGGAATCCAGGTCGAGATCGGCCAGCAGGACTTTCTGGTTCTGCCGTCCCAGTTCAGCGGCTACGTGCGTCACCAGCGTGGTGGCGCCGCATCCGCCCTTGGCCGACAGAAACGCAAAGCTTTTGCCACCCGCCTTGGCACCGGCATCGCGGCGGCGGCTTCGTTCCGCCGCGCGTTTTTCGAGCGCCCGCTTCAGCGGGTCCCTCAAAGGCGGGTACAGGTATTCGTTGATGCCCGCGCGCATCGACGCCAGTATGGCATCCGGATCGGCGTTGGTATTGATGGCGACGATCATCGGATCGCCGATGGCGGTCCGGATGGAATTGGCAAGCCCCTCCAGCGGCTCGCGCCAGCCGCTAATGTCGATGAGCACGACGTCCGGCCGCATGCGCTCCAGGCGGTCGAGGAAATTGCTTACGTCACCGATATCCTGGTGTTCGACGATGATGCGGAATGGCAGATCGGCGAGGCAAGACTGGGCCTGTTCCCAGAGGTCGCGGTTCTCGATGGCCAGACCGATTGTGAGCGGATACATAGGGGTTCCCTGGTGGACGGATTACTAGCCGTTCCCGCCTCCATTGCCCCCGGCGCCGGCCGCGGGTGCGCCGCCTCCGCCGCCCGCCGGCTGGCCGCTACCGGCCGGCGCCTGTCCCGCCGGAGGAGCGGTCGCCGGACTGCCGGGCGCGGCTACTGTCTGGGGTCCAGTAAGGGGTGACGGTTGGATCAGCCTCTGTTGCTGGATGAGTTGTTCGAGCGGCAGAGTCGGTGATGGCGGATGCACGGGCACAGAGCCCGTGACATCGATGCCGGGCTGCCGGATCGGGATGGGACTGTTGTCAGTCATGAACGGAACAGTCCACTTGAGTTCCGGAACCGCCTGCTGCGCCGGGATCGGACGCACGATTTCGGGCGTGATGATAATCAACAGCTCCGAATTGCTTTTGCTGATCGTTTTGCTCTGGAACAACTTGCCGAGGATTGGAATGTCTCCGAGCCCGGGGATCTTGTTGAAGGAGTCGGTAATCTGTTTATCGAGCAATCCGGCAATCACGAATGACTGGCCGCTCTCCAGGTCCACTTCGGTGGTAACTTTTCGGGTGGTCAGGCCGGGAACCGCGGTGCCCTGGATTGTCACCGTATTGGTGTAGTCGAGGGCGCTCACTTCCGGACTGATCTGCATGTGAATGGTGCCTTGCGGCGTCACTCGGGGCAGGAAGCTGAGGATGATGCCGTACGGCTTGAATTCGACGCTGAAGATAGTGCCTCCGGCCGTGGGCTGAGGCGTGAGATACGGAAATTCGCCGCCGGCGGTGAAGCTCGCCTTCGTGCCGCTATAAGTAAGCAGATTCGGTTCGGCCAACATCTCCAAAAGACTTTTGCTTTGGAGAAGCTGAATCTCGGCAAGCAGGTTGATATCCGGACGGAAGGCCACAATATTGGGCGCCGTCCCGATGGTCGCCTGGCCTAAACCTCCTATCAAAGACGAGAGAATGGATGGGCCCGTTCCGAGACTCGTAGTCTGGTTGAACGCAGTCGAGGCGAAGCTGGCGCCCATTTGTGTCTGCGCGTTCCGATCCACGTTGGCAAACCGCACTTTGAGCAGGATCTGAGGTTCGACGGCGGGCACTTCGACTCTGAGCAGATTGACGGTTTTCGCCAGCGTTGCCACGATGGCGATGATGCGTTGGGCATCGGTCACGGTCTTCACCGTCCCGCGCACGAACGCCGTATCGTTATCGAAAGTGACGTTGATATCCGCATCGGGATAGTCGCGGGCGATCTGCTGTCGCACCGCATTCAGGCGTTGCGGACTCACGCGCACCGTGAGGTCGTAGATCAGACGGGTGCCGTCCTCCTGCCAGATAATCAATGAAGTCTCTCCGGCAGCCTTTCCGTTGATCAGGACTTCCTTGGGACCGATGGCCTGCACGTCCACCAACGATCCGTTGGCGAATGCCAGCCGCTTGATGGGGAGCGGACTGTCGATGGCGAGCGATTTGCCTACGGTGACGGTGAGTTGGCCTACAACCCCGTTGGGAGTAGCCTGCTTGTTGACCTGATCCTGAGTGACGGCGCTCTTGGCTTCGGCCGGCGTTACCGGCTCAATCGCCGCCACGGAGGGGGCGATCAAAGCACAAACACACGTCGTGACGATCAGGTTGCGAGCGGATTGCATCATTCGGGTCACTTATTCACCTCCGGGGTCTTTTCGAACTTGGTTTCAGAACGGGCGCTGCCGGAGAGAATTTCCATCACGAAAGGCGCCTCTTTCTTGGGCGGTGCCTGCGCCGCGACTTCTCTCGGTCTTTCGACCGCCATGGCTGCGGGGCGCATGCGCGGAGTCGGCACCGGCGGGGCGTCGTCGGAAGCGGCAGCACCCTTCATGTTGGCCATGCTGCCCCAGACGTACTTCATCGCGGAACCCGGAGTCTTGGCGATATCGTGATCGAGCGGGTTGCGCAAGGTCATGCGGATAGTAGTCTGGCTGCTCGCCAGACTGAGAACCTCGGCCTGCTCGGGAGTGACCAGCACATTCACTACTGGCACGGGGACGGGTTTGCCTTCCGGATCTTTGCGAAAGTCCTGGCCGGCGGACAGCACTTCGAGGTTCTGGATCAGAGTCTTGCTGAGCGTCCCGAGGGAGCCGTTGCCGCCCGGACCATTGCCCTGGATCAGGAGGTCGACGTGCGACCCCGCGGTTACGAAGCCCGCTACACCTACGATTTCATTCACGGGCACCGCGAAGGCGCGCATGCCATGGGGAATCAGTGTGGCGAGGCCACCACCGGCGCCGCGCGCCGCGAGGCGCGACTCGATAATTGGCTCCTTGGCATAGATGGCCGTGGTGACGCCGCGACCTTTTAGGTCCTCGAGCTTGAAACTGGCTCCGGCGGGGACGGGTCCCGTCCAGTCGCCCAGTTGTATGTCACCGTCCTTGATGACGGAGCCGACTTCGAGATCCTTGGCTGCTACCACGATCTGGACAGTCGGCGCGGCTGCCTTCGCGGGTTGAGGCCGGCCCATCAGCGACCGGTAGGTGAGGAGACCTCCGGCGGCCGCCACCACGAACGCAAACATCAGAACCCCTGCAAATCTCTTATTCATAAAAATCCCTGTTCCGCCTACTCGGATTCCTTCCGACCTGCCATGTGCTCTCCCGCGCCACGCGGGTTAGGAGGCCGCGACACGTTCCCGAATTCCGGGGCTCGCGCGCACCGCGGCCTCCGCTGGTTAATGGTTTCGATGGCATGGGCTTGGGGGCGTAAAGCGAAAACTCCCAATAACCCGTGCAGGGGCATACCGTCACGTGACGGGAGGCATGCCCCCACCCGGCGCCTAGCTGGCCATCGTGTTAGCTTGAGACAACTGATTGTTCGTGGTTACCCAAATACCTTTGATGCTGCCGCCGGCGCCCAGGAATAGAGCAGCCGAAGCCAGCGCCACGAACGCCATGAGCAAGGTGTACTCGATGAGATCCTGGCCCTGTTCGTCGTTCCAGAAGTTGCGCAAAAACGTCATTGTGTTTCGCTCCTAGTTGGTTGATTTCGAGTGATCGTTTGATCACTTGCCGAAGTTTTCGTGACCTCGCGATCACGGCCTGCTCCGCTGCCCTTAAGAACAGCGGAAGACGGTTTGCCCGCGGCCGATGGAACGGACCGGAAGATCAGCGCCACGCCGTCGTCGTAGACGGCGCGCCAGCGGCTGTTCTCCTTGAGCACGCCCGCGAGGGGCACGCTGGGGGGCAATAAAATCGTGTTAACACCGAAGCCATCGAGGATCTGCTGCCAGCCGTTCTTCACGTTCAGGACGTCGATGTACTTGTTTTCGAAATCGTCGCCGTAAAAATCGCTGCGCCCGTCCACGAACACTTTCTCCTTGGGATAGAGGCGCCAGATGAGGTAGTCGCCCCATTCGTCGTGCGTGAAGACGCGGGCCGAGGGGTCCTGACGGAGCACTTCAACCGCATCGGCAGGGTAAGATTTGGGATCGTACTCCGCACGGAATTGCTTGGGTGGATTTTGCGCGAACAGTACCATCACTACAAACAGGAAACCGAAGGCGCTCACGAGGTGCCATCGCGGTATACGGTCGGTGGTATCCGTCTTCGCGGCAAGTTGGTTGAAGCGCGTTGCCACGCGGCGCAGCCAGGCCGCCACTTCGAAGTGCGGCAGGCGTTCCAGCCATGCAGTAACGGCCGCCGCCACGAGCGGCGTGGAGACAATCGCGAACAATGGAATATTGCGCGCGGCCAACAGCCCCGCGTGGGCGAACATCAGCAACAGCAGGGACTCGATAAACTTGCCCTGCGAGCCATACCAGAACGCCGCCAGGGCGCCGGCCAGCAGTAGAGCTTCGAAGAAGATCGCGGCCGGATGATGGAAGCTGAGCGTAAGGAACTCCGAAATGTGCTGCGAGGCGTATGGATCCCGCAGGTATTCGAAAAGGTGAACGTGCAGGCGCCAGCCATACGGATTCAGCAGGCTCGCCGCCAGGCAGGCGAGAACCGTGCCGAACCACGCGAGGGCGCGCCGCGCGGCGGCATGGCGGACGGCAGAGTCGGCCGAAAAGGCGACGGTCAGCGTTTCACCCGCGCCGTACACGGCCACCATCAGAATGCCGACGATAAAGCCGCCGTGCAGGTTCGTCCAGAGAACCATTACGACCGGCAGGAAGACAAAATACGGAATTCCGCCGATGCGCGATTGGCCCGACCGTACCCGTTCCAGCCAAGAGAAGAACAGAACCAGAAACAGCAGCGTGAACAAGTGCGGCCGCGCCAGCCAGTGTACGGAGGATGAAGCGACCGCCAGAACCGTGATTACAATGGCAATGACGCGGTTGGCGTGGCGAGCAGCCAAGCGGAACAGCAGCGTAAACGTCGCGCACAGCAGCAGCAGGCTCAGAATCACTACCAGGCGCAATCCGCCCATGTGGTTCAGGCCGGAGAAAATCAGATCCGAAAGCCACTCCCATGCGTACCAGACACCGTTCGGCTTGGAGAAGGAGAACACATCGTGCGTGGGGACGACGTGATTCGCCACCATCCAATCGCCGGTGCGAATGTGCCAGCCGGTATCGCAGTCGCTAAGTAGCGTTTGCACCCCGTCCATGCGCCCGAACAGAAAGGCGATGGGCAGAAGGAAGGCGAAGTCTGTCAGCGACGGCAGGAACTTGATCGCGAATTGGGAGCGTTGGGCTTCCATTTTAGAATTACGCCATCCAGGAATTAGCTACCGGCTGTAGCGCCTCCAGAACGCGGAGCTTGTCGTGGAATGCGCGGAAATCCATGTAGTTTACGCGCAAAGCGACGCGAGGCGAATCGTTCTCATCGCTCACGATCCGCGTGACGGTACCTTGACAATGGATGCATTTCTGCCCGAATCCGTGGTTTGCGGGCAGTTCGATTTCGACAGTAATGATTTGTCCTACGGCTGGAACCGGCACCCGTCCACCTTCGCCGCACCAGGCGACCAGAACTCCACTGCGGCTGATGTTTTCGGTGTACATGGAGGAACGAACCCAGAGCGCCGGGGAAGTGACGTGGCACCGCAGCTTAATATCGATACGCGGACTCTCACGCCTGTTGATGTTTTTCATTTCATTCCACGTCATCGCGAGTTTAGGTCCGCAAATGCTCCGCTATCAATACAGCAAATAGGCTACAGCAGTCTATTGCCGAAGGTTATTGCAGAAAAATGCCGTGTTTACGGGTGGGTTTTACACCCCTCCAGAGGGCCGCAATTCGCTATTTGCGGGGCCCCGATACCTATCTCGCGACATACCTCTGTTAGGGTTAATAGCCATGTATATTATTCCGAATTTCTCCTATCCATTACTTACCATAACGCCCGAATAAAAACGCCTTATATTATTGTAAATAAGACAGTTAATAAAGTTTAAATGCGCTTAAATGCTGCCTTATTTCGTCGGGTATTCCGGCAAAAATTACGGTAATTTTCGCATTTTTTGGAAAAATGTTATTGACAACCGAAGTAAATAATTGCAAAATGCGTATGAAGACATGCAGCTAACGGGAATTAATGAGCGATTAATTTCCCGGGGAAATAGGCCGTAAATTTGGCAGACGGCCGGCTGGAAAGGTGGAGAATATGACGCGAATTCTTCTTTATAGCGACGAGCCAATCCTGGCCAAGGGCCTGGAATCGGTGCTTCGTCAAGTCGAGGGCTTCGAACTGCTGCCCACCTGCGGGACGGTGAGCAGCCTGATGGAACAAATGTCGATGGGATCTCCCGATCTCGTCCTCATGGATTTAACCCCCGAAATTACATTTGCCGTGCTGAGTGACATGAAGCACGCCATGATGCACTGCAAGATCGTCCTTTGGGTCAATTCCATTTCCACGGAACTGGCGTTCCAGGCGATGGGATTGGGCGTGCGCGGCATCCTGCGCAAAACGCTGCCGACCGATCTCCAGGTAAAATGCCTGCAAAAGGTGCAGTCGGGCGAATTGTGGTTCGAAAAAGCCCTCACCGACAGTTTCCTCTGCGCCCGCAGGGTGGCCTTGACACAGCGCGAAGGGCAGCTCGTCAGCCTGCTTTCCCAGGGACTCAAGAACAAGGAAATCGCCACCACCCTGATGATCTCGGAAGGCACGGTGAAGGTTTACCTCTCGCGCCTTTTCCAAAAGGTCGGCGTGAAGGACCGGTTCGAATTGGCTTTGTTCGGTCTGAAGAACCTCACCACCGGTCAGCTGCCGGTCGGCGAGAAGGGCCAGCGGCCGAATGCCGGCGCCATGCCCGGACTTCGCTCTCTGGTGCTGGAACGGCCGGCCGAGCGCGCCGAAACTCCCACGCGGAGCTTCCCCACGCAATTGCGCCCGGTGGCGGGATCCCGGTATTAAACCAGAAGCCAGAGCCGGAAGGAAAACCAGCGGCTCAAGAAGAAATCGCTGCCCTCACCTTGGCCAAAGGGGCACCGTCATCGAACGTTACCTGCCCGCCGTCCCGCCGGACTCCGAGCTGTTTCCAGAGATCCGGCAGGTCGACGGGCATGGGTTTGGCGGCCATCTCCCCATAAAGCGACATCATCACCGTAGTTCCGGTTGCCTTGTCGCCAATCTCTAAGGCGCGTTCCAGCGGCCAATCCTTTTCGATATTGCCGCCGGCGCGGATGATCCCCCGCAGCGCGTCCACCAATCCTCTGCGACCGTGTGTCTGCCGGCGGATTCGGACATCGGCCAGCAGGCAGTAAAGAGCCCCACCCCAATACGTACGTGCCCAGGTGTGCGTACGGTCAAGGCCCTGGTCGCCATCGGCCGGCAATCCCTGCGGCATATCGCGGACCATGTCACCCCAGACCTGTGCGACACTCAGGTTTCCCACTTCGGCGCGCGCGATGGGTTCGACGTACGTGGCGCTGCCCTCTTCGATCCAATGATGCGCGCGGTCCATCGACGGGAATCCGTAATGAACCATTTCGTGCGTCAGGACCCAGTCGCGCGAAAGCTCTTCGGCCGTGACGTGCTGCGCCACCGTAAGGCGGCTGCGAGCTCCGCCGTCGCCGAAGGTAACTCCGTTGATGCGCCCGCCTCTCCTGCCGGCGGCCATCACTATTTCGAGCCTGGCGTGCGCCACCGGGAACCGGCCAAAATAGGCGCTGACCGCGCGCGCCCCGGTCGAGACCCAATCCAGTATGGCTTTCCGCGGCAGATCGAACTGGTCCGATTGAAACCGGACTTCGATCGTCCCGCCCCCGATTCGGAGGGTCGAAGGATTATCTTGCGACCGCGCTGAAGGGAGCAGCGCCGAGGCTGTTGACCCGGTCAGTGAGCGCAGGACGGAACGTCTGGTCAGACTGGCCACATTTCTTGGACGTTCGAGAAGGGGATCGGTGTTACCCAAATCTATTCGGGACCGCCGGGCGTCGATTGGGCCCCATTTGCCTGCGCCCATGCCAGAAATCCCTCGGGCGGATGGCGAATTCCGTAAATATTGGCGCCCTTAATAGATTTAATTTGCTGCCAAATCGCTCCGGACATTTCGATATTTCGCAAATCGGCGTTCTTCAAATTGGCCCCCGCGAGATCGCACCCGGAAATGTTGGCGCCGGCCATGTCGGAATCTTCGAGATCGGCGTGACGCAAACGAGCGTGCGACCAATCGCCCCCGCGGAAATTGGCGGCATGCAAATTGGCGAATTCAAGGTTGGCCCCCGCCAGGCGGCTGTCGCGCAGATCGCTGGCTTCCAGGTTCGAGCGCAGCAGGTTCGCTCCAGGTAATTGAATGCCTTGGAGAAAGGCGCCGGGGGCGTCGAGTCCTACAAGCGGCTGCCGGTCGTCGTTCAATTCCTGGATCGCCTCGATGCGGCCGCCGCTGCCGCCTTTTCCCTGGGCCGTATTAATCACTTGCCAGGCCTGATAATGTTTTTGCTTTCGCCGGTCGCCCGATTCCGCGAAATAGAAAATTACGGCGATTAATACGGAAAATGTGCCTAAATATTCCAGCACCTCCAGGAAAGCCCACCGGCTCAAACCGTACGCGATCCACTCGAAGATCCATTCGATGGCCTGTAGCGGTATGGCCCACCGGTGGCGGACCCGTTCCCGGCGCGATTGCCAGGTGGGTGGGGCTTTCTTTTCCTCGCGGACCAGCATAGGCGGACCCGAACGGTCAGGCACCCATTGTAATGCGGAGCTGCTGCTCGATTTCATCCGGTTCCGAATAGGGCACCAGCCGGCAATTAGGGTGGGTGTTGCCGGTAATCAGTAGGGAGATGCGCGGGGCAGCCTGGCGGCGGTAGAACAGAATCGCCTTCTTGCCGCTCGATCCCAGCACATAGCCAGCCTCGTACCCGAGCCCAAACGAGGATCCCGAGACTTCCGCGATAAAAATGTCACACTGCCGCAGCCAATTCATGTCGCGCTCATAAACCGCCTGCGGAGTAATGCGGCGATCCATCAGAGCCGCATCCTCGCTTACCAGGTGGCGGGTGAGCACTTCGTGCCCCAAAGCCTCCAGCAACTCCACCAGGCGGCGGGCCACACTCACCTGCGAGCGGTCGCCGGCCACCGTGAATCCGAAGTAGATTTTCATGTTATGAAGTTTACCCGTGTTAACCAAGTGAAAGATTTTTAACTTCCTGCACCGTGACAATCCGTTCTTGACTTTCGTACGTATCTCCAGTAGCGTTACCAGTATATTTTCCAAAGCCGGCGGACGCACTCGAGGCGTCGGCTCCTTGGAAGCAATAGAGCAGAAGGAGAGGAAAAATGAAAGTTTCAAAGAGTTCCCTGGTGATCGCCGCAGCCTTTACCGGCCTGCTGGGCGGCACCGTTGCGAGAATCAATGCCGAACCCGCCGGCGGTATCGGTGGAGTTGGCGGTGTAGGTGGAGTCGGCGGACAGAACGCCAAGAGCAGCAAGTCCACCAAGTCGGCCAAAGTCGAAAAGCATTCCTGCGCGGGAAAGAATTCTTGCGCCGGTAAAGGCGGCTGCAAGACCAGCGACAACGGCTGCAAAGGCAAGAATTCCTGCAAAGGTAAGGGCGGCTGCGCCACCGACGGTTCCAAAAAGTAGTTATCCCCATCAGCGATCGGTTTCTATAGGGGCGCGGTCAATTCGCGCCCCTGTTTTTTCTCCCAAGGTAGACTAAAGACAAAGGAATGCCTGCCAACAGATTCAACGGAAATTCGGCTTACGGAATCGGCGTCGGTCTGCGCATACCGCATTACCGGCACATTTTCGAGCACAAGCCACCGGTTGGATGGTTCGAGATCATTTCGGAAAACTTTATGGTGGATGCCGGGCGGCCGCTCTCCGTGCTCGACCGGATTCTGGAGCGCTATCGTGTGGTGCAGCACGGCGTAGCGATGTATTTCGGATCCGCCGAGCCGCTCAATCGCGAGCACCTCTCGCGCCTGAAAAAGTTGGTGAAGCGAACCAAAACTCCCTGGCTGACCGATCACCTGTGCTGGGGAAGCGTAGATGGCCGCTACACCCACGACTTACTTCCCATGCCGTACACCTTCGAGGCTGCCGAACTCACCGCGAGCAAGATTCGCGAGGCTCGCGACTTCCTGGAAGTACCCATTGCCGTGGAAAACGTGAGCAGCTACGCGGAATTTCATGTCTCGGAAATGACCGAGTGGCAATTCCTGAACGAAGTGGTGGAGCGCGCCGATTGCGGCATTCTTTTAGACGTCAACAACATTTATGTTTCGTCGCGGAATCACAGTTTCGACCCGTTTGAATATCTGAATGCGGTTCCCACCGAACGAGTGGCGCAAATTCACATCGCGGGCCATTCGAAGTTCGAAAAATACATCCTCGACACTCACGATCACCCGGTGATCGACCCGGTCTGGAAGCTCTACGATCATGCCATTCGGCGCATCGGCGCTACGCCGACGTTGCTCGAATGGGACGATCGCATTCCGAGCTTCGACGAGGTCCACGCGGAAGCCTTGAAAGCCGCGAAATACCTGCCGGCGCCTGCGGCCGTGGCCCCATGAACCTCCTCGAACTACAACGGCGGATGGCAAGCGCGATCATGGCGCCCTTAGGGGCGGGGGACCGCATTACGCGAGCCGCCGGCGCGGAAGCCGGCGAGATTATCACACCGAACGACCGGCTCACCGCCGCCGAACGCGTGGAAATCTACGCCAAAAGCTATTGGTACCGCCTGCTCGACGCTTTGTACGACGATTTCCCCGGCCTGCGAGCCATCCTCGGAGTGCGCGGCTTTGACAAGCTCTCGCGCGCGTATCTTGCGGAATTGCCGTCTGAATCGTTCACGCTGCGGAATCTGGGCTCGCGCCTGCCGGAATGGCTCGCACGGCATCCGGAACATGCCGGACGGAATCCCGCTCTCGCGCTCGATATGGTGCGGCTCGAATGGGCCCATGTGGTGGCGTTCGACGGAGCCGCCGAAGAAGTGCTGGGGCCGGAAGACCTGCTGGAACTCACGCCGCAGATGACATTCCGCCTGCAACCTTACGTGACCCTGCTGGCACTGGAGTATCCGGTGGATGATTTGCATCTGCGGGTGAGCGAACTCGCCGAGGGCCGCGGTGGCGCGAGCAACGCGGTGATGCGGCACCGGGAACGGCGCGCGGTGACGCGCTTCAGCCTGAAACGCGAAGCGGTCTACCTCGCCGTACACCGCATGAACGACTCGGTGTACTTCCGGCGGATGAATGCCGGCGAATTCCAGTTGCTGGACGCGTTGCGTGGCGGACTGGCGCTGAGCGAAGCGATCGACAGCGTTTTCGGGGCGAGCGATCTGCCGTTGGACGAACTGCGCGGCAAACTCGAAGAATGGTTTCGCGGCTGGGCGCAATACGGCTGGTTCTGCCCTCCAGGAGGCAAATCGTGAAAGCGCTCGAACGACTCTACCGCACGCTGATTCGCGCGGCCAACCGCCTGCAATCGCCGTTCCTGCTGGCCGTGCGACTGTACTGGGGATGGCAGTTTGCCGAAGACGGTTGGGGAAAGCTGAACAATCTTGGCAAAGTAACGGACTTCTTCGGTTCTTTGGGCCTTCCCGCTCCCGGAGTGACCGCGGCTTTCATCGCGGGGCTGGAACTGGTGGGTGGAATCCTGCTCGCCATCGGGTTGGGATCGCGCCTCATCGCTCTATTGCTCACCTGCAATATGCTGATGGCCTATATCACGGCCGATCGCGAGGCGTTGCTCTCCGCGTTTTCCGATCCGGACAAGTTCTATGCGGCATCGCCCTACACATTTCTGGTCGCTTCGGTGATCGTGCTGGTTTTCGGACCGGGGGAAATTTCGGTGGATGCATGGCTGTCAAAGAAATGGGCCTCGGCGCCAAAATCGTAGCGCCAGTAAGCCGCCGGCTGCCAGTTGCAGACCTTGCGCGCAGCGCGGCTTTCTATCGCAACGTGCTCGGGTTCGAAATTCAGCAGTCCAATCACAGCATGGAGGCCGTGAACGGTCCCGCGCTGCTGCATTTCGATCCCGCCGGCAGCGGCCCGGCGATGGTTTTCTTCGAAACGGACGACGTGGAAGCGGCGCACTCCGCCATTCGTGCCCGCGGAGTCCCCGCCAGCGAACTGGTGAAGGTGAACTGGGTGAAGATGAGGATGTTCGAGATGCGCGATCCCGATGGAAACACGCTGTGGTTCGGGCAATCGTACGATCAGCCGGACACACCGCGGCCTGGCGTGTTCCAAAAGGCGCTGCCGCGGCTGCCGCTGACCGACCTGGCCGCCGGAATCGCGTACTATCGCGGTGTCCTGGGATTTCGCGTGAACTATCGGGACGAAAACATCGGCGTCATGGACCGCGACGAGGTAACGGTCCTGCTGGTCCCGCGGGACGAAGTTCATCAGGGCGTGGGATCGGCCTATTTCTACATCGAGAACGCCGACAAACTTTGCGCCGAATTGCGCGCTTCGGGGGCGAATGTCGCGGGTGATCCGGTAAGCCTTCCCTGGGGGCTGCGGGAATTCTCGGTCAAGGATCCCGAGGGCAACCAGCTCTATTTCGGACAGACTTTCGAATAAAAGACCGCCGCGTGTTATTCTGAGCTTTCGCGTGAGGGGACACAGAATTCTGAACACGCGCAAGCGGGTTGTCGTAGCGCTGGTTCACACCGTGGTTTTTCTCGGAGTCGCAATCCTGGGTTTCTTTTTCGCCGTCGCGCCGCTGCGCACGGCATCCCCGCCTTCGGCCTGGGCCGTGGCCGCAATCTATACCATCGTTAGTTCGGTATTGGTTTGGCTGACAGCGATTTCCGGGACGCGCATCGAGCGCATGTATTTCGCGTTCTGCACCACGAGCGCGGGTTTCGGGCTGCTCCGGCAGTTGCTCGGCGATCCATCGATGCACGCCGCGGTCTACGTGCGCGTGGCGATGCTGGCGTGCGCCGTGATCACAGGGTCTTGGATGCTCGGCCAATTGCGGGAACCGCATGGAGCCGCCACGGAAGTCAGCGGGCGGTGATCTCAGGCGGTCCGCAGCACTTCCCAGTAGCGCGTCGCGACCTCATCCACCCCGTGGCAGGCACGAATGTGCGCCGCGGAAGCCAGCGGGCGGTCAGCTCAGGCGGTCCGCAGCACTTCCCAGTAGCGCGCCGCGACCTCATCCACCCCGTGGCAGGCACGAATGTGCGCCGCGGCGCGCTCGCCGATTGCTGCCGCTACGTCCGGCATGCCTGATAGCAGCAGCATATGCTCGCGCAGCGAGTCGCGCTCGGCCGCGCCCACCGCGATCCGAATGCAGGCGTCCTCGGGAAACCGGGTGCACTCGAGCGAATCGGTCAGCATCACCGGCTTTCCGATGCCCATCAGACGAATGGCGATTCCCGACGTCTCGCCGGCCGGTGGGTAGCGCAGATTGATGCAGGCGTCCACGGCGTTGGCCGCAAGCCACCATTCGCGCTCCTCCAGATGAGGCCGCCGCACAATGCCGGGCGCCGATAGCAACGGCGCGGCTGCGCGCTCCAGATCGCTCGAGACGAACTCGCCGGCCACCAGCAGCGCTGTCCGTGGATAGACGCGGCGCACTTGGCTGAACGCTTCCACAATGGCCATAAGCCGCTTGGATTCTCTCAGGTACCCGAAAACCCCGAAAACCAAGGATGCCGGATCGATGCTCCACCGCTGCCGCCAGCGGAGGGTCTCCGCCACTCCGGGCGGATCGCCCGGCCCGGCGAAAAGGTGCGGCATCTCGACGACGCGCGCCTGTGGCCCGTGTGCAAACGCAATCCGGGCCGCTCCCGGATTGTGCACCACCACGCACCGCGAACAATCCAGGATACGCCGCAGCATGGGGTAATCAAAATAGCGCCGGTCGGCGCCCGATGACGCTCGCTCGCGCCACAGTTCCCGGGCCGTGCCGCGATTCCACTCGCCATAGTTGTAGACGAACTCCTCGATGTATGCCGCTTCGTCCAATTGTCCGAGCAAGAAGTGGTGCAGCACCGCGTCGTGCAGCACCACCACGCCGGGCTTTTCCAGCGCGAGCTGGTAAATCGCGGCATGGAGCGCGTTGTTGCCGAGATGATAGAGCGCCACATCGCACGCTTCCGGCGCGACTTCCACCGGACCTAGCTTTTTCATCCCGGCCAGCAATGTCGCGGCGTAATCGGCCACGCCGGTGCGCGCCGGCGGTAGAGGAGCGTAGAATCCGGCGGTCACGGTTTTTTCCGTTTGCCGAACAGCGCCGTCCCGACGCGCACGCACGTCGAACCCTCTTCGATCGCCGTTTCCAGATCGTGCGACATCCCCATGGAAAGCTGCGTCAAACCATGCTTTTCCGCAAGTTCGCGCAGGCGGCGGAAATATCCGCGGGAGGCTTCGGGATCGTCCGACCACGGCGGCATCGTCATCAGACCCAACAGGCGAAGGTTGGGGCAACCGCGCACGGCGGCGATCAATTCCGGCAGTTCTTCGGGCGCCGCGCCGCTTTTCGCCTCCTCGGACGAAAGCTTGACTTCGAGCATGACGTCCAGTGCGCGCGTGGATTCGTTCAAGCGCCGCACCAGTTTCGCCGAATCCACCGTCTGCACCACCTGAAAGAGCTCGGCCGCCTTCTTCGATTTATTCGATTGCAGATGCCCGATCAGGTGATAGCGGGCATCCGTGAGGTCCGCCAGCTGCGGCGCCTTACCCTCGAATTCCTGCACGTAATTCTCACCGAAATCGCGTAAACCGAGATCGTAGGCCGCGCGCAAAGTCTCGGCAGGAAATACTTTGGTGACCGCCAGGAGCAGAATTTCCGCCCGGTCGCGACGCGCGCGGTCGGCCGCGCGAGCCATCCGTTCGCGCACCGTCCGCAATCGTTCGCCAAGCGTTTCCATGGAGTTGTCCGTTTCAGTATAGCGGGAGCTCCCGGGAGAGAATTTTACATCGGAGAATCCGATTCCTAATCCGTCCGTAAGTAACATAGCCGGTGTGTGCGACAACTCGGAGACGGTTTATGGCGACACTTCGCGCAATACGTTCCGCTCTCCGTTCCAGAAGCGGCAGGACGTGGCGCTCATCAAGAGTACCCGCGTCAACGAGCGCTTCTCGCTCCGTTTCCAGGCGGGCGCGTTCAATGTGAGAACACTCCGAGCTGCGACGCGCCGAACAACGACTTGAGTCTCTATAGCGTCAGCAAGGGCGTACCGACTCCTAAGAGCACCGCCTCGCAAACATCGTTCGGAGTCATTCAAAATACCATCGGCAGCCCTCGATTTCTGCAACTGTCACTGGCGTTCATGTTCTAGTACCGTGCAAACCACCCCCTCGTCGCGGCTCGGGTCAGTCCGGCGCGATCCGCAACCGCGGGGACAGTGCTTCTGCGGCTCTAAAAAACGGAAGATCCGCTATGAAAAACAAGAAAACAAGGGGTTTCCGGGCCGGTTCTCGGCCCTTCATACGCAGTTCCACCCTGAGGTGGGGTTAAATTTATTTCACGCACCATCTCGTCACCGAATTGTAGCGGTAAATTCAGTTGCTGCGTGCTATGCTTTGGACCTGGACAAACCTCCGGCGTTGGAACTACGTTGACGATACTCTCGCGCCAAAAAGGATCTCCGGGGGCTCTGTCACGGCGGCTGCGGTTGGTGGCCTCCAGACTATGGGGTTAGGAACTGAAAAAAGAGAGGAGTCTCGCATGAATTGGAAAGCAACAACGGTGTTGGGCCTGTTCTTGGCGGCGTGCGCGATGGCGCAGACCGTGGGCGGTTCGGCCGGTATTTCGGGAGAGGTGAAAGACCCCTCCGGAGCGGCCGTCCCCAATGCGAAAGTGGTGATCTCGAGCGCATCGCAGGGAACGCTGCGCACAATCGAGACCAACAATGCGGGCGCGTTTGCGGCGCCGGCGTTGACGCCCGGGCCGGGCTATAAGGTTGCCGTCACGGCGCCGGGTTTCGCTCCCTACGAATTGAACGATATCACGCTCTCCGTGGGCCAGAATCTCAATCTGAACATACCGCTGACCGTGGGCCAGACCTCTACGACCGTGGACGTGGTTGGTGCCGCCGAACTGCTGGACGACACCAAAGCGGACGTCTCCACGGTGGTCGATAACAAGCAGATTCAGGAACTGCCGGTCAACGGGCGGCGCGTCGATTCGTTTGTGCTGCTGACGCCGGGTGTGTCCAACGACGCCACTTTCGGATTGCTCACCTTCCGCGGCGTGGCCGGAAACAATTCCTTCCTCATCGACGGCAACGACAATACCGAGCAGTTCTACGACGAGAACGCCGGCCGCACGCGCATTCAGTCGCAGATTTCGCAGGACGCCGTGCAGGAGTTCCAGGTGGTTTCGGACGATTATTCCGCGGAATATGGTCGCGCCATGGGCGGCGTGGTCAACACCGTCACCAAGAGCGGCACGAACCAGCTTCACGGCAGCGCGTTCTATTACTACCGCAGCACGGGATTCGATGCAGCCGATACGTTCGCTACCGTCGGTGGCGTGCGCATCAATCCTTCCGAGAAGCGCGTGGAATACGGCGGGTCTCTCGGCGGAGCCTTAATCAAGGACAAACTCTTTTGGTTTCTCACCGGCGACCTTACCCATCGCGAATTCCCGATGATCGACAGCTACGTCCTGACGAACGTCATCAATCCAACCACGCAGAACTGGGTTACCACCGGTTCCCAGGCCTGCGCGGCGCCGGCCACGGCAGCGCAGTGTTCATCCATCAATAATCTTTTGGGGCGCTTCTTCGGCTTGATTCCGCGAACGGACGATAATGACCTGGCGTTCGGCCGACTGGATTATCACCCGACCGATAAGCACACGTTCACCGCGGAATTCAACTTCCTGCGCTGGTGGTCGCCCAACGGGATTCAGACCGGACTGAGCTCAACCTCCGGAGCCGGTATCACTGGCAACGGCGACGATTCGGTCCGCGTTCGCAACGGGAAACTGGGATGGACCTGGGTACCCACCAGCACGCTGGTGAACAATTTCCATTTCGGCTGGGATACCGACCGGCAGGCGGATGGGTTCGACCAGGCGGAACTCGGCGGTGGACTCGGCTACCTCGACGTTTCGGTCGATGGCGTGCAGCTCGGACCGGCCACCTATCTGCCGCGCGTCGAGCCTTCCGAAACCCGCTACGAATTCTCGGATGACGCCACTTGGGTGAAGAGCAATCACACCCTGAAACTCGGCTTCAACTTCTTCACCACGGAAGACTACAACTACTACATCAGCAACGCCTGGGGTTCCTACACCTACACCAATCCCACTTGCTTCGCGCTGGATTACGATCCAATCTCCCCTGGCGTGGCCGATTCCGCATGCGGCAGTTCGAGCCTCACGAACCACTGGAGCGGCTATTCCCAGACGTTCGGCAATCCGATCGCGGATTACCGGATCAACGAACTCGCATGGTATGTGAACGATCAGTGGAAGGTCAGCCCGAAACTGACGGTCAATCTCGGCGTTCGCTGGGATAAATCCATGAGTATGACGTTCCCGGTCGTCAATCCCGCGTGGCCGGAGACCGGCTATATCCACACACCCAATCACGACTTCTCCCCACGCGTCGGCATGGCTTATCGCATTAACGACAAGACGGTCTTCCGCGGTGGATTCGGCCTTTTCTACGCCCGCCTCCTGGGCGGCTTGATCGACGATCTCTGGACCACGAATGGCATATACCAGATTGCCGATTCCCTCAGCGCCAGCAATCCCGCGCAGCTCGCGGCCGGTCCCAGTTTCCCCAGCCGGCTGGGTGCTCCTCCCGCCGGCGCCTCGGTTGGCGCGGCCACTATTCAGTTCGCGGCCCCGAACCTGCAAACGCCATACTCCGCGCAGGCAAACATCACTTTGGAACGGCAGCTCACTCCCGATATGTTGTTGAGCGTGTCGGGCATCATGAGCCGCGGCATCCACCTGCTGGGATCGGTGGACTTGAACGCCAATCAGCCCGGCGGCACCATGACCTATACAATCGACAATTCCAGCGGCCAGTCGGTTGGCACATACACCAGTCCGATTTATACGGCTCCGCGGCCCAACGCGGCTTTCGGTTCGGTCATTGAGGACACCAACGGCGTCGACAGCGTTTATGACGGGCTGGCGGTCACGCTGAACAAGCAGTTGAAACACGGACTCCAGATGCTGGGTTCTTACACCTGGTCCCATGAAATCGACGATGGCCAGGAGCAGGCCACCAACGCCATCTTCTACAGCAGCCTCACCACGCTGTACAACGGCAACAACTCGGCGGAGCGCGCGAGCGGGTGGGAAGATCAGCGGCACCGCTTCGTCTACTCCTTCGTGTACGAGCCAGAGACGCACTTCACCAACCCTGTGGCGAATGCCCTTCTTGCTCATTGGCAGCTTTCCGCCATCACCACTCTGGCTTCCGGCCGGCCATATACGAGCGCCGGAGTCACCGGAAGCATCTCCGCTTGCTCGGCTACGGTAACCACGGGCTGCGCCCAGATTCCCGCCGGTCAGAGCCTGCTCTCCTCCTCCTTCCCGGATGCGTTCACCGGTAGCCACCGCGTGCCGTGGCTTCCTGTCAACGACATTCTGACGCCGGCATCGTACCGCGCGGATGCCCGCATCACGAAGTTCATCCCCTTCAAAATCGGGGATCACGATACCAGGCTCTCGCTCAACTTCGAGATGTTTAACGTGAGCAACTCCTGGTCTCCCACCGGAATGACCAGCACGGAGTATGTCCTCTCGAAGGGCGTGCTCACGCCGAATTTCAGTACCGTTAACGGCGTACAGGTGCCCGGTTGGGGCGTCGGCAACGCAGATGGCGGATTCCCCGATGGCACCCAGGCGCGCCGCATGCAGATCAGCGCGCGGTTCCAATTCTAAAAATCGGAAGTCAAAAGAGAAGAAAGGCAGGCGCTCAGGCGTCTGCCTTTTTTTGTTCGTCTTCGGGATTCTCGCCGGCGCCCAAAACCACCCCCGCCCGCGCCGCATCCACATAGAACCGCTTCTCGCAAAACCGGCAGTGACGCGGCACTTTTCCCAGGCCTTCCATGAACATATCGAGGACCCCGCGGGGCATGGAAGGCACGATATCCCGCCGATGGCAGCGAGGGCAGCGAATTTCGTCCGGTTTGGCTTCGATTTGTTTGCGGAGCTCCAAGACGGCAGTCTAGCAAAAGCCCGTTATAGCCGTCGATTCACGGTGTGCGGAATGTTAGGCTGGAGTTCGTGCGAAGCCTATTGATCTTCCTTTCGCGGCGTAAAATGCTGCGAAAATGGATGGAAACCTCCCCGCTGGCGCGGCGCTTATCGGCCCGTTTCATCGCGGGCTCCAACCTCGAACAGGCGCTGGCCGTGTGTCGCGACCTGAATTCGGAGGGCGCCACCGTCACTCTGGATGTTTTGGGCGAAAGTGTTTCATCGGTAGAAGAAGCCGCCGCCGCGCGCGATGCCTATCTACGTACGCTATCGGCGATTCATGACAAGGAGATTCAGGGTAACGTTTCGCTGAAGCTCACCCAATTCGGCCTGGATCTCGCAGCCGATGCTTGCCGTGCCAATGTGACCCAACTGGTGGAACGCGCCGCTGCCCTGAATGGGTTCGTTCGGGTGGATATGGAATCGCACGAGTACGTGGACCGCACACTCGACCTGGTTTGCAGCCTGCATGCAAATTACGCCGGGGTGGGTACGGTGATCCAGTCGTACCTTTATCGCAGCAGGAAGGACATCGAGATGCTCAACAGCCAAGGCATCCGCGTCCGGCTGGTCAAAGGCGCCTACCTCGAGCCTGCCAGTGTGGCCTTTCCCAAGAAGGCCCAGGTGGACGCTAACTACATCGAACTGATGCAGTTACTTCTCGCCGAGGGGACCTACCCGGCTATCGCCACGCACGATGAAACAATCATCGCCGCCACCAAGGCCTACGCAAATTCGCGCCAAATCTCCCGCGATTCGTTCGAATTCCAGATGCTCTACGGAATTCGCCGGGATTTGCAGCGTGGATTGGCGAAAGAGGGCTACCGGGTGCGCGTTTACGTGCCATACGGAGAGGCCTGGTACCCCTACTACATGCGCCGGTTGGCCGAGCGTCCAGCTAACCTCCTGTTCATTTTGCGCAACATCTTCAGATAGTTACCCGTCGACGGCTTGATTCGCCGCAGCCCACGTTGGAAACTAAAAGCAGAAGACGGGAGTCTAACGAGTATGCGCTACTGGGCCTATCTCGTCGGGAAGCTGGCGGTGGCTGCGGGACCACTCTATGGTCTGCTGGTAGTGGTCGAACGGATGTTTCCCGCCCCACCGAAGGAATTGCGGGTCGGGCTCCACAACATGAGTCAGGAACTCTCGGGTACGCTCTGGATGTTCGCCTGGTTCCTGCTCTGCGCTGCTGTCCTGTACATGATCGTGTGGGACCAGCGTCGCCGGTGCCGCGTTTGCCTGCGCCATCTCCGCATGCCGATCGAAACGGGTTCCCGCAGTTACATGCTGCAATTGGGCCGGCCCATGATCGAGTCGATTTGCCCCTATGGGCACGGAACTCTCAAGGAAGACGAATTGCAAATCACCGGGCGCGATACGCCTGAATGGAAGGCCCATTCCGACGACATCTGGGAGGAGTTGTGCGCCCCCAACCAGGATAACGGCCGCGAACCGTGACCCCGGTTCCCCGCTGGCGCATCGTGGCTGGTTGCCTGGTGCTCGCGGCGCTGGTGTTCTTCGCCATCCTGTTTACCCCGGTTTACGTTCGCAATTTGAAACTTCAGAGCTACGTGGATGAATTGACACACGTCGTGGGAAATGCGCAGCAGCCCGAGGCGGTCTTGAGGGCAAGGGTCCTCGAAAAAGCAGGTCAATTGGGCCTCCCGGTAACGGCCGATAACGTGCGCATTTATCACACGGCGGACGGGCTGCGCATCGACGTGCAGTATGAGGTAACGGTCAGCGCGCCGCTGTATCGCGTGAACATCCATTTTTACCCCGGCGCCGGCAGCCGGTAAGCCTCATGACCGGACAGCATGAGAGAATGAGGTTTAGTGCCCACGAAAACTAAAAACGGCGGCATGCGGCTTCGCATTCCCCGCAATTCGGCGCTCACAAAGTTGTTCCTGGGACCCATGGGCCGAGTCGTGATTATGGGCGGGGCGGTCATTACGATCCTGGTAATGGCGGCATTCATCTTCTTTTACGCCCATTTCTCCAAGATCATCGACGAGAAACTGGCGGCAGGGCCATTCGCGAATAACGCCAAGATTTTCGCGGCGCCTGAATCGGTCGGCGTGGGCGACGCCAGCAGCCCCGCCGAGATCGCCGCCGAACTCCGCCGGGCCGGATATTCCGAGGCGCGCGGCAATCCCACGGGCTCCTACGAACTGCGCGCCAACGAAATCACCATCATTCCCGGCCCTGAATCCTATTTCGACCAACAGGCCGGCGTGATTAAATTCGCGAACGGCCGGATTTCGCAGATCGTCTCGCTTCAGGACAACACCTCACGCAGCCAGTATCAACTGGAGCCGCAGCTGATCACCAACCTGTCCGGTGCGAGCCGCGAAAAACGCCGCATGGTGAAATTTGCCGACATCCCGACCCTGCTCGTCGAGGCGGTCACCTCCGCGGAAGATAAACACTTTTTCCAGCACAGCGGGTTCGACCCGATTCGCGTGGTGAAAGCCGCCTACGTGGACATCAAGAAGGGCCGCCGCGCGGAGGGCGCCTCCACCCTCAGCATGCAGCTCGCGAAGAATTTCTTCCTCGAGCAGGACAAGCGCTGGACCACCAAGGCGGCCGAGGTCATCATCACCCTGCAACTCGAGCAGAAGCTCACCAAGCAGGAGATTTTCGAGGATTACGCCAACCAGGTTTACCTGGGATCCCGTGGCTCCTTCCGCATTCACGGTTTCGGCGAGGCTGCGGAAGTATTTCTCGGCAAGGATCTGAGCCAGATCAACATTCCGGAGGCCGCGCAGCTCGCCGGCACCATCCAGAACCCCGCCGTCTACGATCCGTTCAACCACCCCGAACATGCGCGCGACCGCCGCAACATCGTCCTCAGCCTGATGCGCGCCAACGGATTCATCAGCGACCGCGATTACGCTACCGCCATCGATGCGCCCCTGACGGTTGCCAAGGCAGCCGCTCAATCCGCGGAAGCGCCCTACTTTGTCGACCTCGTGAACAGCACGCTGCAGGACATGTTCAAAGACACGGACTTTCAGTCCAACGCATTCCGCGTCTACACTACGCTCGATTTGCGGCTCCAGCGGGTGGCGGCCGATGCCATCGCCAACGGAATGAAAAAGGTCGATGACATTCTCAAGCACCAGCACCGATTCAAAGGCGAGACGCCACCGCAGCCCCAAGTCGCGCTGGTGGCCATCGATCCGCATACCGGCGCGGTGAAAGCGGTGGCCGGCGGGCGCAACTACGGCGTGAGCCAGCTCAATCACGTGTTGGCGAGCCGCCAGCCGGGATCGGCATTTAAACCCTTCGTCTACGCCGCCGCCATCGATACTGCCGTGGAAGGAGGGCACGAAGTCTTCACTCCGTCCTACGAATTGATGGACGCGCCGACGACATTCTGGTGGAACGGCCAGGAATACCGGCCCAAGAACTTCGAAGGCGAGATGACCAACCGGATGGTGTCGCTGCGTTACGCGCTGTCGCATTCGCTCAATATTCCCACCGTGGCGCTGGCGGAGAAGGTCGGATTTGACGCGGTGGTGCAAATGGCGCGCCGCGCGGGGCTGAATGACCGTATTCAGCCCACGCCCGCTGTCGCGCTGGGCGCCTATGACGTAACGCCTTTCGAACTTGCCGGCGGGTATACTATGTTCTCCAACGGCGGCCGCTACGAGAAGCCCGATTTTCTGGAGCTGGTGCGCGACCAAACCGGCAAGGAACTCTACCATCATCGTGAAGAGGGCAAACAGGTGCTCGATCCGCGCGTGGCCTACATCGTGACTAACATGATGGAGGATGTGCTGATCCACGGCACCGCGGCCGGCGCGCGCGCCAACGCCGGATTCGAAGCTCCGGCTGCCGGAAAGACCGGCACTTCATCCGGCTTGCGCGACGGCTGGTTCGGCGGCTTCACCTCGGAATTGCTGTGCGTGGTGTGGGTGGGGTACGACGAGAACCGCGACCTGGATATCGAAGGAGCGAGATCCGCGGCGCCGATCTGGATGGATTTCATGAAGGGCGCTTTGAAGTACCGCGAATATCGCGACACCAAGCAGTTCGAAGCTCCCGACGGCATTGTCAGCATCGATATCGATCCGGACACCGGCTATCCCGCCACGCCCGCGTGCCCTACGCACGTCACGGAGGTTTACATCGCCGGCACCCAGCCGGTAGGCGCCTGCCCGAAGCACGGCGGCCGCATGATCACCACTACTGCAACCGGTTGGGACACCCCGGCGCAGGATTCTACCCCGGCCCCCGAACCCGCCGCCACCGTGGGCGACCACATGCCTCACGTTACCGGAACCGGCGGCGACGGCCAGGTAAGCGCCGGAGCCGTGGCTCGGCGCGCCGCCAACCAGATTCCTCCCGACACCCCCCAGAAACCCGCCGATCAGCCTCCGAAGAAGGACTCCAAACCAGGCTTCCTCCGCCGTCTGCTGAATGTGATTAAATAAAGACCATAGGGGGCCGCTATGGTCTTTCGTCCTCTCCTCATTGCGATCGCGCTAGGAGTGTCGGGGATGGCCTTCGCTCAATCGGGGAACTCCATTCTTGAAACCGGCAGTGCGTCCGCGCCTGCCGCGGCACGTACCGCCCAACCAGACGATAAAACAGAAATCACCGCGGAAACGCGCGGTGACATCTTCATGGCTAAGAAACAGTATCGCGAGGCCATCGAAGCATTCAAACAGGGGCCACGGAAAGATCCCGTCATTTGGAATAAGGAAGGGATCGCATACCACGAGATGCTGCAGCTCGATCATGCTCTCAAGAGCTATCAGCAGGCCGTCAAACTCAAGAAGGATTACCAGGAAGCCATCAATAATATCGGAACGATCTATTACGCCCGCAAGAGCTATCGCCGCGCCATCACGTACTACCAGCGCGCGCTCAGGGCGGCGCCGGAGACCGATCGTTCGGCAGCGATTTATAACAACCTGGGAACGGCGTATTTCTCCCGGAAGGAATACAAGCAGGCCGCCGATGCGTTTCAAATTGCGCTGAAGCTCGATCCCGACGTATTCGAACATAACAGTGCGTATGGGGTACTGCTCGAGGAGCGCAGCGTTCAGGAACGCGCCAAATATCACTACTACCTGGCCAAACTATACGCGAAGAATGGCCGCAACGAGTTGGCCCTGCAATACCTGAAGAAAGCTTTGGAAGAAGGTTTCAAGGAGAAGAAACAATTGCAGACCGACCCGGAGTTCGCGACTTTGCGGAACACCAAGGAATTTAAGGACCTGCTCGCACTGGAGCCGCGTGTCCTCTAGGCCAGCCTTTTTTGTCATAGTCCTCGCCCTTTTTGTTTCCACGGCCTGCCGCCGCGAACCGCGCCGGCCTGCTGTGGAGCGGATCGCGGTTCTCCGCTTCGAGAACCTCGGGGCCGATCCCGCAAACGACTGGATGGGCCGTGCGTTCTCCGAAATCATTACCTCCGAACTCAGCGATATTGCCGGGATCTATGCCATTCCCGCAACGCGTATCCACGCCGTGGAGGCCGCGATGGGCGGGCGGCCAGTGGACGTCCCCGGAATTTCCGCCGAACGCACCGCCGCGCTCGGGGCCGGCGCCACCGAAATCGCCTACGGCGACTATGCGATTCGTAGCCGAAAACTCGTAGTCCGCATGACCCTGGAAGATGAGATCACCGGCCGGATGACGACGCTCGAACCGGTTTCCGCGGCGGCCGGCGATATCGTCGCGGCGGCTTCCGCGCTGGCGCGCGAAATCTCCTCGCGAGCCAAACCTTACGCCACCGGAAATCCGTTCGTGGTGGAGACACATGCGAAAGCATTCGAACACATTGACAGCCCCGAAATCGCGGACGACTTGCAGAAGGCGATTGCGGCCGATCCCAATTTCGGCCCGTCGTACCGCCAGCTGGCGCAGATCAAAGTCCAGCAGAAGGACCTTCCCGGCGCCGAGGAAGTCCTGGCGCGAGGCCTCGCCCGCGGCGATGCGATTTCCACTTCAGAGCGGGCCCTCCTCCAGTTAGAGGATGCCAATTTGCGCAACGATTCTGCGCTACGCATCGCCGCGCTCACCTCGCTTGCCTCCGCCGATCCCTACAATTCCGAAGCGTGGCAGGAGCTCGCCGTAGCCAGTCTGGCCGGTCATCGATACCAGGCGGCGATCGAAGGGTTCCACAAGGCTGCCGCCATTCAGCCGGACGATGTCAATGTCTGGAATCAGCTGGGATATGCCGCGGCCTATGCCGGCGATTTTGATGCCGCGGTCAAGGCGGTCGAGCGCTACCGGCAGATCGCCCCGAACACCCCCAATCCGCTCGATTCGCTCGGCGACGTCAACCTGATTGCCGGACGGCTCGCGCAAGCGCAGGAAAAATACCTTCAGAACGCCAGGAAGTTCCCCGACTTTTTCGCGGGACTGGACTATCTCAAAGCCGCCATGGCCCATCTGATGACGGGCGATGTGAACGGCGCCGACGCCCTCGCCGCGCAGTATTTCGATGCGCGCATCGCCGCCAGGGATCCCGTAATCGAGTTCCGCAAAGCACAATGGTCCTGGATCAGCGGCCGGCGCCAGGCGGCATGCCAGCAGATGGCGCAGCTCATTCATACGTCTGAAAATCCCGCCGCCCGCGCTATCGCGGTACGCGCTGCGGCCGATTTGGCCCTCTGGGATCTAATGCTGGGAAACCGCCAGGCCGCGGCCCAAACGGCGCGCCAGGCCGCCGACCTGATCAAGCCCGCCTCGGCCGTGCAGGCCGCCCTCGCCCTCTTTCTCACACAACCCGCGGCGTCCGCGGCCGAATGGCAGGCGCGCGCAAAGAACCTGGCGCCGAATCCCGCGCAATCGGCTATCGGCAACGTGGCGCTGGTGGATGCGCTCCTGCTGTCGAAGGAATTCTCCGATGCCCTGCCCTTGCTGAAGAACATGTACGAAAACGGCAACGCCTCGGCTGACGAGGGACTGCCGGTGTTATTGGCCTGGGCCTACGTGGAGACGGGACATTTCCAGGAGGCTTCCCAACTGCTCCAGCCCAATCCTCCGCTCTCCGATGCCGGACTTACCTGGGCCACTTCGCTTTACTTTCCGCGCATTTTCTACCTGCGGGCGGTGGTTGCCGAAAAGCTGGGCAAGGCGGATCAGGCCCGCGAGAACTGGCGCATCTTCCACGCGCTCTCCGGTCCGGATGCGATGATCTGGGGTGAAGAGCAGCAGGGGAAATAGAGCGCTATTGCTGCATCAATTGCATGTACGCGCGCCGCGCGTCCGTATCGCCGGGGTACGGATGTTCGAGATATAACTCGAGCGCGCGGCGGGCGCGCGCGCGGTCGCCATGGCGAAGGAAGTAATCTCCCAGCGTGCGCGCGCATCCCGGCATGTCCGGATCGTGCTCCACGTGCAGGCGGCATTCGGCGTCGAGATGATCGTAGAGGCGGCTGGCATCGAGTGGCACCATGCCAGGAGAAAGATCTCGCACAAAAACCAGCGCCTGCGGGTCTTCAAACACCAACTTCCAATCGGCGAGCGCCAGCACCAGTGGATAGAGGGTGCCGGCGTTGTATTCGAAAGCATTGGCCACGATCACGCCGACTCCGTACCGGCTCAGCAGCGCGGCGCGCGCCGTGTCGTTGGGCGGAGCGGCCAGGATGGTGCGGTAATCCTGAAAGACCGATTCGCTGAGCGCACGGCCATCGATAAAGACACGCTGTCCCTTCCAGATGAGATAGCCGCCGTACTCGTATGTATTAAAAAGTGGCGTGGAAATGTGGTGCTGGTTGAGGAACGCGGCGGCGCCGGCGGGAAATCGCCATTCCGCCACGCGCAACTGGAAAAAATGTCCGTTCACACATGCGACGGCGGCGAGCCCGGCAATTGCCACCTTCGCAAATAAGGACTCCCATTTCTTCCAGGGAAAGTACGCCGCAATCAGCACCGGGGCCAGCAGACCGATGAGCATTTCGTTCCGAAACGCGGTAATGGACGCAGCAGCGAAGGCCGCGAACAGGATCCAATCGGCCGCGAGCACCCGTTTCCATGAGAGCAGCAGCGCGAGCGCCGCGCCGTAGAGGAGCAGGTCGAAGGCATATGGAGAACCCCACAGATCGGCGCGCGACCACTCTATGAGAGTGGATTGCAGCGGGCTCCGCTGGTACCGCAGCACGGTCGCGATTGCCGCATAGCCGTTGGGATTGAGGCCTGATAGCACGACCGCAAGCCCGCTCACGAGCAGCACCCGGCGCAAGTCAGGCGCGCGGCGCACCAATGCCTCAGCTGTATAGGCGCCGCAGACGATCCAGCCGAGAAAAAATCCTCCGTGGCAGTTGGCCCAGACCACCGCCAGCACCAGCAGCAGCCACAGGCGCCGCCGGCTTTCGAAGGTCGCTACAAATGCCGCCGTGAAGACATAGCTCAGGATGCCCGGTCGATCGCGGTCGAACTCGATTGCCAGGGCCGCGGCGGCAAGCGCCGCGGCAATGCCCCACCACGGGGACGCTGTCCGTCGCCACGCAACCCATCCACTCATCCCACATAGCAGTGACAACAGCAGCGCTTTCCACAGGACTACCGCTGGGAATCCACCGGCGCTATAGATGAGATACCACGCCGCCTGCGCCAGCCATTCGTGAGTGAGATTGAAGCGGCGGGTAGCGGCTTCGTCCGACGAGACGGGCGGGGCTGAAGCGGTGGTGTACGCAAACGGATCGGGTACTGGCAGGCGATGCTCAGTGACTATGTACTGGCCGGTCTTCAGGTGCCACCAGAAATCGGGATCCACGATTCCGCTGGACAATTCGCCGAGCAGCAGCACGGCAGTGAGGACCAGCATTACGGGCACGAGCCACCGCGGCGCGGGTTTGGAAACAGGAACGGACTTCCGCAAACTTCGAGGATAACAGGACCGCCCGTCAGGCGTTATGACTGCGTCCGCCAAGCATCCCGAAATCGCGCGGATCCCGTCCAACTCGCGTTCGCGCCGAACCGCCGGACCGCGTTATTCCCGCTGCTTCCGGCGATCGGCATATCGAGGGGTCTTCTTCCGGCCGCCTGCGGCCAGTACACACCGTTCGATTCGGCGGCGTACTCTCGGACCACCGGCTACCAGCGCGCGTTCGATGCCAAGACTTGGCGCCCCCGGAATCTGCGGCAGCCGTTCACTTTCCACCGACATAGACCAGAATTCCGACCGGCGATTGGATGCCGCCTACGCTTGCCTGAATTGGCACCGCGCCGGAAGGTAGCGTCGGAGGAAGTTGGACCGCGATTTGATACAGTCCCGCTGTCTGAGGAGTCAAAACCGTATTGAGAACCGTCACCGGCGTTCCCCCAATCGTAATTACCGGCGTAACGGAAGCGGCGGGCGCGCTCGTCACCTCAACGCCGGCCGGTGTGATCGGAGTTGTCGGTCCGAAGCCGGTCGCCCAGAAGATCAGGATGTCGCCGGGTGCCGCGGCGACCGTTCCCGGGATCACCGAGGGATTCCCCACGAGAGCATAGTCCGGAAAGTGCGATGCGATCGCGTAGGACGTATCGCCATAGAGAAAGAAGGCCGGCGAGTAGGTTTGCAACTGCGCTTGGAATGCGCTGCTGATCTGCCCGTTGTTGTTGACCACCACGTTCACCGGGCCGGTGACCGAGTCCGTGGGCGCCTGCACGTTGAGCTGGGTGGGGCTTATGTAATAAACATATGCCGGCTTACCGTCGATCGTGACGCTGGTGCCGTCAAGCGACTCCGGAAGATTGCCGTTGACGATCTCGCTGGCCGTCCAAATCCGTCCGGGCTTGGTATTCGACAAGTTGACGCCTTGAATCGTCACCCACGATCCGCTCTCGATTCCGGGTAAGAAGCTAGCCCCGTTTACCACGCCGGCAATCTGCGGGGCCGTGCTCGCTGCGGTCAGTGTGAAAGTCACGGAAATCGTCTGGGTTGCCGCTCCGGCTGCGGAGATCGTGATGGTGCCCGCGTACGGACCCGCCGTCAAGCTTCCCACGGCGGCGGAAACCGACAACGCCGCGCTCCCAGTGCCTGACGAGGGGGTGACGGTCAGCCAGTTCGCGGACGAAGTGGCTGTCCAGGTGAGCGCCCCTCCGCCGCCGTTAGAGAGGTTCACGGTCTGAGGCGCCGGATCGCCCCCGCCTGCGGCGGCGGAGAATTGCAATTGCGAGTTCGAAAGCTTTATCGCCGGCGGCGGCGCGAGCGTATCGAGCATCGCAACCAATGAGCCCGCGGGCATGGCATCATAGGCTGCATTGATAATTGAGAAATTGAGGGTTGAGGTGGTTTGATCGGGGTTGACCCCGAAAGTCGCGCTGGAGGGGCTGGCGGCGAATGCCAGATCGGGCAGACCATCCCCGTTCCAATCGCCAACCGCGATTTGAATCGACAAAGGAGCCAAACCGCCAGGCACGGAAATGGGAGTCGGCGGCTGGAAGGTACCGTCGCCATTGCTCTCACGAAACGCCATGGCGACCTGGTTGAGCGGCGTAACGTCTCCGCTGTCCTTGACCACATTGAGGTCGAGCAATTCCTCCACGAGATCCAGCCTGCCCGTTCCCCGAAAGTTCCCCGGTACTAGAATGCCGACCTGATTGGCCTCAGTCTCACCGGGACTGGCGGTGAAGCCGAAATTGCCCTGATTCAGGAGGGACATCAGCGTACTGCTGGTGACTGAGCTGATTTCGACGGAATCCGCACCGGCCACGATGAGATCGGGTTTGCCATCGCCGTTAACATCGGCCACCGTCATCGCGCCGATCACCAAGTAGCCCGAAACTTTGAGCGGAGGCAGTTGCTGGAAGCTCCCTTTTCCCAAGCCCTGGTAGAGCAAAATCTCGCTGTATGGGTTGCTTTTGACGATACTGGTATCGGCAAGCGCCAGATCTGTAATTCCATCGCCATTCAGATCGGCTGCGATCAGCACATTGGGCAAAGTATCTTCCGGCACCGCCAGCGACGACGAGAGCGCGAAGGTGCCGTCGCCCTTTCCGGAAAAAATGCTCACAGTGAAAATCGGAGCCGAGTTGCCACCCGTATAATCGGAGGTCACGGCCGCGAAATCCAGCATGCCGTCACCGTTGAAGTCATCCACTGCAACGTTGGTGATTTCGGTGCCGATGAAGCCATCGAAGAGGAACGTGTTCAGACTGGAGATCGGGCCGCCGAATTGACCGCTGCCCAAACCGGGTAGTACCCACACGTTCGTTTGGAAGCTGCAAACCGCCAGGAGGTCGACGTTGCGGTCGCCCGTGAAATCGCCGGCGGTCAGGTTGGTAACGGAGCAGTTTCCGGGGATGGTCACCGTGGATGCCGCCATAAAGGTGCCATCGCCGTTGCCGAGAAAGATGGAGACGCTGCTGGAGCCGGCGTTCGCAACAGCGAGGTCGGGCTTGCCGTCGTTGTTGAAATCGGCCGTGACGGCCGCGATCGGCATATTCTGAACCGGGTACGAGACGCCAGACCCGAAAACCGAGCTCTGTGCCAAAACTGTGGAACAAGTCACTAAAAAACAGACAGGGGCCCTGAGCATGCTCTCCAATATATTACGTTTTCATTCGGGCACCGTTCTCTCACGGGCCCCGCTCAGAAGATGCCCGGTCAGTCCTGCCAGCGGATTCCGCGCCGTGTGAGTTCCTGCTGCAATTGTACGAACGATTGGAATTGTACGGCGTCGATTCCCAACTTCCGCGCCGCCGCAACGTACTCGGCAATGTCGTCCGTATAAAAGCACTCCTCGGGCCGGCAGCCCGCGAGCCCGAGGGCAGCCCGGAAGATCTCCGGCCGCGGCTTCATTGCCTTTACCTCGTACGACAGCACCAGGTGATGAAAATGGCGGAGCATCGGGTGCGTCTTCCGCATACCTTCGAAATGAATCGCGTTGGTGTTCGAGAGCAACAACAGACGGTACCGGCGAGCCAGTCCGGCGAGCATCTCTTCGGGTATGATCGTCTCCGTAAAGATCGAATTCCAGATGCGGCAGAAGTGCTCGTAATCGATCTGGAGATCCAGAGCGGCCGACATCTGCGCCACAAAATCGCGTGGTTCCACCAGGCCGGTTTCGAAACGCTGCACCAGGTCGTTCGAGGAGAGCCGCTTGGGAATCTCGGCCGCGCCGTATGGGCAAAGTCCTTCGAGCGCCTGGTAGCCGCGCTTGAAATCGAAATTGACCAGCACCCGGCCGAGATCGAAGATGACGGCTTTGTACACCGTCTTATTGCACGTCCTTCGGCAGAGCCGAGGAGAGGAACTCGCCGAAATCGTGCTTCAGCTTGGTGTGGGAGTCGCTATCGATGTACAGCATGTGTCCCGATTGATAAAACTGCCAGGTGATGTTCTTGTGCATCTCGGGGCTGAGTCCCATGTGGTTGAAGGTGTACTCCGCGGTGAAATATGGCGTGGCCAGGTCGAAATAGGCCGCGCAGACCATCACTTTCAGGTACGGATTCTTCACGAATGCATTGCGCAGCAGGGCAGTGGTATCGCCGAATCCGTTCTGTACCTGGTAATCCCACGGCTGAATACCGCCCGAAGGATAGTAGTACATGTCGGTTTTGTAACCCAGTTCGTCGCGGATGTAAGTTGTGAACATGGCGGTGAACGGCGGCGTAATCAGAGTACTCGAAGGATCGTATTCCGAAGTTTCGCCGGTGTTCTGGCTGGATGGCCCGGCAAGGCGTCCATCGTACCGGCCGATCGTCTGGTTGCGGTCGCGCAATAACTCGCGCGTGAAGTGTTGCACATCCCAGCGAAGATTGGTCTCGTCCAGATAATGCGCATCGAGCCCGGTATAACGCACCAGTTTGTCGATGATGGCCTTGCGTTCGGCGGCCGGCAGTTCATCGCCTTTCGCCAGGGCGACGGTGTACTCGCCCATGGCAAAAGCCTCGGCTTCCTTGAGGAACGATTTCAGGTCTTTCTTTTGCAGATCGGCGGCGACTTTCTTATGGTAGTAGGCGTCCGCGCAGTAGGTGGGCAGTTCTAACTCGTACACTAAGTCGTCGCTGCGGCTCCAGATAGTTTCCAGGTTCAGCGTGGTGCCGATGAGCACGATGCCGTTGAAGGCGATGCCGCGATCGATCAGATAACCCGCCAGCCCGGCGGCGCGGAACGTGCCATAGCTCTCGCCAGCGATGAACAATGGCGATACTTCGCGGCTATTGCGGGTAATGTACAAGCGCATGAATTCGCCCACCGACTGTATGTCGCCCTGCACGCTGTTCATGCGCCGTGCAATTTCTACAGTCTTCGCGCGGCTGTATCCTGTGCCAACTGGATCGATAAATACCAGATCGGTTCTGTCGAGCCAGGTATCGGAATTGTCCCTGAGGTGATATGGCGGGGGCGGCATGCTGCCATTGGGCATCAGCTTGGGACTGCGCGGTCCCATCCCGCCCATGTGTACCCACATCGACGCCGAACCGGGGCCGCCGTTAAAGCAAAACGTGAGCGGGCGTTTGTTCGCCTCCGCGCCATCCAGAGTATAGGCCATGTAAAAGATGTGCGCTTCGGTTTCACCGGATGCATTTTTGAGCGGCATCTGGGCAACGGTGGCGGTATAGTTCAGGGTTTTTCCGTCCGCGGTGATGGAATGATGCGTCACCACCGGCGTTTCATCGATCTCTCCACCGATGGCGGGTTCCGGCCCGGCGATTCCTCCACGGCCGCGGCCGGGGGCCGGCGCCGGGGCTGTTTGCGGCGCCGGGGTGGTGGCAGTTGGAGTAGACGCCGTCTGCGCGCCGCGTCCTTGCGCCGCGGCGGGCACTCCCGAAAATAATAGCGTTGCTACGAACAATGGAATGGCATTTGCCATACGATCGGTGATCATAGGTGCTCCGTTAGGGAAGATGGACTCCTGTCCATCCTAGCTGAACGCCGTCTCATGCGCCAATCGGAGTCAACGCTCATGGTGTGTCCAAAGATCGTTCGTTGTATGGGAGCGGCGCTGGCCGCCGCCCTGGCTTGTTGCTGCGCCGCCCAGACAACCGATTTCTTACCCCGTCTCGCGCATGGCGAACAGTTGCGGCTGCAGGATCGCTACCAGGAAGCCCGGACGGTATTCCTGAATTTGTTGCGCGATATGCGCAACGATCAATCGAACCAGAGGCTGGAAGCTTTGGTCGAAGACAACCTCGGCCTGGATGACCAGGACAGGGGCGACTATGCCGGCGCCGAGACTGCCTACAATCATGGTGTGGACCTGCTCCGCGGCGAGCCGGTGTACGATTCCGTAATGATCGATGTGAAAACACACCTGGCCGAGTTGTACCTGGCGGAAAATCGTCCGAGAGATGCGGAATCGCTGCTTCGGGAAGGCCGGACCGACGCGAGCCATGCTCCAAAACCAGCTTCCATGCAACTCGCCACGCTCAATGAAGACCTGGCTGTGGCGTGCATCATGAGAAGGAAGCTCTCGGAAACGGAAGGGCTGCTGCGGGAGGCCCAGGCACTGGTGGAAAACACTTACGGCCCCGACAGCCCCAGGCTGAGTTCCAGCCTGTTCTCATATGCTGGATTGCTCGTCACGGAACACAAATACGATGAAGCCATTCCTCCGGCGGAGCGCGCATGGCACATTCTCGCGCACAGTACGCTGACGATTCCCAAGCCGTACGTGGCAAGCGCGCTGAGCGTTATGGGCATGGTGTACTATCATGCGGGGCGTCTCGACCAGGCGGAGGAGTACGCGCGGAAGTCGGTCGACCTGGCGGAGGCGTCTTTGGGCGCGCGGCATCCACGCGTGGGCCTTTATCTTTGGAACTACGCACTCATCTTAAGGACGGCGGGGCGCAAGAATGAGGCGAAGGCCGCGCAAAAGAAAGCCGACGCCATCCTGGACCAACCGCCCTCGAGCAGCTCGGGAGGGTACACGGTTAACGTGGACTCGCTGCGATAAGGGTGCGTTCGATTCCGTGAAACGGTGTTCGCAAGCGGACACCATAGAGCTTGCAAAGCTTTGGGGGTGCGGTCCTAACCGTAATCATTAGAATGAGTTCGGGTGACTCCGCAGCTGGTACCGCAGTTGCGGTGCAGTGCCCGGATTCAAACCATGATACGACCGCGTTTGCTACTTCTGCTGTTCGTTGCCTCGAGCGCCGTCATTTGGGCGCAACCGTCGGAGGTCTCGATCCAAGCACCCCCGCCAAACAAATATACCTCCTGGATTCTTAAGCCGTTCCACCTCGAAAAGCGGCAGGTGGCGCCGATTCGGCTTACCAACTCGCCGCGTCTCGAACAACTCCTGCGCAACGGAAATCTTTATCTTTCGGCGCAGGATGTCATCGCGCTGGCGCTCGAAAACAACCTGGATATCGCCGTGCAGCGCTACGGTCCGTTCCTCTCGCAGGAGGTCCTGAAGCGCGCGCAAGCGGGCGGGTTGCTGCGCGGCACCGATCAACCGGTGGTGGCCGGACCGGCGAGCGTCAGTACGGCCGGCGTGAGCGTGGCATCGAGCGGGCTCGCGGGCGGCGCGGGCATCGGATCCGTAGGAACGGTCATCACGGGCATCGGACCGAATCCGCCGAGTCTCGACCCCAGCATTTCGGCGACTGCATACTTCGCGCACCAGACTACGCCTGAGACTAACACCCAGTTGAACGCCACCACCGAGTTGTTAACGGGTGTCCGCTATGGCTACGTGCAGTACAGTCAAAGTTTCCTCTCAGGCACCACCGTTGTCTTCGATTACCAGCAGCAGCGCCTCTTCCAGAACAGCGCTACGCCCTTGTTCAATCCAGCAACCACCGCGGATCTGGATTTTCAGGTCTACCAGCAGCTATTGCAGGGCTTCGGGCTCGCCGTCAACAATCGCTATATCAAGGTGGCCAAGAACAACCTCAAGGTTAGCGATCTGCTGCTGAAGCAGCAGGTCAGCACAACGATTGCGGCGGTTTTGAATCTTTATTGGGACCTGGTGAGCTTCAACGAAGCGGTGCGCATCAAGCAACTGGCGCTCGACGCGGCACAGAAATTGTACGAAGACAACAAAAAGCAGGTGGCCATCGGGGCCATGGCCGGCATCGAAGTGACACGCGCCGGCGCCGCTGTTTCGGCAGCCAAAGAAGCGCTGATCATCGCCCAAACCAATGTGTCGCAGCAGGAAATCGTCCTCAAGAACGCGCTGAATCGGAATGCTATGGCGAATCAATGGCTGGATGGCGTCCACATTATTACGCTCGACCAGATCGTGGTGCCGAAAACTGACGAGGTTCGCCCGATCCAGGATTTGGAAGAGGAAGCACTCAAGAACCGCGCCGAAATCCAGACGGCGAATATCAATGTGGACAGCAGAAAAATCCTGCTCAAAGGCACGAGGAACAACCTGCTTCCAACACTTCAGGCGTTCGCGGAGCTGACCAACAATGGCCTCGCGGGACCCATCAATCCGATCTACAACGGCTGCTGCGGCGCGCCCAATACGTACTTCGTGGGCGGCGCCGGTACCTACCTTGGCCAGGTATTCGGACGGGATCTCCCCAACTATTCCGCCGGCATCTCGCTGAACATTCCATTCCGCAACCGGGCGGCGCAGGCCGATTATGTGATTGACGAATTACAGTTACGCCAGAACGAATTGCAGTTGCAGCGCGCCACCAACCAGGTGCGGGTGGATGTAAAAACCAACCTCATCAACCTGCAACAGGCGCGCGCGCGGTATGAAACGGCGGTGGCCACCCGCCAGCTGTCGGAAGAGAACCTGGATTCGGAGCAGAAGCGCTTCAATTACGGCGTGGGCAGCGTGGCGCTGGTGATTGCGGCGCAGCAGCAACTGGCCGCGGACGAAGACTCGGAGGTGCAATCGATGGCGAATTATACGCACGCCAAGATCGCATTCGACGACGCCATGGGCCGGACCCTGGAGGTCAACAACGTGTCGATGGAGGAGGCCAAGAGCGGGCGCGTGGCGCGCGAATCGGTGATCCCGCCAAATGCTCCTGGAGGTGCGAAATGAGACGCGCATTGATTCTC
This sequence comes from Bryobacteraceae bacterium, assembly GCA_035509055.1. Classification (GTDB taxonomy): domain Bacteria; phylum Acidobacteriota; class Terriglobia; order Bryobacterales; family Bryobacteraceae; genus PALSA-129. The sequence continues at coordinate 12,508 of DATJMA010000177.1, read as the reverse complement.
GCCGCTTGCGCGACGGTGGTTTGCCAGGCGCAGATTCACGATCAAACCCAGCCGATCGGCATTCAAGTAGCGCATGTTCCCTCCCTGGTCCGTCCTTACATGCCCGTGAAAACGCCGCCCATCCGGCTACAGAACTCTTACCGGCTGCACGCTCTCATGCGCGCGGGCAACCTGTATCTGACGATTGCCGATGCCTTGGCCCTGGCCATTGAGAATAACCTGAACCTGGAGATCGATCGCTACGGCCCGTTAAACGCCGACGCCAACCTGGAGCGCTCCAAGGCCGGCGGTCCCTTACGCGGATTGCAGAGCGGAATCCAGCAGATTGCGGCCGCGGACGCGGGAGTAGGCGTGAATGGAACCATCGCTGCCGCGGGCTTGGGCAACGGCAGCAGCAACACCAGTTACGTAGGCGGAAGCGGCGGCGCGACCGTGCAGCAGATCGGCTCAGTGGTCCCGAATTTCGACCCCACGGTGCAGAATGTCACCAGCTTCGGACACATCTCGCAGCCCGAAGCCAACGCGATCCTGGCCGGAAGCAGTTCGCTGGTCCAATTCAATCACACCTATAACACGCAAATCACGCAGGGCTTTATTACCGGCGGCTCGATCGCATACCGCGAGTATCAGCAGACGTTTGGCGAGAATGCGCCTGGCGATTTCGTCAACCCTTCGTCGGAAGCTCGGATGGACGTGATCATCCGCCAGCCCCTGCTGCAAGGCTTCGGGGTCGCCCTGAACAACCGCACCATCCGCGTCAGCCAGATCAACACCACTTCGGCGCGAGAACTATTCCGCGGACAAATGCTCGACCTCTGCGCCAGCGTGCTCAATCTTTATTACACGCTGGCGGCGGCGACGGACGAGTTGAAGGCACGCCAGCGCGCGCTCGAGATCGCGCAGAAGTTCGTGGAAGATACCCGCCATGAAATCGCCGCGCAAGCCATCCCGGGCATTCAGTTGCCTCCCGCCGAAGCGGAACTTTCGCAGCGCCGGCAGGAACTCCAGATCGCGCAGTCCAACGTGCGACAGCAGGAAGTGCTGCTCAAGGAAGCCATCAGCCATTCGGAAGATCCGGAACTGGAAGCAGCCGGGATTCTGCTGGTGGACCGCATTCAGGTGCCTGATACCGACGAGCTGCCCCCATTGCGCCAGCTCATTAACACGGCGATGTCGAAGCGGCCGGACGTTGCCGTCGCGAAGTACCGCGACCAGACCGACGAAATCAACCTCGCCGGCACCACCAATCCGCTGCTGCCCACGCTCAACACCCAGTTCCAGACTTACGACCGGGGTGTAGCAGGAGATGGCCACGATGTGAACGGCGAGCCCCCAAACGCCGATTTTGTCGGCGGATATGGCAAGGCGTTCCGGCAGCTTGTTCAGCATGACTTTGCCAACTATCAGGGGTACGCGTCGTTCTCCGCGCCGATCGGCAACCGCCTGGCGCAGGCCGATTACGGCATCGAGCAGCTTACGCACCGGCAATCGGAAGTATCCAGCCAGAGGGACCTCAACAATATCGTCGTCGAGGTGGCCGCGCGCGTGACGGCATTGCAGCAGGCGCACGCCCACTACAATACAGCCCGCGAGTCGCGCGCTCTCGAGGAACAGGTGCTGGCGGAAGACGAACAAGGCTTCCTCTCCGGGAGTAAGGCGGCAACATTCCAGACCCTGATGGCTGACCAGCGCGCCCTGGTGAACGCGCAAATCTCGGAAGTGAATGCCGCCGCTACGTACGCCCACGCCCGCACTTCACTCGATCAGACGTTGGGAGAGACTCTGGAGAAGAACAACATCACGCTCGAGGAGGGATTGAATGGGCGCGTGGAGCGGCAGTCGCAGATTCCCGACGTCCTTGACATCGGGCACAAGTAAGATTGGCGTGAGGTCGGGAATCCCGCCCGACCAATGCGGCGCTGATTAATGAAGCAGGCCTCGTGTTCGCCACACCAGCGGGAAGCCGGCGGGGAGGGTAAAATCCGAGCCCCTGACGAAAAAGGAAGCCACGCCCGGTAATTCCGGCTGAGTGATCACTTGGTTCACGGTTTCCAGCCGGTCTGTCGTCTTCACGTGCGCGAAAAAGTGGGTCAGGGTACGTGAGTCCTCGTCTGCGTGGAGGAAATCGGCGTAAAACGGCATAGACTGCCCACGCACCTCGACATCCATGAATTCGAGTCCCACGGCGAAGGCGCCGAGGTCCGGGTAATGCTCGAGGGCGCGAATGCGCCCGTGCACCAGGGAGCCATCTGGGATCACTATCTTTCCTTTGCGGATGACGTCACCGGATATTTTTCCCTGGAGCAATGTGCCGACGGAATCCTTATCCGAGACCGCCTTGGTTAGCAGAATCGTCACTTGGAGAAACGCCGGCACGGCAGGTCCCAGCGAGGGGGCGGCCGCTACGGATCCGGCGTCCGGCACGGCCTTGGTATCGAAGGTGATTTCACTCGAGGAGGAATACGAATGGCAGTGGGTGAACTCGATCCGGTTGTAACTCTCGGTCCCCGAATCGTCGACCATTCGTGAATCGGCTGTCTGGGCCAAAAGCGTATCCGTGCCGGCGATTCGCATGCGAGCGTATTCTACGCTGGTGGATGTTTCATTGATGAGCAGGTAGGGAGGGATTTCAACCGCGTGTGCCTCGACGCGGATCAGGTCCAGGCTCTCAGGGTCTACCCAAAGAGAGCCTTCCTCGCCAACCACGCCCGTCGCACCGTTCTTAGTGATTTCGAGAGGTTTGTACAAAGCGGGTAGGCGAAAGTCGAACTTGACAGCCAGCCGGCTTCCCCCTACCTCTTCGCCCCGATATTTGAAGATGCCGCCTTCCACCAGGTTGTTCATCATGATGCCGAAGGCGCCGGTCCCGATCATTCCTTGGCCGATGAACGCGACGGGGTTGTCGACGCTCAATTGGCCGGCTCCGGGCGACCCATACCACTCGCGCCCGTCGGTGTAGACAATCTCGAGCTGGACGGTGTCCAGCTTGATCCGTTCCTTGTGAATCTTCCCTCCGGCCTTTTGGTGGTTACCATAGCGGGAAATCGTCTCCAGGCAGGTATAGTTCGGAACCTGGGCGAGTTCCTCGCGCAGATGCCGCTTGATGCGAGAGAGAAGCAAGACTTCCGGCTTAAGGCCCTCCTCAAGTTCCTGCGGCGCGGCGGAACAGGCGGCCAACAGCAGGACGCCGGCGACCTTCGCCAAGCGGACCAACATGTCATCAGTCTAGCGCGGCTCGCGCTATTCCTGGCGCAGGACCCGCATGGGCTCGAGCGATGCGGCCCGGCGCGCGGGCAGGAATGCCGCGGCCAGTCCCACCGCCAGCAAAACACCAGCCGTGCTGACGAAAGTGATGGAATCGTCCGCGCGAATTCCGAACAGCACCGGCGCCACCTTGCGCGCCGCGATGAGTGAGACGGGCACGCCGATGGCGAGACCGGCGATGACCAACAAGAGCGATCCGCGCAGCACCATCCATAGGACCGCGCCGCGTTTCGCGCCCATAGCGATGCGGATGCCGATTTCGCGCGCGCGACGTGCGGCCGAGTAGGCCATGACGCCATACAGGCCGATGGCAGCCAACAGGAGCGCGAGGAGGCCGAAAAATCCTCCCACGGTGGCCACCAGGCGGTCCTGGAAGATCGATTCGTCGATCTCCTGGCGAATGGTCTTCGGATCGGACGCGGAAACATCGGGGCCGAGTTTCTCAACTTCGCGGCGGATGGCCGGAAGCAACGATTCGCCCGATTGTCCGGCGCGCAAGAGCACGGCTCCGAAAAATGTGGGGCTCTGGGCGATCGGCACATATACCGTCGGAGCGATTTTCTCGCGCAGTCCCTGGTGCGGAATGTCGTGCACCACGCCGACGATCGGCACAAACGTTTTGTTGTCGAAGGTAAGGACGCGATTGAGCGGATGCGCGTCACCCGGCAGAAACGCGCGCACGAATGCCTGGTTGACGATGGCGACTTGCGGCGCGGTTGCGGTATCGGAAGGCGTAAATTCGCGGCCCAGGAGCGGCGCGGAGCCGAGGATATCGAAGAACCGCGGCGCGATTTCCTGCTTGCTCACCCACGCCGGTTCGTGCGCGGTGGCTTCGGAACCGGGCACCCTGAGCGCCCCTTGGGACCAGCCGCCCAGAAACGGCCCCGGCGCGCCGAAGCTCACCAGCGAGACGCCTGGCAACGATTGCATGCGGGCCAAAAACTCTTCGCGGACCGCGGTGGTTTGTCCGGCTTTCCAGGACATCGGCATTTCCAGAGAGAAGGCAACGAGTTTCTGATTGTAAAAGCCCAAATCCACCGAGCGCAAGGCGGCCAGGCTGTGGCCGAACAGCCCCGCGAGCGCCACCAGCATCACGGAGAATGCAACCTGCGCGACCACCAGCACCTGGCGGAATGCGGAGTGATGGCGGGCGCCGGAGGGACCTCCCGATTTGAGGCATTCCGCCGCATGGATGGCGCTGGAACGCCATGCCGGCGCCAGGCCGAACAGCGCGGCGGCGAATACCGCGATCGCGATGGCGAATGCCAGCACGGTCAGGTTGGGGGTGGCGTCGAACGGGTCGCCGGAGGAGGCGGGCAGGAACTGCAACAGCCCTTGCTCGCCCCACCACGCCAGCAGAATGCCGATCGCGCTGCCCGCCAGCGCCAGTAGTAGACTTTCGATCAATGCCTGGCGCATAAGCCGCATACGGGTTGCGCCCAGCGAGAGACGCACCGCGATTTCTTTCTGGCGCGCGGCGCCGCGTGCCAGAAGCAGGTTAGCGACGTTAGCGCAGGAAGCCAGCAGCACGAGGCCCACCGCCGCCATCAGAATCGTCAGGGGCACGGCGAAACCGTCGCGCAATCCCGACAGTCCGGCTCCGCCCTCACGCACCTCGATGTGCTGGTTCATGGCGGTTTTGCGAAAGGCCGCGTTGGGTTGGTTGCCATAGATCGCGGCCAGATGCTGCTGGAAGAGCACGTCGATCGCGGCCTGCACCTTGCTCACGGGGACTCCGGGGCGGCGGCGGGCGAGAATCCAGAGCCAGTTTGAGCTGGCATTGGCAAAATCGACATCCTCCATCGAAGCAGGCTCCCACAGATCGGGGTGATGGTCCACGTCGACGCCGCGGAAGCCGCGCGCGGCGACACCGATGACGGTCAGGTGGTCTTTATCGACGGTTACGGCTTGGCCCAGCACCGCCGGATCGCCGCCGAAGCGGCGCTTCCAGAAATCGTAGCTGAGCACGGCGAAGGGATGGCCCTTAGGAGTGCGGTCGTCATCGTCTGTGAACAGGCGCCCGAAAGCCGGCGAGACTCCCAGTGCCAAAAAATAATTGCCAGTCACAGCTTCGACTTGGGCTTTCTCGAAACGATCGCCGCGGCCGGCGCGGAACAGCAACTTGTCCACGCTGCTGCGGCCGAGCACGGCGCTGAAGAGATCGCCGCGCTGGCGGATCTCCCGGTAGAGCGGGTAGGAAGAGAATCCGCGGCCCCAGCCGCCGGTGCGATAGAGCGTTACCAGTTGTTCCGGGTGCCGCACGGGCAGTCTCTGGAGGAGCAGCGCGTGGTACATCGAGAAGATGGCGGTATTGGCGCCGATTCCCAGGGCGAGGGAAAGCACCGCGGCGGCGGAGAATCCGCGATTGCGCCCCAGCCCGCGGAGAGCATAGCGTACGTCCTTGGCGGCGGTCTCGAGCCACGGCAGACCGCGCCTTTCGCGATAGATCTCGGCGGTTTGCGCCACTCCGCCGAACTCGCGCCGCGCCGCCGCGCGCGCCTCCGCCGCGGTCATTCCTTTTTGCCGGAATTCTTCCTCCTGCATGGCCAGGTGCGCGGCGATTTCTTCGTCGAGGTCGCGATCGAGGCGCGCGCCGCGGAAGAATGCCAGAAGGCGTTTCCAAATGGCACTCATGGCTCTCTCCTATTCCGCCGGTCCCGCCGGACGCAGGAAGCGCGCCATCAATGCCACGGTGCGCTCCCAATCCTGGGATTCGCGCTCGATTTGCCGCCTGCCGGCGCGCGTCAGTTCGTAGAACTTCGCGCGGCGATTGCTTTCCGAAGCGCCCCATGAAGAGCGCACCCATCCGCGCTGCTCGAGGCGCAGCAGGGCGGGATAGAGCGTGCCCTGGTTGAGATCGAGCATGCCTTCGGAGATCTGCTGGATGCGTTTGGCCAGACCGAACCCGTGCTGCGAGCCCATGGTTTCGAGCGTGCGCAGCACCATCAAGTCGAGCGTGCCCTGTAAAACGTCGGTTTTCGCCGTTCCTGTAGACATCCAAAAGAAGGATCGCTCTTTTCCTTTAGAATGTCAACAGGAAAGTGGAGAACACCCGTGCCGTTAGCCCAATCGCGCCAAGGAGGAGCTGCATCCGGCCGAAAACACGTCGCCGGAGAATGCTCGGCACCTGGTGGAGGCCTGCCTGGGCCGATTTCCACATCATTCTCCCCCTGGCTGGCGGACCCCTGCACGCCTACGGAATCATGAATCACGTCGAACGGGACGCCGGTGGCGAAGTCGCGCTCGAAATCGGATCGCTCTACCGCCTCCTGGACCGCCTGGTTACCGAAGGCCTGATCGACAACCTGGACAGCGCAGATGAGCGCTGCCGTCACTTCCGCATCACGGCCGCCGGCCGAAAGGCGTTCAAGTCGCTCGGCGAATGGGATCACGCTTGTGCGCGCGCGAAAACTGCTCCCGGCGGCGGACGCATGATGCGCCTGCGGGTCAGGCGCCTGATCCGCCTCTTCCCGGCAGGCTTCCGCGATGCCTCCAGCGCGGACATGCTGGCGACCTTCGACGATCGTTAGTAGAGGCCGGGCCGGCAGCCGCCGCGGTATGTTGATCGACCTGGTCCAATCCGCCTGTCCGGAACGCCGCGGCAATTCGACGCGATTCGCGCCGCGCACTTTGAGAAAGTCACCCGGGTTTGCGGCCATTGAGATCGCCACCTTGGCGCTCGGAATTTGGCGTGAACACGGCAATGTTCAGCGTCGCTCATCAGGTGCTCTGGACCTCGCTCCCCTTCGCGCAGCCCGGCTGGTACGAGGTTGCGCCTCAAGATCTTAGCAGCCTGCCGGATTCCGGCGTGGCGCGCGACTCAGGTTGCCCCTATCGACGCGTTGCGGGCGGAGTGAATCACTCGTAGCGCGACCATCGGATGCCCGCTCTCCATTTCATGGTGGAACCAGCACAGCCACGCGTGGTAAGAGCTCGGATTGCCGAGTTTCCCGGGGGTATGAAACTTATGAGGAATCCGGATTAGTCGATGCGGAAATAGCTGGAGGTCTCGACCGCGGCTTCCTGCTCCTCGACTCCGCGGACGTCGGCCCATCGCGGACCGCGATAGAGCAGCGGAGAGAGTTCGGCCAGTTTATCGGCGGGACCGGCGGCGTAGACTTCCACGCGGCCATCGTCGAGATTGCGAGCGTATCCCGTGAGGCCGAGCGCCTGCGCCGACTTCTGCGCGAAATAGCGATATCCGACGCCTTGCACGCGTCCGCGCACGAACCACCGCCGCGCTTCGATGCTTCGGGGTGCCATTGCTCGTGAGGATATCATTCCTTCGAACGCGCCCCCAACCCCAACTCGACGTAGTGAGGCAGCCGGTTGTATAATCCGCTGGAAGCCAGAGGTGATACTTGAAGATTTTTCGCGCGCTCTGTATTATTCCGCTTACAATCGCCGCCGACTCCTGGGGACAGGTACCGAGCGTAAGTTCCGTGACGAACGGCGTTTCGTTAGCGACGGGAGCTATTGCTCCAGGAGAACTCCTGGTAATCTTCGGCGCCAACCTGTCGCCTTCTACCGTAAATAATTGCTATTCGTCGGCGCAGTCTGTTTTTCCGACGACCTGCAACACAACCACGGTTCAGATTAACGGCGTGGCATCTCCGTTAATTTATGTTTCTCCCGGCCAGGTAAATCTCTACGCCCCCTTTGAATTGTCGGGCAACTCCGCGGCGCTTACGGTATCGACCACCGGCGGCGGAAGTTCTTCGCCATTCTCATTGAAACTTGCGAGCGCATCGCCCGCGATTTCGGCCTTCACGAACACCAGCGGCATGACCATCTCCGCCACCAACCCCTCAAGCCCCGGATCCGCCGTATTGGGATACGCGACCGGGCTTGGCATCACCAACCCACAGACACCCGACGGCGCGGTCGCCCCCAGCAATCCCCTGGCACACACCGCCGCCACCATTGGAGTCTATGTCGGGGGTGTACCGGCGCTTGTGTCGTTCGCTGTGCTGGCGCCAACCCTGGTGAGTACTTACGAGATCGCATTCACGGTTCCCGCGGGACTGCTCGGGAACCAGCCGGTGGTATTCACCGCGGATGGAATCGCAAGCCCACCGGTAACCCTTCAGTTGCCTTCGGGGACGCCGCCCGCGCTCTCGGTGACGACGGGTTCGAACCTGGGAACATTTCCGCTGGGCGAAGTCCAACTGGGCCTCGGCGCGACCGGCGGGACTGGCAGTTACTCGTGGAGCGTCGCCAGCGGCTCGAACCTGCCGCCAGGGCTGGCGCTCCGGCCCGATCTTCCGTCGTATATAACGCCTTCCGCGCCCGAAGGCCTGATTGGTGTCGCCACAACCGCGGGCGCGTACAGCTTTACTCTGTCCGTGGCAAGCGGCACCAGTTCGGCGTCGCCCGCATTCACCATGAAAATCACCCCGCTCACCTTGATGGATGGTCCCAATCTTCCCGACGGGTTTGTCGGAGTGCCGTATTACGGCAACGGGTACCAACTTACCGCGACCAAAAATGGGGTTGCAGACGTCATATCGTGCACAGCGAATTCATCCAACGGAATCTCACTCTCGGCAGCTTGCCTGATCACAGGCACTCCGGCCGCGGCTGGCGCCCAGAATATACCCGTTACATTTACCGACGGGACCGATACGGTAACCAAGGATTTGACGTTGAGCATTTCGGCGGTCCGGATTACTACTTCCCCTCTGCTGCCGAACGCGCCGCTGAATGCGCCGTACAGCCAGGTGTTGGCGGCTGCCGGCGGCACCGGCCCCTACACGTACTCGCTTTCGGGAACCCTTCCGGCCGGGTTGGCCCTCAATAACAGCGTGATCGCCGGCACACCGACGGCAGGAGAAGGCAAGTACAACTTCGGTGTGACCGTGTCCGATTCCGCCAGCCACGCATACACATTGAACATGGCCATCGATGTTACCGGATCGCCGGAAGCGCTGCCGCAGATCGCACAATATGGCGATCTCGGCGATTGCAGCATCGGCTCGGGATGCTCGCGCGCGATTGGAGTTTCAGGAGGCGGCACCGCTCCGTTTACTTGGACCGTGAGCGGTCTGCCGCCGGGGATGGGTTTCCGTTCGGGCGCCGGAAAGACCTTGGCGTACGTCAGTCCCGGAGATTTAGAGCTATGGGGCACGCCCACGGCACTGGGCAGTTATGCTGTCACCGTCATAGTTACCGATGCCAACAAATCGGCCACGACCCAGTTTTTTCCGCTCACCGTTTCTCCGCTATTGGTGGACAACTGCCTGGCTGCTGCCGGGTGCTCCGCAATGCCCAATGGAACCTTGGGGACCGCTTACTCCAGCCCGTTTCGTATTGTTGGCGGAGTTTCTCCCTATGCCGCCGCTCTGGCGCCCTCGCGGAACGTTCCCAACGGCCTGCCCTGGCTACTCTGGGCGAGCCCGACCGCAGTGACCGGAATCCCCCAGGAGGGCGGCCAGTTCAATCCCTTGTTCGCATTTAGCGATTCGGCCATGTCGGCGAATACTCTTACGGTCTCCCAAAGCGAGCTCATCAGCGGTGCGTCGGGAACGTCCACTACCGTCAATTACTATCCCACGCAGTACGCACCGCTCGGCCAGGCTTACTCGCTGCAACTCGCCGCCTGCTGCGCCACCAGCTACGTTTGGATCCAACCCAGCGGCACCCTGCCCCCTGGACTCAGCCTCTCCAGCGCGGGTCTGATCGGTGGTATGGCCAATTCGGCCGGAACCTACACTATGCTGGTGCAGGCCACACAGACCGGCAATACGGGTAACTACGGGACACGCGCGTTGACCGTAGTCGAGACGCCCATATCGATCACGACGAGCAGCACGCTACCGGTCGCCACAGAGGGCGTGTCTTATAGCCAATCGATAGCGGCCAGCGGTGCGACCGGTTCGGTGACCTGGTCGCTCGCGCCCGGCGATTTGCTGCCACCCGGCCTTTCCCTCAACGGATTGAGCGGCGTCATCAGTGGCACGCCATCCACTACCGGCGGTTATGCATTCAGCGTGTTGGCCACGGATTTTGCCGGTCACGTGGGCCAGCAGAGCTTCACGAGTTCGGTCTATACGGCTTGCGATGTCAATCAGGGAGGGACTACAACCCTCGCGGATCTTCAGGAGATGGTCAACGAAGCTTTGGGGAAGGCAAAGGCTGTCCACGACCTCAATCATGACGAGGTGGTCAACGTCGTGGACATCGAGATATCGGCGAATGCGGTGCTAGGCCTGGGCTGCTCGGCGAGTTGACCCCGGCTACTCAGAGACCGCCTTCGACTCGATCAACGCGCGAATCGCGGCGAGGAACTCCGCGACGGTTTTCACGCCCTGGTCGCCGTGCTTGCGATTGCGCACCGAGACCTGCCCGTTCTCCTGCTCGCGATCGCCCACCACCAGCATGAACGGAATCTTCTGTAACTGCGCTTCCCGGATCTTGAAGTTCACCTTCTCGTTGCGCTCGTCCAAAGTGACGCGGATGCCCGCGACGGTGAGCTGCTTCTCGACCGCGCGCGCGTACTCCGCCTGACGGTCGGTGATCGGGAGCACGATCGCCTGCACTGGCGCGAGCCACACCGGAAATGCGCCGGCATAGAGCTCGATCAGGTACGAGGTCATGCGCTCCATGGTGCTGATAACCCCGCGGTGGATCATGACGGGGCGATGCTCCTTGCCGTCGGCGCCGATGTAGCGCAGATCGAACTGATTGGGCAGATGGAAATCCACCTGAATCGTGGAGTAAGTTTCTTCGTGCCCCATCACGTCGGCCAGTTGGATGTCGACTTTTGGTCCGTAAAAGGCGGCTTCGCCCTTCGCCTCGACATATGGCAGGCCGAGCGCGTTCATGGCGTCGCGGAGCTCCTGTTCGCCATGCTCCCACATGGCGTCGTTATCGACGTACTTGTCCTTGTCGGCCTTGTCGCGCAGGGAAAGGCGATAGCGATATTGCGTGATGCCGAGATCCTTGTATGCCGATTCCACCAGGCGCATCACGTTGGAGAATTCTTCCTTGATCTGCTCGGGCATGCAGAATATGTGTGCGTCGTTGAGGGTCATGCAGCGGACGCGGCTCAAGCCGCTGAGCGCGCCTGAACGCTCGTAGCGGTACATGGTGCCCAATTCGGCGATTTTGACGGGCAGGTCACGGTAGCTGCGCTGCTTCGATTCGTAAATCAGGATGTGGTGCGGGCAGTTCATGGGCCGCAGCACCAGGCGCTCATGATCTATTTCCATGGGCGGGTACATGCTCTCCTGATAGTGCGCCCAGTGGCCCGAGCGCTCGTAGAGATCGACCTTGGCCAGATCGGGAGTGTAGACATGCTGGTAGCCGAGCGCCCGCTCGCGCTCCAGAATATATTCCTCGAGCAGCCGGCGGATGGTCGCTCCCTTGGGCAGCCAAAGCGGCAATCCCGAGCCGACGACCTCGTTGACGGTGAAGAGCTCCAGTTCCTTGCCCAGCTTGCGATGGTCGCGCTTCTTGGCCTCCTCCAGGCGATTCAGGTAATCCTGCAAGTCTTTCGGCGTGAAAAACGCGGTGCCGTAGATGCGCTGGAGCTGCTTATTGTGTTCGTTGCCTTTCCAATACGCGCCCGCGATGGAGAGTAACTTGAAAGCTTTGATCTTCGACGTGTCGGGCACATGCGGGCCGCGGCAGAAGTCGATGAAATGCGGTCCGAGCGTGTATTCGCTGAAAATGTCGCCGGCGCGCTCGCTGATCAGCTCGCACTTCATCCAGGCATCGCCGTACTTTTTGAGGCCGTCTTCTTTTTTGGTATAGACACGCTCATAGGGAAGATGCCGTTTCTGAATCTCCCACATTTTCGCCTCGATCTTTTCGAGGTCCTCCTGCGTGAACGGAGTGGCGCGGTCGAAATCGTAATAGAATCCGCTCTCGATGGGCGGACCGATACCCAGCTTCGTCTCGGGATACAACTCGAGCACGGCCGCCGCCAACAGATGCGCCGTGGAATGGCGATACACCTCGAGCGACTCGGGATTTTTCGGCGTCAGAATCTCCAGCGTGGCGTCCTGTTCGATTGGCCGGGTGAGATCGAAAAGACTCCCGTTCACTTTGGCGACAATCGCGGCGTCGGCCAGCCGTGGACTGATCGATTTCGCGACGTCGATTGGTCGAGTCCCGGCGGGAAACGGTTGCTTACTGCCGTCGGGCAGAGTGATCTCGATGTTGCTCATAGGGAATTTTCAGCGTAACACGCGCTATTCCGGAGTTTCCCGGCCACGCGCCTCGCGCGACTTACTGGCCGATG
>DATJMA010000176.1:0-58662 GCA_035509055.1 Bryobacteraceae bacterium | reverse complement strand
ATGCGATGGCTTCCTTTCAGAATAGCGAATGCCTGCGGCCGGCCGGTGTTCGCGGACGCGGGAGCCGCGGGCGGCGAATGTACGATTTCGTACTTTTCGGGGTCCGGGCGGTCCATTGCGCATGGGAACCGCCCGGTATTGACAGTCGATATCGGCACGCGATATCATCGGTTGCGTGAAAAAAGCCAGCGATCTTCTCCAGGGAACGCTCGATCTTCTCATCCTTCGCACGCTCGAACTTCGCCCCCTGCACGGCGTGGGCATTGCCGATCGCATCGAGCAGGTCACGCACGGGGTGTTCGTTGTGGGGCCCGGCTCGCTTTTCCCGGCGCTGCACCGGCTGGCTGAAAATGGCTGGATCGAAGGGCAGTGGGGGCAATTGGAAACCGGGCGGAGAGCCAAGTTTTACGTGCTCACTCCGCCGGGGCGGGCGCAATTGACCAAAGAGAAGCGGCAATGGCTGAAGGTGAACACCGCCGTAAACCAGGTGCTCGCGGACGAGGCCTGAAGCCATGGCGTGGGGCCGTCGCATGGCGAGCTTGTGGCAGCGCTTCCGGAGGCGCGGTTGGGTAGAGCAGGAGTTGGACGAAGAGGTCCGCGCCTATTTCCAGATCCAGATCGAGCGCGGCATGGCCCGCGGGCTTACGCGGGAAGAGGCGCGGCGGCAAGCCCGTCTCCAGTTCGACGGCGAAGAGCAAGTGAAGCAAAGAGTGCGGGAGGAACGTGTGGGAGCACCGATCGATAGCACCTTGCAGGATATCAGCTATGCCTGGAGATCTCTCCGGAAGAGCCCGGGCTTTACTTCGTTCGCGGTGCTGACGATTGCCTTGGGGCTGGGCGCGAACGCGGCCATCTTCAGCATGGTGGATGGAGTGCTGATCAAGGCCGCCGAGTATCCGGAGCCGGAGAGAATCGTGCAACTGTGGGAGAAGCCGCCCGGATACGACCGGAACCCCATTTCGGCGGCCAATTACCTGGATTGGAGCCGGCAGGCACAATCGTTTGACGCCATGGCGGCGGAGACGGATGGCGCGGTGAGTTATACCGGCGGCGGCGAACCTCGATCGCTGACTACCGGTTTTGTTTCGGCAGCATATTTCAAAGTATTTGGAGTCCAGGCGGCGCTCGGCCGCACCTTCGCAGCCGGCGAGGATCAACCCGCCAGCCAAAAAGTAGCGGTGCTCACCCATCGTATCTGGACCAACGCGTTTGGCGCGGACGCAGGAATCGTGGGCCGCTCCATCCTGCTGGACAGCGAACCTTACATCGTAATCGGCGTGCTGCCGGGGGCGAGCGAATTCGACCGGAGATGGAACGATATCTGGGTTCCACTGGTGTTCGCTCCGAATCCGGCCCGGGATTATCACTATTTGAGCGCGTATGCCAGGCTGAAACCAGGCGTCTCGCTGGCGCAGGCGCGCACGGAAATGAGCGCCATCGCCGGGCACATCGCGGAACTCTACCCGGCCATCAAAAAAGGATGGAGCGCCACGGTAAGGCCGTACATGGACGGCGTGGTCGGTTCCAACACGCGGCTCTCGCTGAAGGTGCTCATGTGGGCGGTGGCGGCGATCCTGATGATCGGTTGCGCGAACCTGGCCAATCTTCTGATGGCGCGGTCGACCCTTCGCGAGCGCGAGATTGCGCTACGGATGGCGCTGGGCGCGCGGCGCGGACGGGTGGTGCGGCTGCTGCTCACGGAGAGCCTGCTGCTGGCCGGCGGCGGCGCAGCCGCCGGGCTGGCGATCGGCTTCGGGCTGCTGAAATGGATTCAAAGCCTGCTGCCGCCCTTCTATTTTCCACCGGAGGCGAACGTCACGATGGACGGACGGGTGCTCTGGTTTTTGGGCGGGGTTACGATTCTGACTGGCATCTCGTTCGGGCTCGCGCCGGCAATACAGGCCTCACGGCGCGACCCCGCGCAGTCGCTCAAAGAAGGTGGGCGGGCCAATTCCGCCGGCCGCGGAAAGGCGTACGCGCGCCACGTGTTCGTGGCGGCGCAGGTGGCGGCGGCCTTCATTCTGCTAGCTGGCGCCGGGCTGCTGCTGCGCAGTTTCGAGCGATTGATGAACGTGAACGTGGGGTTCGAGACCGATGGTTTGGTGGGGGCCGGCTTGCCGCTGAAGATGGCGAAAGACCCCGATCCGGTGAAGCTGACGCTATACGTGAATCAACTGCTCGACGCGGTGCGGGCCACGCCCGGCGTGCTGGGGGCGGCGGTGGCCAGCGCGCTTCCGCTGACCGGTTGGGGAGACGGAATGCCGTTTCACATGGCCGACAACCCGGAGAAAATGATCGGGACGGGATTCAAGATCGTGACCCCGGGATATTTTCCGGCGCTGCACCTACGGCTGGTGGCGGGGCGGGCGCTCGAGGAGCGCGATACGGACAGTTCTCCTCCCGTGGCGGTGGTGAACGAGTCGTTCGTGCGGGCGTATTTGCCGGGACAAGACGCCCTCGGGAAGAGGATGCTGGTGGAGAAGATCGCGCCTTCCAGGCATGGCCTGGGAGCCATGACCTCGTGGGAGATCGTGGGCGTAGTGGCCGATGAGAAGGGAAACGGCCTGGACCAGGCGGACGATGTTGGCGCGTATGTGAGCTTCGCGCAGGATCCGGTGGTCGGGCTGGGATTGGTGGCACGGGTCCATGGCGATCCGGGGACGATGATCAAGTCGATCGAGCGCGCGGTTTGGCGAGTGGATAAGAGCCAGGTGCTCGACAACCCGATGACGATGGACCGGATCAAAGCGGAAGCCGTGACTTATCGCCGGTTACCGGCCCAGCTCCTGGGCGGATTCGCCCTGTTGGCGTTGGCGCTGGCTTGTACCGGCATCTATGGGGTGCTTTCCTTCGTGACAGCCGGCCGCACGCAGGAACTGGGCGTTCGCGCGGCCCTCGGGGCGTCGCGATGGGACCTGGTGCGACTGGTGGTGGGAGGCGGCTCGATTCCGGTTCTGGTGGGAGTCGCTGTGGGCTTGGGCGGCGCGGCCGGCCTGACGCGTTTTATCCGGTCGATGCTGTTTGCCACCAGTCCGCTGGATGCGACGAACCTGGCAGCGGTGGCGGCATTGTTGCTCCTGGTGGCCTTGATGGCGTGCCTGGTGCCCGCGTGGCGGGCCGCGCGAGCGAATCCGATGGCGGCGCTCCGGCAGGAGTAAAGAACGCCGCGGCCCGGCCTGCTTGTCAGTCTCCGCCGGGGCCTGTACAATGCTGGCACCATGAGACTGCTTCTCTCGTTCGCTCTGCTCGCCGCAGCCGTCCGCGCCCAGCTCCCGGACCGGGGGCCTTTCGATCTCCTCGACCTTCCGAGGATGAAAAACTTTTCCGCCCATCGCGTCTCGAGCGGGAACCGGTATCGAGGAAGCAACGACGACAGCAAGCGCATCATGCCCGGCGAGACCTACGTCATGGCCGACCTGCACGGACCAGGGGTGGTGACTCACATCTGGATTACGGCCGCGGACAACGAGTTTGGCTGGCAGCGCCTGGTCCGGCTGCGCGTCTACTACGACGGCAAGAAGACCCCGAGCGTGGATGTCCCGCTGGGCGATTTTTTCGGCGTGGGACACGGGTACGATCGCAATCTCGATTCCATGGTGGTGCGCGACAGCTCGTTCGGCCGGGCCCGCAACAGCTATTGGCCCATGCCGTTTCGGGGGTCCTGCAAGATCACCGTGACGGACGAAGGCGAGCGGCCGCTGACCATGTTCTACTATCACGTAGACTGGCAGCAACATCGATCCCTGCCCGAGGACGCGGCTTACTTTCATGCCTATTACCGGCAGGAACGGCCGGCCGCCAACGGCAACTACGCGTTCCTGAACATCCAGGGCGCGGGCCACTATGTGGGCACCGTCCTGAACGTAATCCAATCGCAGGTGGGATGGTTTGGCGAGGGTGACGATCTGTTTTATGTGGACGGCGCGGCGCATCCGCAGATCCTGGGCACGGGCACGGAGGACTACGTCAACGAGGCGTGGGGACTGCGCGTGGCCACCGGACTGTGGAGCGGAACGCCGGTAGCGGAAGGCGAACAGGTCGGATCCCGGCTGACCGGGTACCGGTGGCACATACCCGACCCGGTACCTTTTACGACGTCGTTGTGGGCCGGAATCGAACACGCCGGCTGGACCTACAACGCGGACGGATCTCTTCGTTCCGGTTTCGAGGAACGGCCGGATTACTTTTCCAGCGTGGCCTTCTGGTATCAGAAGGGCGTCAATGAAGGCCTGCCCGAGCCGCCCTACGGAGCGGCGCGCCTGCCGCTCGGCAACGCGGAACAGATTGCCGTGGAGGACTCTCTGGCGGAGGTGAAAACCACGAAGGGCAAGGTGTCGGTTCAGCGCGAAGTGGATTGGGGCAGGGACCTGCTTTTCTTCGAGGCGGAGGACAAGGGCGCGCGCATCGATATCCCGATCGAGGTTCGCGCGGCGGGCCGCTATGAAATTCTGAGCCGCATCGCGCAGGCGCCGGACTATGGGGATTATGTCGCGCTTCTCGACGGCAAGGCCACCAATGTGGACAACCGGGAGGCGCTGACGTCGGAGTTGCCGCTGTCCGGGGCGACGGTGTTTCACGGTTATTTGCCGGAAGTGCTGGTGGCGGTGGAGCAGCCTCTGGGATGGCTGACACTGGCCAAGGGCCGGCACATTCTGAGCTACGTGTGCGTGGGCAAGGACAGCCGGTCGTCAGGCTACAAGCTGGGGATCAATGACGTGGTACTGGAGCGGGTGCCGGAGGGCGCCGCTGCCGGCGAAGAACTGGCGGTTGCGCCGCTGAGCGCATCGAGCGATGCGCCATTGTTTCGCGGCGCCGGGTTAGAAAAGTACCGGCGTGAGCTGCGGGCAGGGCCGGCGGCCGGCCGCGCGGCGCTACTGCGAGCCATCGGCTCGTTCGGTGACGATGGCGCTGCGGCGGTGGGCGACCTGTCCCAGGCGCTCGGCGATCCCGAGGTGGAAGTGCGCGCCGCGGCGGCGTGGGCGCTGGGGCAAATGCCGCATGCCGGAACTCCGGCGGTACCAGCACTGGAGGTTTGTTTGGCGGACGCGAGCATACGCGTGCGCAGTTCCTCCGCCGCGGCGTTGCGGGCGCTGGGACCGGCGGCGGGAAAGGCGATGGGAGGGCTGGTGAAGGCGCTCGACGACTCGTCGCCACCCGTGCGCGCGCTGGCGGCGGATGCGTTGGGCAATCTCGGACCCGCCGGCAAACCGGTGGTGGAGGCTCTCGCGCGGCACCTGGGCGGCGAGCCGGTGGTGTACGTGATGCGGAGCGAGGCGACGGCGCTCGGTAATATCGGACCGGGAGCGGCAAGCGCCCTTCCGGCGCTGGAACAGGCGATGAAGATTCCCCGCGTGAGTTACACCGCCGAGGAAGCGATTCATAAGATCAAGGGCGAGCCGGTGGCTGTCTGGTAATTTGCTGCGCCCTTTTCGCGCTCATCATCGGACGCGGTCCTGGAAGAGCGCGGCCGCGCCACGGCCGCAGGGAGTAGAAGCGGGTGCCGCTGCGAGAGTCGATGCCTCAATTTGGACGCGGCTGGGGCTGGTCCTTGACGTTAATGGGCGGCTCAAATCTCCGGCTAGTTCCTAAGATGGGCTACCCGTCCGTTTCCGCAGTTTATCGCCGCAGCGAGGACTATTTATGGACGAATTTCTTACCCGCCTCGATCCTCGCGAACTATGCCGACAGAAAACCCGGCCGGCACCAACACATTCACGTTGAGCTGAATCCCTTGCGGATGCGGCGTTTCTATTCGGTGAGCAAGGGAAGGATGGATATGGACATCGTGAAACGGCTTTTCCGCTGGGGCAGCCTGACGATACTGGGAATTGGCGCGACCCCGTGGCTCGCGGCGCAGTACTTGCCGCCCACGGCGTATTCGGTCACCGTAACGAACTCCATGTTTGGCACTCCCGTCACCATGAAAATATATCGCGACGGGAACGCGGTGCTGGTCGACAACCCATCCGGCGATACTCACAGTGTCACGCTGTACAACCTGGCAGCCGGGACGAGCCTGTTCTGGGACGCAAAAGATCCAGCCAGCGCATGCACGACCGGGAAATTAGCCGGCGACTGGGGCGATCCCTTTAGCGCCCCCGACATCGAGGACATGCTCAAACACCCGAGTAAGCCACCCGCCAAAGAGATGTACAACGGCTTCACAACCGATGTGACCGAAGCCGTGGACCCGGCTCAGAAGACTGCCGTTAAGGTCTGGCGCGAGGTGAAAACAGGGCTCTATCTGCGAATTGACTTCACTATGCCGGGTACCGCCAAGCCGAGCACGGTGGTGGAATCGAGAAATTACATCCCCATGAAACCGACGGCATCGGTATTCGAGACACCGCCATCGTGCAAGGACCCGGGAACCATCGCTCCGGAGTTGTACCGGCCGCAGTTGGAAAAATTCGCGCAGACGGTGGGTGGAGCGGCCAAGGACTACATTCCGGCGAACATCCCGCCGGGTTCTCAAAACGCCTGCACCATGCTGCTGCGTATAGCCGACTCCAAAATGCAGCCCATCCCGAACACCCAAGTGGCGATCGATCTCTCGTACGACATCGACAAGCCGCCGCATTACACCATCGGATCGACCTTTTCCGGCGGGCATCTGATGGAGGTCACCGGCCAGTTGCACGACGGCGTGCTGCGAGTAGATAATGTGCCCGCAGTTTTCGACCTGGAATTGCTGTTCAGCGGCGGTCATGCGGGCGCGAGCAGCGCGACCGTCTTCCGCCACTGCAGCGGGCCGCAAACCGTGCTGCTGTTTGTAAAATCCGGCGAGACGGGCGCTCCGGATTCCTGGATGTGGGTGAGATCCGGCAAATATGCGGCTGTGCCCGGGCGGCGATGAAGGAAAACGGTTGCTGAAAATCCCCGCTCCATCGTGAGCCAGACGCTGCTTCCGAAAGGCAGCGCACGGGAACCCCTCGCTCCCGCTTAGAGAGCGTACCCTTTCCACGCCGTTGTATACTGCCCCAATGACGGCGAGGATTCACAGGAGAGGTTCCTATATTATGACGCGAGTGTCGCGGACGGCCCATTGGGTGCTTGCAATTTCGAGCATAACTGCATCAACTTTCACTGCCACGGCGCAAGTCAATCCCGATCTCTATGCGGGCCTCAGGTGGCGAAACGTGGGCCCTTTCCATGGCGGACGAATCTCCTCCGTCACTGGCGTGATCGGGCAACCGGGGGTATTCTATGCCGGCATGCCGGTGGGCGGCATCTGGAAAACCACCAGCGCCGGCGTTACCTGGTTTCCCATCTTCGACCAGGAGAATAGCGTCGATAGTATCGGAGCCATCCAGGTGGCTCCGTCCAATCCCGATATCGTGTATGCGGGCGCGGGCGACCCCATTCAGGGCAGTCTCGGCAACGGCATGTGGAAGTCGGCCGATGCCGGCAAGACCTGGCAGCACATTGGCCTCGAAGACACGGTGAAGATCTGCAGCATCGTGGTCGATCCCGCCGATCCTAACCTGGTGCTGGCCGCCGCGCTCGGCGATAGCACCCGCCACGGCGGCGGTGTCTACCGATCCACCGACGGAGGGCAGACCTGGACCAATGTCCTCAAGCCAGCCGACTACGAGGGCGCGCGCGAGCTCCAGTACGCTTTCGACGACCCCGGTGTGATGCTGGCCGCCACGCAGGGAACCGGCGGCGGCGGTGGCGGCGGTGGTTTCGGCGCGGGCCGCGGGGCGAGAAGCAAGCCGCCGCTGGTGTTCAAGTCCACGGACGAAGGCAAGACCTGGACCGAGATCAAGATTCCGCCGTTCTCCGGGCGCGTTGCGCTCGCCGTCGCGATGCACACCAAGGGCCGGCGCATGTACATCGTCGGCAACGCCATCGAACACGGCTCGGGACTTTACCGCTCCGACGATGGCGGCGCCACCTGGCAGCACATGGCCGGAAACGATCTGCGGATCGCCCAGCGGATCAGCAACGGGCAGGGCAATTACAGCAGCGGCGTGTTCGTGGACTCGCAGAATCCGGACATTGTGTACACCATGAGCACCGCCATGTACCGCTCCACCGATGGCGGCCTCACCTTTGAGGCTTTCAAGGGCGCGCCCGGCGGCGAGGACTATCACAAGCTCTGGATTGATCCCACGAACGGCCATCGCATGCTGGTCGGCTCCGACCAGGGCGCCAGCGTCACCTTGGACGACGGCCGCACCTGGAGTCTCTGGTACACGGAGGTCATTTCGCAGATCTATCACGTAGCCACCGACAGCGCCTATCCGTACCACATCATGGGCGCGCAGCAGGACACCGGCTCGGTAATGATCTCGAGCCGCGGCAACTGGGGGCAGGTGAACTTCACCGACTGGAGCCCGCTGCCGTCGTCTGAATTCGGCATCGATACACCCGATCCTAAGAATCCAAACATCATTTATGGGGTTGGATATGGTCCGGGCGGCGGCGGCAGCGGCCTCATCAAGATCGATATGGCCACCGGGCAGTGGGAGAACGTCGCGCCCAACTTCGGAGCCGATGCAGACAAATACCACGCCGGGCGCGATTTCGGAAAGAAATTCGACATCGCGTTCGATCCCGGCGCTCTCTACGTTGCCTACCAGTGCCTTCTGGTCTCGCGCGACGGGGCCCATTCCTTTACTGCCGCGAGTCCCGATCTGACCACGCCGAAGGACAAGCCACAGGCGGCCTGCGGCACGGCGCCGCCGGAGCCGCCACCGCCCCCACAGCCGCCGCAACCGAACCCCACGCCGCCGGGAGCCCGGGCGCAACCGGAGGGGCAAGCACCGCGGGCGGGCGGCGGTCCGCCCCCGGCCCCACCCTCGATCAGCGACTTCTCGATCTCCAGGGTCAAACGCGGCGTGATCTGGACGGTCAGCAGCAACGGACAGATCTACCACACCATGGATCAGGGCAAAACCTGGACGAACGTCAGCAACATCGCCGACGTTCCGCCCCACAGCAACTTCATTATCGAGGCAGGCGACGACGTCAACACCGCGTTCGTAGCCGCTCGCATTGGCGCCCAGCGCGGACAAACGTTGCCTCCCGAAGAGAACCCCGACGTGCCGCTCCTGTGGCGCACCACGGACGGGGGCAAGACGTGGACCGGCATCGTCAACGGCCTGCCCCGCGACGAGCGCACCGGCAGCTGGATCAACAGTCTGCGGGCCGACCCGGAGCAGGCGGGCTTGCTCTTCGCCGGAACCGAGACGACGGTGTATGTCAGCTTCGATAATGGCGACCACTGGCAGCCGCTGCGCCAGAACCTGCCCAGCACCTCCATCCGCGACCTCGACGTCCACACCGATCACCACCAGAACGACCTGGTGATCTGCACCTACGGCCGCGGCTTCTGGGTTCTCGACGACATCACGCCGCTGCGCCAGATCGCGGCCAACGCCCAAGCCATCAGCGCATCGCCTGCCTACCTCTTCCAGCCCGAGGAGGCCATTCGCGCACGCATCAACAGCAACTGGGACCAGCCGTTCTCCATCGAAGTGCCGCATGCGCCCAATGTGCCTTACGGCGCGATCGTGGATTACTACCTCAGCCACGAGCCGAGCGGGACCATCCAACTCCAGGTGTTCGATTCGGCGGGCAACCTGGTCCGCACCATGTCCAGCACGCCGCCGCCGCCCATCGAGGACGCGGCGTATCCCCACTACTGGCTGGCCGCTCCCGAGACTCGCGTCCTCTCGACGCATGTTGGTCTCAACCGAGTGAACTGGAACCTGCAGTATGACGACCCGCCCGCCCTGCGGCACGACCTCGAGAATCAGATGAACATGGTGGCGGGCTCGACTACTCCGGGTCCGCACGGGCCGCAGGTGATTCCCGGCGTTTATACGCTCAAGCTGACCGTAGACGGCCAGGTCTACACGCGCGAGGTCACCGTCATGAACGATCCGCGCGCCGGCCAGAGTCCCGCGCTGATGGCTGACCTGCGCAGCCAGAACAAGCTGACTCTGCTTTCCGTGCAGGGAATGGAGCACAGCTTCGAAGGGCACGAGGAAGTGAATGCGGTGAAGGACCAGCTGGCAACCCTGATCAAGGGCAACCTGCCCGCCGACGTGGCCGCGCAGGCCAAAACACTCGAGGCCAGTCTGACCAAGATTGGCGGCACCATGCCGGCAGGTTTCGGGGGCGGCGGCGGCGGGCGGGGCCGGGGTGCGACCGATCCCAAGGCGCTGCAATCATTCTTCGAACTGAACAACGCGTTCAATACCATGGTCAGCATGATGCAGGTCGGCCTCGACATGGCGCCCACCCCCACCCAGATCGCCACCTGGGAGAAAGACTGCACCGACCTGAACCGTACCAGGACTGCCTGGGAGGACGCCCGGAAACAGATCACCGACTTCAACGCGATGCTGGTCAAAAACAACCTGCAAGAGTTGAAGGTTGCCCCCACCCAGTTCGCCGCTTCGGCGTGCAGCTTTATGCCTTTACCGGCGAAGAAAGCAAAGAAATAGCTTCGCCTGCGATGACGGAATCGCGAAGCGCTCGACTGCATGTGAGCGACAGTGAGCGAGAGTGGCTCCGTTGACGGTTGGAGTGGCGATGAAAACCGGCGAAACAAGCGGCCCACCTGAGGCCGACGTCGCGGAACAGCGGTACGGCCTTCACGTTACAGGCGGTCGGGTGGATTTTAGTTTGGCTGTGCGGCAGCGGATCTCGCTATGACGTAGTGCCTTCCGCGTCGATAGTCGATATTTATGGCTTAATCACGAGTTGTGAAGCGGGGCAATGGCGACGCGATCGGGGGCATCCACTGGCTTCGTCAAGATCCTTCGGTAAGCCGAGTTATAGGCAAGGAAAAATTTTGGTGAGATGACAGTTTTTCCACTGGCATTGCGCCTTTGGGGACGTACGCAAACCATGAGTCATGAGTCCCGGTTTGCGACCAAAAGGAGAAATCGTCATGAACGCTAGACACCGAACGATCACTGCCTCCCTCAGCGCAGCGATCGTCAGCATACTGTTCGTTCCCACGGCAGGCGCGTGCGGGTATTCCCTTACGCTGCAAACCCCTCTCGCCATCCGACAGCTTCGGATCGATCCGCAGAATCCCCTCGAGACAGCAACCTCCGCGGATCTCGTCCGCGACCTGGCAGCAGCCAATAGTTCCGCCTCGATTGTCGGTATGTGGAATGTCCAGTTTATTTCCATGGGCAACACCAAGCACAATCCATCCATTCCGGATGGAGCGCAACTCGACTTCGGATATGTCGTTTGGCACAACGACGGAACCGAATTCATGAATTCCGGCGGGCGCCCGCCATCGGTTCAAAACTTCTGCATGGGAGTATATGCGGAAACCGGCCGCTATACCTACACGCTCACCCATTTCGCTTTGAACTACAATGCCACGACCGGCGCCTGGGTCGGCAAAACCCTAATCGCGGAAAGTATCACACTCTCGGCGGGTGGGACCAAATATAGCGGTACGGTTACCATCACTTCCTTCGACACCAACGGAAACCAGACCGACCAGGTGACCGGCCAGGTTTCCGCCAACCGGATAACCGTAGACACCGCGACTCCGTAAAATACAAAGGCGCGTCAGTGTAAGGGGATCCGATAGAGATTGCTTTGCCAGTGCGTGACCGTGTACGCGTAGATGGCGGGATTCGATCCAGGTGACAAGTCTGCAACGCGAATCTGTCGGACCCCTGGCGATTTCTCGTCCACAGTTTCGATGTTGGGCAGGTCGGGAAGTTGCCGTCCCGGAGGAATCGGGATGGCCAATGTCCTTCCGGTTTTTGCCGCTTCGAGATTGTTGCCCACCGAAATGTACAGGTACCGTCCATCGGGCGCCCATTTCACCTCGCAGTTGGCTGAACAAATCTTACGCGGATTCCCTCCGTGAACCGGAATTGCCTGGGTAGCAGGCAATTTCTCCGACTCACGCGCGGGCAGACTCAAAACGACCCACGAGCCATCGGGAGAGACGCCCCGCAAATCGACCACCGGGGCGTCGAGAATTCGCTTCCGCCCGCTGCCATCCTTGCGAACCTGGTAAACGAAACTCTCGTTCTCGCCGAACCCCCGAAAAATCACCTCGCCGTCGGGGCCGAAAAAGGGCCGATCCGCGGACGTTGCGACCCGCACCGGAGCCGAACTGCGATTAAGAGCGGCCAGCCAGATTTCGGAGCGGTCCCCGATTCCGGTTGAGTACACCACTTCCGTGCCATCGTGTGAGAGTTGAAAGGAGCCCACCAGCGCAGCCGGAAGGACGCGGTTCGTAGCGCCTGATCTTAGATCCACCGAATATAGCTCATATGTGGACGACACACCGCTTTTGGCCCGCAAGTAGTAGACGACCTTGCCATCCGGCGACAAGTGCGGATGGCTGTCGATGCCTTCGGCGGACAAGGCACGATCGCCGCCGGTGTCATGCATCCAAACCGTAGCCTGGTACAGTCCGACTGAAGTAATCAACGATTTGCCATCCGGGGCGGTGGCGACACCACTCTCCATGGTCGCGCCGAATGTGATTTGTTCGGGGGCTCCGTTCGGAAATTTCTGGCGCCAGAGGTGCCCGCCAGTTCCCTGATCGACGCCGAAGTACATCCATTCGCTATCGGGAGACCACGATGCCGAAAAGCAAACGCCCTGTGGACCTGCCTGCCGGCTTGAGGATCTCCCGTCGAAGGAAGTCACCCGGCAGGGTCCGAACTTCCCGATCTTGTCCATTTCCACCAAGAGCACCGATTTCTGATCCGGGGACAGATAGGAGTAGTGGGCCATGCCCCGTTCGTGCGCGGGAAAATAAACGTTGCGAGACTGCGCGCGATCTTCAGTGCTGGTGACGATTCCCATGTGGACGCCGCCGCCTTGAACCTCGGAAAAGAGCAGCCGGTGCCTGCCAATCCAGGTAAGTCCGGAGGCATTGGTCAGGAATAACTTCGGCTGACCGCCTTCTACCGGGACCGTCACGGTGTCAAAAGATGGAGCCCGCCCGGCGCGCGAGAATTGAGTGTATGCCACACGCGAACCGTCTGGCGTAAACACGGGCGCATACTTCAATGCGGGATCGTCACTTACCTGTATCGCCTCGCCACCGGGCAGACGCTTGACGTAGACCTGGCCGTGGCTCATGAAGGACGGCCCGCCGCGAATGAACGTCACCATGCGCCCATCGGGCGATAAACTGGGCGACGAGACCGAATCGGAAAAGCTGGTCAGTTGCACGTATTCAGCCGGATTTGTCACCGGCGTTTTAGCGGTGCGGAAGATGCGGATTCCCACCCCCGCCAATAGGGCCAGAACGGTCGAAGCCATTACTGCGCGCCAGGCGAACGAAAGCAGCGGGCGATTCTCGGGTTCCAAATGACGCTGGAGCAGAACCAGGTCGGCGTGCAAATCGGCGGCAGAATGGTAGCGCTCGTCCGGGTCTTTGGCGAGCGATTTGCCGATGATTCGCGCTAACTCGGCCGATAGACCGGGATTCAGCTCGCTTGCAGGCCGGGGAGGCAGGGTGAGAAGCGCATCGCGGATGTCTGGCCAACCGCCGCCCGCGAACGGGAGTTGGCCGGTGGCCATCTCGTACAGCACCACGCCCAGGGAAAACAGATCGCTACGCGCATCGACAGGCTCGCCGCGGGCCTGTTCCGGCGACATGTACGCGATGGTCCCGGCGATGCCGTTGGAGTCCCTTTTGGCGCCGGGTTCGCAGGCATCGAAGTGCTGCATTTCCGCGCTTTTCGCCAAACCAAAGTCGAGCACCTTGGTGATACCGGAGCCGGTCAGAATAATGTTGCCGGGTTTAATGTCGTGATGAACGATGCCTCGGGAATGTGCAGCCCGGAGTGCGTCGCTTACGCCGACGGCGATGGAGCAGAGTTCCCTTTCGGAGAGTTTGCCGGACGCAATCCTTTGCTTGAGGGTTTTCCCTTCCAGCAGTTCCATCACAAGATAGTCCGGACCGACATCGTACAAGGTACAAATGTTGGGATGGTTGAGGGCGGCGATGGCCTTCGCTTCGTGCTGGAAGCGTTCCTCGTAGTATCCAGTGCCGATTTTAATCGCCACGAAGCGGCCGAGCCGAACGTCTAAGGCTCTATAAACGGCGCCCATCCCGCCAGCCCCAATGGCGGCCTGAATGGTATACGGCCCGAGTTGTTGTCCGATGGCGAGGTGACGGTCGAAATCGTCGATCAGACCGCGGGCGGATCGATCGAGGATCTGGCCGGAGGAACCCACCGCCAGCATTTGCTCCACACGAGCGCGCAAGTCGGGGTCGGAGCCTGCCAGCATTCGTTGGCGCTCGCCGGGAGCGCACGACCGCAGCGCATGGTAGAGCTCTTCGATCTGTCGCCAACGTTCGGAATTCACAGCCGCCCGGTTGCTCTACATATACTATTGGAAATCCACCGTCGCTGCGCGGCTGTTTTATACTTTGAGCAGCTTCTTCGATGGCCGATTCAGGGAAGGCAGACACTACTCAGCTCCTACGGGCATGGGCGGGGGGAGATTCGGGAGCGCTCGAACAACTGACAGCGCGTGTTTATCACGAGCTGCGCAAAGTAGCCGGACACCTGCTGCGAAATGAGCGTCCCGGCTACACCCTCCAAAGCGCCGATCTGGTACACGAAGTCTACGTGCGGCTGGTGCAAACCAATGCCGTGGAGTGGCAGCATCGGGCGCATTTCTTTGCGGTCTGTGCGACATTGATGCGGCGGATACTGCTCGACCGCGCCCGCCGTAAGCTGGCTACCAAGCGCACCGGCAAACAGCAGTCGATCGACATGGCTGAAATGCCCGACCTGACTCACCTGCGAGCCAGTGACGTACTGGCGTTGGACTCAGCTTTGCAGGAACTGGCGGACGTGGATCCGCGCAAGTCTCGAATTGTGGAACTCAGATTTTTCGGCGGGCTGAGCGTGAAAGAGACTGCGGCGGTGTTAGACATATCTTCGGAGACCGTCATGCGGGATTGGAAGCTGGCGCGG
This sequence comes from Bryobacteraceae bacterium, assembly GCA_035509055.1. Classification (GTDB taxonomy): domain Bacteria; phylum Acidobacteriota; class Terriglobia; order Bryobacterales; family Bryobacteraceae; genus PALSA-129. Next base: position 43,723 of record DATJMA010000176.1, on the reverse strand, counting down.
GCGTGGCTGTTAACTGGACTGGCTAACAGGCCGCGGCCCTGATGGCAGTTTCGGTGACAGCCGGCTAGACAGCTGCCGCCGGGCGCCCTAGTCAGGACGATACGACTTGGCAGTTTTTAGTTCCTGCGGCGCCGTTTGCTCGACGCGAAGTTCCCTGGTCCACGAGCCAACGCTCCTGGAGGCCTTTAGAGAGGCAGGCTGGCGGTTCGCAGACGCGGATGGATCGCGCCGGCGATTTGGAACGCGATGCTGTTGGTTCCTTGAAAAAAGACCGGCAGCGCGGCTGACACGCTGATTCGCGCCAGCCGGGCGATGGCTATATTCCACGGCGGGTCCGCTGTCGTGCCATCGCGAAAATCGAGATGCGCCACCTCGCCAGCGGGGAATGCGGCCAGCACTCCGCCGCGGCGCAGCCAGGCGAGGCCTTCCCGCAAGGCGCCGGCATTGGCTGGCACCGATCCGGTTTGGCCGAACGGGTCGACAAAAATACACATGCCGTGCAACTCGGGGAAGGCGGCCAGCATGCGATTTGTCAAAATGCGCACGTCTGAGCGGACTTGCGTGAGAACCGCCGCCAGAATGGCGTCATCCAGCGATCCGAACGGATGGTTGGCGGTGACCACCGGCTCGCCGGAGCGGGGAATGCGAGCCAACTCGGGTGCGCCACGCGATATTCCACGGCCAGCAGTTCCAAAAGACGGCGGATGGCGCTCGCGCCGTCTCCAGGCGCGGTGCGGTGGACGTTCTCGAAGATCTCGCGGCAACGGTCGATGGCGAACAGGTTCTCGATCAACGGTCTCACAGGGCGAAGCAGGCTGCGCAACGGCTCATCGAGCGGTCCGCCTACGGACAAGGGTCGGAGGTTCGTGTTTGTGCATATAAAAGGGCGGCCTTCGATCGGTTTCAGCAAGATAACTAAGCGGTGAAAGTTAGCCGCCACGGGCAGACCTTTCTGCCGGTCACACGGGGCTGTGGTACCGGGCAATCAAACCTTATCGAATCTGTAACCGATCGCAAACATACTAAGTGTTATCAACGAAAAGGAGGGCTAAGTGAAAGTAATTGCAACCTTTCTTCTGCCGGTTTATTGCGCGGCGGTCAGTTGGGCGCAAACCGGGACGCCGCACCTGATCGTAGTGGGCATCGACGGTCTCAGCGTGGATGGCGTGGTTACCGCAAGGACGCCACGCTTGCACGAACTGATGGGACGATCGGCATGGACTCTGGCAGCACGAGGCGTCATGCCTACGCTCAGCAGTCCGAACTGGGCGTCGATGATCGATGGCGCCGGACCCGAGCAGCACGGCATCACCTCCAACGGGATACTGCGGAAAATGGTGGAAATCGCGCCGGTTTGCCGCGACGAAGACGGCATGTTTCCGACCGTTTTCGAAGCCATGCGCGCGCAACAGCCATCCAACCGGCAGGCCATTTTTCACGACTGGGGCGGATTTGCCAATCTGGTGGAAAAGCACGCCCCCGACGTGATGGAGCACGTTCACCCGGCGCCTAAAACCGCCGAGACTGCTGCGAACTATTGGAAGCAGAACCACCCTTCTCTCATGTTTGTACATCTGGATAACGTCGACCACACGGGGCATGCCGAAGGCTGGTCCTCTGCTTCCTATTACCGGGCCGTGGAAGACGCCGACAGCTATGTCGGACTTATTCTGGATATGCTGGACGCGGAAAATGCGCTCGAGTCAACTTATGTGCTGATTTCCTCGGACCACGGCGGAAGAGGGCACGGACACGGTAAGAACTCGCTGGAAGAAATTCAGATTCCATGGATTCTTTCCGGGCCGGGAATTCGGCCGGGCCAACTCGAGACTGCCGTTTACACCTACGACACGGCGGCGACCATCGCGTGGATTTTCGGCTTGGACGCGCCCTCATGCTGGGTGGGACGTCCTGTCACAGCAGCGTTCCTGCCCGGGATCAACACGGCCCATACCTTGCAGAAGGAAACAGCGGGGCACAATTGCGCCAGCGAACTTCCGCTCGTCATCGCCGTCAACAGTCATCAGAACTGAGCGCCATGCCCGCGAAAATCGATCTCATCTACATTGACGCCGGGGGCGGCCACCGGGCCGCGGCCACAGCCCTCAGCGATGTGATTCGCGAAGAACAACGGCCTTGGGATCTTCGCCTGCTGTGCATTCAAGACCTGCTCGATTCCATCGACTACATTCGCAAGTCGGTGGGCATTCCGTTTCAGGACGTTTACAACATCATGCTGCGCCATGGCTGGACGCTGGGCACCAAGCAGATGGTGCCGGTGATGCACCTGCTCATCCGCATGTCGCACCGCCAGCAGGTGGAAGTGCTGACGCGATACTGGGCGGCCCACCGGCCCGATATGGTGGTTTCGCTCATTCCGCACTACAATCGCGCCTTACGCGAGGCGCTCGACCGCGCATGGCCCGGAACGCCATTCGTCACGATTCTCACCGATATCGCCGATTATCCGCCGAATTTCTGGATTGAGCCGCTGGAGCAGTACGTGATTTGCGGGTCGGATCAGGCCGTTCGCCAGGCGCGCGGCTTCGGCATTCCCGACTCGCACATTGTGCGTACTTCGGGCATGATTCTCCATCCGCGTTTTTATGCGCCGCCGCCGGCGGACCGTGCCGACGAGCGAGTGCGCCTCGGATTGCGGCCCGATCTGCCCACAGGCCTGGTGCTATTCGGCGGCGAAGGGTCCACGGACATGATCAAAATCGCGCAACTGCTTAACAAGCCGGCCAGCGAAGTGCAGCTGATTCTGCTGTGCGGCCGCAACCGGGCGGTGCGCCGCGAAATCGACGTTCTTCCGTTCCGCATTCCGCGGTTCGTGGAAGGCTTCACGCGGGAAGTACCGCGCTACATGGCGCTTTCGGATTTCTTCATCGGCAAACCGGGTCCGGGATGCATCAGCGAAGCGCTTGCCATGGGCCTGCCGGTGATCGTGGAGCGGAATGCGTGGACACTGGCTCACGAACGATACAACGCCGATTGGATCGAGGAACAGGGCGTGGGAATGGTGGTGCGGAATTTCTCCCACATTGGGCGCTCGGTGCGAGAGTTGCTCCAACCAGAGCGATACCAGCAGTATCGGGACCGCGTGGCGGCCATCCGAAATACCGCCGTGTATGAAATTCCCGATGTGCTGCAAGGAATTCTCGAGACTCACACGCCTGGCATGTCCGTGATGTCAGAGTGGTGGAGCGTTCAACCTGGCGTAGACGGCAGCTCGTCCTCGCGTTTGTCATTGTAAAGTCATAATTGTGAACCCGAACCGGTGTTGGTCTCGGACACCGGTAGAAACCGCAGTTTGCCGCACATCTTTGGTTAGCATCGAGACCACCGCGCGGCTTATAATGGGTTATATGCCAGTTCCCGATAAAGCTGTCGTCCTGGTGGCCGATGGCGAGGCAAGCGTTGTAAAGAATGTTTCCTCAACTCTGGAAAAAGCTGGTTTCACCGTGCTGACCGCGCAGGCGGAGCATGATGTTTTAGACGTTGTGGCGCACCATCCCGAGCCCATTCAACTGGCAATCGTAGATGTGGGCATGGCCGAGAACGGTCCCGATCTCGTGGAACACCTGGATGGATCGTATCCCGGAATCCGTTTTCTGTTCACTTCCGCGCGCGACGAAACCGGAGAAGTGAGCCATTTGGGACGTTCGGGAAGGCCTCGCGGCTTTCTACAGAAGCCGTTCCGCCGCTCCCAGCTGCTTGGACGGGTGCTCCAAGTACTCGATGCACCGGCCGTGCGCACGGCCTAGCGGATGCCCCCAGCGATCTGCGTTCCGGTTGGTACCGGTTCCCGCGACGAGAGGTTTTAACGGGTGAAATTCCCTCGCCGGCTTCAGGCGATAATTCCTTTGCGCACGGCGTAGAGAATCAGCTCGGGAACGCTGTGCAATCCCAGTTTCTGCAGAATGTGAGTGCGATGCGTCTCCACGGTAGTCAGGCTGATGCTGAGCTCGCCGGCGATTTCCTTGTTGGGCTTTCCCTCGGCCGCGAGCTGCAGAACTTCGCGTTCGCGGTCGGTCAACAGGTCGTAACTGTCCTCGAGGCCGCGCTGTTCCATCTCCTGAATGTAATCCTCCTGCATCATGCGGCTGATCTTGCGCGTGAGAAAGGAGCGACCCTGGGAGACCGCGCGAATGGCATCCAGCACGTCGTTGCGCAGCGATTCCTTGAGCAGATATCCCTTGGCGCCGGCTTTCATCGACCGCAGCACGTAGCTTTCGTCCTGATGCATACTCAGGATGACGACCGCAATCTGGGGATGAGCCGCCAGAATGCGCCGGGTGGCGTCGATACCGTTCAGGTTCGGCATGCCGACATCCATGACCACGACATCCGGAAGGAGTTCTTCGGCCAGCCGCGCGGCCTCACGGCCGTCCGCGGCCTCGCCCACAACCAGCATATCGGTCTGTTTCTCGAGTAGGGCGCGGACGCCGTCGCGCACCACTTCGTGATCGTCAGCTAAGAGAATGCGAATGGCCATTTTGTTCGTTTTTTACCGCCATCTCGGCTACTGGCAACTCGGCTGCCACCATCGTGCCGCGGCCGGGTTGCGAATCGATCCGTACTTGTCCGCCAAGGCGGCCGACGCGCTCTTCCATGCCGAGGAGTCCCAATCCGCGCACCAGGCGGGGATCGAAACCCGCGCCGTCGTCCCGGACCGAGAACCTTACCCAGGCTCCGTCGCGGGCCACGCGAACTTCCACATTGCGTGCGCTGGCGTGGCGGGAGGAGTTATTCAAGGCTTCCTGGACCAGGCGGTAGATGCACGTCTGATGTTCATCGGGCAGCCCATCCACGGTGTCATCCGCCTGCACGGTGACGTGTAGTCCCGTGCGCTTGCCGGTCTCGCGCGCCTGCCATTTCAGGGCGGGAACCAGGCCGAAATCGTCCAGCATGGAGGGGCGCAGCAAAAGCGCGAGGTCGCGTACCTGATTGACGGTTTTTTCGGCCATGTCGCGGATGGCACCCAAATGATTGCGTACTTCGCGCGGTTCCTCGGCGCACGCCGCGCCTTCCGTCTCCATCAGAATGGCGGAGAGCGATTGGCCCACTTCATCGTGCAGTTCGCGCGCCAGGGTACGGCGCTCGTTTTCCTGGGCGCGCAGCAGGCGGGCGGAAAGATCGCGCAAATCTTCGCTTGCGCGGGCGTTTTCTTCCAGGCGGCGTTCGAGTTCGCGCTCCAGTTTGAGCGTGCGGCTGACCGTCATCAACGCCAGGACGATGCCGCCAATCAGGGTGATGGCGAAGGTCAACATCAGCGAGCGGCGGAGATTTTCGGAACTCGCGGCCAACTGGTCTTCGGCGCGCGCCAGCCCGCGTTCGTTCACCGTCGCGATGCGATCGGCAATTTGCAGCATGGTGGTGCGGCGCGGCACCAATTCGTCGTAGAAGAAGGAGTATCGCAGGCGGTCGCGCTGATCCTGCGTCCAGGCCAGCGTGCTGTCGAGCACGCGCCAGTACGCATCGATTTCGGCCCTTAAGTCCTGGAAGGGCTTTCTCTCCTCGGGGGCGGCGGAGCGCCCGTAAGAATCCAGCGAATTGTGCGTTTCATGCTCGAGACTCACCAGGCGCGCCGCTTGTGCTTGCGCGCCGTCAATATCGGGCGAGAGCAGGAAATCGCGAACATAAGTGCCGGAAAGGTAGATGCTCGACCGGATCTGGTCGAGTGCCGTGACTCGCGACAGAAAAGCCTGCCGCATCGCGGTCTCCTGCTGCCGGACATGCCCGAGCATCAATAAGCTGCCGATGCATGCGGCCAGAATGAAAAACAGCAATCCGCCAAAGCCCAGAGAAACCACAAGCCAGGGACGGCGCCGAAGCAGGGATTCCGGCACACGTATAGACGGAGTCCCACTTGTACCATTCGACGGCGTCACGGATGCCTCAGACTTAAGTGTAGTCAAACCCGGGGCCGGCGCAAAATACAGTCCGGACAGGATGGTAACAAACGGTGTTACGGGTTAAAAAAAGAAACAGAGGAGGAAAACTCGAAAGTGAAGTATTCCAGCAGATTTGCAGTACTGGCCGTGGCGATTGCCGCTATTTTGAGCGCCGGGTGCGCCAAGAAAAAGGTTGCCGCCCAAGCCCCGCCGCCGCCATCGCCACCGGCAGCTACCACGCAGCAGCAGTCCAATACCCAGACCGCCCGGACCAACACCACGCCGACGCCGACGCCCGCTCCCCAACAGACTTCGCGGATGCCAAACGCGCAGACCCGCGCCCGAATCGACACGCTGTTGTCGCGAATTGAGGACGCCTATTTCGATTACGACAAGCACACCTTGCGTCCCGATGCCATCAAAGCCCTCGAAGCCGATTCGACCGAACTGCGGGACATTCTCAAAGATTATCCCGACTACAAGCTGACGGTTGAAGGCCACTGCGACGAGCGTGGCTCCGCCGAGTACAATATGGCGCTCGGACAGGAACGGGCTGATGCCGCCAAGGCTTATCTGGTGCAGGTCGGTATTCCTGCCAGCCAGCTCGCCACGGTAAGCTATGGCAAGGAAAAGCCGCTTTGCGACGAGCACGACGAAGCGTGCTGGCAGAAGAACCGGCGCATTCACATCGTGGCCGATTCTCAGCAGCGATAGTTTTTCTCCCACGTACAAACTGCTAGCCGCGGCCGCGAGGAGACAGTGCCACACCAGGCACGGTTTCCTTACGGTCGCGGCGATTGCTTTTTTGGGGGCGCGTCAACTCCGCAGGCGGAAACCAAACCAGATCAGTCCAAAGACCAGCAGACCCGCCGCGGATACCTGGACCGGCCGCAGCGGCCTGGCAATTCGTACCATCTGCGACACCAGCAGCGTGGCCACCGAGATCGCCGCCACTTCCGCCACTGCGGCTCCCGCCAGAACCCACCCAGCGCCATACCCCGTGGTCTCCAGGAAAAGGTAAAAGTACAGCCCGTGGAACAAGCCGAGCACCCCGGCAATCCCCCAGCGCCAGCCCGCCTGCGGCAGCAGGAGGATTTCGACCGCGAGATATGCCACGGTCAGTGCTGCCGCCGCTTCCACAAACCGCGGCGCCGGCTGCCAGGAGAGGTGCGGCATGGCGAGCACCGAGACCACTTGTCCGGCAAGAAACATCGCCGATAGCGCCAGCAATTCGCGCCGGCTGCGCGCCGCCAGCACCAGCGCCGCCAAAAACAGCAACTGGGCGGCTCCTCCCAGCGCGCGCATCCATCCGGCGCCGGCTTCGCTGAGCGCGGTTTCCGCCCCCGTCCGCGGGCGGAAGCGCAAGGTGGCGTGAGGAAAAGAAATGTCGAACAGGGCCTGATCGTATTTTTCGCCCATCCGCGCGCGCAGCAGATGCACGTGATTCGGTACCGTTACCGACGGCAGTGTGCAGTCGATGTCGATGTGTTCCAGTGGGGCGGGGAACTGGTAGTCGCCTTCGCAGATATATAAGTCCCGCGCCTGGTCTGCCGCGCAACTCGAGTTTGTGAGCCGCGCTCCCGCGAAACGCACGTGATCGAGCAGTGTCTTTTCGGGCGCCGGCACGTGCGCGATCTCGTAGAGCGGCATGCGCAGCTCAAAATGCGCTTGGGCGCCATCCACCGTGAGATCGCCCGAACTCATGCTGACCACATGAGCCAGCGCGCGAGCCGCAATGAGGAATACCCAAGTTCGCCGCAAGCAGCTATTTTAGCTGCCGGCGGCGCGAAGGCACCGCTCTTCGACCACAGGATCAGGCGGCGATCGGAATCTTGCGGCGCTGCTGCCGGTTCTCCGGAACGGGAATGCGCACGTGCAGCATTCCGTTTTTGAATTCGGCGGTGGCTTTGTCGGTCTGCGCTCCCTTGGGCACCGCAATCCAGCGGCTAAAGCTGCCGTAGCTACGCTCCGACCGGCGGAATCCCTCCCTTGTCTCCTCGTGCTCCCGCCGTTTCTCTCCCTCGATCAAAATGCCCTCTTCCGTGGACTCCACTTTGACGTCGTCTTTGGTGAGCCCGGGAAGCTCGGCGTCGATCTCGATGCTTCCATTCCGCTCGCGAACATCGATGGCAGGCGACCAGAGTCCCGAGTTGCCGAATCCGGATATTCCTCCGAACACGCTATCGAACGCACGGTTCATTTCCTCAGAAAGGCGGCGCATCGTCGAAAACGTGCTGTTGCCGAAAAAGGGTTCGTGCTCGATCTTTCGCGCGATGCTCCTTTCGGATTCAGAAGGGCGATTTTCTACCGTTGTTGCAGCCATAAATTTACTCCTATATGCCCATTCTGCTTCCGCGCCCGGCGCCACATCAAGACTCGCGCGCGTGCCAAAGTGATGGGGTTTACCGTGCCGGCGCGCCGTGCCGGAAGTTTCCCTCGAGATCGAGTTTCGCGGCCAGGAAAGCCATCAGGTCCTTCAGTGAAATCACACCCACCAGACGGTCGTGATCGACCACCATCAGCCGGCTCTGGCCGGATTTGCTGATTTTGGCCAGAGCTTTCACGGCGTCGGTGTCGGAACTAACGGTGTTGTCATCCGAGCAGGGATGCACCAGTTCCTGCACGCGATGGGCGGGCCATTCCCCGCGGGGAATCCGCTTGACGTCGCTGGTGGTGACGCATCCGGCCAGTCTCTCCGACCCCTCGGAAACCACCGGGAACATTTTGTAATGCTTCTTGTAGATGTAGTCTTCCACCAGATGCTCGATGGACGTATCCGGCGTCACGGTAACGGGGGTGCTGCTCATCAACCGCGATACCGGTTCGCCGGTCAGCGCCTGCCGCATCATCAATTGCCGGTATGACGATTCGGCCGCGCCGCGCAGGAAGAGCCCGATCAGGAACCACCACATGGCTCCGACAAAGTTGCCCGAAAAAAGCTGCCAGACCGCCAGCACCATCAGCAGGATGCCGAATCCGGAGCCGATGGACGACGCGATCTTCGTGGACCACGCGAGATTGCCTTTCCAATACCACAGGGCCGAGCGCAGTACCCGCCCGCCATCCAGCGGGAATGCCGGCACCAGGTTGAACGCCGCCAGCACAAGGTTTAGCCATGCCAGGTACCCGATCACACCCGCCACGGGCGTTGACCAGGTATTCCGCCCAGCCGCGTAGACTAGGTACAGCACGCAGCCAATCACGATACTGGCGATCGGCCCGGCAATTGCCATTAGAAACTCAGTCTTGGCATCGGCCGGCTCATCGCTCATTTCGGCGACGCCGCCGAAGATAAACAGGGTGATTCCCTTCATCGGCAGGTTATGTTGCCGCGCCACCAAAGAGTGCGACAGTTCGTGCACCACGATCGAGGCGAACAACCCGATGGCGCAAGCAACCCCCATCCACCAGTAATCGAGAGTGGGCAAACCGTGGTAACGGTAGGGAAAGTACCCCACCGCGAGGGTCCAAGTGATCAGGAAAGCCAGAAACAACCAACTGGCATCAACCCGCACCTCAAACCCGAATAACTTAAAGAGCGTGACCTGCTTTCCGAACATCGCTGTCCCTCCCGGCTGACGGTTAATTCATCTTGCACGTTTCAGTCCGGCGCCGGCGATTCGAAATGCCGGGCAGCCAAACAGGAAAGGCGCCGCTCCCCAGCGGCCGCGGCTCGGCAAGCGAAAGTGTCTTGCCGAGCCCGTGACCGCCAGTGAGCGACGCTTTGCGTTCGGAACATCCCACGAAAACTACTTGGCGGCGGCGCATTGCTGGGCGCGCTTCAGATCGTTGTCCAGCACGGGGATCATGCTGTTGGCATACGCCTTCACGTCACTGTTCTCGCCGTATTTGGCTTCCCGTTTGAATACTGCGAGCGCGCGCTGCTGGTCGCTGACCTGGTTTCGCGTGAAAGTCTGGTCAAACCGGGCGCCGTTCAGATTTTCGAGGCTGCGGATTTCCGGAATGTGCCCCGTGTTGATCCCCCTGGGGATAGTCGCTCCGGTCCTGGCAGCCACTTGCTCGAGATGGCCATAAGACTCGCTCTCGTCCTTCACCAGCATTCTGGCGAAATCTTTCACCTCGGGTTTGGCTGCCCGGTTTTCCGCCAATTGCCCCTGATGGGCTCCAGTCATGTCCATAGTGGCGACGGTGTTCATGAATTCCTTGTCGGCTTTGCTGAGCGTCGCCGCTTGCGCCGCCGCGCAAACCATCAGTGCGGCTGTGCCACAAGCGAGCAGTGTACTCCGATATTGCACGATTTTCTCCTCTCCTACGACAATTCGGCGTGGCTTGGGCCCACGCCCATCTTCCAGTGTGAGACCGCGTGAACAATAGTTACATCCTGCCGGGTCAGGAGGTCGCGCGCACAAAGTGCGGAAGTGCACCAATCGCCTTGTCTGGATACGCGAGTGCAGTAAACAAGTAGTGGTAGCTGCTTCAGACAGGGTACCGTCTGGATGGTGAATGATCACACGACAGCGCAGACTCTTGATCGATAGCGTCCTCCTGGGGGTGGTGGGCGCAATCAGCGCCCGGGTCTTTGTATTTCTGCTGAGCTGGTCGCAGAGATTCTTTCTGGGATGGATCGGAAGGTACCAGCCTCCTGCTTTGGCTATCGACAGCGGCCTCTCGGGAGTGGTTACCGCCGCTCACGGCCTGTGGTGGATTCCGCTGTCGACCACGCTTGGCGGTCTTCTGGCCGGCATGATCGTCTACCTATGGGCGCCGGAAGCCGAAGGCCACGGAACCGATGCCGCCGTTCAGGCCTTCCACCATTTGAAGGGCATTATCCGCTCCCGGGTACCCTTTATCAAGCTGATCGCGTCCGCGATTACGATCGGTTCCGGCGGCTCGGCCGGACGTGAAGGCCCCACCGCGCTGATTAGCGCCGGCATTGCATCCATATACGCCAAAAAGACCCACCGCACGGAACAGGAAGCCCGCCTGTTGTTGTTGATCGGCATGGCGGCCGGACTTTCGGCCATTTTCCGTTCGCCGATCGGGACCGCGATTTTTGCCGTCGAGGTTCTTTACAGCGAAGTGGAGTTCGAGTCCCGCGCCCTGATCTTCACGTTGCTCGGTTCCATTGTGGCGTACGCCGTGAACGGGCTCTTCGTGGGATTCCGGCCTCTGTTCGCCGTGCCCGCCACGCTGTCCCCCCCGGGCGCCAGCGATTACGGCTGGTACGCGGTTCTGGGCATTGCCTGCGGGGTGATCGGAACGGTGCTTCCCATGGCGCTTTATGGCGTGCGCGACCTCTTTCGTAAAATTCCGTGCCCGCCGCATTGCAAACCCGCGATCGCCGGCTGCATGGTGGGTTTAGTGGCGGTGGCATTTCCGCAATTGTTGGGGGGAGGCTACAGCTGGATCCAGGCGGCGATCGATGGCAACCTGCCGGCGACTCTGCTGTTCTGCCTCGTCTTCGGCAAGATTCTGACATTCGCGCTGACCATCGGGTCGGGCGGATCGGGCGGCGTTTTCGCGCCCAGCCTGTTTACCGGAGCGATGCTGGGCGGGTTCCTGAGCCCGATTTTCCACCAGCCGCCGGCGGCTTTCGCGGTCGTCGGGATGGCTGCCGTATTCGCGTCGGCGGCGCGGGTTCCTATCGCTACCCTGCTGATGGTGACTTCGATGACGGGCGGCTATCACTTACTCGTCGCGGCGGCGCTCGCGGTTCTCCTGAGCTACCTGGTGCAATCGCTCCTCTCGTCCCATCTCAAATACAAGAGCCTTTACGAAGCGCAGGTTCCCCGCCGTTCCGATTCCCCTTCGCATTACCTGGAGCAGGTGAGGATTGCTCTCGAAATGACCCGAAGGCCCGGCTTTGCCGCGTCGCTCGATGGACAGGCACTCGGGCTGATCGAGTTGCTCAATTCAGGCGTGCCGATCAACGTGATCGAGGGAAAACAGATGCGGATCGGAGCGCTGCGTCCCGACAGCCCATGTGTGGGGCAAAAGATTGAATCGGCTTGCCTCGGGCAAAGCCAGGACGTCGAGATCATTCTGATTCTTAGGGGCAATACGGTATTCTGGCCAAAATCCGCGCCCAAGCTTCAAGGCGGGGACCGTGTTATAGCAGTCACGAGCGAGGCCGCGTGGGCGCAATTGTCGGAACAATTCGAGCAGGGCGGATCAGCAGGCCACCCGGCCAGTCGCGCTTCGCACGAGACGCACACTCCGGCTCGGGAAACGACGCTGCCATAAATCGACCTCCGCTCCGGTAATCTGGAATTTGCCGATCCCGACGCCAAAAGATCCGGCCGTAGCCTGGAGGCAATGGATTTCCCCAGAAACGCTTATCGGCCAGGTACACAGCACCGCCCCATTTCTCGACGACCGTCTGCCGGCTCGCGAAAACGGGCGCCTGATCGAACTTGGCGGGTCGCCCGACGGTTTTCTACGCGTGCTCTCCAGTTGGGAGAACATACTGGACGCCGGCCTCACCACCGAGGAGCAGCTGCAGGACTATTTCGCCATCTGTCTCGCCTGCCATCACGCCACCGTCGCCACTTTCGTCCCGACGGATGTCGATACCAAAATCCGCGGCGTGGTCTGGCGGGAAACGCGCGACCGGGATTCGCTCCGCGCCATGCTGCGCTTCGCGCTGGAGTCGCGGGCGTGGACAGAGGAGGGCATTTCCATCCGGGCGGTGCGCGGCGTGAGCGGCCACGACGGCGAACAGTGGAGCGCCATCGCCGCGGGGCTCGGCTATCTGCTGGAGCGCGGCGATACTGTCTCCGCGGACGAAGCGCTCGCCGCCATCGAATGCGAGATCGACCGCGAACAAGCGGTTTTCGAGGCGGTATGCGCCGAGCGCGGCGCCGAGCTCGACATCCTGCGTCTCTCGATGACGCTGGCGCACAATCGCGGCGATCTCACGCAAGGGATGGGGTTCTGGAAACGAAACGCCGCCACCGCACCGGTCATGGAGCACCTCTCCACGCGCGGCCGTTTCGCGCCGGCGGTTTTCATCTATCAGCACACCGGGCTTGCCGCCGAAGGGCACCGGCACTATCCGTTGCGGGCCGTGAAAGGGCTGCGCCGCTCGGCAGCCACGCTGCTGCCGCTCTGCCCGTTTCTCGACGAGTGGGGCGGGACGGTTTCCCGCATCGAAGAAAGCCCGGAGGTGCTGGAAGCGTTAGTGCTCGGCTGCCACAAGATCGCGGGCCAGCAGGGCTATTATCGCGCCATCTCCGGCATGCGGGCGGTTTCCCAGGGCGCATTCGATCGCGCCGCGGGGCATATGCCCAACGCCGCGCAGCGCCTGCTGCGCGATGCCGAATTGCGCAAGCTGGTGGATGTGCCGCGCGTTTCGTTCGAATCGATGATGCGCAAGCGAGCGCGGGCGGCGCTGGAGCAATCGGGGATCCGGCGGACGGAGTAATGGCGTCAGGTCTTCGGCAGCTTCGAGACGTCCCAACCGCCGCCGAGCGCTTTGATTAAAAGCACACTGGCGTCCATGCGCCGCCGCAGAATATCCACTTCGGTGTACTCGTCCTGCAAATCGATGCTCTGCGCGGTGATGACTTCGAGATATGTCACGAGCCCGCCCTTGTACCGGCTCATGGACAAGTCGAGCGAGGTCTTAGCCGCTTCCACTGCGACCTTCTGGGCATGCCCCTGCTGTTCCAGGATGCGCAGCGTCGACAGATTATCTTCCACGTCCTGGAACGCGCTGAGCGCCGTCTGGCGGTAATTGGCGACAGTTTCGTCATACGCCGCCAACGCGGCTTCGGATTGCGCGCGGCGCCGGCCGGCATCGAACAGGGTCTCGGCCAGCATCGGTCCTACCGACCAGAAGCGGCTCGGCCAGCTCATCCAATCGATGGGCGTGTTGCCGAGCAGGCCGCCGGCCGCGGTGATGAAAAGCTGCGGGAAAAAAGCCGCGCGCGCGATGCCGATCTGCTCGTTTGCCTCGGCCACCCGGCGCTCGGCGGCGGCGATGTCGGGGCGTCGCTCCAGCAATTGCGCCGGCACGCCCACCGGGATCACCGGCGGCACATAATTGAGCGGCGAGGGTTCGAGCGAGAGACTCTCGGGATTGCGGCCGAGGAGCACGGCGATGGCGTGCTGGTAAGTGGCGCGCGAGACACCCACTCCGATATCCTGCGCGCGGGTATTCTCCAATTGCGTGCGCGCCTGGGCTACTTCGGCTTTCGAACTCAAGCCGCCGTTGTACCGGTCCTGCGTCAGTTCGAGCGCTTTCTGGTAGGCCACCATGGTCTCGTCCAGAAGCTGCCTATCGGCATCGAGCGCGCGCATCTCGAAATAATCGATGGCCAGTTCGGCATGCAGGCTCAGGCGGACGGTTTCGAGATCGGCCGCGCTGGCTTCGGTTTCCTCGCGCGCGGCGTTCACCGAGCGGCGGATCCGGCCCCAGAGGTCGATTTCGTAATTGGTATCGATGGGCAGCGTATATTCGCCGTAATCGCCGCGAACGGTGCCGGTGGGACTGTTCGCAGAGAGGCGGTTATTGGTGACGGAGGGGGATGTGGAAATGGTGGGGTAAAGGTTCGAGCGATTTATCTGGATGAGGGCGCGAGCCTGGCGGAAGCGCGCTTCCGCCGCTTTCAAGGTCTGATTGTTGGCATCGATTTGGCCTTCCAGGCGACTCAGTTCGACGATGCCGAATAACTGCCACCAATCCGCGCGCAGTGTGCCGTCGGCCGGTTGCGCCGGTTTCCAGCCGTCCGATTCGGTGAAGGATGCCGGCGGCGGTTCGGTGAAGGCCGGCGCGGCGGGAACGGCGGGCTTGGCGTACTTGGGCCCGACCATGCAAGACGAGAGCGTGAGGGCGGCGGCGATTAGAACCCCAACAGCAGCGGTCCGTTGCGGCCGCGGCTCGGCAGGTTGCAGGGCGGCCGATTCCGCCCGCTGCCGCAAAATTGCCGCCGGTCGTAACGTTCTCCTCATTTGTCCGCCTTCGCCATGCGCACTTCCGTCCCGGACGTGAGCGAGTCCGAGGGGTTCTCGATAATCTCGTCCTCCGGCGTCACGCCCGATAGCACTTCGACTTCGTTGCCATAATCCCGCCCGAGGGTAATCGGCACGAGTTCGGCCTTATCGCCGCGGACCACCGCGACCTGCATGCCTTGCGCGCGAAAAATCAGCGCATTCACGGGGACAATGACCGCGGCGGCTTTCGAACTCAGCTTCAAGTGCACGGAAAGAAAGGCGCCTGGAAGCAATTCGCCGGTTGGATTATCCACGTCGACCTCCGTCAACAGGGTTCGGGACGCGGGATCGATCGAATCGGCATTGCGCACAATCGTGCCGTTGAACCTGCGCCCAGGAAATTCCGCCTGCGTGAGATCGGCATGGGCGCCGGGCCGCACATCCCGGGAGTACGCCTGCGGCACGTTCACGTAGACGCGCAGTTTGTTGGTGGCCGCCATATCGAACAGTTCTTTGCCGGGAGCATTGCTGCCGGCGTTGATGAGCGCGCCGATATCGATATTGCGCGCCGTGATCACGCCGTCGAAGGGAGCGTAGACTTTCTGGAAATGCTGCATTTCTTCCAGGCGGCGCACGTTGGAGGCGGCCGATTCCACCATCGCCTTCTTGGCCTGGAGGTCGCCAACACGGTCGTCCACGTCCTGCTTGGCCACAGAATCGGTTTTCAGCAGCGCCTGATAGCGATCGGCCGTGATTTTCGAAAGATCGACATTGGCCTGCGCCGTCGCCAGGTCGGCGCGCGCCTGATCGAGCTGCCGATCGACCTCCGGGGTCTCGATCTCCGCCAGCAGATCGCCGGCCTTCACGCGCGCACCGATGTCGTGATACCAGGCTTTCAGATAGCCGTTGACGCGCGCCCAGATGGGTGTCGCGACATAGGCCTGCGCGTTGCCTGGCAGGACCACTTCCTCCGCTCCCGCGCCCCTCTTGGGGTGTACCGCGGTGACGGTGGGGATCGCCATGTTGTCGGTTACTTCTTTCAGGGCACTCTGCGCCTGCACGCGCCGCTGCAAACCATTCGAGACGGCGTAAAAGACGATCCCCGCTCCGAGGCACAGCAGCAGGACGATCGCGATCCATGCCAGTTTCGGCAGGCGCGGTTTGGATTCCCGCTCGGGAGTCACAATCTCCGGGCTAGTCATGAACGACTACCACCTCCGGTGTTCCCGCCGGCGCCCGGCGCCCATGCAGCAAGGCGAAGACCGAGGGAACAAATGTCAACGTCGCCACTGTCGCGAATAACAAACCTCCGATCACGGCGCGCCCCAGCGGCGCATTCTGCTCGCCGCCTTCTCCGACCCCGCGAGCCATGGGGACCATTCCAATGATCATCGCCAGCGCCGTCATGATGACCGGGCGGAAGCGGGTGAATCCGGCGCTGAGGGCGGCCTCCACGGGATCGCCCAATTCGAGCAGGCGCTCCTTGGCAAAGCTGATCACCAGGATGCTGTTCGCCGTGGCCACGCCCATGCACATGATGGCGCCCATCATCGCCGGCACGCTGAGCGTGGTGCGCGTCACGAACAGCATCAATACGATTCCAGACAGCGCCGCCGGAAGCGCCGTAATAATGATAAAAGGATCGAGCCACGACTGAAAATTCACCACGATCAGCAGATAGACCAAAACGATGGAGAAGATCAGCCCGGCCACCAGCCCGGTGAAGGATTTTTGCATGGTATCCACTTGTCCCCGGATGACCATTTCCGATCCGCGCACCAGGTTCTTGCGATTTGCGTCCACGATTTTCTGAATTTCGCCCCCCACGCCCGCGAGGTCGCGGCCGTCCACGCTACCGAAGATATCGATCACGCGCTGGATATCGCGGTGATTCACCGACGCGAAGCCATTCCCGCGGCTGATGGAGGTAATGTCGTTGAGAATCTCGGGAGTTCCCGAAGGTCCCGAGGTGAGCGGAAGATTGCGAATATCCTGGAGCGATTGGACGTCGTATTGCGGCGCCTGCGTCACCACGCTGTAGCTAACGCCGTTGGCGGGATTCAACCAGAAGGTGGGTTGGGTCTGAAAACTGCCGCTGAGTGAAATCAGAAGGCTCTGCGCCACGTCATTCTGCGTGTAGCCGCTCTCGGCAGCTTTGATGCGGTCGGTAAAAACGTGCAGTTTGGGATAGTCGAAAGTCTGCTGGATGCGCAGATCGGCGATGCCGGGAATGCGCCGCATCTGGCGCAACATCTTATCCGCCAGTTCGCGATTGCTCTCCACGTCTTTGCCGACCACCTGCACGTCGATTGGCGCCGGCAATCCGAAATTCAGAATCTGGCTGACGATATCGTCGGGCAGGAAATAGAATTCGGTACCGGGAAACTCCCGTGGCAGCGAGACGCGCAGCATGCGCACGAACTCCCCGGTAGGCCGGTGCTCCTTGGCGAGCCCCACCATGATGTCGGCGTCCGACGGTCCCACGGGCGCCGAATTGCTGTAGATGGTATTGATGCTGCTATAGGGCAACCCGATCTCATCCAGAATGGTTGCCAGTTCTTGGTGCGGAATCTGCCGGCGGATGGACTGCTCCACGAGATCGCAAATGCGCGCCGTCTCTTCGATGCGCGTTCCCGTTTTGGCGCGGAGATGCAGCTTGAACTGGCCGGTATCGGAGGTCGGAAAGAAATCCTGCCCCAGCCAGGGAAACAGCAGGAATCCCGAAAGGCAGACGACCAGGAAAACGGGCACGAAGATCCAACGGCCGTGCACCAGCACGTTCAGGACGGCGTAATAGCCGTCGCGCAGGCGGTCGAATCCGCGCTCGAACGCGCGCTGGAACAGCGTGAGCGGGTTGCGTGTCGGCCCGTGATGTTGAAGCCGGAGCAGGTATTTTGCCAGGGTCGGGACCAGCGTTCGCGACAGGCCGTAGGAGGCGAGCATGGCGAACACCACCGCTTCCGCCAGCGGCACGAACAGATACCGGGCCACTCCGCTGAGGAAGAACATCGGCAGGAACACGATGCAGATGCACAGCGTCGAAACCAGGGCAGGGACGGCAATTTGCGAAGCGCCGTCGAGAATGGCGCGCTCGATTTCTTTGCCCTGATCGAGATTGCGATTGACGTTTTCGATCTCCACCGTGGCGTCGTCCACCAGGATGCCGACCGCCAGCGCCAGACCGCCCAGGGTCATGATGTTGATGGTTTCATGAAGAAAGCTCATCACGATCATCGACGTGAGGATGGAGAGTGGGATGGAGACGGCGATGATCAAGGTGCTGCGCCAGCTTCCCAGGAACAGCAGGATCATCAGACCAGTGAGACAGGCCGCGATCACGGCCTCGCGGATGACGCCGCTGATCGAAGCGCGGACGAAGATGGATTGATCGGCCAGCGGCTGGATTTTCAGTTCCGGCGGCAGCGTTGCGGCCACCACGGGCAGGAGTTTGCGCACGCCATCGACGACGGCGAGCGTAGAGGCGTTGCCGGCCTTCATCACGGTGAGGAGGACGCCGCGGGTGCCGTCCTGCCGCACGATGTTGGTCTGTGGCGCGAATCCGTCGCGCACGTGGCCGATATCGTGGATGTAAACCGGTGTGCCGTTCACCACCTTAATGGGGAAGTCGTTGAAAGCTTCCACGGTGGTGGGGCTGGAATTCAGGTCCACGTCGTATTCGAACTGTCCGATCTTGGAAGTACCGGCGGGAATGATGAGATTCTGGTTGGCGACCGCGTTGGTGATATCCGCGGGGGAGAGCCCTTTCGATTGCATTTCCTCCGGATTGATATCCACCATGACCTGCCGCTGTTTGCCGCCGTAGGGGTAGGGAATCGCGCAGCCGTTGATGGTCACCAGGCGGGTGCGGATGAAGTTCACGCCGTAATCGAAGAGCGCCTGTTCGGTGAGGCCGCGTCCGCCCAGTCCGAGTTGCAGGATGGGTACGCTCGAAGCGTTATATGTCAGGAGAAACGGCGGGGTGGTTCCCGGCGGCAACTGCCGCAGAATGGGAAGCGAGATGGCACTTACCTGCGCTACTGCCGCGTTGATATCGGCGCTCGGTTGGAAGAAAACCTTGATGATGGCGCGCCCGTCGATGGATTGCGATTCGATGTGTTCGATATCGTTGACCGTGGTGGTGAGCGACCGCTCGTAAATCGACGTGATGCGCTCTTCCATCTCCTGCGCGCTCAGCCCGGTGTAGTTGAATGCCGCGGCGATGACAGGGATATCGATGTTGGGGAAGATATCGGTGGGCGTGCGCAGAATAATAACCGGCGCCAGTATCAGAATCAGCAGCGCCAGCACGATGAACGTATAAGGCCGGGCCAGCGCAAGGCGGACAATCCACATCCCAGGTCACTCCCATTTTTTGGGCGCAGCGCCTGTGGGAAATACTGGACACAGGCGTTTCGAAATTCGTATATTCAAGATTGTCGCACGAGATGGCCAGTCCAGTAAAACCGGAGCGCGGGCGCGGCCGGCCCCGCGATGAAGATGCGCGCCGCCGGATTCTGGCGGCGGCTCTCGAACTGATGGACGAGACCGCGTTCGCCCAGTTGACCATGGAGGCAGTCGCGGAACGGGCCGGGGCCAGCAAGACCACGGTGTACCGCTGGTGGCCCAACAAAGCACAGCTTGCCATCGAGGCTTTTCGGGAGGCTGTGGCCCCGCAGTTGCCGTTGCGCGACACCGGCTCGTTAAGGAAAGACCTGACCGCGCAGATGCAGAATTTCGCGCGCGTGCTGGCGGGGCGCGAAGGGCGCCTGCTGCGATCGTTCCTGGTGGCGGCGCGGTGCGATCCCGAAGTGGCGGATGCTTTCCGCGTCATCTGGAGCGATCCGCGGCGGGCGGAAGCCAAATTGATGCTGCGGCAAAAACAGGCCAACGGCCAACTGCGCGCCGATGCGGATCTCGACCTGGTACTCGATTCCCTTTACGGTCCGCTGTACTACCGGTTTCTGGTGAAGAACGAGGTCCCGTCGCAGAAATACGCGGAATCGCTGGCTGCGCTGGTCATCCAAGGCATTTCGGCCTGAACAGGGCACGATTTGCAATCGGAACCGTGGCGTTTCGTCCATACCTCGTCCGGCAACGGCATATCGCATGCACAATCAACGCGGGAGACCGCTCTTGAAGCCCCTCACTGTCGTTGCAATTGCATTTCTCGCGAGTTTAGTGGCGTGCAACCATGCACAAAATACATCCACGGCAAGCACTGCAGATGCCGAGAACGGGAATTTAGCGCCCGTCGACCAATCGGCCGCCGCGC
The DNA here is from genome assembly GCA_035509055.1 of Bryobacteraceae bacterium. Classification (GTDB taxonomy): domain Bacteria; phylum Acidobacteriota; class Terriglobia; order Bryobacterales; family Bryobacteraceae; genus PALSA-129. Next base: position 23,659 of record DATJMA010000176.1, on the reverse strand, counting down.
CCCCGGCAACCGATACCAGCGCCTATCCCGCGGGCGAGGCCGCCGATACCTCGGCCCAAGCGGTGGAAGCGCCCGACCCTCCGCCTCCGCTTCCCGATTATTCTCAGCCGCCGTGTCCGGGCGACGACTACGTGTGGACGCCGGGTTATTGGGATTACGCGAGCGCCGGCTACTATTGGGTTCCGGGGGCTTGGGTGATGGCGCCATACGTAGGGGCGCTATGGACACCGCCCTGGTGGGGTTACGATAATGGCGTCTACCTGTGGCATGCCGGCTATTGGGGAGCCCATATCGGTTTTTACGGCGGCGTCGATTACGGGTTCGGATACACCGGACACGGGTATTACGGTGCGTACTGGAATGGCGGCCACTTGTTCTACAACCGCTCCGTGACCAATGTCAACACCAATGTCGTGCACAACCTTTACAACTATCGCGTGAGCGAACGGCCCGGGCGGGTCAGTTACAACGGCGGGCGGGGCGGCATCGACGTGCGGCCTACGGCGCAAGAATCTGCGGCGGTGCGTGAGCGGCACACGCCTCCGGTCGCCGCGCAGGTGCAGAATGTGCGCGAAGCGGCGGGCAATCGCGAGCAGTTCGCGGCGGGACGAAATGGCAAACCGGCGAATGTAGTGGCCCAACGGCCGCTTGCCACGGCGTATCGCGCGCCGGCGGAACGAGCCCCAGAAGCAGGCCCGGCGCAGCGCACACGCGAATCGCGGCCTGCCGGGCAGCCGGCCGTGCCGGCAGCGGCGGAGCGGGCACGCCCGCAGCCAGAGGCGCGGCCCGCGCCGCAGGAGCGCCGCGCAGAACAACCGGCGCAACGGCCAGCCGCTCCCGAAGCCCACCCTCAGGAAACGCATGCCAATCGCGAGGTCCGTCCGCAGAGCCCGCCGCCGGTGCGCCGGGCAGAACAACCGGCGCAACGTCCGGCCGCTCCCGAAGCCCACCCTCAGGAAACGCACGCCAATCGCGAGGTCCGCCCGCAGAGCCCGCCGCGGCCCTCGCCGCCTGAGCGGCCGGCGCCTCAACAGCATGCCGCACCTCCGCATCCGGCGCCGGTGCAACACGCAGCGCCTCCGCATCCCGCGCCACACGAACACGAAGCGTCTCCGGAAAAGAAGAAACAGTAGCGGGGCCAGCAATGCTGACGGGGTCAGGCTTGTACAGCCTGCGTTATACTCGACACCATGGCCGGTCCCACTCAGGGAGACAGGGGAACGGGCCCGCTCAACCGGCCCAATACCGACGCGTCGGAAACGGTTCAGATCACCCCGGGCCAAAATCCCACTATCGTCCAGGCAGGAAGCCTGCTAAACGACCGCTACCTGATTGTCCGCGAATTGAGCAGCGGCGGATTCGGGAAGGTCTTCCTGGCGCAGGATCAGCAGCTTCACAATCGCCCCGTGGTGGTGAAGATCCAGCTGGAGCGCGCGATTGACGACCCCTGGTTCGAAAAGAAGTTTCACGAAGAGCTGCGGGCCCTGGCGCTGATCGATCATCCCGGGGTGGTCGGCGCTCTGGATAGCGCCCGCACACCGGATGGCCGGCCGTTCCTGGTGATGCAGTACGTGGAGGGCCAACCGCTTCGAGCGGTGATTACCTCCGACGGGATTCCACTGGAACGCGCCGCCAATATCGTCCGGCAGATTGGGCAGGCGCTCGGCGCGGCACATGATAAGGGCATCTGGCACCGCGATCTGAAGCCCGAGAACATCATGCTCCAGGTGCTTCCGGGCGGAGACGAGCATGTCCGTCTTATCGACTTCGGCCTGGCGACCATCAGCGATCTCGCGGCGAAACATCAGACCCATACGCGGATCGCCGGGAGCCCCGGCTATATGGCCCCCGAGCAGTTCAGCGGGCAGCCTTCCGCCGCCACCGACGTCTACGCCTTCGGCGTCATTGCCTATGAAATGATCACCGGACGCAAGCCCTTCGTGGCCGAAGACGTCGTGCAATTGACGATTCTGCAGCGCTCCGGCGTGAAGGTGAGACCTGCCGCGCTGCGGCCGGGAATTTCCGGCAAGACCGAAAAGCTGATCCTGCACGCGCTCAGTTACAACCCCAACGACCGGCCGGTAAGCGCCAGCGCTTATGGCGAAGCTTTGAGCCAGGCGCTGCTCTCTTCACAATCGAACCCGACGATCCAGGTGGCTCCGCCGCCCCGTCGAGTTCCATATGCATGGATTGGCGGAGGCGCCGTGGTCGCGCTGGTTGCCGCGGGCGCCGTCTGGATGTACACAGGCAACGCTGTCCCGCCAGCCCCGGTCCGGCCTGAACCTGAGGCAATTGCCGCACCGGCGCCCGCCCCGGCTGGCAACGATGAAGCGGTGGAGATCGCATTCTGGAACTCGATCGGATCGTCGAACGATCCGCGGCTCTACCGCGAGTACCTGGCCAAATATCCCAACGGCAAGTTCGTGTCCATCGCAAAACTCAAGCTTCAGACTCCGACCCCACCGAAATCCGCCCCGCCGGCTCCCGCGGCCGCTCCTCCGTCGCCCGAAGCCAGCCTTCCGCCGCTCCGTCCCCTGCTGAAACCGAGCGAGTATGCCGGGCCGTTGCACGAGGCCGTGATCTGGAGCGGTTCGCTCCGTCCCGGCGCCACCCTCACGATCCAGGGCGGCCAGGCAAGCTCGGGAAGGATGATCCGCGATTTTCCTCACGTGCCCATTTCCGTGGACCTGCTGGCTAGCGGCGCCGCCATCGTGGAGCCGCCGTCTCGCGAGAACCGGTTCGACCGCATGGTAATCCGGAACGTCTCGAACGAAATTATTCCCGGCATCGTAATTCGCTGGCGAATCCTGAAATAGTAAATGTACGCCCGTATTGCAGTCCTGCTCGCCGCTGTTCCGCTCGCGCGCGCCGTGCCGCCGCCGCAGGAGGCCGTGACAATTCAGCCAATCGCGAGGCTGGTTCGCATTCCGCCGCCGGGCGCCATCGGACCGCGCGTTGTGGTGGATGCCGAAAGCCAGTTTCTGACTACCGATCCCGCCGTCTGGTATCTACTTACCTACACCGGCGCTCGCGAGTCCGACAAACTGCACCTCGAATGGCGCAGTCCGTCTGGAACTGTTTCGCAGGAGAACGACTTCACGCCGCAGCGTGAGGGCGGGCAGGGGCGCGTCGTCTGGAAATTGCCGATTCTGGGAGCGCCGGCTGCGTCGATGCCGGGCGAGTGGCACGCCAACCTTTCGGTGAACGGCAGAAGTATCGCGTCGAGCGAATTCACGATCTCGAAGCCGCCGGAATCGGCCGTGAATATCGCCAATCGCCTGGTGCTGGCACAGGGCACGCTCGGAGTGCCGTATTTCTACCAACTGGTTGCCCGCGGCGGAACACCTCCGTACCGGTGGAGCGCGTCCAAGGGCCTTCCCGCGGGTCTCGCGGTTTCCCCGACAGGCACCATCACTGGTAAGCCCGAGCGCCGCGGCACGTTCGGCGTGGTGGTGGAGGCGCGCGATGCCGCGGGCAATTCCGTGACGCGCACGCTTGGTTTGCCGGTGGGAATCGCCGCGGCCAGCAGCATCCATGCCGACCCCCGCCATCTGGTGCGTTCGGCGACAGCCGACGCATGTTCAGAACCGTCGTCTGTCACGGAGTTCTCCGCAAGCGATCCATCGGTGGTTCTGGCCACTACTCTGGACGCGCCGGCAGGCAGGGAGGGCAGGGTAGAGTGGCTCAACCCGCGCGGAGAGGTTGTGCAGGTGAATCGTCTTACCAGAGCGGCCGAGCATAGGGAGTGCCTGGTGAAGACGCTTTCCCTGGCCGGGCGGAGGGCGGCTGAACTGCCCGGCGAGTGGCGCGTGCGCCTCTTCTGGTCCGACGCGGAGGTCTTCACCCTCGGATTCACGGTGAATGCCGCACCCGCCGCCACGGTCGCGGCGACGGCTCGTGCCGGACGTCTGGCGCTTCTAATCGACAACCGGCGTTATGAGAAACTGGCCGACGGGCAATCCGCCGCCGGCGACCTTGACGTGTTGGCCAACACGCTCCGCCAGGATGGATTCGAAGTGATTCGCGTCGCCGACGCGAACCTCGAAGGCCTGCGGCAGATTGAGCAAACACTGGACGGCAAGCTTCAAAGCGGCGACACCGCATTCATTTACTACGCCGGATATTCCGCGCGCACGGCCGGGGACGAGTGGCTGCTGCCGGTGAATTTCGACCCGGCCGACACCCGGCCGATGCAAACTCGCGCGTATTCGGCGATTCGCTTATTGCAATGGCTCGAAGACAGCAAAGCCGCACTGCGATTCGTCGTGCTGGATAGCGCCACCCCGCAGGGACAACCCGACGAGAGCCCCGGCGAATTGCTCGGCGAGGTGGACGAATCGACCGCCTTGGTCTATTCGCGGAGCGCCGCGGCGGGCGCGCTCGCGAGGGCGCTCGCGGAAGTGCTGGAGAAACCGGATGCCGACGCCCGCACGGTGCTGGGTATCGAATTGCCGAAAGCGGCGGGCCGCGGTCCGGCGCCAATGGCGATTCTCGGGGGCGGCGCGGACTTCGTGTTTCGAAGGGCGCGATAAACTATGCCGGGCTACCGTGCCGCGGCCGGCCGCTGCTCTATCTGCCCAGCTTCTTCTCGAGCTCGGCCATCTTCGCCCGCTGGGAATCGGTCAGGCGCTCTTCGGCCACCCGAAGCGGCTCGCTGAACTCGCTCGAATATTGCCATGCGGAATCGGTGTTCTGTTTCCGCTGCACGAGAATCTTATAAACTTCCCAGCTATAGAAAAGGCCGGCCCAATTCTGGAATTCGGATTCGTCATCGGCGGTGAGAGTGCGAACCGTGGGCGCCCTTTCGAGATTGATCGGAGTGCCGATTTGCAGCCAGCGCTGCGGACCGAAATAGAGCGACTCGAGACCGACCGTCTTGCCCTCTTCGGCCAGATGGCTGAAGTTCACGTCGGTGGTCATATCGTTCAGGGTCGGGGCGTGGTACGGATTGGCCTGGCTGGTGGAACTGCCCTGCCCATACATCCGCAGATGGTCGAAATCCTGCGCCAGAATGCCGTCCCAGTTGGAGCCGTAGTCGATGGTGATCACATAGCCGGCTTTCAAAGCCGCGCCCGCGCCCTTGATGAATTTGCCTTCGTTTAGATTGATGTAAGTCACCATGCCTTTGCCGCTCTTGCTCAGCGCGTAGGCGTAATCGTGCGCATATTGACGGAGATGCTCAGCCAACTCCGGGATTACCGTGGCCGGAACGTACACTTCCTGAAACTGCAGCAGGTTCACCTTGACCTCGTAATTCGACGAGGCGTTGAAGGCGTCGAGAAGCGCCGAGAATCCGTCTTTGCTCAAAAAGATCCGCTCCGCTCCCGCAGGGCTCTTGCCTCCAAACAGGTTCTCGCGAATCGCGAGATCATCTTTCCGGATGGTCTTTTTCGCCGCGTCTGGAATGGTCGCTTCTACTTTCTTCCAGTTCTCGGACGAAATCGAGGGCACCGTATAGGCGAGTTCCGCCGCGCCCGTCATACTCAGAATGACCTTGTGAACGCTGAAGCAATCGGGTAATTCGTTCGACAGGATCACGCCTTTAAGGCTTTCCTTTGGGATGGTGGAAAGGGGATCGGTGGCGTCGCCCAGGCGGGCATCGAATCGCGCTCCGAAGCGCTCGTTTCGCTTGCGCTGCTTGGCGCTGAGCGCCGGCGAGCGATCGTAGCAGGCATAGACGGTCTGGTCCCGGAATTGCTTCCAGCGGGGATCGTCGCTGGAGGTGGCCTGCTGATCGATATATTCAAGCACGGACTCCGCCATCGCGCCATCGCCGGCGCCGAATTCCGCGATGGTGAATTTCTCGTTGGCCGCGAGGGTGCCGGCCTTCCGCATGCCGTCCCACATCTGAAACATGTGTTCGGTGATCATCTGCCCGAACGACGGGTAAAGCGCGATCGGGAAGGTTTGATAATCCGAAGAGAAATTCACTCTTCCGCTGGAGTAATAGCCGGCGCTGGGATGAAACAGGACGGTTTCGATGTAGTCGTAAAAGGATGGGAAGTAGTCCCGCACAGCGGCCGGATCGACGCCGGGGGCAAGTTTGATCTCATCCCGAACATCCCACGAGTTTACGAGCTGCCGGTCTTCGGCAAGGAGGGAAAAGCAGAGCGCACCGGCCAACGCCAGCGCGCCCAAAAGCCTGCACATGGCGATCCTGGGGCGCATTTGGGACATAATAGCATGACGCTGGGAACATTCCCCCGGGTTACACCGGACGTACGCGGCTTCGCTTGCCGCGCGGCGGGATGTAGTGGAACCGGACCAGGTAAATGTTCTCGCCGGGCCCGTGCTTTGCCACTTTCAGAAGGTCTACGATGCCGAGAAAACCGGTTTCACGCGCCAGTTGTGGAGTGATGTCCGGGAAACCGATGGACGTGATGGATTCGATCTCGATTTCGCCTTCTTCCATGCGGTAGCGATTACCTACCTTGACGTGCGGGCGCTGCCAGATGCGGACGCTGGAAGTAATCTCTCCACTCCGGACACGGTCGCGCAGGCGTTTGGTGAAGGTCATGAGGCGAGTTTATCCTGTTGGGCGCTCGCGAAGTACCGCGAAGATCGCGGAACAGGGGCAGGCAGGAATGGCGCAGGATGGGAGAGTCACCGAACACCGGTGGGAGAATGGAAGCAGCGAGGGGAATCCGATGTATTTGCGCTGGGTAATCCCGCTTCTTTTCATGGCCGCCCCGGCGTTTTCCGGCACTTGGACCGGCTACCTGGTGGATTCCAAATGTTATGGCGCGGAGGAGCGCAACGTCAATCCCGGTGACGTCAATCCCCATGCCGACAGCGACATGGATCAGGAAATACGCTACTGTGCCGTGAAGGCGAAAACCAAGGCCTTCGCGGTGGTGGGAGAGGATTGGAACCGCCTCAAGTTCGACGCCGCGGGCGATGTCCAAGCTGCCGAATTGGCGCGGACAGCGGGGAAGACGCGTTTCCTACGCGTGGACGTAAGCGGTGAGCGGAGCAAGGACCTCATCCGCGTGAGGTCGATTACGGGGGCGGCTCCCGGAAAGCGATCAACGACTTCGTCAGGCCCAGCAATCGTTCCCGAATGATACGCGCGCCCGGAAACAGACGCGCGAGTTCGCGAGCATCCAGCAGGCGGATATCGCGCAGGAAATGCTCGTGGTAGAACTCGCGCCGGTCGGGAGTGGGGCGAGTGAGCACATTCCACACCGTGGCGCGCCGCACCACGGCGTGCTGCCAGCGCTTGGGAAGCCAGTGGACGAACGGCGTGAGCAGGTGCTGCTCTACCGGAAACCAGCGGTTCGGAGTCTGCACCCAGTAGGCGCGGCCCACGCGGGCCACTTCGCGCGCAAAGCGCTCCTGGCTGATCCGATCGCCCACATGCTCGATGACGGAATTGCTGAAAACCACGTCGAAGGCGCCATCGCGGAAAGGCAGTTCACGGCCATCCGCGGCTACCCACGGCGCCGCGCCGGTTCCGAAGACCTCTTCGGCGCGCGGCATATTCAATAAGACCACCCGCGGCTGGAAGGAGATCAGATTCCAGTTGTCCGGCGTGCCGCCGATATCGAGGACGCACGTCTCCGCGGTAATGCCGCATTCCCGCACAAAGCGATGCATGCGTTGCGAGCGGAAGCGCCGCGAGAGGGAAGCAATCAACCCTACATCTTACCTTTGATGGCGCTGTCGATTGAAATGTGGTTCTCGTCGAGGATGGACCCGATGGCGCGCTGCAGCGCGGCACGCGCCTTGACATACGAGCTTTGCGCGGCAATCTCCGTGGATTTGGCCTGCGCCAGCAGGCTCTGGTACTGAATCACAAAGTAGGACGTGGAGGTGCCGATTTCGAATTTTGCCTGCTCCGCTTCGAGCGACTCCTGCTGCAGCCGGCGCGCTTCCATCGCGGCTTGATAGGATGCCCGGGCGCGGCGCATCGCGATAAGAGCGTCTTCCACTTCCAGGCGGGCCTGGTTCTGCAATTGCGCGACACGCACCTGCTGCTGCTTCACCTGGATCTCATCGCGGGCCAGGTCCGCTTCGGCCACGCGGTTGTGAATCGGCAGCGTGAGTTGGACGCCGACGCCATACGTCGGGTAATTGCGGGCGAATATCTCTTCGAGGGCAGTGCCGTATCCGCCGGTGTATCCGGCATACCCGTTGGGCAGTGCCGGGCTGCTGGTGCCGGCGAGGCCGTTGTTCTGCACCACTCCCACGAGATCCACTTCAGGCAAGGTCGCGCTGCGCGAACCGGCGAGGCCGATGCGGGAATTCTCCACCTGCAGGTTGGCCTGCGCCAGGTCGGGCCGGTTGTTCAGAGCGTCGGTCATCAGATCCTGGATAGGGCGGATGTTTTCCTCTTCGGGAACGGAAAGTGCATCGGTGGGAATGATGCGCGCGTCGCGGATTGCGGGTTCATCGTTGCGGCGGGTGAGCACATTTTTGACGATGGCTTCCTCTTCTTCGCGGAGGCCGCGGGCGTTGATGAGATCGAGACGGGCCGAGGCCACCTGCGCGTTGGCGCGCGTCAATTCGATCACCGCGAGCGTGCCGATTTCCACCTGGGCGCGGGTATCGGCCAACAGCTTCTCGGCCAGCGTGAGCGTCTCCTGCTTCACCTTCTCGTCTTCATAGAGCGCCACGTAATCGGTGTAGAGCCGGACTACGCCATAGATGCTGTTGATGAGCTGCTGCTGGAAAAGCAGGCCGCTGATTCGGCGTTCGTTGGCGGCGATGCGGATGAAGCGCCGGTTGAGGGCGTTTCCGAAGCCGCGCAGCAGCGGCTGGGTGATGGTAATTCCCAGAGACGAGCCGTTGAACGGATTGAAGCCGGCATTGGTAGCGTTCCAATTGGTGTGGGCATTGTTGAACGTGAAGGACGCCGTGGCGCCCGAGCCGAATCCCGTGGCCATACCGCCGTTCAGGGTGGAAGTGTTGGTGACGAGCGCGTTGGTGCCATACGACTGCACGCTGGTCTCGGGCGTGGACTGATGCAGAAAATTCAGCGTTCCAACCACCGCCGGATCGAATGACGGAACGGCCGTTCCGTTGGACTGCGGGACGGTTCCCAGAATGGAGAGATTATCCTGCGGCGCGCCCAGAACGCCGAGTTCGGTGGCGCTGGCGGCGACGGTGACGCCCGTAGCGGCCTGACCCGCCACCGCCGCCCCGGTTTCCACGGGACTCAGCGGTCCGCCGACGCCGGCGGGAACTTCGGCGAGCGTGAAGTTCAGGCCCCGGAGGGTTCCACCACCTTGCGAGCGCAGAAGTTCGGCATTCGCGCTGGGAAACGAGAAGCGCTCGAACTCGATATCGAGATTGTTCTCGATGGCGAGCGCGAGCGCATCCTGAAGCGAAAGATAAAGGTTGCCGGCACGGAGCAGGTCGTGGACGCGCGTGGAGTTGTCCAGGTTCACGGGATAGTTCAGGCGAGGCAGTTTGAACTTGTCCTGGTCTTGAGCGAATAGAGGAGCGGAAACAACCATCAGAGCGATGGCAAACATCGATTTCTTCATACGCCGGTCCATCCGGAAGAATAAACCCCGATTGATAGCAGTTCGCGCGGCGAGGTCACAGGCGGCGGGGTTGGAGGGCGGCCAATGCGGGCCGCGGCCGGCGAGCAGAGTTACCGGCCCCATCCGATCTCCCATGCGAGGCTGATTGCGAAATGGCATGCTGACTTCCGGCTTTCTGGCTCGGAAATCCCGAAAGGATTTCGCCGCCAAAGCCTGTGTCTATCGTTTCGATTCCACCTGTGGTTTGACACGGGCGCCTTCGCGAATCGTGTCGCCGGGATTGACAGCCAGCAACTGACCTGCCTCGAGCCCGTCCAACACCTCGAGATGATCGCCGAAATCGCGGCCCAAATGAATGAGCGTGTAATGCACCACGCCGCTGGTATCGACCACGGCAACCTGCGGGCCGCTGCCGCGCACCACCAGGGTGTCGGCGGGAATGATGAGCGGCGGCGCCGCGCGCGGCACGGCCAGATCTACCTCGCTGTACATACCGGGCAAAAGGGCGCCACTCGAGTTGTCCACCTGGACTTCGGTCAGCAGGGTGCGGCTCGCGGGATCGAGGGCGTTGGCCGTGCGCGTTACCTGGCCGGTGAATTTCCGACCGCCCAGATCGGAGACGACGAGCGTGGCGCGCTGGCCGGTGCGCACGCTGCCCGAATCGGCCTGCGGGACATTGAGATACGTGCGCAGGCGATTCGTTTGAGCGATGCGGTAAAGCAGTGTGCTGCCTTCGTTCACCAGCGCGCCGACATCGATATTGCGCATCGTGATGACGCCGGCAAACGGCGCGCACACCGCCAGATAACCGTGAAGCTCGTTGAGGCGCGCCAGGTTGGCGCGCAAAGCGGATTCGCTGCTTTTGGCCGCGGCTACCGCCTTGGTAAGCGCCGCTACGTTGGCTCTTTGCGCGGCATACTGCATTTGCGCGGTATCGTTATCCTGCCGCGAGATGACATTGCGGTCGAAGAGCTTCTGCGAGCGCTCGGCGGTGATCCGGGCGAGGGCCTCGTTGGACTGTCCCTGCTCGAGCGCCGCCTGGCTTTGTTCCATGGTGCTGCCCGCCTGATCGATGCTGGCCTGCGCCTGGCGAATCTGCTGATCGAGTTCCGGCGCTTCGATTTCCGCAAGGACCTGGCCCTGCTTCACATGATCGCCGATATCCACCGCGCGGCTCTTGATATATCCGCTGGCGCGCGCCAGAACCGGGGCTTCGGTGACGGCTTGAATATTGCCCGGCAGCACCAGGCTGCTGGTGAGTCCCGAGCGCGTCACCGGCGTTACCGTCACCACAGGCAAAGCTTCCGTATCGGTCTTGGATTCCGCGGCCAAAGCCAGTTCGCGCTTCTGGCGCGGAAGGTATCCCAGGTAATAGCCGGCCAACGCGAGGGCGAGAAGCAGCACCACCACGGCCACGGCGGTGCCCGAAGAAGGCGCTTTCCGCTGTAGCGCGGCCTGGCTGGCGGCCAGTTGGCGCTTGAGGTCTTCGATCTCGGAACGCAACTGCTCTTCGTTATTGATGTTGGTCTGGTTCATGGAACGTCCTCGCCGAGGAGCATTTCGTCGCGCAGATACTCGTGTTCTTCGTCCACAATCCTCCGTTCATGGTCCACCGGCGGTTTGGTGCGCAGCATACTGTAGACCAGCGGCACCACAAAAAGCGTGGTGACGGTCGCCAGGATCAGCCCTCCGATCACCGCACGGCCGAGCGGCGCATTCTGCTCTCCGCCTTCCCCCATGCCGAGCGCCATGGGGAGCATACCGATAATCATGGCACTGGCGGTCATGATGACCGGACGAATGCGGGTATGGCCCGCAGCCAGCGCGGCGGAGCGGGAGTCCATGCCCTCCTCGCGCTGATCGTTGGCGAAAACCACCATCAGGATGCTATTGGCGGTGGCCACGCCGATGCACATAATCGAGCCCATCAGCGACGGCACGCTGAAGGTGGTCTGGGTGAGAAAGAGGATCCAGACGATGCCGGCCAGCGCCCCCGGGAGCGCCATCAGGATGATAAACGGATCCAGCCACGACTGGAAGTTGACGGCCATCAGAAGATAAACCAGCACCACGGCGAGAATCATGCCCAAGCCCAACCGGAAGAACGAGGTCTGCATGGTGCTGATTTGGCCGCGAACCACAATGCTGCTGCCGCGGGGCAGCGACTTTTCGGCCTCCGCCACCAGTTTTTCCACGGCGGAACCCACCGACCCTAAATCGCGCCGATCCACATTGGCATAGACATCGAACACCGGTTGCACGTTATAGTGGCTGATGATTTCGGGGCCGACGCTACGCGATAGTTTGGCCATATTGGCGAGCAATTGCGGGTTGGCGGCAGCCGCGCCGGGATTTCCATAGGCCTGCGACGCCTGGCTGGGGCTGCTGCCCACGCTGGCATCGCCGGCATTGGCCACTCCGGCGAGCGATGTGGGTGTCGAGGAACTGAAAGGGGAGCCCGGCGAGATTGGCGTGCTCATCAGGCGTTCGATCGAATTCACTTTGTACTGCGGGGTCTGCACCGTCACGAAATAGCTCACTCCGGTGTTGTAATCGAGCCATTGTGTGGGGGCCACCTGGGCGCTTCCGGTGAGCGAAATGAGCATGCTGTTGGCGGCGTCTTTCTGAGTGAGCCCCACCATGGCCGCTTTGGAACGGTCCACATCCACGTGGAGTTCCGGATAATCGACCACCTGGTGAATGTGCACATCGACCGCGCCGGGGATGGCCAGAATCCCGGAGCGCAGCTTGTCGGCGATCTGGTAATTGGCGGTGGTGTTGCGGCCCACCACCTGCACGTCAATCGGTGCCGGCAGACCGAAATTCAGAATCTGGTTGGTGATGTTGGCGGCTTCGAAAAAGAAGACGACATCGGGGAATTTCTGGTGGAGCCGCTTGCGCAACCGGCCCGTGTACTCCGCCGTGGGACCGTGCTTTTCCGGGTTCAGGGAGATCAGAATGTCGCCATCGCTCACCCCGATGGTGGGACTATCGCCGAACCCCAGATTGAATCCGCTGCTGGGAAGGCCGATGTTGTCGATGATGTTTTCCATCTCGGCGGGCGGGATGGTCTGGCGGATTTCGCGCTCAATGCCGGCGAACAGACTCTCGGTTTCCTCGACGCGGGTGCCCGATGGCGCCCGCGCATGCAATCGCATCTGGCCGGAATCGACTACCGGGAAGAAATCGCGGCCGATGAATGTGGCCAGCAACAGGGAGGCGCCGATGAACAGGCCGAAGCCGGCCAGCACCGGAACCCGATGATCGAGCGCCCAATGGAGCAGGGAAGTGTACGAGGCCCGCATCAACTCGAACCGGCGATTGAACATGTAATGCAGTTTCCATATGATGCCTTTGCCGCCGGCGGTTTCGCCGTGCTCGCCGTGGGCGTACAGCTGTACCTCGACCTTCAAGAGGTAGTGCACCATGGTGGGAATGAGCGTACGGGAGAGCAGATAGGACGCCATCATGGCGAAGACTACGGCCATGGCGAGCGGCGTGAAGAGATACTTGGCCGCTCCGGTGAGCAGAAGCACCGGCACGAAGACGATGCAAATGCACAACGTGGAAACGAAAGCCGGGGCGGCAATCTGCTGCGCGCCATCGAGGACCGCGCGGACCAGCGGCTTTTTCATCGCCATGTTGCGGTGGGTATTCTCGATTTCCACCGTCGCATCGTCTACCAGGATGCCGACTGCCAGGGCCATGCCGCCCAGCGTCATCACGTTGATGGTCTGACCCGTGAGATTGAGGACGATGAGCGATACCAGGATGGAAAGCGGAATGGAGATGCAGACAATGACCGTGCTCCGCCAGCTTCCCAGGAACATCAGGATCATGAGACCGGTCAAAACCGCGGCGGTGACGGCTTCGCGCACCACGCCGTTGATAGCGGCGCGGACGAACAGCGACTGATCGAAGAACTGCCGCACCTGAAGCGCCGTCGTGACCCCGGCGAGAATTTTGGGGAGCGCCTTTTTCACGTTGTTGACGACGGCGAGCGTGGAAGCTTGTCCGTTGCGCAGCACCGTGAGCAGCGCGCCGCGGGTGCCGTTGATGCGGACAAGCCCGGTCTGCACGGTATAGCCATCGTGCACTTGGGCCACGTCACCCAGATATACCGTGGCGCCGTTCACGATCTTGAGCGGCATGTTGTTGAGATCGGCCAGGGCGCGCGGGCTGCTGTTCACCTTGACCTGATAATCCTTGACGCCGATCTTCACGTCGCCAGCAGGCAGAATCAGGTTTTGATTGCCGAGGGCGTTGGAAACATCAATCGGCGTGAGACCGCGCGAGAACAGCAACTCGGGATTAATATCCACCATGACCGCCCGGTTCTTGCCGCCGAACGGGGATGGCACCGCCGCGCCCTGGATGGTGGCGAGTTGCGTGCGGATGAAGTTCTGCCCCAGGTCGTAGAGTTCCTGTTCCGCCAGGGTCTTGCTGCCCAGACCTAATTGCAGGATGGGAACGCTCGACGCGTCATATTTCAGAATGATCGGCGGGGTGGTGCCGGGCGGGAAAATGCGGAGCAGGGTTTGGGAGATAGCGGTGACCTGCGAGAGTGCCAAATCGATCTTCGCGTTGGGCTGGAAGTAAACCCGTGTAACTGACACACCCGAATAGGATTGCGACTCGATATGTTCGATGTCGTTGACGGTGGTGGTCATCGCCCGTTCGAAGACGGTGACCATCCGTTTTTCCATCTCTTCGGGAGGCAGACCCGAGTAGCTCCAGACAATGCTCACCACGGGGATGTCTATGTAAGGGAAGATATCGACCGGCATGGTGATGATGGCGGCTCCGCCGAGAATGGCGATGAGGACTGCCACCACTACGAACGTATAGGGGCGTCGTAAGGCTAATCGGACTATCCACATTTAAGATATGGCGCGTTCCGGGCGAAGCTGTTGGCGCGTTTCACTCTATAATATGCGAACGCACCAAATTCCGAAACGATGTCCGCGAGGCAGAGAAGGGTGACTCTTTAGAGCTATTCGGACAGGGAAGACGGCTGGGATCGGGTTGACCCCAGCCGGTGCACGGAACGGCTCATCGGCGCCAATAGCCGCGGTAATAATGGCCGCCATAATAGCGGGGAGCGATCCAGCGAGCGCCGTAGAAAGCCGGGCGGGCCCAATATCCGGCACGCCAGTAATAGCGAGGCCCAACGGGATAATAGTATCCGCCGACCCAGCTATACCCGGGTCCGGGAGCGGCGGGAACGTACGAGACCAACGGGGCTGGTGGGGCGACCGCCATGGCAACCGGCGCGGGAGCGTATCCGAAGCGAACGCCGGCATAGAATCGCGGCTGCGCACAAAGAGTACCTGCTGCCAGAATTGCCAGGATCATCAGTTTGGTTTTCATCACTTCCTCCTTTTCCGCCACTTGCCAGGTGGCGGATGCCTGCCATTTAGCAACGCGTGTACCGTTCGTAACTTAAAGAAAAAACGAGAAGACAGGCAGCGGCAGGCGGCTGCGTACCACCGCCGTGGTGGATTTAAGCCACGCGTCTCGGAGCGGTTTCGGCAAGTCGGCAGACAGCACCACTTGCAAGAGGTTGTTAGATCTGATAGGTTGAAACTGGAACTGGGTCCGAGGGAGGGGATTATGGCATCGACGGTGTCTGCGGCGGGTTTGACAACCGGTCACGCGCCTTTCGTAGAGGAAGCCCGCTCACGTGGCGACCTTTATATTCACCAGGCGTACGAGCAATACTCGGAAGAGAACCAGGAGGCATGGCGAAAGCTTTACGCGCGGATTCAGCCGCGCTGGGAGCGATATGCCAACGACCATTTCCGCCGCGGAGTGCAGGCGCTCGGCTTACCAGCGGACCACATTCCGCATCTTTCAGAGATCAACCAACGCCTCCAACCGCTCACCGGATTCCAGGCGAAAGCAGTGAGCGGGTACGTGCCCGGATTTCTGTTTTTCGATTGCCTGCGGCGGCGCGAGTTCCCCACCACCATCACCATTCGCCCGGTCGACCGAATGGATTATCTACCCGAGCCGGACATTTTTCACGACATCGCCGGACATGTTCCAATGCATACCAGCAAGGCTTTCGCGGACACGCTGGTGCGTTTCGGCGATTGCGCCCACACAGCGGCGCGGATGACGGCGGACATTCGCGATGAAGGCGAGCGCGCCAGTCGGCTGACCAGTATCATCCGGGCGCTGTCGCGATTTTTCTGGTTCACGGTGGAATTCGGCCTCATGCGCGGGGGCGAAAAGGGGGTTTGCGCATACGGCAGCGGTCTGTTAAGTTCGTACGGCGAGTTGCAGCACGCCGTCGAATCGGACGAAGTGCAGCGGTATCCGCTACAACTCGAGTGGGTGATCAATCAGGGCGCGGAGATCGACCATTACCAGCCGCTGCTGTTCATCGTCGAATCGTTCGATCACCTGTTCGAGATGGTGGACCGATTAGAGCAGTGGATGCTCGCCGGCAAGTTGTTCCACGTCGCGCCGGGATTGCCGGAAGTGAACGCCGGCGATCTGCACAGTTTCATGGAAGCGGGAAGGTTGGCGTAGACGTCGTTGCGGGATCGCGACGCGGGACGGTACACTAGGCGAAGGCTGTCGTCATTCCCCGGTCGTCTAATGGTAGGACAGCGGCCTTTGGAGCCGTGAATCGTGGTTCGAATCCATGCCGGGGAGCCAAACGGCGTTTTCCAGGATGTCCGCTATCTGATTGATTTCATTACGAGCCTTTCAGACGTTTTCTTCTGGTGTGGCCCCAGTTAGCAGTGACTCCGGCGTGGACTCGAACTCGTCATCCTATCAGCACCGCCCAAGACAAATCGGTGCGGGCCCACTATGCGTGCCAACTTCCTGATGGGAGACGTTGCGGACGGAGGAGCCGGTTAGATGCCGGAGATATTGGCCGCCGCCCGCAACGATCCTCATCTTCTGGTTACACCGGCCGACCCATCTACGTAATCCCGCAAATCGTACCGTGAATGGGAAGGTTGGCCCGCAATCCAGGACGGCATCCTAACCAGCCACTGACCGCAAGGCTGCGGCGTCCACCGCTTGCGGTCTGGCGCCCCTGATCGCCAACCACAGCATGAAAGCAATCTCCCCGATAATGGCAGGCTGTGAGTAGGTATACACCTTGCCGGCGTATTCCGGCACGAGTATGCCCGTAAGGCTCAAGACCACCCAGGCGAGGCCCGCAAGGGCGAGCCACACACCCAAGAAGCGCGGCAGGAATCGCGACCTGTAAACAAGCAGGCCGAGGGGAAAGAGCCAAAGACCCCAGAATATTTCGGCTACTACAAATCCACGATCATGTAGTTTGAGGAACAGCATAGCCAGAGCCTCCCGCTGAGGCTTGTCGAATACGGATGCGAAGCCAGCCCCCTTCACCAGGACGAGAGCAGCCATTGAGTTGAGCTCATTCAGAAACGCGATCGGGACCGAGACCACAATCAATATCACCATGAGCGCGGCGTGTCGTCGGTCGATCCCTTTTAGCAAATCGTGCAGAGCCATGGCCACAAAGATAAAACCTGCCTGGCCGATGAGACTCGCCGCGATCCCGAAGCGAAAGAGCGTCTCGGAGGCCACCATGTTACTGGCCGTTGCCGCTGCGTTACCCTGGACGATCACCTTGCCGGAGACGTAGCCCATGGCGAAGAAGCCGATTATCGACATGAGTACATAGAGCAAGCCTGCAAATCTGCCCGGGTTTTTGGCGAAAGTCATGCCCCTCCCGTCTTAGAGTCCAGGTTGCAGATACGGCAGGGGCCATCAAAAAGTTCCGTCGCACCACGGCAGCGATCCTACCTGTATTCCGCGGGCCCACGGTCCATGCGGAAGTTACCGGGCTCCCTTGGCGAGTTCGAGACGTGTCCAGACTGGGCGCCCGGAATGGACATCGGCCAGCGGCTCGCACGGATCATTCTGAAAACAGTTCACGTCCGCAGGTTCGAGTACAGCGCCAAATCGGCAGCAAAAGTTCCAAACGTGTCCAGACTTGGGAGCCAACCTTTAGATGCAATATATAAAGAATCAGTGGGGCGTTTCTGTGCGGATTTTGTACGTGGACGCTGTCTTGGACCGACAGAAGTTCTTGAATCTCCAAGGCAGAATCGATAAGCATGGATTCGGTGCGTGTAAATCCATGCTCAGCAGCGCCAACACTCACAGCCTTAGTGTATGGATCAGCGCCGAAAGGGCTGCCGGCTGCTGCCTGCGGCTCGGGTAATAAAGGAAAAAGCCGGGAAACGGCTGGCACCAATCCTCCAGCACGCGGATCAGCGTCCCTTTCGCCAGATGCTGGGCCGCGAGTTGCTCCGACATGAAAGCAAGTCCGAGACCTTCTACGGCGGCGCGAACCAGAAGCTCCACGTCATCGACGATCAGCGGCCCGTTCACCGCCACGGACAATTCCTTTTTTCCTTTCTCAAACTCCCACCGATAGACTTCGCCGCCAGCTCCGTGGCGGTAGTTGATGCAGCGGTGGCTCGTCAGGTCGCGCGGCGTCTTCGGCCTGGGATGGGATTTGAAATAGGCGGCAGAACCCACGATCGCCGCGCGCTGGTCGCCCGAGACGCGAACCGCAATCATGTCGTTCTGGATGTATTCGCCAAAGTGAATGCCGGCGTCGTAGCCGCCCGCGACGATATCCATCGGACTCTCATCCGTCGTAATGTCGAGCACAATATCCGGGTAGTCCTGCGCAAAGCTTTTCATCTTGGGTGCAATCACCATCATGGCGGCAAGCCGCGGCGTCACCAACCGCACGCGGCCGACCGGCTTGTCTCGTAACCCCGAGAGCTTGTCGAGAGCATCCTCGATATCCGTGAATGCCGGGCGCAGCCGGACGAGCAACTCCTGTCCGGCTTCGGTGGGCGCGACGTTGCGCGTCGTCCGCGACAACAACCGGACGCCCAGGCTTTCTTCCAGTCCCCGGATCGCATGGCTCATGGCGGAGGGCGATACGCCTAACCGTCTGGCGGCCTTCGTGAAGCTGCGCTCCTCCGCCGCAATCAAAAAAGCGCCGAGGATATTGAGATCGCTGTTGACCATTAATGAACTCTGCTCATAAGCCTTTGTCTTTTATTCAGTCTACTCAAAACGGCGTTTCAGGCATACCTTGGAATAGTGGGGCAGGAAGAACGGTCGACAAAGGTAACCGTGAAGAGGCAGGAAGCCAGGCGGAAACGCCCCGCGGTCTCAAGAGTTCAAGAAAAGCGGCCTGCTCGCGCGAGATGCAAAGGAGAGAAATTATGAAAAAACGGAAACTTGGAAAAAGCGGCCTTGAAGTCTCGGCCATCGGCCTGGGCTGCATGGGACTGAGCTTCGGATATGGACCCGCAGTAGAGAAGGACGCGGGCGTCAAGCTGATCCGCGCTGCCTTTGAGCAGGGCGTCACGTTCTTCGACACGGCCGAAGCCTACGGACCCTGCAGGAATGAGGAATTGCTCGGTGAAGCGCTCGCCCCGATGCGCGACCAGGTCGTCATCGCGACCAAGTTCGGCTTCAAGAACGGCGTCCCGGGCGAAGGAGTAGATAGCCGGCCTGAACGCATCCGCGAAGTCGCCGACGCATCGCTCAAGCGTCTCAAGACGGACCGGATCGATCTGTTCTATCAGCACCGCGTCGACCCGAATGTGCCGATGGAGGATGTTGCAGGAACCGTCAAGGAACTGATCGCTAAAGGGAAGGTCCGGCATTTCGGCCTGTCGGAGGCCGGCGTTGAATCCATCCGCCGAGCGCATGCGGTGCAGCCCGTGGCGGCTCTACAGAGCGAGTACTCGATGTGGTGGCGCGAGCCGGAAGACGAGATTTTGCCCACACTCGAAGAACTCGGGATCGGCTTCGTCCCTTTTAGCCCGCTGGGCAAAGGGTTTCTGACGGGCAAAATCGACGAAAGCACGACCTTCGACAAGAGCGATTTCCGCAATATCGTTCCGCGCTTTTCGGCGGAAGCCCGCAAGGCGAACCAGGCGCTGGTCGATTTGCTCGGGAAACTCGCGGCGCGCAAGCGCGCAACGCCTGCGCAGGTCGCCCTCGCATGGCTCCTGGCGCAGAAACCCTGGATCGTGCCCATCCCCGGCACCACCAAGCTGCACCGGCTTGAGGAAAACATCGGCGCGGCAAAGCTGTCTCTCGGCACCGATGATCTGAAGAAAATCGATGAGGCCCTGTCGCAGATCACGATTGAAGGAGAGCGCTATCCGGCTCATCTTCAGAAGCTGGTCGGGCGCTAACTAAGGAAACAGAAATTGCGGCGAGCAATATGTCTGATGAAGGGTCCAGTATTCACGGCCAATCCTGAAGGGAAATTTCAAATGCAAGAGCAAACACCTGGCAAAAACACCGAAGTTGTCGTCGTCATCGGCGCCGGAGGCATTGGGATGGCGATTGCGCGCCGCCAGGGCTTCGGCCGACACATCCTGCTGGCGGACTTTAATGAGACGTTGTTGGCAACGGCCGCGAAGGAACTCGAAGTGGCCAGCTACAATGTCTCCTCTCGCAAGGTTGACGTATCATCGCGCGACTCCGTGCGCGCGCTGGCGGATGAGGCTGCGTCCCTGGGCAGCGTGATGCAGGTGATCAATACGGCTGGCGTTTCGCCCAATATGGCCCCGCCGGACCGGATACTTGCCGTTGACCTGTACGGGAGTGCCGTCATATTCGAAGAGTTCGAGCGCGTCATTGCTCCTGGCGGGGCCGGGCTCATCGTCTCCAGCATGGCCGGTCATATGTCGTCTCCGCTGCCACCGGAGCAGGAGCGGGATCTGGCTTTCGCCCCCGCCGATGGCGTGCGCAACGTCCTGCAGGCGCTGGGCTTCCGGACTGTGCGCCGTGCGCTCATGACCTCTATCGGTGTCACGAACCGCACGGGTGACTATAACCGCACGACCGAGGCGCATGACTGGAAGCGGCGCTCTGAACGGCTTGTGCGCGCAAGCGGGATGCCATACACGATCGTCCGACCCGGCTGGTTTGACTATAATGCTCGGGACCAGCACCGTCTCGTCCTCCTCCAGGGAGATAGACGGCAGGCAGGCGATAGCAGCGACGGCGTTGTGGCGCGCCATCAGATCGTACAGGTCCTCGTCCACAGCCTCAACTCGTCTGAAGCGCTGCGCAAGACCTTCGAACTCATCGCCAGCAAAGGCCCGGCGCAGGAGGATTTCGACGCGGTGTTCGCGCCTCTCGAAGCGGACCCGCAAGACACGCTGGACGGGTGCATGACATGGCGAACATGGCGCTGGCGGAGGAACCGCAGCGCGTACGCAACGATCTCGATGCTATGCGCGCCCGCCACTCTGCAGGCGCCGACAGCTAGCCAGGGTTGCCTGAAGCCAATCGAATGGGCGTTATGCAAAAAAACGCAAACCAACGAACCTAAGCAAGGAGTTTGAAAAATGGAAATCAATCGCAACGGCTCGCGACCGTCCCAAAAGGGGCCTGAGCAATACTTCACCGGGACGGTGCGGATCGACCCCATTGTCCAGGCGCCGGAGCCGTCCCGCGTCACCGCCGGCCTCGTGACTTTCGAGCCCGGCGCGCGGTCGGCCTGGCATACTCATCCGCTGGGTCAAACCCTGATCGTCACGCAAGGCGTCGGCTGGACCCAGTGCGAGGGCGAACCCATCGTCGAAATCCGCGCGGGCGATGTGATCTGGTGCCCGCCGAACCTCAGGCACTGGCACGGCGCGACGCCCACCACAGCAATGGCGCATATCGCCATCACGGAGCAGCTCAACGGCAAGAACGTGGAATGGATGGAAAAGGTCACGGACGAGCAATATCTGGCCGGTCCGCAAAACAAATAGGAAGGAACGGAGATTATGTCAGAAGAACTTAACGTTGCCCGCAAGTCCTTCGGTCACATTGCACCCGCGCTCGCGGAAATTACCGACAAGGTGCTGTTCGGCGAAGTATGGGAGCGGCCGGGCTTGTCGCCGCGCGATCGCAGCCTGATTACGGTCGCGAGCCTCATTTCCCTCTACCGCATTAACGAGCTGCCGTTTCACCTGAAGAAGGCAATGGAGAACGGCGTCAGCCGCGACGAGCTGATCGAGGTCATCACGCATTTGGCCTTCTACTCGGGCTGGCCGACCGCGAATACCGCGCTGCCGATCGCGCAACGTGTTTTCGAAGAAGCTGGAAAGTAAGGAGAGAACCATGCAGAAACGCAAACTTGGAAAAAGCGGCCTCGAAGTCTCGGCAATAGGCCTGGGGTGCATGGGCCTGAATTATCACCGTGGCCCGGCTCCGGACAGGAAAGAGATGATCGCGCTGGTCCGCGCCGCCGTCGAGCGCGGCGTCACGTTCTTCGACACCGCCGAGGTCTACGGCCCTTTCACGAACGAGGAGCTTGTCGGCGAGGCGCTCGCGCCCGTGAAGAAGGGCATCGTCATTGCCACCAAGTTTGGCTTCGACCTTGGCCCTGGCGGAACGGGCGCGCCCAATAGCCGGCCCGGGCGCATCCGGCAGGTCGCCGAGGAGTCGCTGAAGCGGTTGCAGATAGATACCATTGACCTCTTCTATCAGCACCGCGTCGATCCCAATGTGCCGATCGAGGATGTCGCGGGAGCGGTAAAGGAACTCATCGCGCAGGGTAAGGTCAGGCATTTCGGATTAAGCGAGGCAGGCGCTTCAACCATCCGTCGCGCGCACGCTGTCCAGCCTGTCGCGGCTGTCCAGAGCGAATATTCGCTCTGGTGGCGCGAGCCCGAAGCAGAAGTGTTGCCGGCCTGCGAGGAACTGGGGATCGGCTTTGTGCCGTTCAGCCCCCTGGGCAGGGGCTTCCTCACCGGCAAGATGGACGAAACCACGACCTTCGGCGGCAACGACAATCGCACTACCTTGCCGCGGTTCACGCCGGAGGCGCTGAAGGCGAACCAGCCTTTGGTCCGTCTTCTGGAAGAGATCGGACAGAAGAAGTCAGCGACACCGGCGCAAATCGCGCTCGCCTGGCTGCTGGCGCAGAAGCCATGGATCGTTCCCATTCCGGGGACCACGAAGCTGCATCGCCTCGAAGAGAATATCGGCGCGGCCGCTGTCGAGCTTACCGGCCAGGATCTTCGGGACATCGAGGACGCGGTCTCAAAAATCAGCGTGCTGGGAGACCGTTACCCCGCGACCCAGGCCGGGCTGACCGGCCGCTGACCAGCACCAAACCTTGAGACCGCAAAAACGAAAACAGTATGCCCCACGTCATCGTCAAGCTTTGGCCCGGAAAATCAGAACAGCAGAAAACCCGTCTCGCCGACAAGATCGCCAAAGACGTCATGGACGTCCTCAACTACGGCGAGGAGTCCGTCTCGGTCGGCTTCGAGGAAATCAGTTCGAAGGACTGGAAAGAAAAAGTCTACAAGCCGGATGTCAAGGACAACTGGGACAAGCTCTATAAGAAGCCCGGATACGAGATGTGAAAGCTTTACGGCACATATGAAAGGCAGGATAGAACCATGAAAGGCGCAGTTCTCTACGGACCAAAGGACATCCGGTTTGAACATCGGGATGACCCCAAGATTATCCAACCTACCGACGCGATCCTCCGCCTCGCCGCGACCTGCGTCTGCGGGTCGGACCTCTGGCCTTACCGCGGCTTGCAACCCATCGACGGACCAACACACATGGGACATGAGTACTGCGGCATCGTCGAGGAAGTCGGCAGCGCCGTCAAGTCCATCAAGCCAAGGCAATTCGTGGTCGGCTCCTTCGCGACCTCCGACAATACCTGTCCTCACTGCCAGATCGGCTACCAGTCTGCCTGCGTCCATCGCGAGTTCATGTTGCGGGCGCAGGCGCCGTTCCTGCGCGTGCCGAATGCGGACGGAACCCTTGTACCCACGCCGGGCGGCACGCCGTCACCGGATCTCGTGCCGAGCCTGCTAGCGTGCTCGGACGTTCTCGGCACCGGCTGGTTTGCCGCGGACGCGGCCGATGTAAATCCGGGAGGCACCGTGGTGGTCGTCGGCGATGGCGCCGTCGGCCTCCTCGGTGTGCTCTCCGCAAAGCAAATGGGAGCCGGCCGCATCATCGCCATGAGCCGCCACGACAAACGCCAGAAGCTGGCGCGCGAATTCGGGGCAACGGACGTCGTGGCGGAACGCGGGGATGAGGCCGTGGCCCGCGTGAAAGGCATGACCAAAGGGATCGGCGCGGACTCCGTGCTGGAGTGCGTCGGCACCCAGGAG
>DATJMA010000175.1:0-76526 GCA_035509055.1 Bryobacteraceae bacterium | reverse complement strand
TGGGACGGACCCTGGAGTCCGCCCCACAAAATACTGCGAGCTGCAAAACGACGCGGCATACCACTTATGCTTGCGGTTTGTTGCTGCCGTTCACCGTGTCCCCCGGCTTCGGCGTTTTGTCGCCGATCAACCGCACTTTCGACAGCAGTTCGTTCAGGGGCATGCCCGAGAGCGTCTCGAAAAGCGCGGGGATCTGCGCGGCCATTTTGGTGAGATCGCCGGTGACTTTGTTGAGTCCCGCGGCGTCCCCTCCTGTAGATACGACGGTAATTCTGTCCACATTCGCCAGCGGCGCCGCCAGCGCTTTCGCGATCTCCGGCATACCGGTAATCAGTTTGTCGACGATCGCCGCCTGGTTGAATTCCTGGTAAGCTTCGGCTTTCACGTTCATCGCCTTGGCTTCGGCTTCGCCCTTCTTGAAAATAATCTCGGCTTCCGCTTCGCCCTGCGTGCGGATGGCGGAAGCGCGGCCCTCGGCTTCCGTAATCAGGCGCGCCTTCTCGGCTTCCGCCAGCGTCTCGATGCGCTTGCGCTCGAATTCCGCCTGCTTAAAGACGGTGGCCTGCAGTTCGCGGTCGCGGCGCTGAATTTCGGCGTCCTGCACCAGAACTTCGTGCTCCTTCTCGATCTGGTGGATCTTCACTTCCTCGGCGCGCACCGTCTGCTGCATGATGTTGCCCTGGATCTCGTAGGCTTTATCCGCCTGCGCCTGCTGCTTCTTCACCAACTCCAGGTATTCGGCCTTTTTCACGTCCAGGTCGCGCTGCGCTTCCGCCTGTTTGGCCTGCGACAGGGTTTCGGCGAGCACGCGCTCCTGGTCGGCCTGCGCCTTGGCTACGGCAGCTTCGCGGGCGGCGACCGCGCGCTTGATCGCGGTATCGCGATCGGCTTCGGCGGCGGCCACGTCGGCATCGCGCTTGATGCGGGCGATGTCCGGCCGGCCCATATTGGTGATGTACTCGTTCTTGTCGCGGACTTCCTTGATGGTGAACGAAATGACTTCGAGTCCCATCTTGCTCATATCGTCGGCGCAGGTGGACCGCATGCGGTCGCCCACCATCTCCGGCTGCTTCACGATTTCTTCCACCGTGAGCTGGCCGATAATGCCGCGGAGATGGCCTTCCATCACCAGTCGGATGAGACCCTCGCGCTCATCGGGCGGCTTGGTGAGGAACTGCTCGGCGGCGGTGAGAATCGACTCCGGATCGGATTTCACTTTGATCTGCGCTACGGCCTCGACCGTGACCGCGACACCCTGGCGGGTGTAGAGGTCCTGCTTCGGCGCGACGTCGAACGACATCAGCTCGAGCGATAACCCGCGGACGGTCTGCACCATGGGATAAATGACGATTCCGCGGCCTTTGATGACGCGCGTTCCACCGAGGCCGTAAACGATGAGGGCCTCGTGCGGACCGGCTTTGCGATACAGCTTCGCCATCACGGATGTAACAATCAGGATCACCGCGATACAGATGACGGCGATCACGATGGGAGTGGTTTCGATCATATAATTGAGCGTTTCTCCTTGGGCTCGTGGTCCCCCAGCACATCTTCAAAGGGCCGCACGTAGGCGATCCCTTTTTCATAGCGAGTGACGATCACTTCGGCTCCCTTGGGTATGGCGACACCATCCTCGCTGCGCGCGCCAGCTACGTGACGCGTGCCGCCTTGCGTGAACACCAACTCGCCGGTGCCGCCGGGACGGATGGAAATGGTGGTGCGGCCCAGGACACCCACCATGTCGTAATCGGCCGGGTCAAGCGGAATGTCGTCGGCCATCAACACCTTGGCCAGAAACCAGAATACGACCGCCGCCGCCCCCAGGCCGCTCAGCGTGGCAACGAGAATGACGACTACAATCCAGACGTGATAAAAATGCTCCAGCGAATATCCCACGCCGCCGAACCAGGCAAGGAACGCGGCGAGGGTTCCGAAATTAAACCACGGCGTCTGGCCGCGCCCGGCGCCGCCGGCGTGCGGAACGTGAACGTGCGGACCGCCGACGTGGGTCAGATGGATGTGTGGAAAGTGCAGATGCACCGATCCCGCCAGGAGCGCCAGCGCAGCCAGCGCGAATCCGACGAAGAAACAGACGAGATAGAAGTCAGCCCAGGTCATGACCGCCTCCTCGGTTTTTGGGCCGGGGCCGCCGGTTTGAGCACTTCCAACAGGCGTTCCGCCAGCCCGGGGTTTTCCAAAATATTGCCCAGCAGCACCAGGCACATGCGCGAATCGTTGTGCCGCGCGATGGTGAGCAGAGCGTGGTGCAACTCCGGCTCGCGGCTGAAGCGCTCCGCGCCGCTTACGAGCCACAGGTCGAGCTTGTCTTCGAGGGCTCCGATATCGGAGATGAGTTCGTTCTGAAAGCCCTCGGGGTCATCGACCAGGTAGCCGGGATGAACTTTAAAGAACCGTGCGAGCAGCATGCGCGTCGAATTGGTCAGGTGCGGACGCGCGCCGCTCTCGATTTGCGAAAGATAGCTCTGGCTGATAGACTTTCCCTGCTCCTTCTGAATCAGCCGTGCGACTTCCAGTTGGGAGAGCTCCCGGGTAAAGCCGCGGAGCGTTCCTTCCACCTCCCGCAGGTAGCGCAACTTTTCACCGAGTGTCATATCGCAATATGTAATTAGATTATTGCAAATTGCGATGGATGTCAAGAGAGTCAAGTAGAGATATCTAAGGGCCGGAGCGGACTTGAGGTTTGCGGCTTTCTTTTCCTCAAGTTAGCGGTGGAAAGTAGGTCTGTTGGGAAATTCTCAGCGGTGCCGGGCGGGGAGCCACAGGCTTTGTAGACTACCCCCAATACCTCCCTCGCCGAGCTTTTCCACGATGCGATAATGTGCGGCCTGTCATCTGAATGCCTGCGCCATTTCAAGATTTTCAGATCTTTCTAGTTTAGCGTCGGCACAAGGGGCGCCATCGGCGGTCAACCCGGTCGACCGCACCGGCGCGTTGCCGGAAATGCCGTCGCACGCTGCTATTTTCTGATGGAGCTTTGGCATGGACACCGGCGGGAAAGTACCGTTACTTGTGGTGCGGTTTTGGCACTCGATTACCCCGGCCGGGAGCCGCATCATAAAAATGTGCCTGGCCGCGCTGCGCATGCTGACACCATCCGCCCCATCTCGGCAAAGTTGATCACGATGCAATCCGATCGTGCTGCGTGTGATGGCGGCCGGCTGGAGAGGATCGCGGAACTGAAGCTTCGTGTCGAGGCGCTCCGCAAGGAGTTGACGGAAGCAAACCGCTGGCGGCTGAATCGGACGCCGGAAAAATCGAATCAATGGTGGGCTGCCACGGAGCGGCCGGCGATACCGGTTTCAGCCCCATCTACTTCGCCGGCAAGCGACGGCTCGCAAAAATTGCGCGCCCTCACGCTGCGTGTCGAGGCGCTCGCCAAGGATTTGGCCATCGCAAAGCCGGCACCACGGAATGCAACCAGGGATCGGCAGTGGTGGACCGGCGCGGGGTTGCCGGCCTCGAGCCTTACAAACTCAAGTGGAACCGGCGCCGGAGATTGCCGGGAGAGACTTTCGGGAATAACGGCTCGCCTGCGAGCATTTCCCAAGGAAAGGCCCGAACGGCGGCCCAACCGTACGAAGGAACCTATGCGACAGTCTTGGCGTGCGGCTACGCATGACCAGAAAGCCAGCGAATCAGTGGCTCTGCTCGTGGCTCTCGCATTTTCGGTTATCGCAATGTTCTGGCTGCTTTTGGTAGACGGCACCAACTGGGAGCGGATTCTGAACATGAGCCTGGGTCGATAAGGAACATCTCCGGCGCTTCATACCGGTGAGCCGCGGTCCGCACGCCTGTAGCCCGGACAGTACCTTTCTCGGTACGAACAGGACTGTTTTCGGGGGCGGCGGGACGAGCATAATCCGGTGTGTGAAGCCGGGGGTTCGGAGGGGATCCGAGGTCACCGCCCGGCCAAGGAAAACTCGCCGAATCGAGGTATGACGATGACGAAGACTACTCAGGCTTCCCGCACGGTCGAGAGCGTGCCATTGCCGCCTCTCGCGCCCTTCCAACGGTGCAAATGCGGGAACTGCCGCGAATGTCGCGAGAACGCGAAGTGGGACCGGGTTTTTGCCAAGTTCGAGGTCAAAGAGGAAGATCAGTGGCCTACCCGAGGCCTGTTCCGATCCACGCTGCGGGGATGGTAATCGCCTGCCCTGACTCCTGGCCGCGGCGTTTTTTCCGTAAGCTTGCGTGAGCGTATATGAGGGCCGGGGCGGATTTGAGGTTTGCGGCTTTCTTTTTGCTCAAGTTAGGCCGTGGAAAGTAAGTCCGTTTGGAAAGTCGCATGGAGCGGCCCGGGTTGCGGCGTACCATGAATCGGCGTGCAACGGGAGGGCCAGTCGCCTGACCAATATCCGGATCGGTTGTAACCGCCGCCGGTGAAAACCTGGCGTTAGTGCGCACCCCTTCGTCACGCCGACAGTTCGTAAATGCCATCTCGGACGAAGTCGGCTTCTGGATGGCGTCCGGTCGGTCTGCGGGCAAACCGGAACGGCGAGACGCCATCCAGCCGTCTAAACCACCAGCAAGCTCTCCGCGAAGCCCCACTCCTGATCGATCCACTGGCCGTCCAGCCGGAAGCCCGCCGAGCGCGCCAGCGCGCCAATCTCGTCCGCGCGGAACTTATGGCACACTTCCGTCAGAATCGTTTCGCCGGCGGTGAATTCCACCGTCAGTGCCGCTTTGCCGATGCGCACCGTTTGCTGCGCTCGCGAGCGCAGGTGCATTTCGATGCGTTGCGCCCCGGCGTGGTAGCGCGCTTCGTGGTGAAACTGCCGGAGATTGAAATCGCCATTCAACTCGCGATTGATGCGCGCCAGCAGATTGAGATTGAATGCCGCGGTCACCCGGCACGAATCGTCATACGCCGCCAGCAGGCGCTCGGCCGGCTTCACCAGGTCGGTGCCGAGAAGGAGTCCGTCGCCGGGGCACATGGTGGCGCGCAGCGCGCGCAGGAATTCCATGGCATCTCCGGGCTCGAAATTGCCGATCGTACTGCCCAAAAAGAGCACGAGCAGGCGCTCGCCTTTCGCCCGGCGGTCTAATACCTGGCGCATTCCGTCGAGGTAGCTGGCTTCGATCGCCACCACCGGCGCCAGACCATCCAGCGAACGGGCGCAGTGCGCCAGCGCGGTGGCTGAAACGTCGATCGGTAAATATGCCGCCGCTCGTTCCGGTCCGACGCTTTCCAGTATCGACCGCGTCTTGACGCCGCTGCCGCTGCCCAGTTCCGCCACCAGCAGCGGACCTGTCAGACGGGCCGTGATTTCGGGGGCGTGCATCTCCAGAATGCGGGCATCGGCGCGCGTCAGGCCGTATTCCGCCAGGTGGGTGATCGCCTCGAACAGCGCCGATCCGACGGCATCATAAAAGTAACGGCATGGAAGCCTCTTCTGGCCGAAGCCCGTAAGCCCGGCGTGTACGTCGCGCGCGAACTCATTATCTATCGCGGGCGCGCTCATTAAGATGCCACCAGCCGGAACGTGGAATAGATATAGGGATACGCGGGCCGGAACCAGTTGCGAAAACTGGGCCGCAGTAGGCAAGCCGCGGTGCGCGGCGATCCGCCCTTCAGCACGTAATGGGCGCCATCGAAAAACGGTTCGGAATAGTTGGTGTAGAACGGCATAGGTTGAAATCCCGGGAACGGCGAGAAAACCGTCGCGGTCCATTCCCAGCCGTTCCCGGTCAATTGCTGCGGCCCGGCCTCTCGCGGCGTTTCGTCGGCGTTCACGGGGATCGGATCCCAATAGTGGAAGTCCGCATTCGACGAAACCCTGCCCGCCCCGGCGGCACGCTGAAATTCCGCCTCCGAAGGCAGCCGCATGCCGCGCCATTTCGCATAAGCTTCCGCCTCGTCGTGCGTCGCGTAGACCGGCGCATCGAGCGGCAGCGGAATCTCCGCGAACATGCCGCGATAGCGCCATTCGCCCTCGCGACTCCGCCAGAAAAATGGCGGCGCCGCGCCGGCGCGCACGTACTCCAGGTATTCGCCGTTGGTCACTTTATACTTGGCTATCGAGAACGCCGGAACATCCACGCAATGCGCGTCGAACTCGTTATCCCAGCCGAACCCCTGGCCCTGAGGAAGCCCGAGTTGCACTTTGCCGGAAGAGAAATCGCACATCCGCGGCTGGACCGCTGTACCCGAGTCGCCCGCCGGAGCGGAATCCGGCGGCGCCGCCTTCTTTTCGTACGGCAGGTTGTGCAGAATGTACGCCAGCGTCTCAGCGTGCATCAGGCGGTGCTCGATGGCCACGTGGCAAATGTCCAACGGTAACTCATCGAAAGCCGCATCGAAGGCGGCCCGCACGCGCCCGTTGTACTCTTGCACTTCCGACACCGCGGGCCAATCCCGCGGCAGGTCGGCGGGAAGTTGACCGGGAGGAGGATCGATGCCGAAGGCGAACAGCCTGTCGAATTCCGGATGGAAAGAACGGACCTCAGCTCTGGAGGCGCGCAGCAGGTTCCAATCGAAGGCCTCCACGTGGCCCAGATAAAAGATGATGCGGTGGCGTTCGGCAATCGGCCGATCGTAGATCGCGTCCGGCCGCACCAGTGCGAACAACTCATCGGTGCGTTCCCGGGCGGAGTCGAGCGCCCTCCCCAGATCCCTCGCTACGTCCATACGGCTCCTTTCAGCATACCCTCGCACGAGGCCCCGCCAAAAAACTGCATTCCAGTCCAAACCCGAAAACGTACAAAGCTCATGAGTATGATGTTTCACAAGCCGGGAGGAATCATGAGATTTGTTCCGATTTTGTTCGTTGCCGCACTAATGCCGCTGGGGGCTCAGGAAGTCAAGATGCCCGCGGGCCTGGAGAAACTGGCTGCCAAAGCCGACGAAACGGTGGACGTGAATGTCGATGCGTCCTTGCTAAAGCTCGCCGGAAAATTCCTCTCCGGCAAATCCGAGGACGAAACCGCGCGGAAGATTCTGGAGGGACTGCAGAGCATCACCGTACGGAGTTATGAGTTTTCCCAGGAAGGCCAGTACGATTCGAGGGACCTGGACGAGATCCGCGCCCAGGTGAAGGCGCCGCAATGGTCGCGCATCGTCGGAGTCCGTTCCAAAAGAGACCGCGAAAACGTGGACGTGTACTTTAAAGATGGCGGGAACGGCAATCTCGGCGGAATCGTGGTGATCTGCGAGGAACCTACGGAACTCACCATTGTGAGCGTCGTGGGAACCATCGATCCTTCGCAGTTGGCCAGCCTCAGCGGACAGTTCGGGATCCCGCGCTTCGATTTCGAAATCGGCAACACCGGCTGGAGGAGGGACGAAAAATGAAAACCCGATTCGCCGCCTTATTTCTGGCCGCTGCCGGCGCGGCATTCAGCGCCCAAAATGAGTTCGATCGAGTGGTGAGCGCGGTCGAGCAGCACTATGGCGTCAAGCGCACGTACATTCCGCTGATGGGGATGGCCAATTTCATCGTCAAAGTGGCCCATCCGGCGGGAACCAGCGGCTTCAAAATAGCGGTCTTCGAGGATCTGCCGGATGTGGGAGATCAGACAGACCTCGATCGACTGATGGACCGGATCTGCGCCGGGCATTTGCACCCGATGATCGTGACGCGCGAGCGCCACGGCGATTCCACTTACATTTTGACCGGCGAATCCGGCAAGTCCACGCGTATCTTCATCGCCACTTTCGAACCGCACGAGGCGACGGTTATCGAAGCCACGGTAAATTTCGACACGCTGCTCAAAATGATCGGCTCGCCCGGTAATGCGCACCGCATGTTTCAAGCTGACCGCGACGATGACAATGGGGGCCGTTAACTAACGCTCGGGAACAGGTTCGAGATAGGGCTTGAACCCTCCCCGCTCCATCGCTTCGCGAGCGGCCGCCACAGACTCCGGCAGGACATAGAAGAACGCGCCAACGCGCGTGCTCACGAACACCACACCGCCGCGATATTCGTCGGCCTCCACGCCGTAATCCACACCAGCTTCGGTCAACACGATCTCCAGGCGCGTCGCGTCGCGCAGTTTCTTGGCAATGTAAATCAGAATCGGGTCGTGGTTTTCGAAAAAAGGGGCCTCTTGCCTCATGTGGCGGACTTCTCCAGTGTAGCAGCGGTGCTGGTACAAGGCCGGCCAGGTCCCAGTACTTTTCGCGGCCGGTTGGAAGCTTCCGCCTGCCGGTTTTCGCCGACAATGAGCCGATGCATTGGACTCTTGTGGCCGCGATGCTCGCGGCAGGCCGACTCCCCAGGGAACCGAAGACACTCCAAAGACCGGTGTGCAGCGCCAGTTTGCATGGGCGATTTTGGCCGGATGCCGCCAATGACGATGTGCGCGCCGCGCGCAGACTGGCGCAATGCGGGGTGCTCGACATCTGCACCGATACCGGCCGCCGGTACAAATGGAGACCGGTGGCGGTGAATGTCCGCCAGTTGGGTAAGACGCCGCAGGCGCCTACGCCCGCCTGCGCCGCGGTAATGGACGAGTTCGGAGGAAACGGCCGCTAACCGCTGCCCCCAAAGCGCCCCTCGAGCGGGCCTACTTCACGGTGAAGGGAACCGTCGCCGTGACGTTTTCCCATTCCACCGCCAGCTTGCCTTTTTTTCCGCCGGTTTGCGAGAGCGTGATATTCAGCTTTTCCACCAGAGAGCCCGGCTTGCCCATCTTCATCGCCACGCGGCCGAGTTCGGTGGCCGGGTCGTCCGTGGTCGAACCGTCGCGATTAATGCCCCAGATGTGGCGCGTTCCCTGCATCAGCTTTTTGTTGACGATCAGCTTCCATTGCCCCTTGTCGAGATCGGCATAAAGCGTGTAATCACCTTTCGGGACAGCCAAGCCGCCGAGATCGAGATCGGCATCGGTGTGCAGAACGGTCGCGTAATCGGCGCCCAGGCGCCAGATCGACCCTTCCGGCTGCAACGTATCGGCGCCGCCGAAGATTTTCCGCCCGTTCACGGACGGGGCATGGTAGAAGATCCAGATCTCTTTGCCGTCAATGGTCACTTTGGTATCGGCATTCGGACTTTTGGTATTGGGAGTCTTCAACTCGTCCATTTTCACCTGGGCCGTAGCAAGCCCGGTCAGTCCCGCTAGAAAGAGAGCAATCAAGAATATTTTTTTCATCGTCGGAAGCGTTCCTTTACCATAGGTGAGTATACACCGTAGGCGAAAGTTACTCTTGCAACAAGTCCTTTAACCTAATTGCGCGACCGCCGCATCGATTCCTCCCCGTCTCCACGCATGGCGCGACCAGCGCCTTGCTTGAGGAGCGCCATCGCGGAGCTTTTCACGCAGTCAGGTATTTGCCCGGTAGGGCTCGGCGGGCGCCGGCTCGGTGCCGGCGCTTTGGGCCATCGATCTGCGCCGCCGGGGAGCCCGCGGAAGGCTTCTGCCGGCTGATCGGGGCGGACGCGGACTCCGTGCGGCGCCGAACTCTCGTTCAGCGTGTGATCTACGTCCGGTTACAATAAAGTTATGCTTTCTTCTTCCGCGAGGGGGACCGTTCTTGTCCTTCTGGCCGCCACGCTGCTGTGTGCGCAGGACTGGCAAACGGCAGACTCCCTTCCTTCGGTCGATTTCACCGGCCTCACCGCGGGACAGAAGTCGCTGGCTCTCAAGGTGCTGCGGACCGCCTCCTGCCCCTGCGGCTGCGTCATGAAAATGGCCGAGTGCCGGGTGAAGGATCCTCCGTGCTCGTATAGCAGGACGCTGGCGGCGATTGTCGTAGACACGGTGAAAAAAGGTGGCAACGAAGCCGCTGTGCTGGCCGCGCTCCATGCCTCCCCGCTGATGCACCGCTTCGACCCCATTTCCATTCCAGTGACTGGTGATCCGGTTCTTGGTCCGGCCGGTGCGAAAGTGACGATAGTCGAGTTTTCCGACTTTCAGTGCCCCTATTGCGCCCTGGCGGTCGCGAAATTGAACGCCGTCCTGAAAGCATATCCCAAGGATGTGAAGCTCATTTACAAGCAATACCCGCTTGAAATCCATTCCCAGGCAGCCCTTGCGGCGGAAGCCGCGCTGGCCGCCCAGAAACAGGGAAAATTCTGGGAACTTCACGATGCCATGTATGCCGATCGAACCCATCTAACGCGCCAGAACATTCTGGCGATGGCGGGCAAAATCGGGCTGGACATGAAACGATTCCAGCAGGATTGGGATTCCCCGGCGGTGAAGCAGGCGCTGGCCCGGGAGCAGAAGCAGGGCGACGAAGCCGGCGTCAACGGCACACCTACCATTTTTATCGACGGCAAACGGTATAACGGCGAGCTCGAGCTGGATGCCATTGGCCCGATTATCGACAAGGAAATCAAAGGGAAATAAGCGGTCGGGAGCCGGAAGCCAGGTGGGCGCGCCGGCGGCGAGCGCTTGCTTCGCAAGGACTTCCAGCGATAAGTTCAGCTGCCGGATTGGTATTTTCCATTCCACGCATCCCGCGGCCGGCGCGTCATTCTGATAGCGTCCAGAACAGGCGCAGGTGGTACCGGTTAGCAATGGGAAAGGTCCGCGATCCTCGGAAAACATCTAAAATGCTTCGTTTCAATCGTTTCCTGGCGGTGTTCCTGAGCCTCGTCATGGTTGGCTCCATGCTTCCGCTGGAGGCCAAAACCCGCAAGGGCGACAAGTATCTTGCCGAAGGCCGCGCCCACGAAGAGAAAAAAGAGTGGGACGCCGCGCTGGAAGACTATGAAAAGGCGCTTTCCGAGGATCCCGGCGACCTGAACTACCAGATGGCAGCGCAGAAAGCCCGGTTTGAAGCTTCTTCCATGCACATCACCAACGGCACCAAGGTGCGGGAGCAGGGGCAACTCGGCGAAGCCCTCCTGGAATTCCAAAAGGCCTTCGCCATGAATCCCTCGTCCACACTGGCGGAGCAGGAGATTGTCCGCACCCAGCAGATGATCGAGCGGGAGCGCCGGAAGATGGAGGAGACCGGACAGCAGTCGCCGCCGGAAGTCCGCGGACTGACACCCGCCGAGGAGGCGAATAAGGAAACCGAGGCACGGATCAACCGGCTGCTTCCGGTTCCGGAACTGCGGCCGTTGAAGTCTACCCTGCAAGACTTCAAAATGATCAACCAGACGCCCAAGGTCCTGTTCGACACCCTGGCGTTGAACGCCGGCATCAACGTGTTGTACGACCCCGAATACCTCACCTCCGGTCCCAAGGAAAAGCAGACCGTCACCTTCACCAACTCCACCGTGGAAGACGCCCTGAACTATCTGGCGCTGCTCACCAAGTCCTACTGGAAGCCGATCAATTCCAACACTATCTTCGTGACCATGGACAACGCCAACAAGCGGCGCGATTACGAAGATGAAGTCACCAAGATTTTCTACCTGCGAAACATCGGCGTGAACCAGGACCTCACCGCTATCGTCACCGCCGTCCGCACGGTTTGCGATTTGCAGCGCCTGTTCCCGTTTGAAGGCCAGTGGGCCATCATCGCCAAGGGTTCGGCCGACAAGATTGCGCTGGCGGAGAAACTCATCCACGATCTCGACAAGCCGAAACCGGAAGTGGTAGTCGATATCTACGTCATGGAGGCCAGTTCGGTTTACATGCGGAGCCTCGCCGCGGGACCGTTCTCCACGGGCGTAAATCTTCAGGGCGCGTACACTCCGCGCACCAGCATCCAGGTACAGGAAGCGGCAACCGCCGCCACCACCAGCAGCACCACCACGTCCACCGCCACCACCGGGGTCAACACCACAGGCACTACCGGAACCACCGGCACGACTTCCGCGACCACAGGCTATGCCATTCCACTCTCCAACATCGGGAAGACCAATTTCGACGATTGGTCCACGGTTCTGCCGGGTGCGGTGTTCCAGGCGACGTTGAGCGATACGCGGACCAAGGTACTGCAATCTCCGCAGCTCCGCGGAGTGGATGGCGCCAAGTCGAGCATGAAGATCGGCGAAAAAGAACCGACCGCCAGCGGCAGTTTCGCCAACACTACCGGTGCCATCGCCGGCGCCGGACTAAGCCCGCTGGTGAACACGCAGTTCACTTACCTGGATGTCGGCGTCAATGTGGAAATCACGCCGCACGTCCACGAGAACGGCGACATTTCGCTGCACATTTCGCTGGACATTTCGAGCGTCACCGGACAGGTGAACCTGGGTGGAATCAACGAACCGATCATCGGGCAGCGCAAGATCGAACAGGACGTCCGCCTTCACGAGGGCGAAGTAAACCTGATCGGCGGATTGCTCTCCACGCAGGACAACAAGACCAAAACGGGTGTTCCAGGTCTTGCCAGCATACCGATTCTTGGAAAGTTGTTCAGCGGCGACAGCGTGGATCGGGAGCGCGACGAAATCATGATCGCGATGATCCCGCATGTCGTGCGGAGGCCGGATATCACTCCGGAGAACGTGCGCGGAGTCTTCTCCGGGCCGAGCGGAACGGTGACCGTACACCGTGCGCCGCTGCCCGCTCCCGAGAACGTTGCGCCGCCGGAGAATCCGGCGCCAGCACCATCGGCAGGCGAAGCCGCCGCGATTCCACCCGCCGGGCAACCGGCTCCTGCCGTGGCCTCGGTGCCCGCATCTCCGCGTCCTTCTTCGCAGGCGCCGATGGCCGCTCTGCAGCCGGCGGTGCAGCCAACGCCTCCGCCGCCTCTTCCCGCTGCCCCGCCCCAATCAATGATGCCGCCGGCAACCGCGCCTCCCGAAACCGGCGCGGCGTTGCCGCAACCCAACCGCGGTGCGGCGCCCGCTTCCAAACCCGCGGAGACCGGCGGACCGGCAAAGATCCATTTCTCGCAGGATGAGATCAACAAATCGGTGGGGGAGACGTTCACCGTGGATGTCGACGTCGAAAACGCCCGGGATGTGATCTCCGCCCCGTTCACGTTCCAATACGATCCCAAGCTGCTCAGCCTGGACAACGTCGCCGCCGGAAAATTCTGGACGGGCGGGGGCGAGGAGCCGCTGCTGATCAAGAACGTGCAGAACGAGTCGGGATTGGCCAGCATACGTCTGAGCCGTAAACCGGGCAGTCCTGCACTGGCTGGAAACGGAACGCTCCTGACCCTGACTCTCAAAGCCCTGGCCCCCGGGACCGCCAGGCTGACCGCCGCCAACATCACGTTGCAGAACGCACAGACGCAAATGATGGGTTCGGGCAGCCCGGTCCTCACCATCAACATAAAATAGGTATAAGGATGCGGAGGGCACGCCAAAAAGGTCTGACGATGGTGGAGCTGGTGGTCTGCTTTACGATCATGCTCATCCTGGGAACGATGGCGGTTCCCCTGGCCAAAGTGAAAGTCCGGACCGAGAAGGAATTTGAACTGAAATACGCCCTTCGCGACATGCGCCGCGCGATCGACAAGTACAAGGAACAGTGCGACGCGGGCGCATTCGGCGCCATGAAACAGGGGAGTTTCTGCTATCCCGAATCCCTGGACGTCCTGGTGGATGGCGTGAAACTGCAAACCGCCGACGGTAAAAAGATGAAGTTCCTGCGCCGCATCCCGGTCGATCCGTTCACCAACTCCAAGGAGTGGGGCCTGCGCAGCATGCAGGACGACGTGAAATCCGAAAGCTGGAGCGGAGACAACGTCTTCAACGTTTACACCAAGACGCGCGAGAAGGACGCGGACGGCAAGCCCTATGCCGAATGGTAGGCGCAAAAATCAGCGCGGGCTGACGCTCATCGAGCTGGTGGTGGCATTCACCATCATGGCCGTGCTCTCCACGCTGATGCTGCCGCTGGCGCGGATTAAGATCCGCATTCAGCGCGAGTCGGACCTGCGCTGGGATCTGAACGAACTGCGTACCGCCATCGACCGCTACAAAGACAATTGCGATCAGGGCTACTTCGGGCCGCCGAAACTGGGATCGGACTGCTACCCCGATTCGCTCGAAGTGCTGGTGGAGGGCAAGGAACTGGCGAACGATCCCAACGGTACCAAATTGAAATTCCTGCGCGCGATCCCCAAAGATCCGTTCACCGGAAGGTATGAGTGGGGAATGCGCAGTCCGCAGGACGATCCGAAATCCAAGAGCTGGGGAGGCCAATGCGTCTTCGACGTTTATACCAAGACCGAAGACAAGGCTCCCGACGGTACACCTTATGCGGACTGGTAAGAAGCAACGCGGATTCACATTTGTCGAGCTGATGGTGGTGGTGACCATCATGGTGATTATCATCTCCATGGCCATCCCTCACCTCACGGTGGCGATCACGCGCACCAAGGAGAGCGTCCTGCGCAACAACCTGTTCACCCTCCGCACGGTAATCGACAATTACTGTTACGACAAGGGCAAATGCCCGCAAAGTTTGCAGGACCTCGTGAGTGACGGCTATCTGCGCACCATCCCCACCGATCCCATGAACAACTACTCCACCGACTGGCGCACCGTCATGGAAGACGCCAGCCAAAGCGTCAGCCAGGATGAGCCCGGCATCTGGGATGTGCACAGCGGGTCGGACAAGACGAGTCTCGAAGGTACGCCGTATTCCGAGTGGTGAGCGCAGGCTGCTACGCTAGCAGGGTGATGCGGGAAACCACCCCAGGCACCACCCCGGTGCTTCTTACCTCGCTGGCGCTCCTTCTCACCGCCGGGTGCGGATATCTGGGCCAGCCGATGGTGCCGCTGGCTAATGTTCCACAGAGAATTACAGACCTGGCGGCGGTGCAACGCGGGGCTTTCCTGGTCGCCCGCTGCACGATCCCGACATTCACCACGGAGAACAACCCGATCAAGGCTTCCGTGAAGCTGGATCTTCGCATAGGGGTGGCCGGCAATCCTTTCGTCCCCGCCGATTGGTCAACCCAGGCCAAACCGTATTCGCAATTCGAAGGAAAAGATGGGATTGCGACCTTCCAAATTCCCGCTGGCGAATGGACCGGCAAGCAGGTCACCATCGGAATTCGCTCGATCGCCGTCAACGGCAAGCACTCCGACTGGTCGAATTTTGAAACGCTGCCGGTGGTTTCCCCGCCTGCCGCGCCCTCGGCGCCCACCATCGAAGACATTGCGGCGGGAGAACGCATTACGTGGACCGGCGCGGGCGACCGCTTCCGGGTGTTCC
Source organism: Bryobacteraceae bacterium (assembly GCA_035509055.1). Lineage (GTDB taxonomy): Bacteria > Acidobacteriota > Terriglobia > Bryobacterales > Bryobacteraceae > PALSA-129. Next base: position 61,487 of record DATJMA010000175.1, on the reverse strand, counting down.
GAAAAGCCGGCGATGAGAATGACTATACCGTCGTCGCCACCGTAACCGGCCACGAATGGACCGATACCGGGATCGAATACGGGAAATCCTACACCTACAAGCTCCAGGCGCTGGTCGATGCCGCGCACGATAAGGTGGCCGAGAGCGATCTTTCGGCGGCGGCATCGAGAACCCCGAAGGATACCTTCCCACCCGCCGTTCCTGCCGGATTGCGCGCCGACCGTTCCGGCAACGGCGTATCGCTGGTCTGGGAACCCGATAACGACGCCGATCTCGCCGGCTATCGCGTGTACCGGTCGGAGGGCAATGGAGCCTGGCAAAAGCTGGCAGACACCAATACCGTCCCCACCTATTCCGATACCACCGCGGAGCACGGCAAGGCTTACCATTATGCCGTGAGCGCCTTCGACAAGACGGGCAACGAGAGCCGCCGCTGCGCCCCGGTGGAGATTCAATTCCCATGAACGTCGCGGGGGCGCCGAGGTTTACGATCGCCGGGGCGGAGCGCTTGGCGCGCGAGTTCTACGGACTTGCGCTCCACGCGGAACCGCTGCCCAGCGAGCGCGATCAGAATTTCGTTCTGCGGGACAGCTCCGGACCGCGGTTCGTGCTCAAAATCGCCAATCGCGAAGAGGCGCTGGAAGTGCTCGATCTGCAAAACAAGCTGCTCGAACGGCTGGGGCGCGGCAACACTGGATTGGCTTTTCCGCGCCTGGTAGCGGCGCAGTCGGGGCTGGAAATCACGCCGGTCGCGGGTGAGGATGAAGCGGCTTACTTCGTGCGGCTGCTGACGTGGGTGGAAGGCGTCCCGATGGCCACCGTCCAACCGCATTCGGCGGGGCTGCTGCGGTCGATGGGCGCCGGGCTGGCGCGGATGCAGGAGGCGCTTCAGGACTTCCAACATCCCGCCGCCAAACGAATTCTTTACTGGGATTTGCGGCGTGCATCGATGGCATGGCGCCACCTCGATCTGATTCCGGAGCCGCGCCGGCGGCTGCTTCAGCCCTTCGTGGATGGCTGGCATTCGCTCGATTGGGATCGGTTGCCCCCCAGCGTAATCTATAACGATGCCAACGACTACAATGTGCTCGTGGATGCCGCCGGCACGCGGGTGGTCTCGTTCCTCGATCTCGGCGACGTGGTTCATACGGCGACGGTCTGCGACCTGGCCATCGCCATCGCCTACGCCATGCTCGACAAGCAGGACCCGATCGCCGCGGCTGCCGAAGTGGTGCGCGGATATCACGAGATTCGGCCTCTGAGCGAAGCTGAAGCGGACGCGCTGTACACGCTGGCTGCCGCGCGGCTGTGCGCCAGCGTCTGCTACGCGGCCAACCAGATACGCCAGGCGCCCGGCAACCAGTACCTGTACATCAGCAATCGTCCGGCGTGGGAGCTGCTCGGGAAGTTGGCTTCGTTCCCGCAAGGTTGGCCCGGTGAAGTGTTCCGCCGGGTCTGCCGGTATTCCAAAGGCGCGCGGACGGCCGCGTCTTTGATGGAATCGCGGCGTCGGCTACTCGGGCCCTCCCTGAGCATTTCGTACAGCGAGCCGCTGCACATCGTTCGGGGATGGCGGCAGCATCTTTACGACGCTTCCGGGCGGCGTTATCTCGATTGCGTCAATAACGTGGCGCACGTGGGTCACGCGCATCCGCGCGTGAATGAAGCCGCCGCCCGCCAGATGGCGCTGCTCAACACCAACACTCGCTACTTGCACGAGAACCTCGCGGAATACATCGAGCGGCTCACGGCGCTGCTTCCCCCGGCGCTGAGCGTGGTCTACCTGGTGTGCAGCGGCAGCGAAGCGAACGAACTGGCGCTGCGGCTCGCCCGCGCCCACACCGGCCGGGACCGCATCTTCGTCCTGGATGCCGGCTATCACGGCAATACCAGCGCGCTGATCGACATCAGCCCTTACAAATTCAACGGCAGGGGCGGACGCGGCAAACCGGCGCACGTGGAAATCATGCCGCTGCCGGATGTCCATCGGGGGCCCCACCGCGGACCGGACGCCGGCTCGCGATACGCTGCCCACGTGGGTGATGCCATTCGGCGCGGCGGACCGCCGGCCGCGTTTTTCGCTGAATCGGCATCGGGGTGCGGCGGCCAGATTCTTTTTCCCCCCGGATATCTGGCGGAAGCTTTCGCTGTGGTGCGCCAGGCCGGCGGAGTGTGCGTCGCCGACGAGGTGCAGACCGGATTCGGCCGCGCCGGCTCGCACTTCTGGATGTTCGAAACACAAGGCGTGGTGCCGGATATCGTCACAATGGGAAAGCCGATCGCCAACGGCCATCCCATGGGGGCCGTGGTGACCACACGTGCGATTGCCGATTCCTTCGCCAATGGCATGGAGTATTTCAACACCTTCGGCGGCAACCCGGTGTCGTGCGCCGCCGGACTGGCGGTGCTCGACGTGATCCGCGACGAGGGGTTGCAGCAAAATGCGCTCAGCACAGGCGATTATCTGCTGGCCGGATTGCGCGATCTCGCCCGGCGATTCCCCGCAATTGAAGACGTGCGGGGGCGCGGCCTGTTCCTGGGCGTCGAACTGAGCGATGCGTCCACCGCTTCGGCGCTGGTCGAACGGATGAAAGTTAGCGGCGTACTGCTCAGCACGGACGGTCCGCTGCACAACGTGATCAAGATCAAACCGCCCATCGTGTTCGACCGCTCGGACGCCGCCGTGCTGCTGAGCGGGTTAAGGACTGCGCTCTCCCAGAATTCCATTTAGCCGGCCTCCGGTAAGTGGTATACTCTTGGCGCGACGTTCCTGTTGTAGTTGAGTGTAGATACTGGAATTCATACTTGCCCTAAGGGGGTGCAATCTTGCTCGACCTGGTTCTGGTTCGTGGTGTTTTGGTCCTGGTCTTCGCCGTTGCTGCGTACTTTCTTCATCCATTGAGTGTTACCCCGTGGATTGCCGCAGGTGCCGGGGCTTTCATCGGCGTGCTGGTGGTGGTTTTTGAGATCCGCCTCGAGAAAATCAGCCTGAAACGGCTGATCGGCGCCGCCGCGGGATCGGTTTTGGGAATCGCCGGGGCCTTTCTGATGTCGCTGATTTTGGGAAAGGCGGAAGCTCCGCCGTATCTTCAGGTGGCATTGTTGCTCCTCATGACTTATGTGGGCCTGATTGTCGGCGCCATGAAGGGCGATATGTTGAACCTGTCCGCTCTCGGCGGCATTTTCGGTGGAGAAAAGGCCTCCAAGAAGTCACACAAAATCCTGGACACCAGTGTGATCATCGACGGCCGCATCGCCGATATCGCGGAAACCGGATTTCTGGATGGCGTCCTGGTGATCCCGCAATTCGTTCTGCGGGAGCTGCAACTGGTGGCCGATTCGGCCGATTCCATGAAGCGCAATCGCGGCCGCCGGGGGCTGGATATCCTCCAGCGCGTGCAGAAAATGGCCCACCTCACGGTGCAGATTGTGGAGGACGATTTTCCGCAGGTGCGGGAAGTCGACATGAAGCTGATCGAACTCGCCAAGCTCTACGACTGCAAGGTGGTCACAAACGATTTCAACCTCAACAAAGTGGCGCAACTGCACGGCGTGGAGGTGCTGAACATCAACGAGCTGGCCAATTCGCTGAAGCCCATCGTGCTGCCCGGGGAATACATGCGCGTCTTCATTCTGAAGGAAGGCAAGGAGTATAACCAGGGCGTCGCCTACCTCGACGACGGCACCATGGTGGTGGTAGACAATGCCAAGAAGATGATCTCGAAAACCATCGATATCTCCGTCACGAGCGTGCTGCAAACCACGGCTGGAAAGATGATTTTCGGCAAATACGACGACCGCATGCATCCCACGCCTTCGCCCGAGCGCCACGAGCGGCCGGTTCGCAAAAGCGATCCGCAGCCCATCGGCAATCTGCCTCCCGAGAGAACCACGATAGAATCGTAAATACATGAAAGTCGCCGTAATATTACCCGCCGCGGGCCTCGGTACCCGTATGGGAAAAGGCAGCGCCGAGAAGACCGGCACCAGCCGCAAACAATTCATGCTGCTCGAAGGTTCGCCGATTCTCATGCACACGGTACGCAAGTTCGCGGCGTCGCCCCGCGTCTGCGAGATTGTGGTCGCCGTTCGCGAAGACGACGTGGAATGGGTCGGCGGTATGTTGGCTCGCGGCTTTCCGGGCAAATCGGTGCGCGTGGTGGAAGGCGGCAACAGCCGTCAGCAATCGGTGGGGAACGCGCTGAATTCGCTGGCGCCGGACACCGACCTGGTGGCCGTCCACGACGCCGTGCGGCCGTTCATCGAGGCGGAGACCATCGAGAAAGTACTGGACGAGGCGGCGGAGACCGGCGCCGCGATTGTCGGCGTGCCCGCCGTGGACACCGTGAAGCAGGTGATTCGCGGCACCAGCCACGTGCGCATCCGCTCCACGCTGCCGCGCGAAAAGCTGGTGATGGCGCAAACGCCGCAAGTGTTCCGCTACGAGCTCTTGAAGCGGGCTTTCGAGATGGCCCGCGCCGACGGTTTCACCGGGACCGACGAATCGAGCCTGGTGGAGCGGCTCGACGTGGAAGTGAGCGTGGTGATGGGCAGCGATCGCAATATCAAAATCACCAAGCCCGGCGATATGGACTTGGCGCACCTCTTCTTCAACTCCGAAATCACCAGGGACGCGCAGTGAGCGAATACCGGTCGGGTATTGGTTGGGACGTCCATCGCCTGGCGGCGGGACGGCCGCTGATTCTCGGCGGTATTACCGTGGAAAGCGATTTCGGACTCGAGGGCCATTCCGATGCCGACGTGCTTTCGCACGCCATCACCGATGCGATTCTGGGTGCGGCGGCGTTGGGGGATATCGGGATGCATTTCCCCGATACCGACCCGCGCTGGAGCGGGTGCGACAGCCTGGTGTTTCTCCGTCACGCCCAGAAACTCGTGGAGGATCTGGGATACCGCGTCGAACACATCGATTCCACGGTGATTCTGGAGCGCCCGAAGCTGAAGGACTACCGGGAGGCGATCCGGGCGCGGTTGGGCGAGACATTGGGTTTGGATTTGGATCGGGTCTCGGTGAAGTTCAAAACGGCAGAGAAGATGGGTCCCGTGGGGGAAGGACGCTCAGCCGAGGCGCAGGCAGTGGTGACTTTGCACAAAGTGGGCAGCGGACCCTTCCACGAAAGCACCTTTCCGTCTCCGATTGGGTGATTACACGCATTGTAGGGCTCGACAATAAGGCGGAAGTGCGTCTAAAGACCCGCGTTCACCACGAAGCGCCGCTCCTTCGCAGCCGCGTCCAGGCCCGGTCCGAGTCCAGGATACACGGACTCCTTCAGCTACCGGACCGGCGATGGAATTGACGGTACGAAAACGTACCCTTCTGGTCGGCTAACGTTCAGCAGGCTTTCAGCAAGCACAGGCGCCGCGCGGCCCGGCGGGCCTTCAGGCGCTCATTGGCTTTCTTCTGCTTTTCGGCCGAAACGACAGTCTGGCATGCATCGCAGCGCTTCCGTATCCTGGAACGGGTGACGAATTCCGCGCCGCAACGCCGGCACTGCTTCGTCATCGTCTCCTCCAGAGGGAGAATGCCCGGTTTCTTGGGCAGAAGATGGGAATAATGGAAATCGCAATGATTCACGTCAGGCACCTCGTATTTATGTACGTCCAGGGCGTTCCGGATTCGCAGACGGCCCAATTGGGTGAATTGGCGCAAGAATGGATGTTCGAGCTTAAAAAAGCCACACCCAGCAGTAATTGGCGGCTGTCGGCCACATCGGGCAAGGAGCTCAGATGTGATTCAGCAGCTTTGGCTTCCGCGCTATGAGCGTGTCTCCGGAGAATTTCCGGCGACCAACCCGGTCCAGGAACTGTCATGGTTCGAACGTTTAACTGCACGCTGCTGGCCGAACTCAAGCAGCGTTTGAAGTAGCCGGGCGGTACAGTTCGGCAGCTCCCAGCAACTCCCATCGCAAATGATTCACGTAAAAAACGAGAAGCGGCTCCGGATAGCTTTCCCGGAACTTTTGGTACACCCGATCCTCCCAACCATCGGCGAAGAACGGCTTTGGGTCCATATCCTTGGCAAAGAACCCGTTTTCGTGCGGCACGCCCAGGAAATCCAGAATCGCCACAATCATCTCCAGGTGGGATACCAGGATGGCCTGAGCCAAATCTCTTCCAAAATCGTCGTCGCGCGCCTCGATGCGCGCCCAAAAGCGGGGCACCGATTTGCGCAGCAGTTCGGTATTGACCTTGGGCAAATGGGCCCGAACCTTGAAGCCTTCGTACATCTGGTAGGTCTTCAGTTTTCCGATAGAGACACTCCGCACCAGGCGTTCGAACGCATCCTGGCCCATGCCGAGGTACACGTCAGAAATCTGCATAGAAAGTGTAAGAATATCACGGCCGGGCAGGTCTGCGGAGGTGGGGATCTGGTTTTCCGGTTGCGAAAAACCGGGTGGCGGGCTCACCGGAGCCAATTTCGCGCTTTCCCTACTTGCGAGCATCCGATTTGCGGTGCACCCAGTTGTACAGTGCGAGGCCGATGCTACCCAGGATTCCAATCACAATCAGCACTTCGGGCACGTCATGAGGCCACATGGCTGCTCTCCTGACTCGAATTATAGTTCGGGCGGCGGCAAAAATAAAGGGAATTTAAGTCTATAATATCCAAAAATATGCTCCGGCCGGCCTGATTTCGAGTATCTTTTGGCTCAGCATGCCCGAAAGCGCCGGCGTCGCGCCTCTGATAGCATCGGAAGGCATGCCGGCCGACGCTAAACCTTTCGCCAACCAGGCTGTCCTTGTCACCGGCGCGGGACACGGCATCGGCCGTGCCATCGCCCAACGTTTTGCCGCCGGCGGAGCTCGCGTCGCGGTAAACGACCTCGATGCCGCGCGCGCTTCGGAAGTGGCTGGAGCCATTGGACCCGCGGCCCTCGCCGTGCCCGGCGATGTCTCCTCGAAAACCACCGTCGACGCCATGTTCGACGAGACTCTCTCGCGCTTCGGCCGCCTGGATGTCCTGGTGAACAATGCCGGCGACATTCACGCGGCGCGTCATTTCCTGGAGGGCGACGAGGAGTGGTGGGACCGGCTTCTCGATGTCAATCTCAAGGGCTCCTTTCTGTGCGCGCACCGCGCCGCGCGGCACATGGCGCGCGAGCGGCGCGGCGTCATCATCAATATGTCGAGCGGAGGCGCGACCAGAGCCCACCGCGGCAACGTAGCTTACGACGCTTCCAAAGGCGGCATCGAGGCCATGACGCGCGCCATGGCGCTCGACCTCGCTCCCTACGGCGTGCGCGTAAACGCCATCGTGCCCGGGCTGATTCGAACCTACGATCTGGACGAGGCTTCCACCGTCGAGCGCGGTAAGGTAGTGCCGCTCGGGCGGCTCGGCTCGCCCGAGGATCTCGCCGGCCCGGCGGTGTTCCTGGCCTCCGAAGATGCCCGCTACATTACCGGCGCGTGCCTGGTGGTGGACGGCGGCGTCCTGGTGCAGCAGCGGTCGCCGCAAGTGGAGACGTTCCCATTGAGCCGGTTTCCGGAAGTCTAAGGGCCGGACTGGTGCAGCTTTTTCCGCGGCAACGGGCGCTGCCGTGGCGAATTTGCAAACCGGCGAGAAATCGAGACCGGCGTGAAATATACTCCCGATCTGGAATCGAGGGCCGAAACGAACCGGCGGACAACACTTCAACAAGCTTGCAAGCCACGCCTCCCACTCGTGCCTGGCCATTTGAAGATCGGGGAAAGGACGACTCCGGCGCGTTCGATATAGTGAGAACTGGAGTTCTCATCGACTGCAAACTCATCGCCGCAGTCTGGCTCGCTTTGCCGGTACATTTCGCCGCCGCGCAAGGCACGGTGCCAGTGTTTCAGCGCACTGTCGGGCAAAGCTCTTATACGATCCTCGGCCGCGATCCGGCTGCCGGCGAAACTACTAACATCCCGGCCGTCCTGGTTCCCCTGGCGCTTTCGTTCGACAGCCGGAAGATCGCCGGTAAGCCGCTCGTCATGGATGCCGCCGGAGACGTGCAACCCATTCTGGCTTCGCCCATTTTCTCGAAATTTCCTTTCCCGGACGGGGACGATACCCAATACGCCGACGCGCTGCTGCGCGCCACGTTCCCGAACTCGAAAGGTTGGCACACGCTGCTCGGCCATCCGGAAACCAAGCCTCTCCGCATCACGATTCCCACCGGCTCTGGCTATGTCCTCACTTCGAAAACATCCGGCGATTCCATCGCGGTCGTGGATCTCGACTTCGTGAAGAAGGAACTCTTCAAACACATCCCCAAGCGGGAAGGGGAACTCATCGTCGCGATTACCCACAACACGGTCTTTTACGCGCTCGGCGATGCCACCGTGTGCTGTTCCTGGGGCACGCACGGCGTCGATTCCGCCACCGGAAACTCGTTCGTACTCGGTTCCTTTCTCGATGCTGCCGCGGCTCCGGTTCAGGAGCGCGACATCCAGCCGCTCACCCAGCAACTCGGCGAGTTGATCAACGATCCGCTGCACGATCCCGATCGCTATGGCGGTTCCAAAGCGCCCGGCAACATCGTCCCCGCCTGGCTTCGCCCTGTTCCCCTTCGTCCCGGCGAGCCCCGCGCCTGTGGAGGAACCGGCATCGCAACCACTTACTTCCTCCTGGCTCCTACCGATACCAATGCCCGGGGCAATATACCCGTCTCACCCCCTTTCGCCGCCCCTCTCGGCGGCTCTGTCTACCACCTGCAGAATATGGCGCTTCTGCCCTGGTACGCCGGCGTCTCCGCCAATGCCGGCAGGTACAGCTTCCCCGATCCGCGCGCGCTCACCGAGCCTGCCCAGCCCTGCCCGCCGCGTCCCATGCGTGACGAGTCAACGGCTCCCGCTCCACCACCCGACACCCCCGCCGCGGCCGCGTCGAATGGGCACAAGCTGATAGGCTACTGGGTCGGCCATGGCCCTGGCGGTTCGCTGTTTCCGCTGCGTGACGTCTCCCCGCAATGGGACATCGTAATCGTCGCCTTCGCCACGCCCGATAAGCATGCGCCCGAAGGGACCCTTCAGTTCCGCCCGCCCGCGGGCTTCACCGCCGAACAGCTCAAAACCGGCATCGCCGATCTCCAAAGCCGGGGTAAGAAGGTCATGATCTCGCTTGGCGGCGGCGGCGAGTTTTTCTCCCTCAACGATCCCAAACGCATCCCCGATTTTGTATCTTCCGTGGCTCGCATTGTATCTGAGTATGGCTTCGATGGCATCGACCTCGATTTCGAAACACCTTCCCTCGTCTTACAACCCGGCGATATCGACTTCCGCCATCCTACCACTCCCTCCATCGTCAATCTGATTTCCGGCCTGCGCCAGTTACACCACCGCTTCGGCCCCGGCTTCATGATCAGTCTTGTTCCCGAGGGTACCCAAATGCCGGCCGGTTACACGACTTATGGAGGCCAGTTCGGTTCGTACCTGCCCATTGCTTATGCCATCCGCGACATCCTTTCGTTCCTCGACGCGCAGGATTACAACACACCTCCGCTCCAGGGACTCGATGGCGAAATTTACCAGCTCGCCTCGGGTGTCGATTATCACGCCGCGATGACCGAGATCCTCCTGCACGGTTTCCCGGTAGGCGGCGATCCGAACCGGCTTTTTCCGCCGTTTCCGCCGGATCAAATCGCCGTAGGTTTCCTCACGGGCGAAACTACGCCGGCGATCGTGAGCGCGTCGATGGACTATCTCATCACCGGCAAGCCTGCCGCGTCCGCCACTTATAAGCTGCGCAAGGCGGTGGGCTATCCACGTATGATCGGCCCTATGTTTTGGACCATCGACGCGGATCGCCGTGCCAGTTATGAGTTTTCGCACGTAATAGGCAACCAACTCCACCGGTACCCGCTTCCGCAATAGTGTCCTTTCGTATATCGCGGAGCCCTAACTCCCCTGTATCATGGCGAGGTATATCGTCTTCAGGGAGGGGTTGGGACTTATGATGGGGATCTTGTCTCCGCGCTCCGGCAGCGACTATCGCTGGCGGCCGTTCCTTTATGTAGCTGCCGCTTGGTTAGCCGGCGCTATGGTAGTGTGGGGGCAGGAAGTAACTGCCACCATTAATGGGACCGTCACCGATCCGTCCGGGTCCGCGGTTTCCGGCGCCACCGTCACCGCCACGGATCTGGAGCGAAACGTTAAAACCACCACCACCACGAATGCGGTAGGGGCCTACTCCTTTCCGCGCCTGCCCGTCAGCCGGTATTCGATTCGTGTGGAGGCGAAGGGCTTTCAGACCGCCGTCCAGCCCGACATCCTTCTGGTCTTGAATCAGATCGCGAAGGTCGATGTGCAGTTGCAGGTGGGGAACGTAAGTCAGACCGTCGAAGTCACGTCGGCCCCGCCCATTCTGGAAACGGAGTCCACCAACGTCGAAACCCTGATCGATTCGCGAGCCATCGTGAATATGCCCCTTTCCACCCGGAACTACGGCCAACTTGCGCTCCTCGCTCCCGGCTCGGTAACCACCAACGCTTCTTCCTTCGCCGGCGGTTCCGGTTCCAGTGCCGGACTCAACACGTTTTATAGCGGCCGTCCCTATATCAACGGCAATCGTGAACAGGATGATGACTACGTACTCGACGGGCTAGACAATAATCAGTCCGATGAAGGAGGCGTAGCTTACGCGCCGAGCCCCGACGCGATTCAGGAATTCAACCTGATCACCAGCAATGCCTCCGCCGAATTCGGAAATTATCTGGGCGGCATTATTAACGCCACGCTCAAATCCGGGAACAATCAGTTCCATGGCGATCTCTTCGAGTTCTTCCGCAACGACAAGCTGAATGCCAACCTGTGGCAGAACAACTGGAACAATCTGGCCCGCCCGCTGCTCCGGTATAACGAATTTGGCGCCACCATCGGCGGGCCCATCGTCAGGAACAAGCTGTTCTTTTTCGCCGATTACCAGGGCGAGCGTTACGATCAGCCCGGCACTGCCAGCGGATTCACGGTCTTCACCGCACAGGAACGGCCTGGTGGCGGCCCCAACGGATCGGCGAATTTCGGCGATCTTTGTACCCATGCCGGCGGCACGTTCAGTGGTTCCGGGCAGTGCAGCAGCTCCGCCGGCCAACTCTACGATCCTTTTTCAAGCAGCAACCCGGCGAGCCGCGCGATTTTTCCGTTTAACATCATTCCCGCAAACCGAATCGACCCCGTGGCCGCCAAGATTCTTTCATCGAGCCTCTATCCCGCGCCCATCAATGGTAACTTCACCAACAATCAGATCAATGTCAGCCACTCACAGACCAACGGCGACCAGGGCGATATCAAGGTGGATTGGGTAGCGACCGGAAATGATCATGTCTACGGCCGCTACACGCAACAGTACGTGACGAATCCTACCACCAACAGCCAGCCGCTGCTGTTTAATAGCTCCAACGTTTTCCCGCTCTACAGCGGAGTTCTCGATTGGACCCACACATTCAGTCCAAGCTTCGTTAACGATCTCCGCGGAGGAGTCAATTACTTCCCGGTGAACCCGTACTCCAGCGTCAGCAACGCCACCGGTCAAAATCTGGGCCAGGTCTTCGGTATCCCGGGTGTGCCCTCCACCTTCCTGCCTCTGATGGATCTGATCAACAGCCTGGTGAGCAACATCGGCACAACCGATATCGCCCAAGCCTTCAACGACGCCGTGATTCAGGCCGAAGATACCGCGATCGTTGTCAAAGGCCAGCACACGATGCATGCCGGCTTCCAGTTTTTTCGCTACCGCAACGACGTTTACTATTCGGGCCAGGGCGGCGCGGCCGGCGAGTTCTATTTCAACGGCCAGTACACCGCGCTTGCCAACACCTCGGCCATTGGGAACGGCGGCGCGGATTTCGTGATGGGTTTGCCCGAGTTCATTTCGCTCGGCCAAAATGTGGGCACGCGCGGTCTTCGCTACAGCACCATCGCAGCGTTTTTCCAGGACGATTGGAAGGTGAACCCGAAGCTCACTCTGAACCTCGGCCTGCGCTACGAACTGCACACACCGCAGTATGAAGTGGATAATCGAGCCACTAACTATGGCTTGATTTCCGGCCAGGTCTATCTTGCCGGCAACGGCTCTTGTCCGTTCTCCAATTGTCAGGCCTTGTATAACCAGTACAACGGCATCACGAACTACCAGCCGCGGATCGGCGTCGCCTGGACTCCTTTCGATACCAAGAGCGTCGTTCGCGCCGCCTGGGGCGTGACCGATTTTTTTGAGGGCATCGGCGTGGCCAATATTCCGGCCGCGAATCCGCCGTGGCAAGGCGCCGGTCAGGCGAGCTATCTCTCCACGGACCCGCTGCCTGGCAGCACGCTCTCCCAAGGATTCTCCACACTGCCGCCGCCGGTTTGCACCACCGCCACCGCGCTGGCAACCCCCTCACCGGCAAGTTGCTTCCAGAGCCAGACCATTCATATTCTCAACCCGAACTTCCGGCCCACTGTTTCCGAGCAGTGGAACGTCACCGTTCAGCACCAGTTCGGAAAGTCCACTACCGCCTCGGTCGGTTATGTGGGCGAAAAGAACACTCACCTGACTAACATCTATTACGGTCAGCAGCGCGTTCTGAACCCGGACGGCACGGTTTCGAACGGCCTCTACCTCACCGGCAATTCCGCTCTTCAACAGGAAACCGGCGGTGTGGTCGGCTTCAACTCGGGCATCGAACGCATCATCGACAGCAACGGTTACGGCAATTACGACGCACTCCAGGCATCGGTTCAACACGGCTTTTCGAGCGGCCTGCAATTCCAGCTCAACTATACCTTTTCAAAGTGCCTGACGAATGCGCCCGGCTTCTTCGGCCAGTACGGCGACGCGAATTCCTCGCAGACGCAAGCCAACGGCGGCTATGCCTTTCCGCAGTACACCTACAATCAGGCTGCGGATTACGGCCCGTGTCCGAATGACGTGACGCACGACTTTAACGGCTACGTCACGTATGATCTGCCCTTTGGCCACGGCCGCGCATTCGGAGGGAATGCCAGCAAGCCGGTTGACGCGGTTCTGGGCGGATGGCAGGTAAACCTGCTGATGAACGTCCACAACGGCTTCCCGTTCGAGGTTACCGCTACCGACAATTCCGGCACGCGATCCGGTAATCCGCGCGCGAACTGCATCGCTCCTTCCCATGTTTTTGGCGATCAGGACAGTCCGCTGGGCGGTTATCAGTTCTGGGATCCCTCCAGCTTTGCTCAGCCGGCGGTGGGTCATTTGGGAAGCTGCGGTACCGGTGTCATTCGCGGCCCCGGCATGACGGAAGCCGACCTGGGCCTCTCGAAGATCTTTCACTTCACGGAAACCAAGACGCTTGAAGTCCGTGGCGAAGCCATCAATGTCGCCAACACGGTCATCCTCAATGCGCCCACTGGACGGATCGGAGCCAGTTTCGGCCTGGTCCAGTCCGCGCAGCTTCCGCGGAACGTCCAACTCGCTTTGAAGTTCAGTTTCTAAGCTCGGCTGAAAGGCCGGGTACGGGGACGCACCAATGAGTCCAGGCTAAAAGCCGGCTGCCGCGATTGCCAAGCAGGATTGTCAAGCAGGATTGCCCGGCAATCTTGCCTGCCACGATTGCCTCCCCACGATTTGCGCAGGGCTTCCATTTCCGCGAAAACTATGTGGCATTGGGCAATCCTGCTGGGCGCGATTGCCTCCCCACTTTCCCCGATAGAGTTTTCAGTCCGATTGCTATATTGAGTATTCGGATGGGCTTGCGAAGCTTAGTAGTGGCCATGTTATGCGCCGCGTGGTTGCCTGCGCAGGAAATGGGGCCGGCCACGCCGCCCTCGAACCTGAACCCCGCGGCCGCCATGCCGTCGGCGCCTCCTTTTATGACGTGCCCGGCCGGCGCTCCGCTGGGCGCGGTCGATCTCCAGGTCGAAGCTGGCGGCCAGCGGCTTCCTTTCCGCAGTATCAATCGTCTGAGCGAAGGAGACTCGGTGCTCTATGCGCCCGTACTGCGTGGCAAGGAGAAGCGGACCGGCGAAATCGCGCTGGTGCTGGTGCCGGAGCGGCGCCAGTCGGGTCAACCCACCATCATCGTGACCGAACCCAAGCCGGCGGACCGGGCCGGGCAATGGCAGATGCCGCAGACCATCGCGCTGGCGGCAGTGGTTTACGGTCCTTCCGGTCTGAGCCGCAGAAAAGTGGTCAATTTCCTCTCCCAGGACGACGTGCTCATTGCGCAACTGGCGGATTACGCCGATAAGACCGCGCAAGCCGAGCAATTGGTAGCCACGCTGTCCAACGCCGAGAGTTCCTCGGCGGCGGTAAATGCGGCGTTGAACGGATTTGCCTCGCAGTACGGATTTTCGGTCCAGGTGGATCGGAGCGCTCCGGCGGCGGCGCAGGCGGCGACGGTTTTCGGCGCTATGAACCCGCAACTGGCCAGTTACAATCCGCTGGCCAGCACCGCGGCGCAAGGCGTCGGGCAGGCCACCAGCCTGGCATCGGTGGCAGGCACGCTCTTTTTCGGGACACCGGTGGGGCTTGCGGCGGGCGGCACCGCCATGCTCCTCGACCTGCGCTATATCGCATTTCCCGATACCCAATTCCGCGCCTCGTTCGTCCAGCAGCTCACCGGCTCTCCATCCGGAGTGAACGTCTGCGGCCAACAAGGCCCCGCCCCGCCGCATACGCGCGTAGCGTACATCTGGGCGAGTCGCATTCCGAACGTCCCCGCCCCGCCCATCAAGATCGGCGAGGAGAATTACATTCCCGCCGCTCAAAAGACTCCGGTTCCAGTGGACGTGCCGGAGGCAGGCTGGAAATACGTAGACCGCATAAGAGAATGGGCGCTGGTAAATGGCGGCCACAAAGCGGTGGTGCCGGTAGTCAAGCTCGGCAATCAGAAATCGCTCGAAATCGACCTGACCAAAGCCAATCTTCCGCCCGGCGATTTCCGCCTGGCCGGGCTGTGGGATTGGACGCCGGTTCAGACCGCCGGCATCGTCCACGTTCTGCCGTTGAGCGATTTCCGGACGGCCCATCTCGATCCCGTGTCGCAGGATCGCCTGCTGGCCAAGTCGGGCAAATTGGCGGTAACCGTGAAGGGCGGCGATTTCGAGTTCACCACCAAGGTGGAAGTGCAGAAACTTCAGGACGAGTTCGCCACGCCCGAAAACGCGCGATTTCTGCTGCCCAAAGGATTGCGGAAAGGACCGCAGGAGCAGATGGACGTGCAGATCGACACGCAGAATCTCGATCCCGGCGGATACAAATTGTTGATCACCCAGCAGGACGGGGTCAGCCATGCAGTGGAATTCAAGATTCTGCGCAATCCACCGAAGATCGACAATTGGCCCATCCTGGTAAACCACGGCGGAACGAAACAACACTACATCCTGAAAGGCGAGCGCCTGGAACAGGTGAGCAAACTGGAAGCGCCGGGCGCTGAACTCAGCCTCGGTCCTGCACGCGCGAACCAGTCGGAGCGCAGCCTGACGGTGGAACTGCGGACCCCACCGCACCCGGGGACGGCAGTTCCGGTAACGGTCTACCTGGAGGACCGCAGCGAGCCCCTGACTTATCCCGGCGCGCTGGAGATTACCGGACCGCTGCCGGTGATCGCCAGTTCGCGGCTGTCATGGCCCAAAGGCATGGCCGTGACCGTGCGAAGCGACGAATTTCCAGCCGGATACACGCTCAACGCCGTGCTGGACGTGAAGAATATCGAGCGGCAGAGCGTGCTGCATTTGGCCTGCGCGGACGGAGTGGGGCAGCCGGCCGTGCTGCACATCGGCGAGCAGACTGCCACGTGGAACCTGGAACAGCTTTCGCCGGACCAGTTGTTTCTGGCCCTGGATACCAGCGGGTTTCCGGCCGCGTGTTCGCTCGAAGCGGTCATCGACAATGGCCGCGAAGGCCGGTCGCAACCGTTTACCCTGGCGCACATTCTGCGGGTTCCGCAGATCGATTCCCTGGTGACCAGCGATACCCCGCCGCAGGACGACACGCGCGAGTACCGGCTGACCGGAGAGAACCTGGAGATGATCGAGAAGCTCGGCTGGGACGCCGGCAATGGTGCGGACGTGATCGGGCTGCCGGTTCCACTTCCTGGCCCGGGGTTGAGACAGTCGATCCAGGTGAATCTTCCCGATCCGCCGGCGCCTGACGCGGTGCTGTACGCCTGGCTGCGCGGCGACAAGACCGGCCGCGCCACGGACGTCAAGGCACCGGAGGCCGCTCCGGCGCCGCCTGCGGCCGGCAATCCGCCGGTCGCCCCGGTAGCCACGGCGGTGACGGTCAGTACTTCGCCCAATCCCTCGACAGCCGGCCACGCGGTGACCATCAAGGCGACGGTGCTCAGTTCGTCGGGCGGCGGGATTCCGACCGGGGCGGTTAGTTTCTTCGTCGGCGATACGGTGGCGGGCACCGGCACGTTGGACGCCAATGGGGTGGCGGCGTTCACGCTTCCGGCTCCGGCCGCGGGGAAAGTCAAAATCAGAGCGGTCTACGCGGGGTCGGCGGCGTTCGCGGGCAGCACATCGGCGGTGGTCACGCATATCGCGCGGTAGCCTGCCAAAGGGCCACCTCGATCCAAGTAGGATCCAACCGGCTTGCAATGCTCCCGCGGCATGTTGCATTGACAACATATTTATGTTGCAATAGCAACATGTCAGCAGCCGGTCCGAACGCGGTCCTCGACGCAATCTTTCAAAGGCGGGCGGTGAAACTCTTCGACCCGGTCGAAATCCCGCCAGGCCCGCGCGAGCAAATGCTCGATGCGGCCCGTCATGCCCCTTCGAGCTTTAACTCCCAGCCGTACCGGCTCTATTGGGTGGGGTCCGCGGCGCGGAAGACGGCGGTGGCGAAGCTGTGCCTTGGGCAGGCGCCCGCGGCCACGGCGTCGGCACTGGTCGTGGCGGTCGCGGACATCGGGTCGTTGGCCGCAACGACGCGAAGCCAGGTGGAGTGGATGCGCAAAAGCAACTTTCCCGAAGCGACAATTCGCGGCTACGAGCGCACCGCGAAGATCGGCAGGATCCTGTTCATGCCGGGACCGTTCGGCACTTTCGCCGCCGTCAAACGCGCGCTGTTCTGGTTGTTGAATTTGTGCATGACCGGTGGAATGCCGCCGCTCTTCCGCCAGGACCTCTTCAAATGGGCGACGAAGAGTACCTCGTTGGCATGCCAGAATCTCATGCTTGCCGCCGAGGCGTTGGGATTCAACACCTGTCCGATGGAGGGCTTTGACCAGCGCCGGCTTTCTCAATATCTCGGCTTGTCCGCCCGGTATCATGAGATCGTGATGGTGATCGCCATCGGGAAGAAATCGCGTACCTGCGTGCAGCCACCGCAGTGGCGGCGAGCCCTCGATGCGACAGTAACCGTTTTATGAACATTCTCCCTAGGACGGAAGTCCCGGATGACATTCTCGAGGGCTCGGTACTTGCCAGGGTCGCGGCCGCGTATTTTTCCGTGGGCAAGAGACTGGAACGGAAAACCCGGTGCTCGGCGACTCGCGGCTTCATCCTGTCGGCTCTTCGCGGCGGCGCGACGTTGAATCAGAATCAGATTGCCACGCGACTCGGTTTGGACCGGACCGTCGTGCACCGGGCGATCAAGTCCATGGTGCATGAAGGGCTTGCGGCGGAGCAGAAAGCACCGGCGGGCCGGGCGATTCACGTCCGGCTGACTCCCAAAGGAACCAGGTACCGGGCACGGCTCATCAAGGCGAGAGTCGCCGCCGACGATTTTATCCGGCAGCAAATCACTCCCGGGGAGCGGAACACGCTGCTTCGCCTCTTAAAGCTCGTCGCCGAATGCGAGTTTTGAAGCCGCGCGGTCCGCGCGCATTACCAGGGCACCCGCTTGCCCAAATGAAAGTAACCGCCGGTTGGCCCGTCTTCGCCGAGGAGCGCGAGCGTCGCGCCCGTCTTGCCGCCTTCCTCGAGTTCCATGGGCGCGGCATCCGTGCCCATATCCGTTTTCACCCACCCGGGGTGCGCGGAGTTCACCTTGATCCCGGTATCTTTCAACTCGTGGGCCAGGTGAATCGTGAACGAGTTCAAAGCCGCCTTCGACGCATCGTAGGATAGCGACTTGAAATCGCGGATGACGCTGTTCGCGTCGGCGTGCAAGGTCTGCGAACCGAGAATGCTGGACATATTCACAATGCGGCCGGCCGGGCTCTTTTTGAGAAGCGGCAACAGGGTGCGGGTGAGAGCTACGGGCGCGAAAAAATTCGTGTCGAATGTCGTTTGCAGTACTTCGTCGGTGGTGGCGCTCGCGCGCCCGGAGCCGAGGGGCTCGAGGGAAATACCGGCATTGTTGATGAGAATGTCGAGGCGGCCGAACTTCTGCTCCAGAAACGCCGCGGCGGCGGTATGATCCTGCCGGTCCGTAACGTCCAACTTCAGAAATTGCGCGTCGATGCCTTCCTGTCGCAACCATTCCGCGGCGGCTTGACCTTTCTGCGGATCGCGCGCCCCCACTATAACGGTAATTCCCGCCTTGCCGAGCTGCCTCGCCATCTCCAGCCCCAGTCCTTTGTTCGCTCCCGTGATTAAGGCGATCTTTTTACCATTTTCCATGCTGGTTTAGATCGCAAAGGGGCGGAAAGGATTCGCCGCATGCGGCGGCCGGAGATGCGAAACACTCCGGGCCGCATCGTAGAATAGTGTTTCGTATGCTTTCCCGCCGCTTGCTCCCTGTCATTTTTGTGCTCGCGCTGGTGCCCGCCACAGCGCAGCAGAACATTCCGTTTCCCGGCGCCATCGAAGTCGAACAGTCGCTCGAAAAACTGAACAACCTGGGCACCGTTCTGATGATCGCCGCCCACCCCGACGACGAGCAGACCGCCGTTCTCGCTTACTTTGCGCGGGGACGCCACATGCGCACGGCATACCTTTCTCTCACCCGCGGCGAGGGCGGCCAGAACCTGATCGGTGGTGAGCAGGGGCCGGCGCTGGGAGTGATCCGCACCCAGGAACTGCTGGCGGCGCGCAAAATCGATGGCGCCGAGCAGTTCTTCACGCGCGCCATCGACTTCGGATTCAGCAAAACCGCCGCCGAAACTTTTCAGAAATGGGGGCACCAACGTATTCTCTCGGACGTGGTCTGGGTGGTGCGCCGGTATCGTCCCGATGTCATGATTCTGGTATTCAGCGGCACGCCCGCCGATGGCCACGGACAGCACCAGGTATCGGCGATTCTCGGCAAGGAAGCATTTGAAGCGGCGGCCGACGCCGGCAAGTTCCCCGAGCAGTTGAAATACGTTCAGCCGTGGCAGGCCAAGCGGCTGGTGCGCGCCAATTTCAATTTCAGGGCATTTCGCGCGGCCCTGCCGCCAGGCACGAAACTCCCCGAGTTCCCGGAATTGCCGCCGGCTGGTGCGGCGGATACCGGCGCCTTTAATCCGGTCCTGGGATATTCCTACCAGGAACTGGCTACCATGAGCCGCAGCATGCATCACAGCCAGGGAACCGGCGCGATTCGCCGTCCCGGAGAGGGCGAAACGACTTTCGGCCTGGTGGAAGGCGCACCCGTACAGAAGGATCTGTTCGACGGAATCGACACCACGTGGAATCGCGTGCCAGGCGGGGCCGCGGTAGGTCCGCTCATCGAACAGGCGCTGGGCGATTTCGACATGCACCATCCTGAGAAGTCGCTGCCGGCACTGGCCAAGGCGCGCCCGCTCGTAGCGGCCATCGACGATCCGCTGGCCAAGGCCAAACTGGCCGAACTCGACCACGCCATGGCGCTGTGCGCGGGATTATATGTGGAGGCTCAGGCGAAGCAGCCCGAGGTGAGCCCGGGCGCGGCGTTGAGCGTGACAACGACCGTGATCAACCGGTCGCCGGCTCGTGTGCGGCTCGACTCCGGCGCGATGGAAGGCGCCTGGAACGAGCCGCTCCAGCTGAAATCGGAAAGTCTGGAATATAACCAGGATGTCACCATCCGGTTCGAGAAATCCGTGCCGCTCACGCAGCCGTATTCGCAGCCGTATTGGCTGGCCGAACCGCCGGATGGCGATGTGTACCAGGTCGCGAATCAACTGCTCATCGGCCTGGCCGATACGCCTCCGGTAGCGCAGGTCCGTTTGAAGCTGATGGTGGATGGCGCGCCGGTCGAAGTGACGAGGCCGGTGGAGTACCGCTACGCGCCCAGCGCGGAAGGCGAACGCGTGCGCCCGCTGGCGATCGTCCCGCCGGTAGCCGTCAACCTGCCCGATACGGTGGCAATGTTCCCGTCCACCGCCTCGCGAAGGGTGCAGGTGGCGCTGCATGCCGACGTGGCGAAAGCCACCGGCGATCTGCGCCTCGATGTGCCGCCGGGATGGAAGGCCGAGCCGGAATCGCTGCCGTTCCAACTCGCGGCGGCGGGCGAAGAAGACCAATTGAGCTTCCAGGTCACTCCGCCTGCCGGCGAGACCACCGCCACTCTGAAAGCCATCGCTCGCGTGAACGGGCGAGAAATCGCGAACGGCATTGAGACCATCGACTACCGGCACTTTCCGCTGCAGATGCTGTTTCCACCCTCGGACGTGAAGCTGGTGCGAGCGAATATCGCCGTCACCGCGCACCGGGTCGGATACATCATGGGCGCCGGCGATCAGATGCCTGGCGCGCTCCAGCAATTGGGCCTGGAAGTGACGCTGCTTTCGCAGTGGGACCTGGAACAGGGCGATCTGGGACGCTTCGACGCGATTGTCGCCGGAGTCCGCGCCTACAACGTGCGCGCCGATCTCCGGGCCAACCAGACGCGGCTGATGAACTACGTGAAAAATGGCGGCACGTACATCGTGCAGTACCAGAATGCCGACCCCACGTTAACTATGGGGCCGTACCCCTTCACCGTGCCCGGCGGCAATCAGTTTCGAGTGACGGTGGAAGAGGCGCCGGTGCAGTTCCCCCATCCCGACAGCCCGCTGCTCACGACGCCGAATCGCGTCACGCCGGCGGATTTCGCTGGTTGGGTGCAGGAACGCGTGCTCTACGTCGCCACCAAGTGGGATGAGCACTACCAGACCGTGATGGAGTCGCACGATCCCGGCGAGGAACCGCTGGCGGGTGGGGAGTTGTGGACGCGCTACGGCAAAGGCGTGTATATTTTCACTGCCTACTCCTGGTTCCGGCAACTGCCGGCGGGCGTGCCGGGTGCCTACCGGCTGTTTGCGAATCTGCTGAGCGCGAAGTAGCGGTAGTTATTCGGGTTCCTCTACCAGCGGATGAGTCCTTCGGGATCGTCCACCAACACCACGTCGTATTTTTCAATCATCGGCATGAGTACGTTTTCCAGTTCGCGCTTCCAGAGTTCTCCTTCGTAAAACTGCGCTTTCATGGGCTCGCGGGAAGCCGAATCGGGAAAGCCGCGCATGAAAAAAAAGGTATCGGCATCCTCCAGCGAAAGAAACGGCCCGAGAATTTTCATGCCGATGGCGTCGTGCGCGGGTACGGATTTGGTGCCGAAAATCTCCAGGAATTCGGCTCGTTTGCCGGGTTTCAGCTTGTAGGTGCGCATCTCGATAATCATGGCTTGATGGTTTCCTCGCCGGCGCGGGAAGCGAGCGCGACGACCAACTCGCCGCGCGTCACTAGGCCATCGCGATTGCGATCGGCTGCGGTCAGGAGCCGCTTGATGGAAGCGATATCAGGATCGTCTTGGGGCAGCCCCGCGATTGAGATCACGCCGCTATCGCTGATGTCGAATCGCCCGATGATGCCGGCGGCACGCGAGGTGGCCGGATGCGGCAGCACCTCGTACGGCGAAAGGCTGCCGTTGTGGTCGAGATCGAGGGCGAGAAGGGCGGCAGCGCTGTTGGCGATTTCGGAAGCGGAAATCTCCCCGTCATGATCGGTATCGAGGGCGGCCAGCACCGGATTGTCGCGCACGAAGGCCCGGCGCTTGGACGCAAGCAGGCGCCGCGGACCGTTGAAATCGCCGGGCGGAAGGAATCCGCACTCCTCGGCACTTAATTTGCCGTCATGATTGCCATCGAGAGCGCGCAAAGCGGCGGGCGCGCCGGCGACTTCCGCGGCGGAAATCGTGAGATCGCCATCGGTATCGAGCGCGGCGAGCGCTCGGAGGATGCGGAAATACGAGCGCGCGAAGGGACGCATGGGGTCGTCTTCATCTTTCGCGGCTTCGGCGGCTACGGCAGGTCTGCCCTCGAGATCGCTGCGATCGATTTTGATGAACCCCAAGCCGGGCCGCTGCATGCCGATGGGAAGACTTCCCGGATGGCCACCGCCATGATTGATAGCATTTACGATGCCGGCGAGCAGCAGAATGGCGGCGAGCCCGCCTTGCGTGAGAGCTATGCCACTCGGTTTGTAGGGCTCGATCTGGTGAAAGGTGACAAGGTCGTAAGCCGGGGAGGTGCCGGCGGGCTGACGGAATTCGGAGCGGAGCAGCCACTGGCGTGCGAGCGAGAGAACGCCATCGGCAAAGAGACCGGCGGTGGCGCGGAATCCCGCGGAGAGGTCGAAGGCTTCGAGCATTTCATCGCCGAAGCGCCGGCGGAACTCGGCGGGATGGGCCTCGAGCAGGCGAATGTAGAGCGATCGCACGATCAGGTCCTCCTTGGGCGAAGGGTTTTGAGCCCGGCGTGGTCGATGACGGCGCGGAGACGCTCGATTTCTGCGTTGAAGACGCCGCGCCCAAGGCCGGTGAGGCGATAGTAGCGGCGGCGTGGATTATCGTCGCCGAAGCCGCCGGCTTCTTCCACGAGGCCTTGCTTCATCAGCCGCTGCAGGTTGTCGTAGAGAGTGCCCGGTCCTAATTTGAAGCGGCCCTCCGATTGCCGGGCTACTTCCTGCATAATGGCGTACCCGTACATTTTCTCGCTGGCGAGGGACAGGAGAATGTGGAGTGTGGCCGGGGCCAGAGGGAGGAAGTGGTCGGCGGTGCGCGGCATTATCGGAATCCGTTATATCAGATTCCGACAATCGGATCAAATCTGGCGGCTCGCCGCCACGGAAAGGGACCGGTCCACCGCTTAAGTTAAGCGGCGGCCTTGTCGCTTTCTCCTTTCGAATCAGCAATACCACATCCGACCACCGCTTATATGCGCGCCCTGGGGTGGATAACCGGAGCCCGGGGCGGTGCACCGGGGCTCACTAAGGGAAGTGCGCCCGGACTTCGTAGTGGTGGGCAACCGTCTCGATGCGGGAGAGAAGCGCTCGCGCTTGCGGTTCAAAGACGGGCGTCGCGTAATCCTCGCCGGCGAAGGCCTTCACGGAGTCGAGAGAGCCGAAGAAGTTGATTACTACGAATTCCACTTCGGCGGGACCGTCGGAGCGCAGGACATATCCGCCGCGATAGCCGGCGATGGCGCGGAGCCCCGGGAGCACCTTCTCGCGCAGGAGCGTTTCGTATGCGTCGGCATCGGATAACGTCGTCCAGCCCCGCCAGTGACGCGCGATCATTCCGCGCTCCGTTTCAATTGACCGCAGGCGGCGTAGATGTCGAGGCCGCGCGGCTTGCGGACGAAGCACGGCACCGCCCGGCGCACAATCTGCTGGAACGCCGCGACACGTTCCGGCCCGGGAGTCTCGTAGGGAATCTCCGGTCCGGGATTGAGCGCGATGAGATTCACCTTGCAATTCAGGTTCGCGAGCAGCTTCACGACGCGGCGGGCGTCCGCATCGCTATCGTTTACGCCCTTCAGGAGGACGTACTCGAACGTCAGTTTCTCCCATGGCCGCAGCGGATATTCCCGGCACGCCGCCATCAGGTCTTTGAGGTGATACTTGCGCGTGATCGGCATCAGTTCCTGGCGCGATTCCTCGGTCGAAGCGTTCAACGAGATGGCCAGTTTGGGGCGGATCGCTTCGCGCCCGAGCTCGGCGATTTTCGGCACGATTCCCGCGGTCGATACCGTGATGCGGCGCGGCGAGAGCGCGAAGCCGGGGGGATCGAGCAAAATGCGCGTCGCTTTCACCACGTTGGCGAGATTGAGCAGCGGCTCCCCCTGACCCATCATGACGATGTTCAGGCGGCCGCCATCCTGCCGCAGACGATTCTCGCGCGCGACGAGAAGCACCTGCCCGACGATTTCGCCGGCGGTGAGCGAGCGTTCCAGGCCCAGGAGCGCGGTCATGCAGAACTTACAGTCGACCGGGCAGCCCACCTGGCTGGAGATGCAGATGGTGTCGCGCTCGCCTTCGGGCATGAGGACGGTCTCGATGGTGAGGCCGTCGGAGAGGCGGAGCAGATAGCGGCGGGTGCCGTCGGCGGAATCGTAGACGCGGTCGATTTCGGGCAGTCCGACGGTGTGATGGACGGCCAGATCTTGCCGCAGATTTTGCGGCAGGGTGCGGATCTGGACGAGATCGGAGGTTTGGCCCCGATACAAGGCGTCGTAGATTTGTTTGGCGCGGTAGGAAGGCTGTTCGGGTCCGAGCGCCTCGCGGATCTCGGGTAGCTCCATCCCCACCAATGGTTGCTGCATGCTACTGCCAGTGTAGCGAATTGAATAAATTCTAAGTATGGCAGCCCTGCCGGATTCTCACGTGGTCTCGCTCGAAGAATACCTGCGTACTTCTTACGAACCGGATATGGAATTCGTGGACGGCGTTCTTGTGGAGCGGAATGGGGGCGACTGGTTACATGCGCTGGTTCAGAGCAATATTCTCGCAGGCGATTCGGCGGAAGTATCCGCACCTGAAAGTCGTCGTGGAATTCCGATCCCGAACTGCTGCCACCCGGTATCGCATACCGGACGTCACGGTGCTGCTGGCGCCGCCTGCGACGAAGTATCTGTTAGACGCCGCTTTCCCGGTAGTGGAAGTGCTGTCCGAGGACGATCGCATGAGCCGGGTCATTGCCAAACTGCAGGAATATGCCACGCTAGGTGTGCCGAACATCTGGTTGGTCGACCCGCAGATGAAGCTCATGTCGGTATACCGTCCGCCCGCTCTCGTTGAAATCACCGGCGATACCATCGCTACCGAGGATGGTTCGGTCGAACTCACTCGCGGCGAAATCTTCGCCGAGTAACCATCCCTTCCCGCGCGCGATAGAATCGATGGAATGGAGCGGAAGATCGATCCATCCACCGTCGAGACCACGTTGGAAGCCCCGCCAACGGTGCGTCCGCAATCGTCCACCAGCGTTTCGCAGATCACTTCCGTATCCAGCGTCGACGAAGGCCGATTCGTGGCCGGGACGTTGCTGGGCGGTCGCTATCGCATTATCGGACTGCTGGGGCGCGGCGGGATGGGCGAGGTCTATCGCGCCACCGACATGATGCTGGGCCAATCCGTGGCGCTCAAATTCCTGCCCGCGGAAGCATCTTCGAATCCCCGATTGCTGGAGCGATTCCACGGCGAGGTGCGGGTGGCGCGGCAAGTCTCCCACCCCAATGTTTGCCGCGTCTACGACATCGGCGAGATCGAAGGCATGCCGTTCATCTCCATGGAATATGTGGACGGCGAAGACCTGGCGGAGCTGCTCACGCGCATCGGCCGACTGCCCTCGGACAAGGCTCTGGAAACGGCGCGCAAGCTGTGCGCCGGGCTCGCTGCGGCGCACGAACGCGGCGTCATTCATCGCGATCTCAAGCCGCAGAACATCATGATGAACAAGCGCGGCGAAGTGGTCATCATGGATTTCGGACTGGCGGCTATTGCCGACCAGCTTTCGGGCGACGAAGTGCGCAACGGCACGCCGGCCTACATGGCGCCGGAGCAGCTGAAGGGATCGGAAGTTACGGCGAAGAGCGATATCTACTCGCTCGGGCTTGTGCTGTACGAGATCTTCACCGGCAAGAAACCATTCGACGCCAAAAGTGTGCGGCAGTTGCTCGAAATGCAGGAATCCATCCACATGCCGAGCATGACCACCACGGCGGCGGATATCGACCCCTTGGTGGAGAAAGCCATCCGCCGCTGTCTCGACCCCGACCCCGCCAAGCGTCCGGCCAGCGCGCTTGCGGTGGCGCTGGCGCTGCCGGGCGGAGATCCTCTGGCTGCCGCGCTGGCAGCCGGTGAAACGCCTTCCCCGGAGTTAGTGGCCTCGTCCGGCCACCGGCTGGGAATGCCCATGAAGTACGCCGTGCTTTGTCTGGCGGCGATTGGCGTGTGCATGGTGGCGGATGTCCTGGTGAGCCGGATGGTGGCGGAGTTCAACATGCCGATGGAATTCGCGCCGGATGTTCTGGCGAGTAAGGCCCGGGAAATGGCCGCGCAATTCGGCTATACCCGGAAACCGGCGGATTCGGCAGTCTGGATGGACGAAATCAGCGGCCTCATTTCGCACCTCAGTGCACTTCCCAAGCCGCGCCGACTCGACCAATGGCTGGCATCGGAGCCGGCGTTGCAGGCGGTTTACCGCCAGAGTCCGAATCTGCTGGTGGCGCAGCCATACGGCGATATCGATTCCACAAACCCTCCGCCCACCGCGCCGGGAATGGTGCAGGTGGAGATCAACACGGCCGGATATCTCCGCAGTTTTACGGCGATTCCGGCTGACGATGCGGCGCCGGTGGCCGCCCCCGTGACGCCCGGTGCCGTTTTCCATGCGGCAGGCCTGGATCTGACGAAATTCACCGAAATCACGCCGGAGTTCGTTCCCTTGGGAGCGGCTGACGAGTTGCACTCCTGGAAGGGGCCGCATCCCGCGATTCCCGGCCTCGATCTTACCGTGCAGGTGGCCGCGTGGAAGGGGCGCCTCACTTCGGTTCGCGTGCTCTACAACTGGAAAGGCGACCCGCAGGGAGCGCCGGCGGAATCGGTGGCGTCGCAAGTTCGCGGAATCTTCCTGATCGCGATGGCGGCAGCGGGCGTACTCGCCGGCGTCCTGCTGGCGCGGCGCAATTGGAGGCTGGGACGCGTCGATCGCAAGGGCGCATTGCGCGTCGGAACGGCCGGGTTTGTGATGATGATGGTGGTCTGGCTGGGCAAGGTCCACGCGGTCCCGAGCGCCGATATGATCGGCCTGACGGTGGCCAGCTTCGCCACCTGGCTGGCGCTGGGGGCGGCGCTCTGGCTGCTCTACCTGGCGTTGGAACCCGCGGTGCGGGCGCACTGGCCGCATTCGTTAGTGACCTGGAACCGCCTGCTCGCCGGGGAATGGAAAGACGCGCGGGTGGCATCGCATGTTCTGATTGGCGCCGCGGTGGGAGCGGCAGTCTGGACCACCGCTGCGGTGGTGGATTACTTCAGCGGCACGGTATGGTCCGCTTCGGATGGGATTGCCGCGACGCTGGGCACGCGTCAGTGGATTGCGTTCCACACCAATACGCTGTGCGGGAGCCTACAGGTCGGACTGGTTTGCTTCTTCGCCCTCACCGGACTTCGCCGCCTGGTGAAGCGGGACTGGGTCGCGGCCCTGATTGCCGCCGCATTCTTCACGCTTGTCAATAGCAGCAGCTTCACTTCGTCGAACTGGCAGGCGAAGACGGGCATCTACCTTTTTGTATTCGGAGTGCTCCTGATGGTCCTGCTGCGGTACGGGTTGGTGACCATCATCGCGGCCGCGTTCTTCCTCGATTCCTTCGATTCTCTGGGCGTGGGCGGCGATTGGAAGGCCTGGTACGCGCCTGCGGGGCTGGCAACTGCCACGCTCCTGGCAGGTATCGCGATTTACGCCTTCACGCTTTCGCTGGGGAACCGCGACGTCTTCGAAGAGGCGGCCGGTTGAAAAAAGCGCGGGCGTGGGCCGTCCTGATGGTGGTGCTGGCAGCCACGGCCCTGATACGCATTCGCCTGATCTCGACGCCGCTCGAGCGGGACGAAGGCGAATACGCTTATGCCGGGCAATTGATGCTCCAGGGCATCCCGCCTTACCGGCTGGCCTGCAATATGAAGCTGCCAGGAACGTATGCCGCATACGCGGCGATCCTGAGGGCATTCGGGCAGACGACCGTGGCCATCCACCTGGGCCTGCTGCTGGTGAATGCCGGCGCCATCGTGCTGATTTTCCTTCTGGGACGAAAGCTATTTTCGACTTGGGCGGGGCTCGCGGCCTGCGCCGCGTATGCGCTGATGTCCTTGGGAGCGGGAGTTCTGGGCACCCAGGCGCACGCCACGCATTTCGTGGTGCTGGCGGCGCTGGCGGGATTCTGGCTGCTGCTGCGCTTCGAAGATAGCGGACGCGGGTGGAAATTCCTCGCCAGTGGACTGCTTTTCGGCATCGCGTTCCTGATGAAGCAGCCCGGAATCGTTTTCGGCATCTTCGCGGCGGCATACCTCGCGGCCATGCGCCGGTGGAGGAATCTGCCGGTGTTTCTGGCCGGCGCGGCGGTTCCGTTCGCCGTTACCTGTCTGCTGCTCTGGCGGGCGGGAGTTTTCGACCGCTTCTGGTTCTGGACTTTTACCTATGCCAGCCATTACGGCACCGAGAATTCTCTCCGCGATGGCCTGGCGGTGCTGGCCGCCACCTTCGGCCCAATCCTCCAACGAGGTTTCGCGCTGTGGGCCTTGGCGGCAGCGGGACTCTGGATGGCTGTGCGCGACAGGCGGTTCTTCGTGCCGGCGCTGTTGGTGTTCGGATTCGCCGGCGTTTGCCCGGGCCTTTACTTCCGCCCGCATTACGTAGTGCTCATGCTGCCGGCCATCGCGCTGCTAGCGGGATCGGCTGTCCGCGGCTGGTTGTCGGCGGGAATTTTCGTCGCGGCGCTGGCAATTTCGCTCTTTCTCCAGTGGGAGGTGCTGTTTCGCATGGGCCCGGTGGATATTTCGCGCGAGTTGTACGGTATGGAGCCATTTCCCGAGGCCATTCCGGTAGCCGCTTACATCCGCGATCACACCGGGCCACAGGACCCGATTGCCGTACTGGGGTCCGAACCGGAGATCTATTTTTACGCGCACCGGCATTCCGCCACTTCCTATCTCTACACCGAACCGATGGTCGAGCCGCAACCTTTCGCGCAGCGTATGCAGGACGATATGATCGCCCAACTGGAGCGCAATCAACCGGTCTACCTGGTCCGTTTTCCCATCGCGGAGACCTTGTCGCTCGGTGGCGAGTCTCACCTCTCCGAGTGGTGGTCCGAATACGGGCCGAAGCACTATCGGCTGGTGGGCATCGCCGATATTATGGAAGATGGAAGTTCGGTATACCGCTGGGACGCCGCCGCCGGGAGTTACCAGCCCCACTCGCTCTACCACCTGGCGGTGTACCGGCGCAATTGAAAATCCATGACCCGCAGATTCGAGGTTGGTACCCAGGGAGCGATTTACGCGCTGGCCGCGATTCTGCTTTTCTGGGGGCTCGGCGAGAAGTATCTTTGGCAGGATGAGGCGGCTACGGCTGTGCTCGCCGTCCGCATGCTGAAATTCGGCCGCCCCGTGGCGTACGACGGCAAGAATCTGCTCACCATCGACATGCAGGATGAAGACGAAGACGCCGAGTTGAGCCAGCGCACGAAAGAGCCGCAAGCCGCAATCGATTATTACGCGGAGCAGGGCAATTTTAAGAAGGACACCACCTGGAAATGGCAGCCATGGGGACTGTTCGCCAT
The DNA here is from genome assembly GCA_035509055.1 of Bryobacteraceae bacterium. GTDB lineage: Bacteria > Acidobacteriota > Terriglobia > Bryobacterales > Bryobacteraceae > PALSA-129. Next base: position 32,100 of record DATJMA010000175.1, on the reverse strand, counting down.
TGCCGCGGCCAGCATCAAGCTGCTGGGGCAAACCACCGTCGGGGCGCGGCTTCCTTTCGCCATCGCGGGATTCGTGACGGTGCCGCTGCTCTTCTACCTGGTGCGCAAACAGTTCGCCAGCTTTCAGGCGGCCGCGCTCGCCGCCGTATTCCTGACGTTGAACAGCTATTGGATTCTGCACGCGCGCCAATGCCGCTACTATTCGGTCTCGAGCCTGTTTCTGGTGCTCACCCTGATCGCGTACGCGCGCTGGCAGTGGGGCGGGCGCGGTCCCGCGGCATTCCTGGTCTCGGCCTGGTGCTGGTTCCAGGTGGATTATGGGACGGTGCTGCCGGTAATCGCGGTGTTGTTTCTGGAAGCCCTGCTGGCGGACGCGAAAAGATGGCGGCGGACAGTTACGGCGGGCGCGATTCTGGCTGCGGCGCTGGCGCCCTTCGTCTGGTTTTACGATCTGCTGCACCGCGGATCGGGGACCGACACCGTCTTCAAGGGGCGTTTCGGTCACAACGTATTCAACACGAATGAATATGTGATCCCGGCGCTGGTGGGGATGGCGGTGGTGTATTTGCTGGTGCGGAACTGGAAATCGCTGCCGGGAGGCGAACGCCGGCTGGTTTCGATCGGCTGCGCCATCATCGCCGCGCTGGGGCTGTGGATTCCCGCGGTCACGGTGTATGCCTTCGTGCGATATGTCATTATTGCCGCGCCCGTCGGCGCCATGCTCACGGCATGGGTATTGACGAGATTGGCCGGCCGGCACTGGGAACTCGCATGGCTGGCCGCGGCGATCCTGATTTTCACGCCGTGGGTGAGCGTTCCGATGCGCGCAGTCGCCAAACCGCCCGATTGGTGGGACGGCAGCATCTGGTACCGCACCGAACTGAAGGATCTGGGCGTCCAGATTTTTGGCCATCAACCCGACCCCAATCGTCTGGTGATCGACTACCTGCGCGCGCACGCCGCGCCCACCGACGAGATCCTCATCAATTACGAAGATTTTCCGCTGATGTATTACCTCCCCAACCCGATTCGCGGCGGCATCGCCACTTTCCGCGTGGAAGATGATGCCAGGACTCCGCCGCGATGGGTGGTCCTGCGCCACGCAGCGGATTTCGTCCACTGGCCGGTATTCGAACGCGAAATGGCGCGCTATAAATGGGAGACTGTGCCGTTGAAGGCGCCGGATGTGCAGTGGGGCAACAATCCCGACCCGATGGGTAACGATGATCCAAGCGCCGCCCCGAATCTTTACATCGCGCGCCGGCTGGACTGAGAAGTCTGTAACGCTCGCAAAGCCTTTGCGCCCGCCTCGGCAACGGCGAAGAACGGTCACACGATCCGTTATTGCGATCTGCTGACTGGATAAATGTCTCCGATTCTTCGCCAGGTCAGTCCCGGTAGATGACAAGATCCACCCAAGCGGAGACGCGGCGATGAACTGGAGCCGGATCACGCGGTCCGGCGTCGCCGCGCAATCGGAAATCCATCCGAAGGCTGCCAAACTCGCGAATCCGATCGCATCCTTTCGCCGGTGACGACCGGGATCGTTCGGCCTGTGATGCTCCTTCCCAACGACTGTCGCGATTGGCCGAAGGCAAAACTCGACGCGGTGCTGAGCGACCAAATGCGCCGCGGCCCCGACCCCGAACCCGGCGCGCGCAGCCGGGCGACCGGTTCACCCGCTGTTCGATGTACTGCTGAAGCGCGGCCTCCCGCGTTCTCCAGAGCTTGCATGCGAGTGCCGCCGCGGGCCGATGTCCGGTGATGGAGCATTTTCAAGATAGCCGTTCAACGTGATCGTGGACGGGAGTCCCGTGATCGCAGCAAAGGCATTCTTGCCAAAGTGAAGCGAAGCGCGGCGTTCTTCCGCGGCAAACCAAAGCGGAGTGGTCTGTGCCGGCAATGGTGGAGATCATCCGTTCGGTCCCGGTTTTCTTGCCGGTGTCTCGAAGCGATTGACTATCCCGCCAGTGGCACGTGAATGCGCGTCAGCAGATCTTCCGGGAGGGTATTCATAGGCGAATTCAAATATTCTTCAAACGACTCGGAATCCCCGGGTTCGTATCCGCTCTTCGGCAGCCAGGCGCCGAAAAAGCGCTGGTAGCTCTGCCCGAGCTCATCGTACGATCCGCGATGGGTGAAGATGGCGTATTTTCCCCCGGGAATTTCGGTGACGCCGAACTCGCCTTCGGGCTCGACGGGGCGATTGACGACGACCGCGGCGTCGTAGCGCACCTTCTCCGCCGGCGTAACGTCGGGGTCGTCATGCACGATGCCCATGGTGCGCATCTGCGGGCCCAACAAGCCGCGCTTGCCGGCCCAACTCATGAGACGGCCCCAGGTGGCGCCCACCTGCGAATAGGGACCGACGTGGCGCAGGAAGAGAATCCTGATTGGCGGAAGCTCTTTCACCTCGACCGGGAGAGGCTCTCCGTAGTCGGGTGGATGGAACCCGGAAACATCGTCCAGGTGGGAGCCGGAAGCGGACTCGGGCGCGGGTTTGTGCGCCGCGCGATAACCGGAAGGAGATACGTTGAACATGGCTCCAAATGCCCTCGTAAACGATTCGTGCGTGTCGAAGCCGGCGGAAAGCGCGAGATCGGTGATAGCGGCATCGGTATGCTTGAGAGCCTGCGCCGCGCGCTCCAGCCGCAGGCGGCGGACGTGCTCTCTTACCGATTCGCCCACCAGGCCGCGAAACACACGATGAAAATGGAAGCGGGAGAAAGCGGCGACGGACGCCAGATTCTCCAACTCCAGCTCCTCATCCAGGTGGCGCTGGATGTAGACGAGCGTTCGAACGATGCGCTCGTAATAGTCCTGTTCGGTGGATGCCTTCATGGACGTGCCAAGCGCGCGGCCCAGAATCCGAATACCGGGAACGTGAGATAGACCAGCCCGATTTCGCTGTAGTATGCCCAAACCTGCATCTTCATCGGGCCGTAGGCGAACATGGGATAGTCGAGAACGAGGTTGACGGCCAGCCAGAGGAGGCCCACCGCGAAAGCTTCCACCGCGGCGGCCGGGCGGCCTCGGAAATAGCGTTGAAAGAGAACGCCCGCGGTGAGCAACTCGACGAGCGCCATGAGACTCTCGAACAGTGGCGCGTTGGATTTCTTCAGCGGAAAGATCAGGAATGAGACCACGAGGGGAATCATCCAACTGGCGAGGCCAAGCAGCGCGGCCCGTTTCCAGGCAATCATGTTTCACCTCCACCGCGAGTATAAAAGCGGGCGCGAACTCGCGCTTGACCAAATTTGCGGACTTTCAAACCACGCGGGTGACTTTCGAAAATCCTTCGTCGGCCGATGGCGGCGCCAACCGGCTCGCCATTTCGATGAGCGCGGCCTCCGGCACGACTCGTTCGCGCGCAGCGTTGCGGACCAGACACAGTTCGAGCGGCACGTCGAACCAGACCGCTTCCACTTCGCAGCCGAACTCGCGTGCCATCTCGATGTACGGCCGCCGCTCCTCCACGCGCAGGTTGGTAGCATCGACATAACTCACGGGCCGGGCGATCTCCAGCCGCTGGCGGAGCAGATAACGCAGGGTTTGAAACACGCGCTCGTGGATGGTCTGGTCGCGCTCGTCATCGGCCAGCAGGCCGCGAATCTTATCGGACGACAGCCCGCGGACTCCCAATCGTTCCAGCCAGGTCGACTTGCCCGAGCCCGGCAGCCCTACCAAAACCACGATGCGCATTTGCGATCATCATAACGTGCCGCGCAACTGGGACCAGCACTTCGCCGACCCCGCTCACGTGGAATCCGTGCCCGACCCGCTTCTGTTCGAAGCTGCCGACCTGCTCCCGCCGGCGCGGGCACTCGATCTGGCCTGCGGACCCGGACGTCACGCTCTGTACCTCGCCCGCCTGGGGTGGCACGTCACGGCGGTGGATTCTTCCACTGTGGCAATCGGCCTGTTGAGGGCGCAATCGGCCGGGCTGGCGATCGATGCGCGCCGCGCCGATCTCGAGCGGGGCGAATTCACCATCGCGCCCAACGGTTACCAATTGGTTTGCGATTTCCTGTATCTGCAGCGCGATCTTTTCCCGCGGATTCGCGAGGGCGTCCATCCGGGAGGTATTTTCGCGGGTGCAATCCACCTGGTGCAGGCGAATTGCGAAGGAACTCCGCACCATCCCGCGTTCCTGCTGCATCCGGGCGAACTGCGCGGCTGGTTCGACGACTGGAAAGTGCTTTTCTACTCCGAAAGCGGCGACCCGGGCCGCTCACGGAGAATGGCGCGGATCATCGCGCGGCGGGCTTGAGGCCATCCGCCAATGCCTGCAAATCGCCGATGTGGTTGAAATAGACTTTCGGCAGCACACCGCGATCCTTCAAGCCCTGGTAGATGTCACGGGCTTTGCGATAGTCGTCCGCGGCTTGCGCGCGCAGGGCCTGGCGCTGGGCGGCCGGCGTGCCCTTGCGATCGCTCATTGCCACAAGCGTTTCGGCGATATCGACGCGGGCTTCGGCCCATTCGCGGACGGATTGCCCATCGGCCGAGGGCCTGTTGGCCAGCTTTTCATAGCGCGCCGCGGAATCCTGGAGGGCGGCTATGGCGCCCGGGAAATCGCCCTTGCTGCGCAACGTCTTCCCGATCCGGCCGGTGCTGCTGGCGACGGCCGTGGCGGCGCGCACGTCGTTAGGGTCGGCTTTAGCGGCCTCTTCCCGCAGCGCCAGAGCGCGGCGATGCGAAGCCAGGGAATCGTCAAAATTGCCCATGCGGCCCGCTACCCAGCCCAGATCGCTGTAGTCGTAGGAAAGATCGAGTTTGGCAGGCATGTTGGTGGGATTTGCGGCGGAGCGTTTTTCGTCGATTTCGCGGGCGAGTTCGTACTCGCGGCGGCAATCCTGGAGGCGGCCGGTAACGCCATAGAGCGCGCCGAGTCTTTTCTCTGCCAGCGCCAGATTGCGCGCGGCTTCCACGTCATCCGGCTTCGAGTCCACCACTCTGCGAGCCAGTTGCATGGACTTTTCGCGCAACGGGATGGCTTGCTCGTATTGCGCCTCGTCCGTATAGGTGTCGGCGAGCGCCGCGGTTGCCGCCGACAAGTCGCCGAGGGCAAATGCATCGCCGGGCGCGGAGCGCACAATGGCTTCCGCACTGGCCAAGCTCTTCCGGGCGATTTCACGGGCCTTCTGGAAATTTCCGCTGCTCCCATAAGAGCTGGCCAATTCGTTCAATAACCGCTGGTGGTCTTTTACCAGAGACTGGTTCGAGGGGCTGCGTGCCCGCAGGCGTCCCAGAATTTCCTCCGCTTTCTGAAAGTTCTCGGTGGCCGTGCTCACATGGCCCAGGTTGGATTCGCCCGGATACCCCTGCACGATGGCGACGCGTTCGTATCCCATAGCCACGTCGCGCTCGAGATCGGCATTGTTCCCGGCCTCGCGCGCCAAATTCTGGAGATAGTCGAGCGCGCGCCGGACGAGCAACGCGCGCGCGGCGGTGGATCCGGGAAGTTTGGCAATGGCATCGTGTAATTCGAACATCACCGAGTGCGCCAGCCCGCGCACTTCCTGGAAGCGCCGCTCGGCGCGGCGCGCTTCCCACCAAGTGGCGCCGGCGAAGCCGACGATCAGCATGGCCGCGAGCGCCACCGCGGGGGCGGCAACCTTGTGCCGCCGCAGAAGCTTGGCGGCGCGGTAGCGCAAGGTGGCCGGGCGAGCCAGAACCGGGCGGCCGTCGAGATAGCGGCCCAAATCGGCTGCGAAGCCGCCCACATCGTGATAGCGCACCCGGGCGTCCTTGGCCAGCGCTTTGGCGGCGATCCGCTCCAGGTCGCCCGCCAACTGCCGCCCCAACTGGATCGGCGTGAGGCCGCGTTTTTCCGCCTCTTCCGCGGGAGTTTGCGCGGCCGCCTGGCTGAGCGGCAAGGGTTCCTCTTCGGAAACCGCGCGCGCCATTTCCAGGTACGACCCGGTTGGCAGCTTGTATGGCCGGCGCCCGGACAGCAGCTCATACAGGATCACGCCCAGGGAATACACATCGCTGGCCACCGTGTACGGTTCGCCGCGCACCTGTTCGGGGCTGGCGTAAGCCGGGGTCATGAGCGGGAACGCCGTGAGGGTGATCTCTTCCTCGCCGGATTCCGCGTCGAGCACGTGGCCCAGCCCGAAATCCAGCAGTTTGGGCGTCCCGTCTTTGCTGACCAGAATGTTGCCGGGTTTGAGATCGCGATGGACGATGAGCTGCCGGTGCGCGTACGCCACGGCATCGCACACTTCCAGAAACAGGCGGATGCGGGCCGCGGTTCCCAACCGCTCGCCATCGCAATAACTCACCAGCGGCAACCCTTCGACATACTCCATGACGAAGTAGGGCTGGCCTTCGGCCGTCGTCCCGCCATCCAGGAGGCGGGCGATGCCGTTGTGTTCCAGTTGCGCCAGAATCTGGCGTTCCCGCCGGAAGCGCCGCTCGCTGCCGGAATCGCCGCGCCCGCTGGTAATCAGCTTGATGGCCGCCTGCTTGCGATACTGCCCATCGGCGCGCTCCCCGAGATAGACCACGCCCATACCGCCGTGGCCCAGTTCGCGCAGCACGCGATACTGCCCGATAGTCTGCGGCAAAGGCGGTTCGGCGCGCAGCGAAGCTCCGGGCGCAACGACGGTATTGAGCACCCGGTCCGCCTTATGTTCGTACACCAACAGCGCTTCCACCTCGCGGCGTAATTCGGCGTCGTGGTTGCAGAGACGGTCGAGGGTAGCGGGCCTTTCCTGGGGATCAGTCTCCAAAACGCCGGCCAGGACCGCTTTGATTTCGCCCCAGCGTTTGGAATCCATCAGGCCGCCGGACCTTCCATCTGTTGGAGCAGCCAAAGCCGCGCGGTACCCCATTCGCGCTTGACGGTGGCGGGAGAAATGCCCAGCACCTCGGCCGTCTCTTCGATGGACAAACCACCGAAATAGCGCAGTTCGACCACCTTCCCCTGCTGCGGGTCGAGCTCGCTCAGCTTGTCGAGAGTGTGATCGAGGTCCAACAGATCGACCTGCGGGTTGGTGAATACGCCCAGCGCGTCTTCGAGAGAAATGGCCGCCGCGTAGCCCTCTCGCTTGGCCGCCTGGGCCGCTTTCGCGTGGTTGATGAGGATGCGCCGCATCATGGTGGCGGCCACGCCGAGAAAATGAGCGCGGTTTTTCCAGTCCACCGCCCGCTGGCTGATCAGGCGGAGATACGCCTCATGCACCAACGCAGTCGGTTGCAGGGTATGATCGGGCCGTTCGGCGGATAACAGGCGCCGCGCCATGCGGCGGAGTTCGTCATAGAGAACGGGGGTCATTTCGTCCAGCGCAGACTTATCGCCGTTGCGCCAGTTCATCAATAATTGGGTGAGATCCTGTGGTTCGTCCACTATTTTTCCCTGGAGAGCAGACCTGTCCATTCCAGCCGGGCGGCGATACGGCGGCGCCAGGCTTCGAGCGGTTTCGAGTTGATGGGACCGTCCACTAGCTGAAGATTCCGCTCATCGCCGCTTTGCCGAGGACGAAAATGCCCCAGGGCAAGAGAACGGCCACCAGTGCGCCGGCAAAGCTGAGCTTTTTGCCCGCGGCAGCTTTCAATCCCGTGGCCATGAGGAACATGGTCCAAAAGACGAAAAGGTCCATGGAACTGGCCAGGGAGTAGACGAACTTGGCCGGCGTGTTGGGGTCCATGAACGCGCCCAGATTGAATGCGATCGGGTTCTGGATGTTGACATCGTCCGGGTTTTTGAGAAACAGAACGATGATCGTGAGGATGGCCGAAATGAGTCCCGGCATTCCCGACCAGCAGACCGTGGCGAACACCTGCTTAAATCGCATACCGCCGCCCATCAGTCCCCCGGCAATGCCCAACAGCACGGCCGCGACGATCAAGTCGTAAATGGGCACCCCCACCAGGGCGCCCACGTATCCGAATACGGGAGCGAACTTCATCTGCAACGCCACTGCCTGGTCCTTCTGTTCCTGGGACATCTGCTGAGCCCGGGAACTATTTTCCATCTGGTGGCGAATTACGTTTTCCCATCCGATTCGCTGGCCGATGGTGGTGGTTACACCAATCACCGCCACAATCACCAGAATGATAGGCAAAATCCAGGTGGGCCGTTGTGCAATATCGCGGAATGTCTTTCCGGGCTCGAAGAATACGCCGATTATCCTCGCGAACTCACCCATCCCCGAGGGCTCAGGTTCCACAGCCGCTGCGTTTTCCGGAGTCATCTTAGGCAAGATTGTACAGCATTGGGCCGCGGCGTGCTCGGCTATGATGAAAACTCATGATTCGTTCGTACGCCGCTGCGTTTCTGCTCGCGCTGACGTTATGCGCCTGCAAGCCCGCCGAGGAGGGCCACATCAAGGCAATCATGGGAGCCGTGCTCATCGATGGCCTGGGCGGTCCGCCGCTCAGCGATTCGGTAGTGGTGGTGGCCGGCGATCGAATCAGCGAGGCTGGCAGCAGATCGGCCGTGGAGATACCGGACAATGCCGATCGCATCGATGGCTCCGGAAAATTCCTGGTACCGGCGCCGCTGGATGTCTATCCGTCCGCCGAGGCCGCGAAGAAATCGCCCGACGTGCAGATATTTAAAGTCGACCCGGCCGCGCTCGAAGCGGCCCGCGATGCCGGCAAGCGAATCGTCGGCCATATCGCGACGCAAGCGGATGTCCGCGCGCTGGTGGATGGCGGCGCCATCGGCTTCGTCGGCATGATCACCGATACCGAAGACCTCGATCCCGCTCTGCTGGCGCGCCTGCGGAATCTGCGCATATTTTTCGCGCCGGGCCTGGTGAGCCAGGGCGCCAAGCTGGAAATCGCCGAGCGCAATACCAAGCGCCTCTTTACGGCGGGGGTGCCGATCGCCCTGGCATCGAACGGCGGCGATGCCGGCCGCGAACCCGATCTGCTGGCGGCCGCCGGCATCCCCCCCATCGATGCGATTGTCGCCGCCACGCTCAACAGCGCCCGCGCGTTAGGCGAATCGGATCAGACCGGCTCGATTCAAGCGGGCAAACGCGCCGACCTGCTGCTGCTCAACGCCAACCCCGGCGAGGATATTGGCAACCTGCGCAAAGTGGCGCTCCGCATGTCGGGCGGGAATTGGGTCAAATAGGCCAGCAACGTGGGGCGGCCACACCAAGGGCCGCGTCGAATCAGGCGTTGCCGTTGCGCGACGCGTCTTTGGCCGGCGGAACGAAGATGGCGATGGCCTCGATTTCGATCAGAAGCTCCGGGCGGCACAAAATCGCCTGGATGCCGGTGGAAGCGGGCAGCGGATCGAGCCCCTGTTCGCGATAGAATTCCGTCCGGCCTTCGTTGAACGCGACGTAGTCGCGTTCGATATCGCGCAGATAGCAACTGGTGCGGACCACGTCCTTCCAGGTGGCTCCTTCCGCCGACAGCAGGCCGGTAATGTTATGGTACGTTCGGCGCAATTGCGCGCGGAAATCGCCCACATGAACGGTCTCTCCGTTTTCGTCGATGCTGGCCGTACCGGAAATCAGCAAAATCGCCACGCCGCCCAGATCGATGCGCATGCCGCGCGAAAAGGAGCTGGGCTTGGGGTAATCGAAAGCTTCATTGAGTACCGAGAGCGCCGTAATGGCGCGTTTGTTCACTTCGGTAGCGTTCGCGATGCGATCGATCAGCTCGCGTGCGATCATTGGCCTGAATCTCCTATTTCAACTCGAATTTCGTGCTCCCACCAGGAGCGTCGATTTCTTCAGTGTACTCCCCTCGACGAGGAGGCGGAGGTTTAATCGCTGATCTCGATTGCGGGACCGGTCTCCCTGGCGGCTTCCTCGGTGCGCGCGGCGGCGTTTCGCGCCAGTTCCAGAAACGGAGCGCCCTGGCCTTCCCGCAAGACCACCGGCTGGCCGGAATCGCCGCCGACCCGCACTTGCGGGTCAAGAGGCAACTCGGCGAGAAAATGCACCTGCATCTGTTCGGCGGTGCGCCGGCCGCCTCCGTGGCTGAAGACATCGATGCGCTGGCTGCAGTGCGGGCATTCGAGGTAGCTCATGTTCTCGACGATTCCCAGTATCGGCACCTTCACCTGGTGAAACATATGGATGGCCTTGCGCGCGTCTTCGAGCGAAACGTCGGAGGGCGTGGTGACCACGATGGCGCCGGTGATGGGCGCTGTCTGGATCAGCGAAAGCTGCACGTCACCGGTACCCGGAGGCAGGTCGATCACCAGATAGTCCAGTTCTCCCCAGTCGACGCCGCGCAGAAACTGCTGGATGACGCTGTGGAGCATGGGCCCGCGCCACACCAGCGGCTTGTCGCCGGGATTCAGGAAGCCCATCGACATGAGCTTCACTCCGAACTGGTGCAGCGGCTGAATGCGGTCGCCATATGCCATGGGAGTGCTGTTCACGCCCATCATGAGGGGCACGTTGGGGCCGTAGACATCGGCATCCATGAGCCCGGATTTATAGCCCAGCGATGCCAGTCCGACGGCCAGGTTCACGGCAACGGTAGTCTTGCCCACGCCGCCTTTTCCGGAGCCGACAGCGATGAGGGATTTCACACCTGGAATAGGCATCTTGGGCATTTGGCCCGGTTGATTGGGGGACATGGAATCTATGTTAACAGGGGGCCTCGATGATCCGTCTTTCCCGCTGGAGTACAATTTCCAAAGGGAGGGTCTTGTGAAATCCGCTGTTTGCGCCTCTCTGTTCCTACTGGCCGCGAGTTGCGCCGCGCAGGAAGCGAGTACCGCTCCGCACGAAACCGGAACGTTCGCCAACGGCCGCTATCACCACAACCTCACGGGAACGGAATTCACGATACCGCCGGATTGGCGGCTCACTCATCAGGGACGGTCCGGCGGAGGCGGCGAACAAGCCACCTTCGCCAACGGCTCGCTTCACGTGCAGGCGCTTGTCTGGCTGAAGCCGCACACCATGGCCGCCGCGGAGATACCCGAAAAGCTCAAATATCAGATGGCCTTCAAGGCCGGCCAAAGGGAGAGAGTCCCAGGGTTCCAGATGCTGAGGAACACGATCGAGAACCGGGTCGTCGGCGGACAGGCGGCGCTGAGCGTCTTATCCCAATACGGCCCTCCGGAAGCCAAGATGGATGAGTATCACACCTGGATCATCTCGGAAAGAACCCACGTGTATCTTTCCGTTCGCGTCCCGGCCGGTGATTTTCCCAACGTGAAACCCGACATCGAACAAATCCTGGCTACGTTCCTGGTCCCGTAGATTAAGGGGCCGGGCGCGCGTTCATTCTTTCGACCAGCGCCACGCCTTCCAGCCAGACAATCAGATTCATGGCCGCGTAATCCTGCGCCAAGCGAAACAGACAGCGGTCCGGCATTTCGAGGATCGAGGCGAGCACAATGCGGATCACCCCGCCGTGGGTGACGATCGCCACCGTCTGGCCCTGGTGACGCTGGCGGATGGCTTCGAAGGCGCTCAGGACGCGCACGCGCATCTGCGGGAAGCTCTCGCCCGCGGGGAACTGCACTTCGGTTGGCGATTCCATCCACTGCCGGTAGACGGCAGGATAGCGCGCGGCGATCTCGTCGTACGCCAGCCCTTCAAAATCGCCGAAGTCGATCTCGCACAGGCCGGGCTCTTCATGGTATGCGCAAGCGTGCCGGCCGGCGATGATGCGAGCGCTCTCGATGGTACGAAGCCGCGGACTGGCATAGAGCGCGGCGAAGCTTTCGGCGCCCAACCACCCGGCGGCCAGCTCGATTTGCGCTCGTCCGGCATCCGACAACCCGACATCCAGCTTGCCGTAACAGCGCCCGCGGACACCGGCGGGCTCACCGTGGCGGACGAGCCAGACGCGCGTGTTCATCGCGCGCCCCAGAGGAAGGCCACCAGCGCGGCGCATTCGCAGAGCTGGACATTTGCGCCCAAGGTATCGCCGGTGATGCCGCCGATCCGCCGGCGGCAGTAGAGTCCAAACAGCGCGCTCACGGCAACCGCGGCGGCAGCCGCCGCGGCGGCGCACCAGAGCCGTGATGCGCCTGCCGCCCCAGCCAGAATCAGGGTGCCCCAAACGAGCGAACTCTTTGGCATGCCGCGCACGATCGAGGCAGTCTGCCGGGCGTATGGCAGGGCGGCTGTCAGCAGGAGGATGGACCACCGGCCGATGGCCGGCGTGAGAGCGATGGCCGCAAACCAACGATCGCCAGCGAGCAAGGCCGAATACGCGGCGGTTTTGAAAAGCGCCAGGACCACGAGAGCCGTGGCGCCGTAGCTGCCGATGGCGTGGTCGCGCATGATGCGCAGCACGTCGTCACGGTCTTTACCGCCGCCAAAACCGTCCGCGGTGTCGGCGAGACCGTCGAAATGCAGCGCGCCGGTCACGATGGCATCCAGCGCGAGGAGCACCACGGCCACCAGCGGCAACGGCAAGTGGCCGCGCAGCAGAAATGCGGCGCCCGCGCAGATTGCGCCGATTGCCGACCCGACCAGCGGAAACCAACCCGACGATCGGGCCACGCCGGCGGCGTCGAACGAAACCCACCGGCCCAGGGGAAGCCGCGTGAGGAAGGAGAAAGCCGCCGCCAGGGATCTCATCGATTGGAAACGCCCGCACTGATGAAGGTGGCCATCCCGGTGAGAGAGGCGACAGCCGCTTGCACGATTCCGATGGCCAGCGCCGCGCCAGTTCCCTCGCCCAGCCGCATTCCCAGGTTCAGGATGGGCTGCTGTCCGACAAGCGCGAGCAGGGCGGCGTGGCCAGGCTCGGCCGATTGGTGCGCGGCGAAAAGATATCCGGCGGCAGCGGGAGACAGGCGGACGGCCAGCGCCGCCGCGGCCGTGGCGATGAATCCGTCGGTCACCGCCGGAATGCGGTTCGCCGCCGCGCTCAGGCAGAACCCGCACATGGCGGCGATCTCAAACCCGCCGACGCACTGTAGAATTCCGAGCGGCGATGCCAACCGCGCGGCGTGCAGCGCCAGCCCGCGCTCGATGGCGCGGCGCTTGCGCACGATGCCTTCCTCGTCGATGCCCGTGCCATGGCCCACTACTCTCTCGACCGGTTGACCGGTGAGCGCGGCCGCGATGGCGCTCGCCGAAGTGGTGTTTCCGATGCCCATTTCGCCGAGGCCCAGCAGATTGCAACCGTCGGCCGCGGCGGCGTTGGCGAGATCGATGCCGGTCCCGATCGCGGATTGCATTTCCGTCGCGGTCATCGCCGGCTCCCGGCAGAAATTGCGCGTGGACGCCGCCGCACGCCGGCTGATGAGCCCGTCGAGCGTTCCGAGAGGGGCGAACACGCCGACATCCACAACTTTCAATTCGATCCCGCGGGAGCGCGCCAGGGCGTTGATGGCCGCGCCGCCTCGCAGGTAGTTGGCCACCATCTGCGCCGTCACTTCCTGCGGATAGGCGCTCACACCCTCGGCGCACACGCCGTGGTCGGCCGCGAAAATCACGATCCGCGGGCGATCGGCCGCCGGCGTCAGCGTCCGGCGGATCGCGGCGCAGCGATTGGCGATCTCTTCGAGCCTTCCCAGGCTCCCGGGCGGCTTGGTCAACTCCAACTGATGCCGCTCGGCCGCGGCGATCCACTGCGCGTCGACCGGCCGGATTGCGTCGATGGTTCGTTCCAATAAGTTCATACCGCTCAAGATCCTTGCAGAAGCGCCGCCGCCCGGCGCTCATCGCGATTCGCCCATCCGTCGAAGTGCAGGAGCGACGCGAGATGCTGGCGCTGTTGCCAGCCGTTCTCTTCGAGATCGGGCCTTTCGCGGAACACCGAAACGTATCCCACGCAGAGATAGGCGACCGGCGTATGGCCGGCGGGGATTCCCAGCAGCGCTTTCAATTCTTCGAAATCGAGGATGCTCACCCATCCCACGCCCAGCCCTTCGGCGCGTGCCGCCAGCCAGAGATTCTGCACGGCGCAAACCGTGGAGTATAGGTCGGTTGCCGAGTCGGTCTGGCGGCCCAGGCCGCGGCCCCATTCGCGTTCGCGGTCACAGGTGATGCAGATATTGACGGGAGCGTCCAGAATGCCCGCGAGCTTCATGCGCGCGTAGGCTTTCCGCGCCTCGCCGTCGTAGACTGCCGCCGCGCGGCAATTGGCGCGGTCGAAGTTTTCGTAGACGGCACGGCGCACCGCGGCGTCCTGGATGACGATGAAGTCCCAGGGCTGCATGAATCCGACCGATGGCGCGTGGTGCGCGGCGTTGAGAATTCGCCCGAGCACCTCCGCTGGAATGGCATCGCCGAGAAACTGGCCGCGAACGTCCCGCCGCTCATGAATGGCGCGGTAGACCCCGCGCTTTTCGTCGTCTGAAAATGGAGCCGCCGGCATATCTTCACCTTCTCACATGGCGGCGTACTGCCGGCGCCGGCGCAGCAGCCACAGGAATGCCGGTCCGCCCAGCAGCCCGGTAATGGCGCCCACCGGCAGTTCACCCGAAGGAAGCACCGACCGCCCGAGCGCATCGGCCAGCACCAGGAATGCGGCGCCCAGCAGGAGCGAACCGGGCAGCACCACGCGGAGATCTTCGCCGAACATCAGCCGGACGGCGTGCGGGACGATGAGCCCGACGAACCCGATGGAACCGCCCATCGCCACCGTCACCCCCACCACCAGCGAGCACAGCGTGTGGACCACGGTTTCCACGCGGCGCACGTTTACGCCGAGAGTGATGGCCGTATCCTCGTCGATGGCCAGCAGGTTCAGTTGCCGCGAGAGCGCCAGCAGCGCCACCCACGAAGGAACCAGCAGCACCAGCATATAGCCCACCGGCGCGATGCCGACCACATCCAGGCTGCCGACAATCCAGCGGAGAATCTCGAGCGAGCTGTTCGGCGCCGCCACTTCCTCGATGGTCATGACCGCCGCGAGCGAAACAAGATTGACCACCACGCCCGAGAGCAGCAGCGCTCCCGGCAGCACCACCGCCCCGGTGCGCGCGATGCCCAGCACCAGGGTCGCAGCCAGAATTGCCCCGGCGAAAGACGCCAGGAACACCAGCGGAACTCCCGCCACGCGCGCGCCCCAACCAAGCGCGATGGCGACGCTGGCTCCGAGGGCGCCGCCTCCGGAGATTCCCAGCGTGTAAGGGTCGGCCAGCGGATTGCGAAATAGCGCCTGCAAAGCGGCCCCGGTCACCGCCAGCGACGCTCCGATGGTGAGGCCCATCAGCACTCGCGGCAATCGCAGGCGGAAAAAGAGAGTGCGCGAAAAAGGGTCCGAGAGCAGGCGGGCGAAGTCGATTTTCTGGCTGCCGATGAGGAGCGCCACAGCCGTGGACAGGACCAGCACCAGCGTCAGGATCGCCATCGCCTTGATCAGGGTCGATTTCATTTGTCGATCCACACCATGGTCTGTTCGCCGATGCGTGCCGTGCGCACCTTCGGGTCATCGTAGACCTGCGCCAGCAGGTCGCTTTGCAGGATCTCCCCGGCGCTGCCTTGCGCGGCCAGTTCGCCGCACCGCAAGGCCACGATGCGGTCGAAGATGCAGCCGGTGAGTTGGAGATCGTGCGTGACCATCACCACGCCGAGCCCGCGTGAATCGCGCAGGCGGGCCAGCGTGCGCATCAACTCGGCGCGATGTTTGAGATCGAGCGCGGCGGCGGGTTCGTCGAGCAGTAGCACGCGCGGCTGCTGCGCCAGCGCGCGGGCGAGAATCACCATCTGCCTTTCCCCGCCGGAAAGGGCGGTCACCTGCCGTTGAGCGAGATGCGCCGCGCCCGCGGCTTCGAGCGCCTCGGTGGCGATGGCGTGGTCGCGGGCGTTCTCGAAACCGAATTGTGGGGAGTGGGGCGTCCTGCCGCTGAGCACGACGTCTATGGCGCGAAAGGGAAACACGGTCATGGTCGACTGCGGCATGTAGGCGATTTCGCGCGCGCGCAACCGCGGCGGCCAGGCTTCGAGGGGCTTCCGGTCGAGCAGAATTTCGCCGGCCGCCGGGCGGAGCAGGCCGGCTAACAGGCGAATCAGGGTGGATTTGCCGGAACCGTTGGACCCGATAATGGCCGTCAGAGTGGCGGGACCAATGGAAAGGCTGATGCCGCGAATGGCGTGGGCGCGATCGGGGTAGGAGAAATCGAGTTGGCGGGCTTCCAGAAGAGACCCGCCGGGCGGGCTCATTTCGCCTCCGGGTGAATGAGGCGCGCGAACAGTTCCGCCGTCTGCACCATTCTCTGCGAGGCGTGCGGGACGTAATCTTCATTGACGCTGCTCACTCTGTGGGTTCGCACGGCTTTCAGTTCGGGCATCTCTTTCCATGCTTCCATGGGATCGCCCGCGAACGGGCCGGCTTGGCCATGGGTGAAATCCAGGATCACATCGGGATTGGCGGCCAGCAGATCTTCCTTGGTCAGCTTGGCGTAACCCAACTTGTCGGGCGGCACCGCAATTCTTCCGCCGGCAATCCCAACCAGCTCAGCCAGAAAGCTGCCCGCCGTGGCCGTGTAGAGATCGCGCAGAGTCCCCGGCGTGCGATCGACGATCAGAACCACACTCAGCTTCGGCAAACCGGCCGTCTTCTGCGATACGCGCCGCAGCCCGTCGCGCACCCTCGTCACCAGCTTCGCGGCCTCCTGCCCGTGGCCGGTGGCCTGTCCGATGGAGGCGATGGCGGTATAAACGTCGGCCACCTTCTCATCCGCGATTACCATGACAGGCAAACCCAACTGCTTGCATTTGTCCTCCATAAACTGGGCTTGAGGGACGTCCATCAGCACCAGGTCCGGCCGCAGCGCCACCAGTTTCTCGAAGTCCGGGTTCTGCCAGCCGCCCACCATGGGCAGCTTGCTGACGGCCGGCGGATACGATGTGAATTGCGAAACGCCCACCAGTCGATCGAACGCCCCCACCCCGTACGTGATTTCGGTGAGGTTCGGCGAAAGCGACACCAACCTTCGGGGCGCCGGCGAGCCCGCGGCCGAGATCGCCAATAGGGCGGCTATGGACGTCAGAAGTCGAATTGCATGCCTCCCATCGCGGTGCGGCCGGGGGTCGGATAGCCGCTCTCAAAGTAAGTCTGATTCAAGACGTTTTCCGCGCGCGCGAAAATCCGGATCGCCCTGAATTCACTTAACGGGATCTGGTAACTTGCCCCTAAGTTTACCTTATGAAGGCCGTTGAACCTGTAGACCTGCGTGATCAGCGATCCGTAGACCGGCGCCACGTAATCGCTCGATTGCCGGGTGTCGGCAATCAACAGCAGCCGCGGTGTGACGCGGGCGGTCGCGACGACGGAGAATTGATTTTTCGGCACCACGAACGTTTCCAGGACGTTGCTCACAATCGGGGTCCGCTCGATGGCGTCGATGTACGAGTATGCCGCCGTTATGTTCAGCGAACGCGTGGGCGCCAAGGCGGCGCTGGTCTCGACGCCGCGAGAAATCCCGCCGCGCGTATTCAGATATCCGATATACCGGCCCCAGGGATCGGTGGCGGGGTTGATTAATCCCGACGTATCGAAATTGATCACGTTCTGAAGCGCCGTGTAAAAGTATGTCGCCGAAGCCTTCAGCCGCCCGCTGAAGAACATGCGGTCCACCCCGGTATCGAACCCGATGGAGTGTTCGGGCGTGAGGCGCGGATCGCCGTAGACGGAATAGCCGTAAACCGGATCGTAACCCGCCCCGAAGCGCTCGAACAGCGATGGCGCGCGGTAGCCGCGGCCCACATGCGCGCGCACCTTGGTGGCGCTGCGGCGAAAGAACCACGCCGCCGAGCCATCGCCGGTGTAAGCCGCGGGCGGCGCTGGAAAGGACGCGCCCTGGTACGGGGCGGACGCCAGCGGCGTGAACACGGGAGGGTTCAGCGTAAAAAACTGCGCGCGAACCGCGCCCGAAATCTGCAGTTGATCGTTGAAGAATCGCGCCTGGTCCTGGGCGAATACCGTATGGCTCCGTTGCGTGACATTCACCGCCGACGCCGCGTCCGGCTCGAATTGCTGGCTGTTGTCATTGGCGTAAGTCTCGCTTTCGAATTCGTACCCGGCGGTCAGTAAGTTCCATCGCCGCGGATGGTAATTGAGGTGGGCGTTAGCGGTTTGAATGCGGCCGTCGTAGAGCGAACGCGTGCTGCTGGTGGGCTGGTATCCCACTCCGGCCGGACCATCGCCGTAACGCCGGCTATTGGCCACGATCTGGTAGCTCACCGAATAATCCAGACCCGGCGACGGTTGGCCTGTGAGAACCAGCGCGCCGGTGAGAAAGCGCGCCGCGCGGGTGTAATCCGGATCGTCCGGCGCCGGCAGGAAGGTGGCGTTCGGTCCGGAGGCGATGGCATTTACAATCCCGACCCCGGACGCGCTGCCGACCACATCGGGACTGCCGAAGATCTTGCCGAAGGAATTGCCGGCATACATCCGCGCCACCAACTGCACGTTGGGCGAGAGATGAAATGTGATGCGGCCCTGGGTATTGGTGTCGCGAAACGGCTGGTCTCCGCCGAGCCCCGCGGTCACCTCGGACTGCGCTACTCCGAAACTATATTCGATCCGGCCGCCGGCCCATTGACCCGCGACCTTCGCGCGCCCGCGGAAGGCATCCAGCGATCCGCCCTCCAGCAGAACGCTCCCGCGCGTCCGCCCGCCGCCCTCGCCGGTAATTACGTTGACCACCCCGCCGATGGCGTTGGTGCCGTAGAGCGACGATCCCGACCCGCGCATCACCTCTACGCGCGAGGCGTCGGTAAACAGCAGATCCTCGATCAGGCCGGAAGCGTCGGCCTGCGTGGCCGAAGCGTCGCGCAGGCGCAGGCCGTCCACCAGCACCGCGGTATCTTCGTCGCGCATGCCGCGAATCTGGATGGTGGTCAGCGCTCCGGGGCCGCCGAGTTGCTGCACGCGCACGGCGGGCGCGAGGTCCACCACATCCGCCAGTGCCCGGTTGTCGCGCGCGTCGGCGTCGCTCTGCGAGATCACAGTCACGGCCTTCGAAACTTCCTCGGGCGCTTGCGGAGTGCTGGACGCGGTGACCACGACTTCCTGACGTACACCAGCCAGCTGCAAGGCGATATCGCGGGTTGCCGTGGCGCCGGTGGCAAGGTGTACGTCTTCGATCAGCGCCGGCGCGAACCCGGAAGCCTCCACTCTGAGGAGATAATCCCCGCCGGGCAATTGGCGAAACTGGTACGCGCCCGAAGCGCCGGTAGTAGTGGCGCCGCCGGCGCCGCCGGTTCGCGACACCAGCGTCAAAGCGGCGCCCAGAACGGCGCGCCCCTGCGGATCTTTCACCGTTCCCGCCAGCGCCGCGCCGGAATCCGCCTGCGCGGCGGCCACAAATAGAAGCAACACCCCGAGCCTGATTGTCATATCCTCCGCCATTCCTCGCACCGGTCTACAAAATCTTCCGCCAGCCGCCGGCACGACAGAAAATGCAAATGCAGGTAGCTCGCGACCGCGCCGCGAACGCGATACGCGCCGGCATACGCGCGCTCCACGCTTTCCGGCATGGGGTCGATCGTCGAGTGCCGGTATTCGTGCCCGCGCACGGTACCCGCGCTCGTTTCCACTTCCACGTAGCCCAGCTTCGCCAGGTGCGAATGCATCCGCGCCCGCGTCGGGAAAACGCCGGCCATCGGCCACCCGCGGCCATCGAGATCGACGATCGCCTCCGTGAGGTACATGAACCCGCCGCATTCCGCGTACACCGGGCCGCCGCGCGCGATAAAGGCGGCGACCGATTGCTTCATGACGCCGTTGGCTGCGAGCGCCTCGGCGTGCAACTCCGGATAGCCACCGCCGAGATAGATCCCGCCGAGCGAATCCGGCAGCCCGCCGCCGGAAATCGGGCTGAATTCCACTAACTCGGCGCCGCAGGCGCGCAACAGATCGAGATTCGCCTGGTAGTAAAAGCAGAAGGCGGAATCGCGGGCGATGCCGATGCGGGTTCGCGGGACAACGGGCGCGGAAGGAGGCGGGCCGGCCATCCGGGCGCGAGACGCGAGACTCAACAGCCGGTCGAGATCCACGTGCGCTTCGATGCAATCCGCCAGTGCCGTCAGGCGGCCGGGCGTGAGCGTTTCCTCCGCCAGATGCAATCCCAGGTGCCGCTCCGGTACTGTCAGCGAAGCGTCCCGCGGCAGCCAGCCCACTGCCTCAGGGCGGCAACGGGCGACGATCGCCTGCCGCAGAAACTCGTAGTGGCCGGGACCAGCGACGTTGTTGGCGATGGCCGCGGAAACCCGCGCCTCCGACACCAGCGTATCGAATCCGTGAACGAGCGCGGCGGCGCTGGCTGCCAGCGCCGCCGCATCCAGCACCAGCACCACCGCGCCACCCAGCCACATCGCCATCTCGGCGGTGGTGCCGGCGAGCGAAAGTCCGTCCTTGCCGTCGAACATCCCCATGACGCCCTCGATGACCGCGACATCCGCATCCGCCGTCGCCTGCGCGAAGATCTCGAGGTTGGTCTGGCGCGGCAGCATCCAGCCATCCAGATTGTGGCTGGGGCGTCCGGTTGCCGCGCGATGAAATGTGGGATCGATGAAATCCGGCCCGATTTTGAAGGCTTGCACGCGCATGCCGCGGCGCGCCAGGGCCGCCATGATGCCAGTGGCAACTGTGGTCTTACCGGCGCCGCCGTGGGTTCCGGCAATGACGATGCGCGGAAGAGTCATCGCCCCGGTCCGCCTTTCAAATACAGCGGCAGACCAGCGGCAATCAGAACCACTTCGCCGGCCGCCTCTGCCATCCACTGATTGGCAAAGCCCTGAAGATCGCGGAAAGCCCGCGCCACCGGGGATTCCGGCACCGTGCCCGAGCCGACCTCGTTCGAGACCACGATGACGCGACCGTTTCGCGCAGCGTCCGCGATGCGCCGGATTTCGGTTCGGGCGATTCGCTCCAGTTGCCGCGCGCCACTGGCGCGGTGTTCCCAGGCAAGATTGCTCAGCCACAGCGTGAGGCAATCGACCAGCACGACCTCGGCATCGCGCGCCGCGCGTTCGATGGCATCGGCTAACGCCAGCGGCTCCTCGATGGTGCGCCAGGATTCAGGACGATCGGCTTGATGGCGCGCCACGCGCTCGCCCATTTCCGCATCGTCGCCCGGCAGCAGAGTGGCGATATAGCAGACGCGTTCGGCCGCCGCGGCCATCCGCTGCGCGAAACGCGACTTTCCACTTCTAGCGCCGCCGAGTATGAGCGTCAACATGGAGGAGTCCCAGCCTCATTTCACAAAGCTGCGCACACCTCGAGCGGGCGGTTGGATTGGTTGCGAATTCTGCACGACCTGCCCTCGTTCGAAGCATGGCGCAAACACCTGAGGCAGGTCTCCTGACTTACAGGTCGCCGCGAACCGGCTCACCTTCCCATTCCGAAGAACAGTGGCTCAAGCGCCGGCCGCTCGCTGTTTACAGTGGCGGGACCGTGCGGGATTTTCACCCGCTTCCCTTTTCACTCGTCCCCATGACGAGCACCTCAGGGAATTCTCACAGTAGCATGGGCTCCGGGGCGGGTCAATACGGAGCCTGGGGTCGTGGGATACCGAGCGAGGAGCCTTCAGGCTCCGGGCGCCCCGATCGGCCGCCTTACTTCGATTCGTCCACCACTTCGAGCGCGTTCAGTTCGGCGTAATTGCGCACGGGCATGAGGTTAATCAGGAGCTTGCCATCGGGGTCGGGCTCGAGCCCATGAATCGGCAGCAGTAACGCCTTCTCACTGCCGTGAGCTTCCTTGAAAATGTCGAATCCGCGCCGCACCGCTACGCCATTGCACAGAATATCGAAGACGCGGCTTCCGGCTCCGCCGCCGGCGGCTTGTCCGGGGCCGAACCACGTCTCGGAAAAATACAGCGTTACCCCGTAGCGCCCGGGGGGCACGGGAATGGAGTAAGTTAGGTGGCCGTACCGTTCACCGCGAAGCAGGTCCGGATCGTCGAAACTGTGAATCGGCTCGGTGCGCATCACCAATTGTCCGCCGCTGGAATACGTGTCCGGTGCCCAGACACGCCCTTCCTTGTCGGTATAGGGGTGGTCGCGCGATACCATCCGGATGGGCACCATGGTTCCCGCGATTCCCGGCGTGATTTCGATGGCGCTCACCATGGCGGGGTTCGTGCCTGGATCGAATTTGAGGTGTAGTTTGCCGTCGGCGGCCGGGGAAAGATCCTTGAACGCGCGTATGTCGGCCGTGCTCGAGCCCACCTCGCGGATCACGTCGAAATCCTGGAGAATCGGCACGGAATTGGCGGAAACGCGGAAAATGCGGCTCGTCTCTCCACCACCGGCGACATTGTTTTCGCCGTACACGTTCTCGGCGAAATATAACCGCAGTTCGTAACTTCCCGGGGGCAGCGGAATGTCGTAGGTGAACGCGCCTTCGCGGCGGCTGGTGAACAAGCGCTGATCCCGCGTGCCGCCCACCGTGTGCCCGGCGGATTCAAACACCGTACCGTCCTGGAAATAGCGGTCTGCTTGCCATACGCGGCCGAAATGGTCGGTGTAGACGCCATTCTTCCATCCCACCAGGATGCGCACCGCCGGCGATTGCGCGGCCACGATGGTGGGAGGCAGCGCGAGAGACGCGCGGGAAGCTTTTGCCGCCGAAGCCTTCCACAGAAAAATTCCAGAAATCGCCAATGCCGTCAACGTGACGGCGATCCACACACCGGACCGGCCATTCGCCGGCGGGGGCGGGAGCAGCCTATGGGAAGGGGGGATGGTATACGGGACCGGATCGCGGATCGGCTCAATAGTTTGAGTCCCGGACCAATTCGGAACGGGCTCTTCAACCTCAATCGCCTCGGCCACAATCGGGATGCCGCCGATCAGGCCGGGAATTGGCGCATCGAATTGTCTGACAAACGTAGGGGCATATTGCCCCGGCGGAATATCGATGCGGACGCTGTGTCCGGCGCCTTCCGACTCGTAATATTCGCGCAGGCGTTTGCGCAGCCGGTGGGCTTCCACGCGCACGATGGAATCGCGTTTCTGATCGAATCCCACGGGCCGTCCGAGCGCTTCGACCGCGATGTTGTATTCCTTGATTTGGCCCGCCGCGCCTTCAAAATACTTGCCGCAAACGTAGGTGAGCACCTGTGCGAGATTCGGCGCGCGATCGAAAATTCCAGACGCCAGCAGCGTCTGGAACTCGTGTTTTTCCTGCTCGAACTCCATGGTCGAGTCCATCGAAAATACCCAGAAGCGAAGAGTCGATGATGGCAGTATACACTCCGCCGTCAAGCGGCGACAAGCTGCATGGCACATTGTTCGACACTTGAATTTATTCTTTTAAATTGGCGGGCGGCCCGTCTCGGGCCGGAGCTCGAGCGTGCTTTTCGCCTCGACATGCCCAAACTGCATCGGATCGCTCCGCCCGTTGTAGTAGTCCTTCCACTCGTCTTTGTAGTGACTCGAGAACGGCTGTCCGGATTGTCCGATCTGCACGTTGAGCAGCGACCGGTCCCAGTCGGCGAGATCGGCATTCATGCGCATGGAGGGCGCCAGCTTACGCGTGGTTTGTTTGACGGTAGTCGCGCCGCCGCTCATGGGCACGGGACCGATTTCGAAAATATCGAGGAGCGAACCGATCGCGGGAATGCGCTCCATGGCGGCGTGCAGGACCGGCTGATCGATTTCGATACGAAGATATGAACCGTACTTCCATCGCGCCACGCTGCCACTTTGCATGCGCTTGGCCTCTTCCACCGCATCCACCAACGACCTTAGCAACATGGCGTCGTAATCGCGGAACCAGCCGCCGGGGCGTTCGCGCAACAGTTTGGCGATGATGGCCGGTCCCATGCCGTATTCGTAGAGTTGACCTTTACCCGGTGAAGCGTTCTCCGCAACCGCGTTGCGCACGTGTTCGTAGACCAGCGAAATCAGAAACGGCGCGCCTTCGTCCTTGTCCATCCGGCCGTCCCACGAGCGCAGCAGGGAGACGGCGGGATCGATGGCGGAATCTTTGGCGCCGCGCTTGTCGTACGCCGCCAACACCTGACCGGCCAGGAATTTGTGGAACGCCGAGAAGATGTCGGTTTGCACGGCCAGCATGTCGGGCGCGCGCCAGCCGGTGCGCGCCGAAAGCAGGTCGCGGATGCGGCGCACGCGATCGGGCGGGGCAAAGTTTCCGTTCACCGGGTATGGGAAGCCGGGCGGAAAGGGATTCTGATTGGCACTGGCGATGATGCCGCCGGGAGGGTTGTAGACCGACGGTAACTCATCGAAAGGAATGTAGCCGTCCCACTCAAAATTCCCCGAGGAGCCGTCGAGCGGCACGTCGCCCGTGAAGCCGTGGCGTTTGGGGAGCTTTCCGGCGGCATGGTATCCGATGTTTCCATCGACGTCGGCATAGACGAAATTCGATCCCGGACCGGTCCAGCGCGTGAGCGCGGCGGTGAATTGCTGCCAGTTCTGCGCGCGATCCACTGCGAGCAGCGGATACTGGAGGAAGCCGGGTTCGGCAGCCGTCCACCGCAGCGCCAGGCGTTCCGCGCCTTCGGAAATGATCACCGGGCCGTGGCGCGTCACGAGGAAGTTCATTTCCACCGGACGGCCGCCTTTCACGGGAATGATCTCGTGCTCTTCGCGCGCCTGCTCCACATGGTCTTGGAAGATGTAGCGTCCCAGCGGGTCCATCTTTTCCGCATAGAGATCCTGCACGTCGAATTCGAGATTGGTGATACCCCAGGCGATGCGCTGGTTGTGGCCCACCACGACGCCCGGCACACCGGGGAGACAGACGCCGGAGACATCCAACCCCGGGGCCTCCAGATGGCTCATGTACCAGATACCGGGCAGGGAGTATTCCAAATGCATATCGTTCGACAGGATCGGCTTGCCGGATGCGGTACGGCTGCCGGCCACCACCCACGCGTTGGAGCCGGGTTGAGGCTCGTCGCCCGAGCGCGCTCCGAAGAGGAAATTGACCTTGGCCGGGTCGCCATCGGCCAGCATGTTGTGCTTGATCACGTCGAAACGCCAAGTACTGGTGAGCGTGCGGTACATGTTGAGGCAGACCAGGAGGGAATCCACCACGCTCCAGGGTTTGGGTTGATAGCCGAGCAGGGTAAACTCCACGGGAAGGTCGTTGAGGTGGGTCGCGATGAAATGATTCACTCCCAGCGTATAAGCCGCGAAAGCCGCGCGATCCTCCGGCGCCAGGCGCAGATATCCTTCTTCGGCAATGCGGCGGAGTTGCAACTGGCGCGATTCGCGATCCAGCTCGAGTGCGCCCGCTCCGACGATTTCCGCCAGGTTCCCGCCGGCAAGACGGCGCAGGCTGTCCATCTGCCAGAGCCGGTCCTGCGCGGTAACGTACCCCTGCGCGATGAAAGCGTCCTCCTGGCTGGCGGCGCGAATGTGCGGCACGCCAAGAGTATCGAATTTCACACTCGCCGGCGCGGAAACGGGGGCCACGACGCTGCCCGAATGCTGCGCCAGCGGACGCCATGCGTACCAATAAAGTCCCGCCAGCACGGCGGCCACGGCGAGGACGAGGAGGACGTTAATCGCCCGCAGGATGCGCGCTACAACTGTATGGGTCATCGAGGGTTGCTCATCCATCATAGCGGGAAGCGGCGGCGGGCACGGCGGGTAGCAGTTTGGATTACAATCAGGCAGACTGTCTGGAAGGGGCGCCTTCCAAAACTGCTGGGGGAGAAGCGCCCGTCCAGGTAACGGAGTTAGTTAATTACTATATAAGACGCCGATTTTCGGCCCAGGTTATGGGCTGACATAAAAAATTTTGGCCGTGAGCTATTCACCGTTTCAACTATTACTGGTAGTTTTCTTAATCGCGGTAAATGGCTTCTTCGCGGGAGCGGAAGTTTCGCTCCTGTCGGTGCGCCCGTCGCGGCTGCGCCAGATGGCGGAAGATGGCCAGGCCGGCGCGCAGGCGGCAATGAGCCTGTTGGCGCATCCCGGACGACTGCTGTCGCTAACCCAGGTGGGAGTTACCGTGGCCAGCCTGGGATTGGGCTGGGCGGGTGAAGACACCCTCTACCAAATTCTGATTACGGCGCTGCATCCGGTGACCACCCCAATCACCGCGAAGTTTCTGCACGCCGGATGCCTCGCGGTGTCGTTCCTGGTGATCAGCTATTTCCACGTGGTGATGGGCGAGGTAGTGCCGAAAAACCTGGCGATTTCCAAGGCGGACCGCCTGGCGGCGCTGGTGGCGCCGCCGCTGGTCGTCTTCCTGCGGATTTGCGTACCGTTCGTGGTGACCATCGAGCGCTCCGCCGCGGCTATTACCCGGGCTTTGCGGATTCGCGCGGCGGCCCACGCCGGCGGCCATTCGGCGGAGGAACTGAAATTGATCGTCAGCTCGAGCCGCGGCCTGGGCTTTCTGCCGGAGGCGCAGGAAGACATGATCCATCACGTGCTGGACCTGGGAGAAGTCGCGGTGCGCGAAATCATGGTGGCGCGCAACGCCATCGTCTCGGTCTCCTCGGAAGCTACCCTCGATGAGGTCCTCGAGACCATGATCCGCGAACAACATTCGCGCCTGCCGGTGTACGAGGGCGCGCCGGAAAAAATCATCGGCATCCTTCACTACAAGGACCTGTTGCCGGTATGGCAGGAACGCCGCCAATCGATCCGCACGGGACGGCCGAATCGCGCGTTCCGCGTAAGCCGCCTGCTGCGCCATCACCTGGTGGTTCCGGAGACCAAGCCGCTGTCGCAGATGCTGGAAGAGTTCCGCAAAGGCAATTCGCACATGGCAATGGTGGTGGACGAATTCGGCACGATTGTGGGCATGCTGACCGTCGAAGATGTACTGGAACAGATAGTCGGCCGCATCGAAGACGAACACGATGAAAAAATTGCGGCGCGCAAAACCGAACCCGGAACCCTGGAACTGGATGGCGCCACACGGATTCGCGACCTCGAAAGCGAATACGGCATCGAGATCGCGAATGAAGGGGAGTTCGAAACGTTGGCCGGGTTCGTGCTGTTCCGTCGTGGTGAAATTCCCAAGGCCGGTGAATGGGTGGAATTTCAGGGCCGGAGATATACTGTGCTCGAAATGGACCGCAATCGCGTGGCGCGCGTGCGCGTGCAGAAAATCCCCTTGGCTGGAACAGCTTCGGGTTAGAATGGACACGGCTTGATCACATGTTAGGCTTCGATTTTCGCGCGGCGCGCTGGACCTGGACGGCGGTCCTGGTGCTATTGGGAATCGAGCTGGTGTATCTGCTTCGTTCCACGCTGTTCCTGTTTATCCTGGCGGTTCTGTTCGCCTATTTGCTGGCTCCGCTGGTGAACCTGATCGACCGCCTCCTGCCGGGAAAGAGGACCCGCACGGCGGCGCTGGCGCTGGCTTATGTGCTGCTGGTCGGGCTGGTCGTGCTGGCCGCTTCCTCGATCGGATCGAAAGTGGTCCAACAGGCGAATCTGCTGGCCAAAACGTTTCCGGGCACGCTCGGGGGGTTCGAAGCGGTGCTTCAGGACAAGGTGCCGGATGCACTCAAGACCGGCATGAATCAGCGGATCGATACGTTCCTCGCATCCATCCCGGGCTACAGCCTCAAATTCCTGGGTCTGCTGGGCAATCTTATTTATGTAGTCATCATCCCGATTCTGTCCTTTCTGTGCATCAAGGATGGCCCGCTAGTGAAGCAGCACATCGTGAGCCTGCTCGAGGACGGGCCACGCCGGCAATTGCTCGATCACGTCCTGGCGGACATGGACCTGGTACTGGCGCACTACATGCGCGCGCTAGTGATGTTATCCATCAACACGTTCACCTGCTACAGCATCTTCCTCACGGTTATCGGTGTCGCCTACGCCGTTCTTTTGGGCGCGATGGCCGGAGCGCTGGAGTTCATACCGGTGGTTGGGCCATTGGCTGGCGGAATCGTCGTGCTCGTCGTGGGAGGCGCGGCGAGCGGCCACTGGATCGCGATTCTCATTTTCCTGGTGATATTCCGGTTGCTTCAGGATTACGGGATTTCGCCGCATCTGATGGGGCAGGGAGTGGAACTCCATCCGCTGCTGGTGCTGTTCGGGGTATTCGCGGGCGCGGAACTGGCGGGAGTGGCCGGCACATTTCTCTCGGTCCCGTTGCTGGCGTTGGCTCGAGTTTTATACCGGCGGATTTATGAGGCGCGCAAGAAAGCCCAGGAAGCGAAGCTGGTGGCATAAAAAGGCCACCGGTCCCGACTCCCGACCTCTTCATTTCCGTCCCGCGGCGCGTTCGGCGATGGCTTTCAAGAGCCGCTGGGCTTTCTCGTACTGTTCGTTGCCGGCGGGAATCGATTCCAGGATCTGTTTCGCGGCGGTTAAGTTGCTCTCTTCCACGTAAGCCGCGCCCAGCAGATATTCCGCCGGAATGACCGGGTCAAGCTTGAGGCCGGTTTGAAGCGCCGCGATGGCGCTGGCAGGGTCGGCCAGCAACAAATAAAAACGGCCGGCGGCCACATCCTGCCCGGCATCGTCGGAGTTGAGGAACGCGCGCGCGCGGAAGAGTTGCTTGGCGCGCTCGAACGGCTCGACGAGTTCGCCGGGCGGGTCCCGCAATCCCATGCCGATCAGTCCGACCGCGGCGCTGAGGCGGACGGTCGCGGCAGGGTCGTTTAAGAGGCCGGCCAGCGCCGGCCCGGATTCGGAGCGATGTGCCGGGTCCGTACTCAGCACTCTCGCCGCGATCACCCGCACCGGCGCTTCGGAATCGGCGAGGGCGGCGAGGATGGTGCGGAACACCGCCGGATCGGACTGAAAATTTCCGAGGTAACCGACGGCGTTGGCGCGCACCAACCCGCCTTCTTTCGGATCGCTCAGGATTGCCAGCAGCTTGGGAACGGCATCCGATTCTCCCGTGCGCGCACTGGCAAACGCATCGGCGCGGCGGATGATTTTCTGCCGCGAAGCCGGTTTGTACCAGGCATTCATGTGCTCCAGCGCCCAATTGGCGTCGCGATCCTTGTGACACGAGTTGCATGCGTTCGGTATGCCGTGATGGAGCGTGTTCTCGGGGGCCGGGATCGTGATGGCGTGATCGCGAATCTGGGCCTTGATACTGAACACGGTGCGCGGCATGTGGCACTCCACGCAGGAGCTGCCGGCGCTCTTCCCGGCGTGATGGGTGTGACTCGCGAGCGAAGCGCCTTCGGCCTGATGACATCGCGTGCAAAGCGAATTGACATCGGGCTTGAGTTGTGGATTCCGGTCGATATCGGTGTTGTGCGCCACTACGTGGCAGTCCAGGCAGGTGGCATTGCCCTTCAAGTAGCATTCGCTCTGCCAGAAGCCGAAGGCATCGGTAGAGAAGCGCCGCGGGCGGCCGTCGGGCCAATAGGCGGGGTCTTCGCTGGGCGGTTGCGAGAACTCCAGAATGGGTACGAAGTGGTCATAGTAATCGTCGCCGGCGGCGAATCCATCCACCAGGATGTCGCGAAAGGAGTGGCACTGAGCGCACACGGCGGTATTGCGGGCGGCGCTGAGCCGTGTCTGCACAACCACGTCATGGGCGGGCTTGCCCGGATGGCCCGGTTTGGCGTAAAAGGCCGCGTGCTCCGCGCCTGGCCCATGGCAGCGCTCGCAGTTGATGCCGAAGTCGAGCCACGCGGTCCGATAGGCGATCTTTTGCGGATCGAAATTCTTCTGTTCCTGGCTCACGTGGCAGGAGTAACAGCTCTTATTCCAGATCTGCACCTGCGTTCCGGGAGCTTCTTCGGGATCGTCGATATCCAGGTTGTGGAACCAGTTCTCACGCAGGATATCCCACGTCGGCGGAAGCACGATAATGCGGCCGTCCTCCAGCGTGGTGAGGTAGTGCTGGATCCGCCGGTTTCCCAGCGTGTATTCGACGCGGTGCTCCCGCGGCTTGCCGGTGAGATAGCTCTCGGTAATGTAAAAGGCGCCGGCTTGCTTGCGGAAACGGTAGACGCTGCCGCGCAAAGTGACTGTACCGCGGTCGAAGTCTCCCACCACCGCGGTAGCGGTCGCAGGCTGCACCATCTTACTGTGGTGGGATTGCGCCCAAGTGTGGCTGACGCTGGCGTGGCACTTTCCGCATGCTTGCGCGCCGGCGAATGGCGATGCCGCAGCCGCCTGCGCACACATCGCGCACCACAGACAGACCAGCAGTCCACCCGAGCGCGGCATTTGGATTATTTTACAACGGCGGAGAGCCGTTGTTTTTGAAGCTTGGTGGCGGCGGGGAGACTCGAACTCCCGACCTACGGATTATGAGACCGTCGCTCTAGCCAGCTGAGCTACACCGCCGATGAAAATCAGTGTAGCAGACAAGCCCGAGGCCCCAAAACCACAGGATTCACCCGATTGAATTGTGGAAAACGCAGCAGGCGGCCGGAGATTCCCCGACCACCGGCCCGGCGGCATTCTCCGGGCACCCCGATTCACAGTCAATTCCTTTATTTGCAGGAAAATAGGCGCGCATGCTGCCCCTTGGTTCAATTCGTGATAAGTGCCATTTTTACCGTGCTTTAATGCTGATATCCAAAGGTTTTCCAACAGACTTTTCCACAGATCTGTGGACGCTGGATTTCAATCTCTCGAAGCCAGGCGCCGCTCCAACGATTGCGGAATTTCCGCCTCCACTTCGCACCCTTCCTCGCTGTACCGGGTCGAAAGAACCCGCCCGAACTCATGCAGCAGCGCCAGCGTCGCTCCGTCGCCCGGCGCGAGATGGAGCGACATGCGGACAATCGGATCGAGCGGGAGCACTTCATCGATCGCCCGGAGCAGGCCGTCGACGCCTTCCCCGGTGAGAGCGGAAATGGCCACCGAGCGCGCTCCGGCGTGCTCCGGGGATCCGCTCAGGAGGCGCCGCGCGAGGTTCTCCCTATCGCCCGCCGCACCTTCCACGCGATCTGCCTTGTTCATCACCAGAATCTGCGGAATCCCGGCGGCGCCGATTTCCGCCAGCACCGCCAGCACGTGCGCGGTGTTTTCAGCCGCCGCGGAAGCGGAGACATCCACCACGTGCAACACCAGCGCGGCTTCCTTCACTTCCTCGAGCGTGGCGCGAAACGCCTCCACCAAAGTCGTCGGAAGGCTGCGGATGAAGCCGACGGTATCGCTCACCAGAACCCTCCGCCGCGAGGGCAGCGTCAGCGGCCGGACCGTAGGATCCAGCGTGGCGAACATGCGCTGGTCGGCCAGCACTCCGGCGCGCGTGAGGCGGTTGAACAGCGTCGACTTGCCGGCATTGGTGTATCCCGCGAGGGCCAGCGTCGCCAGCGGAACGGCGCTCCGCTTTTGGCGATGCAAGGCACGGCCGGCGCGCACACCTTCCAGATCGTCCTTGATTTTCTTGATGCGTTGTGCGATGCGGCGGCGATCGGTCTCCAGTTTGGTCTCACCGGGCCCGCGGGTGCCGATTCCGCCGCCCAGGCGCGACATCTCTGCGCCATGGCCGGTCAACCGCGGCAACAGATAACTGAGTTGCGCCAGTTCCACCTGCAAGCGGCCTTCACGGGTCCGCGCGCGCGAGGCAAAAATGTCCAGGATGAGCTGCGTCCGGTCGATGACTTTACAGTCCGCTGCCTTTTCCAGATTGCGCTGCTGGGTGGGAGTGAGGTCGTGGTCGAAAATCAGCACGTCGGCAGCGTCGGACTGCACCTGCGCGCGCAATTCCTGCACCTTCCCCTGGCCGATGAGAGTGCCTGCCTCCGGGCCGGGGCGCGTTTGCATCGCGCGGCCGACGATTTCCGCTCCGGCGCTGGCAGCCAGCTCGGCAAGTTCCTCGAGCGATTCCTCCAGACCGATGGAATTGGCCCGCTGCGCCGCCTTACGCGACTTCCACTCGACGCCAACCAGAATCGCCCGCTCGCGGGCGGGAGCTTGCGGGTGCGTGGCCTAGATCTCCGACGAGTCCCCGTGCACCGGTGCCCCAGGTGTCGCGCCACCCGACACGCTGTTGCCCACCGGTTGGGCGGAAGCGCTGTATGCGTGCGTCTTTTGTGTGACTACCGTAGACACGGCGTGCTTGAAAATAAGCTGCTCCTGATTATTCGTCTCGAGCACCAGAGAATACTTGTCGAAACTCTTGATGCGCCCGGAGAGCTTTACACCACTCATCAGGTAAATCGTAAGAACCACTTTGTCCTTGCGGGCGTTGTTTAAAAAGCTGTCTTGGATATTCTGCGCTGGCTTATCCATGGTCGTTGCCCCAACCCTTTCGGGAAAGTAAAACAGTTGTAACGAACGGCCTTAGTATTGTACCCAATTCGCCAGCCCGGTGGTGAGACGCGCCTCAGTG
>DATJMA010000174.1:0-142945 GCA_035509055.1 Bryobacteraceae bacterium | reverse complement strand
CATGGCGGCGATCATTCCATAAACGAAAATCGCCAGTGCTCCAGCAACGAAAACCATCAGCTTTTCCCCTCTTCCGGCGCGGGCACGTCTACCCAGCCCCGCCTCTTCTGGCTTTCCAGCGCCGCTTCCAAAATCGTCAGTTGCCGCAAACCGTCGCGGAACCGCGGATACTCCGTCTCCGCGTCTTGGGATGCCAGCGAAGCGTAGAACCGCTTGAAATTCTGCTTGAACGTATCGGGGTAACCCTCCGCATGCCCACCTGGCTGTTCCGCATACGACTGAGCGCCCGGGAGCAGCAGCGACGGATCCTTCACCAGCACCTGGTTATTCGCGTTGCGGCTGCCGATCCACAGTTCGTTGGGCTTTTCCTGGTCCCACGCCGCCGCGCCCCTGGTCCCATACACCTCAATGCGCAGCTGATTCTTGCGCCCGGCCGAAACCTGGCTCACCGTCATCGCCCCGCGCGTGCGCTCGCCCATGCGGAAAATCGCTCCGCAATAATCCTCGGTCGAAATCGGGACTTCATCGTACTGGTCCGGATGCAGCATCTTACCGCCGAACGTCTCTACCGTCCCCTTAGGCTTCTTCCGCGTCTTATAGAAAGTCTGAAAGTCGGCGCACAAGGAAGTGACGCGCTGCCCGGTCACGTGTTCCGCCATGTCGAACCAGTGCGAACCGATATCCGCGAAGGTGCGCGATGCCCCGTGGTCGCCTTCCACCCGCCAGTTGTAATCCGTATCGTAAAGCAGCCAGTCCTGCGAGTACGTGCCCTGGACCACCAGGATGTCTCCCAGTTCGCCCGCCTCACACATGCGCCGGATGTGCTGCACCAGGGGATAATACCGCAAGTTGTGATTGAGACAATCCTGCTTCCCCGACTTCGCCGCCTCCGCCACCAGTTTCCGTGCCTCGTCCACGTTGCGTGCCAGCGGCTTTTCGCACACGACATGCTTGCCAGCCGCCAGCGCCTCGCTCGCCATCGGATAGTGCTGGTTGTTGGGCGTGCAGATGTGCACCGCGTCAATCTTCGGGTCTTCCAGAACCTTGCGGTAGTTCGATTCCACGCGCTTCACGCCGTACTGCGCGGCCAGCCGCCGCGCCACGTCGTCCTGTAGGCTGGCGAGAGCCACCACCTCCACATGCCCCAGACGGCGAATTGCCTCCAGGTGGACTCGCCCCATGAATCCGGTGCCGAATACCGCTGTCTTCCACTCTTTCATCATTAATGGTCCTCTCCTAGCCCGCGTACAGCAAAATAAATAGTAGCGCTAATTAGCATAAAATGCCCCCATGAGGACGCTGTCGCAAGATCTGCTCTACGCCATCCGCACTTTTCGCAAATCACCCGCCTTCGCAGCCATTGCCATCGTGACTCTCGCGCTGGGCATTGGGGCCAATACCGCCCTTTTCTCGGTGGTCAACGGCGTATTGCTCAATCCCCTGCCCTACCCCCATTCCGACCGCCTCGTCTCCGTCTATGCCAGCACGCCGGGAGTGGTCCGTGGCCCAATCGTCTACCTCAACTTTCTCGATTGGCAGCACGACACCCAAACCTTAGCCTCCATGGCCGCCTACCGCAACCAGGATTACAATTTCACCAGCCGCGCAGAAGCCGAGCGTCTCACCGGCTACATGATTTCCGCCGATTTTTTCTCCACCCTGGGCGTGCCGCCCATCCTAGGCCGAACTTTTCGTGCCGAGGACGATCAGCTCGGCGCGGCCCCGGTCGTCATGCTGGGCGGGGCGTTCTGGAACCGTGAATTCGGCGCTTCCGCGGACGTCGTCGGAAAGTCGCTCACATTGAACGGCACTTCCTATACGGTTGTCGGCGTCGTCCCGCCCGGTTTTACGTTCTACGGCCACGATCGCGATGTCTACACCCCCATTGGCCAGTGGAACGATCCGTCCTTCCGCGATCGCCGCATCTCGGTCAGCGCGCATTCTATCGCCCGTCTGAAGCCCGGCGTGTCGCTCTCGCGAGCCCAGGCCGACATGGACGTGATCTCCCGCCACCTCGCCGAAGCGTTCCCCGTCGCCAATCGCAATACCGGCATCGCCCTCGTTTCTCTGAAGGAAGACATCGTCGGTAAAGTCCAACCCTTCCTGCTGGTTCTGCTTGCCGCCGTCGGATTCCTGCTGATGATCGCATGCGCCAACGTCGCCAATCTCCTGCTGGCCCGCTCCATGGGCCGCTCGCGCGAGTTCGCCGTGCGCGCCGCCCTCGGCGCGAGCCACGCCCGCATTGTCCGCCAACTCCTCACCGAAAGCCTGTCTCTCGGAGCGATGGGCGGAGCGCTGGGGCTGTTCCTGGCCTTCTTCGCGACAAAATCCCTGCTCCATGCGCTGCCCGCCGCCTTGCCCCGAACGGAAGAAATCTCGCTCGATGGCCGAGTTTTGCTCTTCACGCTCGCGCTCTCCCTTGCCGCCGCCATCTTGTTTGGGCTTTCTCCGGCGTTCCAAAGTTCGCGTGTGAACTTGCAGGAAATCCTCAAGTCGTCCGGGCGCGGATCGAGCGCCGCCCGCCACCGGCTGCAAAGCCTCTTCGTCGTGATCGAGGTCGCCACTTCCCTCATTCTCCTCACCGGCGCCGGACTCATGCTCCGCAGCCTGTCCGCGCTGTGGCACGTGAATCCCGGCTACAACCCTCACCATGCCATTACCTTCAGCCTTTCCATGCCGGCCACTCCGGCCACCACTTCCGCCGAAACCCGCGCCCGGCTGCGCTTATTCGACGACAAGATGCGGTCCCTCCCTGGCGTCGAGGCGGTTTCCGTAACGCTCGGCTCCCGCCCAATGATCCACGATTCCTCGCTGCCGTTCTGGATCGACGGCCGTCCCAAGCCCGCCAACGATAACGAAATGCCCCAAGCGATGTTCTACCTAGTCGAAGCCGGCTTCCAGCAAGCCATGGGAATCACCCTGCAGCGCGGCCGCTTCGTCGCGGCCGAGGACAATGAGACTGCGCCCATCGCGATCGATATCGACGATATTTTCGCGCACACATATTTCCCCGCGGAAAACCCCATCGGCCGGCACATTCACCTTCTGCAATTCAACGTGCAGGCCGAGATCGTCGGCGTAGTGGGCCATGTCAGGCAATGGGGCCCCGGCAACGACGAAAAAGCCGCCATCGAAGCGCAGTTCTTCTATCCCTTCATGCAAACGCCCGAGAGGTTGATGCCCATGATCGCGGGCGGTGTCGCGGTCGTGCTTCGTACCACGGGCGATCCCGCCGCAATCATGCAGCAGGTGCGCAGTGGCGTCGCCGAACTCGACCCCCGCCAGGTCATCTACGCCGTGCAGACGATGGACGATGTTCTCGCCACCTCTCTGGCCGCACGCCGCCTCACCATGATTCTCCTCGGCGCCTTTGCCGCCCTCGCGCTGGTGCTTTCCGCGATCGGAATCTACGGCGTCATTTCCTATATCGTGGGCCAGCGCACCCACGAAATCGGCGTCCGCATAGCCCTAGGAGCCCAGCACGCCGACGTAACCCGCCTCATCCTCGGCGCCGGGGCCAGAATGGCGCTCCTCGGAGTCGCCGCCGGTATCGCCGGCGCCTCCGCATTGACCACCCTTATGGCCAACCAACTGTTTGGCATAACCCCGCATGACCCGCTCACGTTCGTCGCCGTCGCCGTTCTGCTTACGCTCGTCGCGCTCCTCGCTTGTTACCTGCCCGCCCGCCGCGCCCTGCGCATCGATCCGGGAGTAGCGCTGCGGTGCGACTAGCCAGCCGCCCGGCGGCACCGGTGCGCCGGCAACCGAGCGTTTTTATGCGCCAAAGTAAATAATCAATCGCGGCCGGAGTCTGTCTGAAATCGCCGGCACTGTTTGACACGACCCGAGCAGTTCCCGGGGCCATCCAATGGCGCCAGCAGCGCCGCGGCGTTTTTCGTGCCGTGAAATCTTCTCCCGGGTCTTTAGTATCATGGTCGTAATGTCCCAGCGGGAATCAATCGTGGCCCCGCCGGCTGGATATTCGACGCAAATCGCCCGCTTAACCGACCTCGAGGCATCCCTGGGGCTGGCGATTCGCGGCAAGCCTGATGTCGTCAGGCTTTCCCTCGTCTGCCTGCTGGCGCGCGGTCATCTTCTAATCGAAGACGTGCCCGGGGTCGGCAAAACCACACTCGCCCAGAGCCTGGCCCGCTCTGTGAACTGCCGCTTCCATCGCCTGCAATTCACCAGTGACATGCTCCCGTCGGACGTTCTCGGCGTCACCATCTATAACGTCCAGGCAGGAGCCTTCGAATTCAAACCCGGCCCGATCTTCGCCAATTTCCTCCTGGCCGACGAAATCAACCGCACCACCCCGAAGACGCAATCCGCGCTGCTCGAGGCCATGAACGAAGCCCAGGTCACGATCGACGGCCACTCGCATGTGTTGCCGCGTCCTTTCATGGTGATCGCCACCCAGAATCCGGTCGAGCACCACGGAACCTACCCTCTCCCCGAGTCGCAACTCGACCGCTTCCTCATGCGCCTGCGCATCGGGTATCCCGATATTGCCCATGAGCGCGAAGTGGTCCGCAACTCCCGGCCGGCTGCCACTCACATCCCGCCTTCCCTGTTGATCGCGGATGATATCCTGCAACTCCAAGACGCCGTCGAGCGCATTTCCGTCGAAGAGAGCCTCGTCAATTACATGCTGGCGATTGTCGAAAAAACGCGCCATCACGAATCGCTCGTCCTCGGAGTCAGCCCGCGCGGATCCCAGGCGCTGTACCGCGCCGTGCAGGCACTCGCGCTTCTCGAAGGCCGCGATTACGCCATCCCGGACGACATCAAGCGCCTCGCTTCGCCGCTTTTCGCGCACCGGGTGGTCATCAACACCCGCACCACTCTGGTGCAGCGCCGCGCCGATGCCGGCGAGCGCATCATCGAAGAAATCCTGAGCCAGGTGGAAGTTCCCCTGTAGCCCCTCCTCTTATGAAAACAGCCATCATCGGCTTGCCCATGGTCGGCAAGACCTCACTGTTCAGAATCCTCACCGGCGTCCAGTCGGAAACCCGCATCGGATCCACCGCCGCGCGCACCGGTGTCGCCCGCGTGCCCGACGCCCGTCTGGAAGCTCTCGGCCGTCTTTTTGACCCGCCGAAGGTAACCCATGCTACTGTCGAATACGTCGATATGCCGTCCATTTCGAAGGAAAGCCTGCGCGATCCGAGTTACCTCGCCAGCCTTCGCGTGGTCGACGCCTTCGCTCACGTCCTGCGCCTTTTTGCCGATGAAACGGTGCCGCACGAAAAAGGCTCCGTCGATCCCCTGCGGGACATGGAAGACGTCGAAACCGAATTGATTCTAAGCGATCTGGTGGTCGTCGAAAAGCGCCTGGAACGTCTCGAAAAAGATCGCAAGAAAATCAAAAATCCCGAGCTTGACCGAGAATTCGAGCTACTCGAAAAGTGCAAGACATCGCTCGAAGCCAACCATCCGCTCCGCGAGATGGATCTCGAGGGCGAAGATGAAAAGCGCCTGCGCGGATTCCAGTTTCTCTCGCAAAAGCCGATGCTCTACGTCCTCAACCTCGGGGAAGACGATGCCGCTAATCTGCACGACCGCGAGCGCAAGTATCGTAACGGACCGCTCGCCGGCCGCAAACACACGGCTGCCAGTGCCGTCTGCGGCAAGGTCGAAGCCGAACTCGCCGAACTCCCTCGCGACGAGCAGCGCGATTACCTCGCCAGCTACGGCCTCCAGGAATCGGGCCTCGAGCGTCTGATTTCCGCCACCTATTCTCTACTCGGCCTGATGAGTTTCCTCACCGCCGGCGAAGACGAATGCCGGGCTTGGACCATCCCCATCCAGACCCCCGCGGTGAGAGCCGCTGGTGCTATCCATTCCGATTTCGAAAAGAAATTCATCCGCGCCGAAGTCGTAAACTGGCAAACTCTGATCGACCACGGCGGCTACGCCGGAGTCCGCGAAAAGGGTCTCCTCCGCCTCGAAGGCAAAGAATACATCGTGAAGGATGGAGACGTATTAGTCATCCGCCACAGTTAGAAGGAGCCGTCATGAAAGTCCTGGTTCTGCTCGCCGCCATCCTGGCTATGAAGGATCTGCCTCCGGCCGTCCGCGCCACCGTCGAACGGGAGACCAAAGGGGCTGAGGTCAAGACGATCTCCAAGGAATCCGAAAACGGCAAGACCACTTACGAGGTCGAGACCTTGGTTAACGGGAAGCACCGCGACCTCGAAATCGATTCCCGCGGGGCCGTGGTCGAGATCGAGGAGGAGACCGCCGTCTCAGGGATTCCCGCCGCCGCCAAAGCCGTCATCGGGAAAAAGGCCGCGGGCGGAAGGGTCACTGTGGTGGAGACTGTCACCAGCGGAGGCGCCATCGTCGCGTACGAAGCCGAGTACATCGACAAGAACGGCCACAAGCGCGAAGTGCGCGTCAAACCAGATGGAACCGTGGTGCCCGACTAAGCTTTGTCCCCGACGACCCGATCGTAAACCTCCCGCTTGGACATGCCGCGCTGATGCGCCACCTGTTTGATGGCATCCATTCGCGCCGTCCCTCGAGCGATTAACCGCGCTACCGCTTCCTCCACGGGGGTGTCGTCGCGCGCGGGAGCCGTCGCTTTGCCGATCAATAGCGTCATCTCGCCGCGAACTGCATCGCGTGCCGCCAATTGCGCCCGCACCTCCGCCGCCGTTCCGCGCAAATACTCCTCGTGTATTTTGGTCAGCTCTCGCGCCACTACCAACGGCCGGTCTCCCAGCGCCTGCTCGACCGCTTCCAACGCTTCCAGAATCCGGTGCGGCGCTTCGTAGAAAATCAGAGTCGCCTGCTCAGACGCCAGGGTCTCCAGCGCCTTCAACCGCTGTCCGGCTTTCGACGGTAGAAATCCGCCGAAGCGGAAGGCATCCGTCGGCAGTCCCGATGCCGCCAGCGCCGTCAATACCGCCGACGGCCCCGGTACCGCCTGAACCGGCACTCCGGCCTCGATTGCCGCCCGCACCAGGCGGTATCCCGGGTCCGACACCAGTGGCGTGCCAGCATCGGATACCAGCGCCACCGT
This sequence comes from Bryobacteraceae bacterium, assembly GCA_035509055.1. Classification (GTDB taxonomy): domain Bacteria; phylum Acidobacteriota; class Terriglobia; order Bryobacterales; family Bryobacteraceae; genus PALSA-129. Next base: position 135,918 of record DATJMA010000174.1, on the reverse strand, counting down.
GTCGCCGGCCGCGGCCCGCGCCGCCAGTTCGGCTGCACGCTCGGCCTCGTTATGCTCGTGATAGCTGATCGTCGGTTTCCCGATCCCGTAATGATCGAGCAGTTTCCGGGTCTGGCGAGTATCTTCGCACGCGATGAGGTCCGCTTCCCGCAGCACACGCACCGCGCGGTAGGTCATGTCTTCCAGATTGCCGATCGGCGTCGCCACCACGTACAGCAAACCAGCCATATTCGACTCTATATCACGTGGCGCCCCGCTGTGATATCTTTCTAGTCAAGCGACAAACTGGCACTCGGGAAGATGGAACCAAGCAAAGCAGCGATGAAAGCAGCCCTCCGGGTACTCACCGCGCTCAGCGAACACAAGGATCCGAACCAGGCCGACATCGACGAACTGCATTGGTACGCCCCCGCCGACCGCGAGCGGCCGATCGACGAAGTTGTCTGCGACGCCATTCAGCGCGCTCTCAAAGACCGTGAGCAAAGCCGCCGAGCCGCCAAAGCGAACCAGCGCCGGCGCTCGCTAGCGATGAACCCGGCCGAACTCGAAGGTATCGTAGAAACCGCCGTCGTTACCAGCCGCAAGGAGCGCGATCGCGAAGTCGAACGCCTCCTCCGCGAGAATGCCCGTCATCAGCAGGAATACCGCAACGTCTGCACCCGGCTGAAGCGCCTCGGCATCGTGTTGCAGCACGCCACCCCGAGCCTGCTCGCCGCCGACACCGGCGACCCCTCTGAAACCTCCGAGGCCGCCCGATCGATGCTCGGCTCTGTTTCGAACGAGATCGACGTGAGCGGCATCATACAACTGCTCAACGATCACCTGCGCATTACTAAAGCCCTTCTGAATATCCAGGAGGCCCTGAAAGCCTACGGAATCCAGCAATAGCCTACATCGTTCGAATGATTCAGGCCTAGGAACAGACTGGCCTCAGCTCCTACACCCATAACGGCGGTTGGCCCGCGGATGCCGGCTATTCCAAGGCTTTGGCGATGGCCGCTTCGGCGACCGGAGCCATAAGTTTGTAGCCATCGCCGTTGGGGTGTAATCCGTCGCGGGAGATGCCGGGCTTCAGGAAGCCGGCGTTATCGACCAAGACCGAGAAATAGTCCGCGTAGACGGCATGGACCCGAGAAGCGTAGGACTTAATCCAGGCGTTCAGTCTCAGGATGTCGGCGGGTGGACGGCCCTCGCTCATCTGGACCTGGCCGTAGTCGGCAATCGGAGTGATGGAGCAGAGAATGACCTTGATGCCGTGGGCTTGGGCGAGCTCAGTCATCGCCTGGAGATTCTCTTCGATCATGGTGGGGGTTTCGGGCCCGGTGTTGCGAGCGATGTCGTTGGTGCCTGCCAGGATGATGACCGCGGCAGGCTTGAGATCGATGACGTCGGGGAACATGCGGACCAACATCTGTGGAGTGGTCTGGCCGCTGATGCCGCGGTTGACGTACGGCTTAGCTGGAAAGGATTCGTCGAGATGCCAGCCGATGGTGATGGAATCGCCCATAAAGACGACGCGTTTCGGGTCGGCGGGCTGCTTCTTGAGTTCCTCATTTGGGGCGTAGAACTGGCCCAGCTGATTCCAGTCGTCGAGTTGATTGGCAAGGCGCTGAATCGTGCCAGCGAGGCAGCACTGAGTTTTGGGACTTTTGAAGTCGTCCACCGTTTGGGCGGGGGAGGCGACAACCATCAACGAACCAGCCGCGAGCAGCAGGCAAAAATGTCTTCGCATCTTCTCCATTCTCCGCCAAAGATTATAAATCACGTACATGGCCGCTGAACGATCACAGATCGAGGAAAAATATAGTGCCATTGGTTCTGAGTAACTTAGCGGAGAGAAGCACGGCTCCCCGACAACATGATGCTACTGTGGCTTCGGCCAGGGGCTCAGCACGACAAGAGCTGGAGGCTGAAAAGGACTGCTGGGATCATGAAACGGTTTTGTACGGAGGTGCTACTGGGTTTAGTTGCGGCATCGCCGGCTTTGGTGGCGCAAACCTTAGTCGATTTGCGGACGCAGAGTAAGAGCGTGGACTTCTCGGCGGCGACGTCGACCAAGCCTTTCCAGACAGGAGCGGTATTGCCCTCGACGTGCTCAGTCGGCGCCACTTACTTCAACACGGCGGCGCCGCCTGGAAAGAACCTTTATGGCTGCACGGCCGCGAATACATGGACGCTGTTGGGATCGAGCCTTTTGTTCGGCGGAGGAACGGTGAATGCCGGCGATTGCGCGCAATTCAATAGCGCGGGAAGTATCGTTGACGCGGGTGGGGCATGCGGTGCGCCGACCGCGGTCACAATGGCCAACCCTTTCGGCGCGGCGGGGTCGCTACTGGTGTCGGGGGGCCCCGGGCGCTCGGGTGTTGCGAGCTCCTGCACGAACAACGGCTCGACGCTCGCCTGTCCCGGCGGGTTCGCGGGATATGTCACCTGGCCCGCGGGAACGGGAACCAATACACGTCAGATCTTAGGGCCAACTGGTCCACTTACAACGAGCTTTAGCTACATGTGGGCGGATGCGGTGCCGACTGGAGCCACCCTGATGAAAATCGGAGCGCCAGCGTCGGGCGCATCGAGCCTGGGACCGGCGATTCCAGATACGGATTATGTGACACCATCCGGGACAGGCGCCCTACAGAATAAATCGTTCGATGGGACTAATGTTTTCAGCAGTTATCTCTCCTGGTCGCAGATTACGGCGCCAAGTGTTCCGGCGTTGGGATATTTGAAGGTATACGCGAAGACAGGCGGCGGCTTGTGTTGGATGAACTCTTCCGGCACGGAAACGTGCGGAGGAACGGGGCTGAACGATCCCGGGTCGAGCGGGCTGGTGGCAGAAACATCGCCGGGCGTAACGGCAAATCGCACGCTCGTGGCAGGCTCATCGAATATCACTGTAATCAACGGCAGCGGCGCGGGTGGCAATCCCTCGATCGACATCGGGGCGTCGGTAAACTTCAGCGCGAAGGTAACGACGCCGGTGCAAGTGGGAGCGTCGGCGGGCATGCCGGGCACCTGCACGGTGGGCCAGTTGTACTTTGCTACGGACGGCGTCCCGGGGCGTCAGTTAGAAACGTGCGCGGCCGCGAATACGTGGGTGCCGGTGGCTTATGGGCAGGGCGCGGTGAACCCGGCGACATGCTCGGTGGGGCAGGCCTATTTCAATACCAGCGTTCCCGCGGGTCAAAACTTATATCTTTGCACGGCCATCAACGCGTGGACCCAGGCAACCGGCACGATTACGTCGATCTTTGGCCGTACCGGCGCGGTGACCGCGCAGACGGGCGATTATACATATGCGCAAATTGCCAATACGCCGGCTGCGCTGCCACCGAACGGCCCGGCCATGGGCGATCTGGCGGGATCGTATCCCAATCCGGTGGTGGCGCAAATAAACGGCGCCGCAGTCCCCAGTTCGGGCATCTTGAAGGGCAGCGCCAACCATCAATTGATATTGGCGACGGCCGGCGTGGACTACATGGGGACAACTACGCCGCTACAGGCGTCGCAGATGCCTGCGTTAAGCGGCGATTGTTTTACCTCGCAGGGGGCGGTCACCACGACTTGCAGCAAGACGAACGGCACGCCTTTTGCGACAAGCGCGACTACGGACACCACCAACGCAGCGAATATCTCATCCGGCACTCTGAGCGCGGCACGGTTGCCCTCAACCGCGATGCAGACCAACCAAAGCAATACCGTCAGCGGCGGGACACAAGACTTTCGCGCGGCGGCACACACCTTGCCGATGGTTACGGGCCTGTCAGGAAGCCTACCATCGACGTGTACGGTGGGCGAAGTCTACTTCGCAACTAACACCGCACCCGGACAGAATCAGTTCTACTGCACGGGCACCAATAACTGGACGCAACAGACTGGCGCTGTTATGTCGGTATTCGGGAGATTGGGTGCGGTGGCAGCGCAGACGGGGGATTACACTTATTCGCAGATAGCCAATACGCCAACAGCCCTGCCACCGACGGGCGCAGCGTCGGGAGACTTGAGCGGAACTTACCCGAGCCCGAAGGTGGTACAGATCAATGGGGCAGTTGTTCCGACGAGTGGGGTACTGAAGGGAAATGCCAGCGGGCAACTGGTTATGGCAGCGGCGGGAACCGATTACGAAGCGCCAATCACCTTCACCGGGGCGCTTTCGCAGGCCGGAAATGTGGTGAGTTGCGTGGGGGCATCGGGCACCACCACGGGATGTCTGGGCAATGCGGACTGGACCACTTTTAACAATAAGCAGGATGCGCTGACGAATCCGGTGACCGGCACCGGCATCGGCGGCGCGGTGGCGAAATTCACTGGGGCAAATACGGTGGGGAGCGCAACAGCGTCGGACGTCATCAACCTGTTTACAGGATGCAGCGGCACGCAGTATCTGGGCGCTGACGGGGCGTGCCACACCGGGTCCGGCGGAAGCGGGTTCGTCACACTGCTCACAGGAGCAGGCGCGCCAACAGCTAACTGTTCGGCGCCATCGTCAACCAATCTGGCCCTTTACTTAGACACCACGAATAGCGACGAGTGGTGGTGTGCCGCCGCGAATACCTGGAAGAAAACGCTGAGTGTTACAGGCGTCGGGCCATACCAGACTACCGGCGCGACAGGCACAATGCCGAACACACCGGCGAGTGGGATGGTGACCTGCTACTTCGACAGCACGCTGAATACGCAGATTTGCCTGGATTCGGCAGGAAATCCCTGGCAGATGGTGAAGGAAACGACGCTTACGGATGTTCAGAAGAGAAGCTGCGACATCACGGTTGGGGATGCGTCATCGTCGACCGCGGTGGCAAACGCGCAGTTAGGACCGCAAAAGCACGGCTGCAAGATCGTGTCGTCGGGGAGCGTACTGGAGGTTGATCTGGAGTCGGACGCAGGCTCACCGAGTGTGATCGTGGGGCGGCGGCGGTGTACGGCTTGGGCGAGCGGGACGTGCTCGGCGGAATCGAACGTCAATCTGGTTTCGTCTGCAACCGCGGCTTCATCGGGATACATGGGATGCAGCAACGTCGGGGGCAATACGGGCCTCGATGGCAGCACCACTTGCGCCGCAACGTTGCAGAATACGGCTCTCAACGCGGGCGATTGGATTGAACTGGTGAGCGGCACCGCGGGCGGAACGGCAAAACTCGTGACGGTGCACGTGATTTACATGGTGCAGTAATGTCGATCCTTCATCAGAACAGGCGCGATCTGATCAGATACGGCATCGGGGTTGCGGTTTCTCGGGCGATGTCAAGCACTCAAATACGGCTTCCCGGTCCCGGCGGCGGCGCGAATAGCGGTGCCGGCGTTGGGAGCGGTGGTTGGAGCTTAGTGGCTTCCGCAAGTGCGGCGTCAACAGGGGGCTCGGACGTCACCGTCTCCAACCTCAACACGACGGGGGCGAATCTGATCGTGATTGGGATCGCCTCGGGTTCGAGTGCTCCGGCAGTCTCCGACTCGAACTCGAATCTCTGGATGCGCCTCAATCTCTATACCGGCGGCCCGAACATCGCGCTGTTTTACGGCTACAACCCAAGCGTAGGGACCGGTCACACGTTCAGCACAACAAGCGGAAATGCGCCCAGCTTGTACGTACTGGCTTTCAGCGGCTCGGCCTCGAGCCCTTTGGATCAACAGGCTGGCGTGGGGGCAAATTCGGGTATCACGACCGTGCAGCCTGGAAGCGTTACGCCCGTTCAAAGCAACGAACTTCTCGTCACTCTCCTCGGCATAGCGGCATCGGGGAGTACTTCGGCGAGTGCGATCAGTCAGGGGTTTGTCATCGCCGGCACCCAAGCCTTCAGCAGCGGCAACAATTACGGCGGGGCAATGGCGTACCTGATCCAGAACACTGCCGCGGCAGTTGACCCGGCCTGGACCGTCAGCGGTAGCGCCAGTCTGCTGGCATCGATTGCGAGTTTTAAATGAAAACCTTCGCCAGTATAATCTGCTTCGCTTTGTGCGGCGGCGCTCAGACCGCCATTTACTTGCGGTCAAGCGCCCCGCAATCGCAGGTGGTGGTAGGAGCGACGAACGCCAGCCCGGTGGTGCTTACTACTCAGAACCCACACGGTTTCAGTTCTTCCTGTAATACGACAACCAATATCTGTTACTGCGCAGTCGTTGGAGTGGCTACAGGAACGGGGATTTCGCCGGCCAATGGTGTGCGAGAATGCGCCTATCAGGGGCCCGAAACGCTCGCGCTGTACGATACGTCAGGTAATCCAATTGCGGGAACCGGCGGCTGGTTTGCGGGATATACTCCGTATCCAAACCCTGGACAGGACGCGCAGTGGGTAGCACCACTTACGAAGTTTGCGATTCCTGCGAATGCAGGGCCACTCGGTTTCTTCGATGGGACAAATGGGGACCTGATGAGGCGTCTGGCGACGAGCACGGCCAACGGGCTCGCCGGCATCGTGGTGAGCGGCGGGTCGGACGGCTCATGCGCGACAGTTGCGTGCACGGTTACCGTCAATCTGGCGTACAATCCGCAGACGATGCGCCTCCCGGTGGTGGTTGGCAACAACTTCTCAATTACGGGCACGGACACAGCCCTCGACACTTGCGGCATGGGAGGGGGCGCACAATCGCCATACTCGATTACCGCGGTGACCTCCAGCAGTTATAGCGCGGAGGGAGTTGTTTGTTCCGGACTCACGACCGGGGCATACACAGGCGTCCATATGAGGTGCGGACCGGCCGCCACTCCCGATGACACCATCGGCGGCTCGCAGGACTGCGCGGTGAGTTCTCTGATGGCGCTGAACAATAACGCCTGGTGGACACAAATGCTCAGCTACATGACGAGCAATTACCTCACGTCCCCCTCGAGTTATAAAACCACCTTCGACGGAGGGTCGATCACCCCTTCGGAAGATATCCATGCCAAGTACGCGATGGCTGCGATACGGTTTCTGGTGGATCGCTCGAATTCCCTCTGGCTGAACGAAATCATTTACTCCTTGAACCATCCGTACCGTGTGGGCGGCGTAGGTTATGTAGTGAACAGCGCATCCTTCGTTCTGATTTCGGACTGGGATTACGACTATACGACCGACGTAGAAGGGCTGGCGGTGGAATATGCGGTGGCGGCGCACGCACCAGAGGGTGCATATTGGGCCGCTTCGGAGCAGGCAGCGTTTCTAAATCAGTTTTATGCGGACGTTGACGACCCCACCGTTCCGCCCTGCACTACGACCAATCAAGACGCGGCCAATACCAGCACGCACAACTGGGTACTTTCGAGTGGATTAGTGGCCAGCGGAACGAACGATTCCACTCATGTTCAGCTTCCCTCGAGCGATGCGCATTATGCGAATCCCGCGTATTATAACGGCACTGTCGTCCAGCTTGACAACAACTACAACGGTGGCAGCGACTACTCCCACTACACTTACGGACTTGTCTCGGGGTCGAGCGGCTCAACCGGTGTACTGACGGTGACGGCTTGGGTGGATCCCAGCGGGGGCTCTGGAATCGCGCCGGCGGTGAATCAGGTAGTCGCCGCGACGTATAATTCCGGCCTGTCGGTGACGGGGACGACCGGGCAATACGTCTGCGTATACACGACCGGCAATGCCTATATTCTGTTCCCATTGAGCGGCAACAATACGATATCTACAGCCAGCAATGCCGGAATCATACTTGCGCCGGGACTTCAGCCCTCGGGAGCGCCGACGACCGCAACGCCATACCAGACGTGCAGCACAGTGGCTTCCGTATCGGGAACGGCGAATATTACGGCGACCCTTGGCACCAAATATAGTATCTTCGATACCTTCACCATCTCTACGGCCGCATCCGGCGCCACGGCGACGGTGACATTCACCAAGTCGATTCCGGGAAGTTTCCTGAATCCCGGCGACGAAGTTGTGGCTTACAATGGCTGGCCGAACGAGACGTATTTCCCGCGGTGGGGAAGCTACGTGTCATCCTGTTCCGGAAGTTCTTGCACGGTGATCAATGGCGACGGAGTGACAGCGTCAATGACTACGCCGCAGATGGCTTGGAGGCTGCCGCAATACAGTAATGGCGACTGCGGCTATCTCTGGGCGTCTAAGCATCAGCAGAATGCCAGCATCGGGGTGCAGGCTGCGGTTTACGGATATGGAGGCGGACAGCAGACACCTCTGTTGTCGTCTTCCGGCATATATTCCATAGGCGATAGCGGAGCGAACGGCGGCAACGGTGGTTCACCTGGCGCCGCGTTCATGGCCTTGGATCTTGCCGCCGCGTCGGATGATTCGCGAGCGATAAGAGACCTTGCACGGGCACAGAGTTGGGCGTTCGACTACGCCTGCCGTCCGCTTCTCGATTTCTCGACTGGCCGCTTGCGGGACGGGCCGTGGTATTCGATGGATGCCGACCAGCCGTCCTGCGAACTGTTCGAATGGCTGCTTTATCAGAGCGTGCCGGGCTTCCCCATGTGGTTTGGCACGTGGGCGCAGAACATCAGCCTCTGGAAGATGTACGAGGTTCTTCCACAAGCGTTCTCGATTCCCTATCTGGCCGGGTGGGCGGGCCAGATCGGCGCCGGCTACGGCGGCATGGGCCTGTATGGCAATTCCGCCGTCAGTTACGGGTGGGCCTTCGAGCCGTCCTCCTTCTTTGCGCCGGCCAGCAGCAACATTGCCTGGTATCGCAACCTGATGGAGACCTTTCCGGGTTCCGGGCTCTGGGGCAATACCGAACCCAACCGGCAGGCTATCGCGGTGCTGCATAACGATCCGCGTATCGCCGATTCGAGTTACACTACACCTCCGCTGCAGGCCGCGTTCACGGAATCGTCCAGTTCCCAAGTGACGGCTCTAACCGGGTGGCCTCATCTCTATCGCGGGGACGCTGCGGTCAGCCGAACCTGCTGGCAATGCGCTTCCGGCACTCTGACGATTTTCGACAGCGCGTCCTTCTCGAACGGGGTCTACGACTCGCCAAGAACGGGCCAGGTTTCGATCTGGAAAAATGGTTGTCTTCTCGGGGGCGACAGCAACCCGTGCAATTCGCTCTGGGTTTCGGACGTTTCGACCGTGAGCGACACTTTGCAGCTTGGGGGCCCGGGACTCGGACAGTTCCAGGACGGAATCTACCCAAATATCGCCTTGACACCTATCAGAGGCTGGGCAAGCGCGAACGCCGGTGCATATGGCTCGATGTTCGGGGACTCGCAGTCGCGCTATGCGGCAGCGTGTACGTCTGAGGCCCCGAACTACAATCAAGCGGCTCTCAACATCATTCTTGATCACGCGGTGCGGTGCTGGGTCCACCTCAAAAAGCCGGGGAACGACGAATGGATCTTCCAGTTTGACGATGTGGCACTGGCCGGCGGGTCGCCAGTCTCCGCCGTCTCAATGAACTGGCACTTGCAGTACCCGCAGAACGGGCAGACTCAGGCTCCGAACACGATCAACTATCCGACTGGTTCCACCGTCTGCACGGCGCTTTCGGGCACCACGTGCACATCCAACACTATCAAAGAGGTTGAGGATGGCAATGGCGGGCGCACATATGGCCTGATGACGTGGGTTACATCGCCGAATGCCATCACGGTCAAAGACGATTGCGTGGGGCTCGGAGCCGGGCAGTGCGCGCCGGGCAGTACGTATTTGGGTGGGAACGGGTACACGCACCGCTTCACAGTGGCGGGGGGCACATCGGCCGGCGCCAACGTTTCGAGGTTGATTTCCGTAGCGGGGCACAAGCTCATGAACGGCCTCAACGACACGACCTTCAATACCGTGAGTCTGAATCCCGACGCCAACTGGACAGGAGTGCAGTTGACGGGCGCAAAGTCCACTGGTGTCGTTTTGTTCGCGGTTGGCGGCGAGTTGCAGACCTCGATGACGAGCTTTATGACGAGTTTCAGCGGGACTGGCGACTGGCTGATCATGGGGCTTAGTCCAGGAACTTATTCAATTACGATTGCCGGGGTGCCGGTTTCAGGTTCTCCATTTACCGTTGGTCCGGGGGATGGGTCGGTCTATTTCTCGTCGGGCGCAGGTACTGTAGTGCTCAGTACCGGCCCGACGCCGACTGTATCCTCAACGTCAGTTCAGGGGCAGGTTTCGGCGAGTGGAACTGTTGCAATCCGCTGAGCCCGTACCCTGCGTTGTGTCAGGCCAGACTATAGGTCGCGTTCGATGATTCACAGAAGGAGCATAATAGGATAATGCTTCCGCGAGCCACGGTGCTCATGTTGACGTACAACCGGCCGCAATTCCTTGGAAATGCGATCGAGAGCATCCTGGCGCAAGGATTCCAGGAATGGGAATTACTGGTGGTCCATGACGGTTCCAACCAACAGATCCCGATGCTGATGCGGGAGTGGCAGAAACGGGATCCCCGCATCCTTTATTTCCATCGAGCTATTCCAGGAAATATTGCTCATGCATCGAATTTCGGATTGTCATTGGCGCGCGGCGAATACATCGCTGTCCTGGACGACGACGACGACTGGGCAGAGCCGAACAAACTGTCGAAACAGATCGCGTTCCTGGATCAAAATCGCGATTACTGCTGCTGCGGCAGCGGAGTAATCGTGGTCGATTCAGCGGGCCGGGAACAGATGCGCTATCTCAAACCAGAGCATGACGAGGAAATCAAGCGGCAGGCTCTCCTGGCGAATCCCCTGGCTCACTCTTCGACGGTGTACCGGGTGGAAGCAGCTCAGCGGGTAGGCGGCTATGACGAGGGACTGGCGGGATTTCAGGATTGGGATCTATGGCTAAAGCTCGGGAGGATCGGCAAGCTCTACAATTTTCCGGAGTATTTTCTCAACTATCGGGTTTGGCACGGGAGCGGATCCTTCCACCAGTCGAAAGGCAACACCGCCTCGGCCGTGCGGATCACGCGCCGCCATCGACACGATTATGCGGGGTACTGGATGGCCTTTCCGATGGCCTTGCTCTACCACGCATACGCTTACATGCCCGGATATGTGCATAAATTCTCCTATTCGTTCCTTTCGCAGTGGAAGAAATCCTTCTTCGCTCATCGGCCTGTTCCCAAGACGTAATTTCACGCACGCGTCGCCTCGCAAAAGCAGACATGCAACAAGCCGGTAAGCTAAAATGGGCGCGATGTTACCCGTCGCCATTCTGGCAGGGGGATTGGCCACGCGCTTGCGTCCTTTGACCGAAACGATACCGAAGTCCCTGGTCGAGATAAATGGCGAACCGTTCGTCTGGCATCAGTTGAGGTTGCTACGCAGGAGTGGAGTCAGCCGCGTGGTGCTATGCCTCAGCCATCTGGGCGAGCAGGTACGGGAATCCGTGGGCGACGGACAGCAATTCGGACTCGACATCGCCTACTCATTCGACGGCTCGACGCTACTCGGAACTGCGGGAGCGCTCAAGCGCGCGCTGCCATTGCTGGGCGAAAGCTTCTTCGTGTTGTACGGCGATTCGTATTTGCCTATCGACCTCGGGGAGGTGGAAGCTGCCTTCCGGGCCAGCGGGAAAGCCGGCCTTATGACTGTCTATGCCAATCATGGGCAATGGGATTCCAGCAACGTGGAACTCGCCGGCGGGCAAATTGTGGCGTACGAGAAGAAGCTGCGGACGGAGCGGATGCGCCATATCGATTATGGCTTGGGCGTGCTTCGTTCAGCCGCCGTCGACCTCGTTCCGTCCGGAAAACCCTCGGACCTGGCGGTGCTCTATCAGGATCTGCTCCGCGCCGGAGAACTGGCAGTCTTCGAAGCGCCGCACCGATTCTATGAAATCGGTTCGTTCTCCGGTATCGAGGAGTTGAGCTCGTTCCTCAGGCAGGGAGATCGATCGGCATGAGTTTCTCACGGCAGTTTCTGAACGAGGCAAAGCAGGTGATCGATGGGCTCGACGTGGATGCCATCGAGAGCGTGGTCTCGATTCTCGCGGAAACGCGGAATTCCGGAGGCCGTCTGTTCATTCTGGGGGTTGGCGGAAGCGCGGCCAACGCATCGCATGCGGTCAATGATTTCCGCAAAATCGCGGGGATCGAAGCGTATACTCCCACAGATAATGTTTCGGAACTGACGGCACGCACGAACGACGAAGGATGGGCGGGCGTGTTCGAGTCGTGGCTGACGGTCAGCCGGCTGCAAGCGCAGGATACGCTGCTGGTTCTGTCGGTGGGCGGGGGAAATCTGGCGCAGAATGTCAGCCCGAACCTGGTAGCCGCGCTCCAACTGGCGAAGCGCGTGGGTGCGAAAATCACCGGCATTGTTGGGCGCGATGGCGGCTTCACGGCCACCGTGGCTGACGCATGCGTGATTGTCCCTACTGTGAATCCGGTACACACCACACCGCATGCCGAAGCCTTCCAAGCGGTTGTCTGGCACCTGATGGTCTCGCACCCCTCGCTTAAACAGGCGGAAACGAAGTGGGAGTCGGTGCGGGCATGAATTCCGCCCCGCGTGCGGTATTTCTGGATCGCGATGGCGTTTTGAATCGCGCGGTGGTTCGCGATGGCAAGCCGTACCCGCCAGCATCTGTTGCCGAACTCGAAATCGTGGAAGGCGCCGCTGCCGGCATGGCGCGACTAAAAAACTTGAGATTTCTGCTTTTCGTGGTCACCAATCAACCCGATGTCGCCCGCGGCAAGCAGACGCTGGACGAGATCCACGCGATGCACACCACGCTGCGGCAAACGTTGCCAATTGACGAGTTTTTTATCTGTCCCCACGACGACCGAGACGGCTGCCAATGCCGCAAGCCCGCCCCGGGGTTGATGTTCGAAGCGCGGGAACGGTATGGGATCGATCTCTCACGCTCGTTCTTAATCGGGGATCGCTGGAGGGACATCGATGCCGGACGGGTTGCCGGCTGCCGGACTGTCTGGATCGACTGTCGTTACCACGAGCGGGCGCCCTCAGCGGCGCCGGATGCGCGGGTTCTCTCGCTTTCGGAAGCGGTAGATTGGATAGTGCGGAACTCGGAGGGGAATGATGACTGTGGCCACCAGTGATCTGAAGGTGAAACTCTTCGCGGACGGTGCCGATAAGGCGGCCATGCTCGATTTGTACCGGAATCCGCTTATTAAAGGATTCACCACCAACCCCACGCTGATGCGCAAAGCCGGCATCATGGACTACGAAGCTTTTGCCCGCGACGTCCTTTCGGTTATCCGCGACAGGCCTGTTTCTCTCGAAGTGTTTGCCGACGACTTTTACGAGATGGAGCGGCAGGCCCGGCTCATCGCCACGTGGGGCGAAAACGTTTACGTAAAAATCCCAGTCACCAACACCAGGCGGGAGCCGGCCACAGACCTGATCCACCGGCTCTCGCATGAGGGCATCCGGTTGAACATCACCGCGATGCTAACGCTCGATCAAGTACGATGCGTTGCGGCTGCGCTAGCCGGTGGAGCGCCGTCCAACGTATCGGTGTTCGCCGGACGCATTGCCGACACCGGCCGCGATCCCGTTCCGCTGATGGCGAAGGCCGTCGAAATCGTTTGTGAGCACGACGGAATGGAGTTGATCTGGGCCAGCCCGCGTGAACTGCTCAACATTTTCCAAGCCGATTCGATCGGCTGCCACATCATCACGGCCACGCCGGAGGTACTGCGAAAACTGACGCTGGTAGGCAAAGATCTTGGCGAGTACTCGCTCGATACCGTCAAAATGTTCCATTCCGACGCGCTAAAATCTGGATTCAAAGTCTAGGTTCTATTCGTGCTCATCTCGCTCCCGCGCAACGCTCAACTCTGGCTTCCGGCGTATGTCAAGAAGCGTCTCACCACGCGGCGGGCGGCCGCCGGGGCTAGCGTTTGGGTCATGATAGCGGATCATTGGGAGCCTTACTGGATGCGCCCCTCCGATGAGATCGCCGCGCAACGCGTCGCTGTTTGGGCAGAGCATTGGCCCAAGATTGCCCAGCGGCATGCCGACTCCACTGGCCGGCCGCCGCAGTATACCTTCTTCTATCCACAGGAAGAGTATCGGCCGCAATTCCTGGATGCCCTTGCGGAAATGAAGCGCGCCGGCATCGCCGACGTCGAGATCCACATTCACCACGACGGCGAAGGCCAGCAGAACTTCGTGGATCGCATGAACGGGTTTATCGAGACGCTGATCGCTCGCCATGGGCTGCTTCGAGTAGGGAATGGCCGACCGGCTTTTGGGTTTATTCACGGCAATTGGGCTCTGGATAATTCGCGTCCCGACGGGCGGTACTGCGGATTGAACAACGAGATCACGCTGCTGCGCGATCTTGGTTGCTATGCAGATTTCACTATGCCGTCGGGCAGTTCTCCCACGCAGTCGCGCACAATCAACACGATCTACTGGGTAATTGACGACCCGCTCCGGCCGCGCTCCTATGACCACGGAATCGCCGTCGAACCCGGAAGTCAGGCCTCGGGCGACCTGCTGATGATTCCCGGGCCGTTGGGACTCCGATGGGCTGGCCGGATCGTGCCGCGCATGGAAGGTGGCGAACTGGCCTGCTACGATCTGCCGACGCCCTACCGCGTCGAACGATGGCTCGATTTAGCACCGCGCATCGGCAACGACATTTTTGTCAAGCTCTTCGCTCACGGTGCACAAGAACAACATTCGCGGGCCTTGCTCATCGACGGCGGTTTGGACCGTCTGTTCACTTCGTTGGCCGAAGGCTGCCGGCGGCGCGGGCACCAACTGCGGTACGCGTCCGCATGGGAGATGCGCCAGGCGGTGGATGCCGCCGCTCGCGGCGGAGTGCGTTAGGGCACTCTTAAGGGAGTATGGCGGAGATTGGCGGGATCGACCAGATCTGCTGCTTCAGAGGCTTATAGATCGCTTGCAGAAACTGGATGGCGTGCTCTTCCGCAGGCGAATCCGTCTCGCTAGTAATGGGAGTGACCACACGGATCAGAGCCTCATCGCTGCGGCGATACCGGATCGAGTCGTAAATCAGATATAACCTGGAAAGATACTCGTCAGCGGTCGCACGGTGCCAATTTTGGAACCAGTAAAGCACGAGTTTCCGTTGGTCCTCTTTCTCCACGATATAGCGATTCACCGGAATGGGCGAGAGCTCTCCGGGCACGTTCACGGAAATGATGCGGGAGCTTTCCTCCTCCCAGCCGTTGGCAGGCAGACACATCTTGGGAGAGTGCGGAGTAACACCGGCGCGCTGCGATTTGAAAAACGCGATGAACAGCTCTTCCAGGGCTGGGCCCTGATAATCGCGCGACAAAGTATCGTCCGCTTTCAGGAGAGCCGCTGCATCAGGAGCGAGTGGATACTCCTTCACCATCGCCCACGGTCCGATATTCGTGGCAAAGACATCGAGTGGCGGCGGCGCCGGAATCTTTTCCTTAGTGGGAAGAGCGTAGAACATAAGCACCTCGGCTCCCAGCAGAACCGCGACCACGAGCGCCGCTTTATGGCGCAAGAAATCGAGCGTCGAATTCCACTCAGGCATGCGATCGTCTCCTGAACAAACCGGTCAGGCGATGAAAAGCGAGCAGAGTCAACAACTCAAACATGAAAATCACCCAGCCCTCGAACGCATGATAGATACCCTCAGCGATATCCGGCTTGTATTCAGTCAGGATACCCGTGAGCGTAATTCGCGCGGCATTACAGGCAATAGCGATGGGGACAGTCGCGACGACCAGCGCTATCTTTACCCACCTTCGGGATTCGAACAACCGGCCATATGCAACCGAAAGGAACGTGAGCGAAAGAAGCGATCGAATTCCGCTGCAGGCATCCACCACATCCAGCAAGTGCCCATCGGGGAGAGTCAGCACGTTGCCTTCCTGCATTACGGGAATACCGAGAACCTCCAAACCAAACGCTGCCAGACTGGTGGCAAGCCCCTGTAGGGGTATGGTCATCCGCTGGTAAATGTAGAGCGGAATGGGGACCATGAAGAACAGCAGAACGATAGGGAACAGCAGCGTACGGATCACAGCGGTACCGGCGATCGTCCATACCACTCCCACCAAAGTCACGATAAACGCTGTCCGGGACAGGAATGAAAGGGCGCCCAAGAGTCCCAGTAACATTTGCAGGAAGCCCCACACCACTAAGGCCAAGGCCGGCCAACAAGGCTTGACGGGGGCCTTCATAACCCGGTCTCGGTCGAGCCAGACCACATACCCGGCGACGAGCGGCACGAAAAAGGCATATCCCATGTTCTCGTCGTTAATCCACTGCTTGACCAAGTCGGACAATACGGGCAAGAACAAGAGTATGACGAGGGCTGAGTAGAACAGAATCGCAGGTACCGGCAAGTCGATTTTGGCCGGGGGAGCAGACGAAGCACTTCCTCCCTCCGCGGCCACGGGGGACACAGACATACCCGGATCCATACGCCCTTTCAGTCTACTACGAAGGCACTGCTCGCTTGCGGCTGTTGTGCTTGACAGGAACTCGTGAGGCGCGTCAGACTGTGATTTTTTGGAGGCGCTTTGCGATCATTCGTCACCGGCGCGGCCGGTTTCATCGGAAGTACTCTGGCCGACCGGTTACTGGCCGATGGCCACGAGGTGGTTGCCTTCGATAACTTCTCCACCGGCCAGGAGCAATTCATCGCAGCGGCCCGGCAGAACTCCCGTTACCGGATGGTGCGTGCGGACCTGCTCGACCTGGACTCCCTCCGAACAGCGATGGATGGAAGTGAAGTCGTTTTTCATCTGGCCGCCAATGCTGACGTTCGCTTCGGCACTGACCATCCCCGCCGCGACCTGGAGCAAAATACCATCGTCACCTGGAATGTGCTGGAAGCCATGCGAACGCTCGGCATTCGCCGCATAGCATTTTCTTCGACCGGGTCCGTTTACGGAGAGACGACCGTCATTCCCACGCCCGAAGACTGCCCTTTCCCGGTGCAGACATCGCTTTACGGAGCGTCGAAGGTAGCTGCCGAAGGGCTCATCCAGGCTTACTGTGAAGGGTTCGGGATGGAGAGTTTCATCTTTCGCTTTGTGTCCATCATGGGCGAACGCTACACGCACGGCCATGTATTCGATTTCTACAAGCAATTGCTGGAACACCCTGGAGAACTGCGCGTGCTGGGCGACGGGACGCAGCGGAAGTCTTATTTGTATGTGCAGGACTGTGTCGACGCCATCCTTCTGGCTCTCGAACGCGCTTCGGCTCGGGTCAACATTTTCAATCTGGGCACCGACGAGTTTTGCAATGTAACGCAGTCGATCGGGTGGATCTGCGCCCGTCTTGGAGTTGACCCCAAGCTCGAATTCACGGGAGGGGACCGCGGCTGGATCGGCGACAATCCGTTTATTTTTCTCGACTGCGCGCGCATGCGGGAGCTCGGGTGGCGCCCGAAACTCACTATTCAGCAGGCCGTGGTGCGCACGGTAGAGTATCTGCAGGCAAACCGGGAAATTCTGTCGGCGCGAAGCTGACTATCCCCAAAGTGCCGCGGCACCGGCGATGCCGGCATCGGCGCCGTAGCGTGCGAGGACCAGCGGAATCTCTCCGGCACGCTGATTTTCAGACCAGCGGGGCAGATCGGCTCGGATTTCAGGAAAGAATGAACTCATGAGGTCTGCCACTCCGCCGCCCACCACGATCACATCCGGCTCGAGCAGATCGACAATGTTTCCCAGCCACACCGTGAGCAAAAATGCCGTTTCGGTCAGCACGTCGCGAGCGACGGCATCGCCTTCGCGAAATGCGGCTCCGACGTGCTCAGCTTGCACCTGATCGACGGTTCCGGCGTACGCCATGATACGCGATTCCGCGCCCGCCGCGAGTTTTTCCCGTGCCCTCGCGGCGATTCGCGGCCCGGACGCCAGTGCTTCGATGCAGCCTCGTTTTCCGCAGGCGCAGCGCGGGCCGTTGTAGTCTATGGTGACGTGACCGCCTTCGGCGGCCGCGCCGGTACGGCCATGATAGATCTTCCGGTCAATGACGATGCCCGCTCCAATGCCTGTTCCCAGGGTGGCGTAGAAAACATTCCGGTAAGCGATAGCCGCGCCCCAAATGGCCTCAGCCAGTCCCGCGGCGTTGCCGTCGTTATCCACCCGCGCCGGGATCCCGAAAGCCTTTTCGGTCTCGAACGCCAGCGCGAAATTGCGCCAGCATGGCAGATTCGGGGGATTGAGCACCATCCCCGTCGTAGGGTCGAGCGGACCGGGCGAGCAGATTCCGATGCCTGCGACCGGCTCCGGCGCGCCGCCAAGAACCGCGGCGATGGCCTCGCGGACAGCGGCGAATCCCATGGCGGCATCGCCTGTCGAGACCATCGGCACGCGCGTTTTCCCGAGGATTTCGCCTCGGCCGGTTACCAGCGCAGCTGCAACTTTCGTGCCCCCGATATCCACTCCGATGATCATTAGCTGATTCCGAGCTTGCGCTGCATTTCCTCGAGTGAATATCCCTTAGTTTCCGGATACACCGCCAGGACCACGAAGAACTGCACCACCATCATCGCCGCGAAGAAGACGAAGGGAACGCCCCCCGAGCGCGCGGCGAGCACCGGGAATACGCCGGAGATGAGTGCATTCATGATCCAGTGCGTGAAACTCCCGAGGCTCTGGCCCTTCGCCCGCACGCGGGTGGGAAAGACCTCGCTCAGATAAACCCAAATTACCGCGCCCTGCGAGAATGCGAAGAACGCGATAAAGCCCACGAGGCACCACACCAGCAGGTCTTGGTGCGTGCCCGCGAAGAAAATGGCAGCGGTCCCGGCAAGCGCGGCCGCGGTGCCTACCGCTCCGATGAGTAGCAGCGTCTTGCGGCCGATGCGGTCGATCAGGCTCATGGCAACGATGGTGAAGAGCAAGTTCGTTGCTCCAATGGCCACCGACTGCAGATCGCTCGATACCTTGCTGAATCCGGCCTTGGCAAAAATGTCGTTGAGGTAATACAGAATGGCGTTGATGCCGGAAAGCTGATTGAACATGCCGATGGAGACGGCGAGGAAGATCGGCAGGCGGTATTTGTGCGAGAAAAATGGTTCGTTGGCAGCGCTGACGTGTTCGTCCACGGAACGGACAATCTCGTCCAGGTCGTTGCGATAGTTGGGATCGCCAGTGGAACGGAGCACCTCCTCGGCTTCGGTGGTGCGTCCCTGTCTCGCCAGCCAGCGCGGGCTTTCGGCGATGAAGAAGAGCATGATGAGGAACAGCGCCGCTGGAATACCCGAGACGCCGAGCTTCCAGCGCCATTCCACGTCGCCGAATCCCATCGTGCCGATCAGGTAATTCGATAAATATGCCAGCAAAATACCGAAGACGATATTGAATTGAAAGAAACCGACCAGCCGGCCGCGCAGTCGCGCCGGCGCGATTTCAGCGATGTACATGGGGCCGAGCACGGACGATGCGCCGATGCCCAATCCGCCGATGAAGCGCGCAAACAGGAAGGTATACCAGTCGAAGGCGAACGCGCAGCCAAGAGCGGAGATGAGGTAGAGGACGGCTGTGATGCGTAGGCTGTTGCGGCGCCCGTAGCGATCGCCGGGGATGCCCCCAAACATCGCGCCGAGAATAGTGCCGACGAGCGCGGCCGACACGGTAACGCCGAGCGCGGCATCCGTCAGGGAATATTGTTTTTGAAGGGCGGCGGTGGCGCCCGCGATTACTGCCGTATCGAATCCGAATAGCAGCCCGCCGAGCGCGGCCACTACCGAACTTTTCGCCAGATAGCCGTTGATTGTCATTACGCTGAGGGAAAGCGTAACACAGGGCGCACCGTCGCCTCAGTTCAGTCTTCGTTTTTCACGACTTTGCGGCAGCGCTCGAACAGTTCGAGCAGCGCGTCGGCATGTTCTTCCGCCGACTTGCTCTGGGGCTTTCCGGAAAAACCTGCCGCCGGTCCGGAAGTTCTTCCGTAACCCGTGGTCACGGCGATGAATTTCATCAATTCGAGCGCTACTTCGTTGGTAGTGCGCGCCGGACCGGGAGTGGCTCCCGCTTCCGGCGTTCCCGACGCCGATCCTGCTTCCTTTTCCGCCATTCGTGGTGCTCCTCCGTGTGATACTACTCTAGTGTACTTCGTCGGAAGCGCACTTCGTGAAAGGCGGATCGAGCGGAGCTGATGCCCCTCACGGCTGTCCGGCATGTCCGCAAAATGCGCGGCGGCGCGCAGGCTCATTTGCTCGAAGCGGATGACGGCAACTGGTATGTGGTGAAGTTCCGCAACAACCCGCAGCACCCGCGCGTGCTGGTGAACGAACTGATTTCGTCGGTTCTGCTGGGGTATCTGAAGATCGCGGCGCCCGAGACCGCGCTCATTCAGGTGAGCGTGGAATTCCTGGCGGCTAATCCGGAGATCCACCTCAACCTCGGCACGCGAACCATCCCGGTCGAGCCGGGGTGGCATTTCGGTTCGCGCTATCCCGGCAATCCCGATCGCGTCGCGGTATACGACTTTCTGCCTGACGCGCTGCTTCCGCAGGTGGTCAACCTGGCTGATTTCCGCGCCATATTGGTTTTCGACAAGTGGGTGGCGAATGCCGATGGCCGGCAGTCGGTTTTCTACCGCGCGATGGTGCAGCAGAGCGAACGCGCCGAGGGTGCCAAAGCCGGTTTCGTAGCGCGCATGATCGACCACGGATTCGCCTTCAATGGCCCCCACTGGGAGTTCGCCGACTCGCCCTTGCAAGGGCTGTACGCGCGGCGCGTGGTGTACGAATCGGTTCGTTCCCTCGACGATTTCCAGCCGTGGCTGGAACAGGTGGTGCACTTCCCGGAAGAGGTGATCGACCAGGCGTGGAAGAGCATCCCGGCGGGTTGGATCGCGAGCGAAAGTGAAGCCGATTCGCTCACCGAGTTGCTGGAGCGGCTGTTCGAACGTCGCGCGCGCGTACCGGAACTGATCGCGGCGTGCCGCGGCGTGCGGGCAAATCCATTCCCGGGATGGGAATAGTTATTTCACCTTGCCGGCCGCGTTCTCCAGCACGACATTCGAAAGCAATGCGGTATCCGACTTGTCGGGCAGGTGCGAGCAGAAACCGATCCCGACATAGAAGGGTGCGTCCATATGCAGATGGATGGGCGCGCCGAACCGGCTCATCGCTTCCCCTTCCAGGGAGACGAAAAGAGCGAAGGAATCCCCGCGCTTTTCGATGCCGATGCGTTTGGCACTCACGGTGACCAGGCTGTCCGGCGAGGCGCCGCCGCCGATTCCGCGCCCGCCGATGCGATATTCCATGTCCTTCACTCGGACGTTCTTTTCGGGACGGTACGCCAGGTGGATCATACCCGCGCCGTGGAGCGCCACCATCGCTTCCCTGGAATCGTCGTCGAGATCCTGGCGGATGATGAGGACTGCTTTGCGGTCGCCATAGCCGTTGGGATCGGGATAGGCGATGCCGGCGGCGAGCGAAACATCGCCCGACATCCTTTTCCAGAGGTAGCGGAACTCGTCGCGCGTGTACCAGACGTTGTAGCCGGCGGAATTAACGGCGTACTGTTGTGTGGCGGGATCGTAGCTCGCGCTGCCCGGCAGCAGCGCGCTGCCGATGTCCGACTGGCCTTCGAAAATGCCGATGGGGATATCGAAATTCCTGCTCGGGCGATGAAAATCGGGGGGCGGCGCGACCTGGGTGTGGGTAGCGGACCCCGGCCGCGCCCAATCCGGTACGGCTGGGGTTTGGGCGTGGAGCAGGGCAGCGGCCGAGGGAACGAGCAGCCAGGCCACTCTCATGACGCGCGCCAGCCCTCGATCTCCGCGATTTCGTCGGCGCTCAGGCGAAAGTCCATTCCAGCAATCACGCCCTCCACCTGTTTGGCCGACCGCATGCCCACGATCGCCGCCGTCACCGCCGGATTATTCAGCGTCCACGCGATGGCCACGACGCCCGCCGATACGCCGTGGCGCGCGCCGATCGCCTTCATCAGATCGGCCAGCTTCAGGTTCTTCGAAAGGTGCGGTTCCTGGAAGTTGAGCGCGTTGCGGCGGAAATCGTCCGCGGGGAAATTGGCGACGCGCTCCTTGGTCATCGCGCCAGTCAGCAATCCCGATTTCATGGGCGAATACACGATCGCGCCGATGGCATGCTGCGCGCAGTAGGGCAGTTGTTCGCCGGCGACCTCGGGCGAGATCGCCGAGTACGGGGGCTGGAGCGACGTGATGGGCGCGATCGCCCGGCAGCGCTCCATCTGCGCCGCGTTGAAATTCGAAACGCCGATCCAGCGCACTTTGCCTTCTTGTTTCAGGCTGGCGAGCGTGCTCCATCCTTCTTCCACATCCGCTTCCGGCATCGGCCAGTGAATCTGGTATAGGTCGATGACATCGACACGCAGGCGGCGCAGGCTCGCTTCGCATTCACGTCGAATCGAATCGGCTTTCAGCGATCCGCTGATCTCGCCCTTGTCGTCCCACACGCGCTCGCACTTGGTGAATACATACGGCCGATTCGAGCGGCCGTCCAGCGCGCGCGCCACGGTTTCCTCCGAGTGCCCTAAACCGTAGATCGCCGCGGTGTCGATCCAGTTCACACCGCGATCGAGCGCCGCATGAATGGCGGCTATCGATTCCGAATCGTCCTGCGGGCCCCATCCGAATTTCCATCCGCCTCCGCCCATCGCCCACGCGCCGACGCCGATCGGCGTCAAATCCATCTCGCTATTTCCGAGTCGTTTCCTGATCATGGCTTTATCCATGATAGCCGCCCACGACGCGCGTTGACTTGAGTATCCTCGAAGGAATGGCCGACTCCGAACCGTCCTACGACCGCGGGCTGGCAGGCCCGTGGCGATGGGCTGCGGTGCTCGTGTCGGGCCTCGCTCTTTACCTGCTTCCCTTGCCCGGCCTCGATGCGGTGCAAAGCCACCTGCTCGCTATCTTCGTGGCCACCATTGTCGCGATGGTGGCGCAGCCCGTGCCGATGGGCGCCAGCGTGCTGGTTTCCATGACTCTCCTCGCGCTCACCGGAACGCTGCCACCCGCGAAAGTGCTTTCCGGCTTCAGCAACATCACGGTCTGGCTGATCTTTCTGGCATTTCTTTTCGGCCGGGCCTTCACGGTCACGGGACTCGGTAAACGCATCGGCTATCTCTTCGTACAGCGGTTCGCGCACAGCCCACTCAGCCTCGGGTACTCTCTGGCGGCGGCCGATCTGGTGCTGGCGCCATTCATCCCCTCCGATACAGCCCGCGGCGGCAGCGTGATTTTCCCCGTGACT
The DNA here is from genome assembly GCA_035509055.1 of Bryobacteraceae bacterium. Lineage (GTDB taxonomy): Bacteria > Acidobacteriota > Terriglobia > Bryobacterales > Bryobacteraceae > PALSA-129. Next base: position 112,858 of record DATJMA010000174.1, on the reverse strand, counting down.
CGCAGCGTGGCGTCGGCACTCGGCTCCGAACCCGGGCCGACGGCGAATCGCGCCGGCAAATATCTCATTCTCACGTCCTTTCATACCTGCTATACGGCGTCGGCAATGTTCCTCACCAGCATGGCGGCGAATCCGTTGATTGCCGAATTCGCCATGCGAGTTGGGCATATCGATCTGACGTGGGCCCGCTGGTTCACGGGTGCCTGCGTGCCGGGCTTTCTGACGCTGGCGGTAGTGCCGTGGCTATTGTGCCAAATCGCCAGGCCCGAACTTCGGGACATGTACCTGGCGCGCGAACACGCGCGCGTGGAGCTCGAGAGAATGGGTTCGCCGCGGCGCGACGAGAAGTGGCTCGTCGCCATCCTTCTGGCGGTAATGGCCGGGTGGGTGACGTCGAACTGGCATGGAATTTCGAATACTTTCGTGGCTTTCGCTGGGCTGGCGGCCATTCTGCTCACGGGTGTGCTCCGTTGGGAAGACCTGCTCGCCGAACGCCGCGCCTGGGACGCGCTCATCTGGTTCGCGCCGCTCCTGATGATGTCGGAGTCGCTCACCGAAACTGGCGTGGTCAAAGCTCTTTCCGCGCGGCTCTTTGGATTGATGGCTGGGTGGCCGTGGATGCTCGTGCTGATGGCGCTGGCGGTGTTTTACTTTTACGTCCATTACAGCTTCGCCAGCCTGACCGCACAAACGACAGCGCTGTACGCAAGCTTTCTCGCGGCGGCGCTCGCCGCCGGCGTTCCACCGCTTCTGGCGGCGCTCCCGCTGGCGTACATTTCGAGCCTGAATGCCGCCATCACGCATTACGGCACGGGGTCGGCGCCAGTCTTCTTCAGCGCCGGATATCTCCGGCAAGGAGAATGGTGGCGGATCGGATTTCTGATCTCGCTCGTCGATCTCGCGATCTGGCTGGGCGTGGGAATCGGCTGGTGGAAGCTGATCGGGCTGTGGTAGGTGCACGTTTTCGCCCCGCTTTTCGTCAGTTTTTGATGAGCTAAACTCGAATTGACCGCATGGGCGAATACGATAGCGAGCTTTCCAAAATAGTAGCTGAACTGAATCGCGCCGCTCCCAGCCAGAAGATGGCGCCCGGCGCGGTGCGCGGGCCGCAGAGCACCGATTCGCTCGATAAAGTATTGCAACAGGCGGCGGGGCGGAATGCGTCGGACATTCTGCTCGTCGCAGGAGCGACGGTCATGCTGCGCGTTACCGGAAACCTGACCACGGTGGCCGGTCCGCCGCTCGATTCCGAAGACGTCCGCAGCCTGGTGCTGCCGCTGCTCGAAGCGCACCAGGCCGAAGAGTTGCATCGGAATAAGACAGTCGATTTCGGGTTCTACCGCGAAGGTCTCGGCCGCTTTCGCGTCAATATCCACCATCAGCGCGGCACGCTGGCGGCGTGCATCCGCCTCCTGCCTTCGAAGATCCCGACGCTCGAATCGCTGCATCTGCCCTCGCACCTCGCGAAGTTGGCCGACAAGCGGCAGGGCATGGTGCTGCTCACCGGTCCGACGGGTTGCGGCAAGAGTTCCACGCTGGCCGCGCTCATCGATATCGTGAATACGCGCCGCGCCGCGCACGTGGTGACCATCGAGGACCCGGTGGAGTACCAGCACACCAATCGCAGCGCAGTCATCGAGCAGATCGAAGTCGGCCGCGACACCCCCGATTTCGCCGTCACCCTGCGCAGCATCATGCGGCAATCGCCCGACGTGATCCTGGTTGGGGAAATGCGGGATGCGGAAACCATGGCGACCGCGCTGACCGCGGCGGAAACCGGCCACCTGGTGCTTTCCACATTACATACCAACGACACCATCCAGTGCGTCTCGCGCATTCTCGACACGTTCCCTTCCTCGAACCAGCCGCAGATCCGCCAGCAGGTATCGCTTGCGCTCCTGGCGGTAATCGCGCAGCAGCTCGTACCGGGAGTGGACGGCACGACGCGCTGGCCGGCTACCGAGATCATGGTCGCCAGCGACGCGGTTCGCGCGCTCATTCGCAAAGGCGACGATCATCAACTGCGGTCCCAGATTTCCGTGGGCAAAGCCGACGGCATGATCACCATGGAGCAATCGCTGGTGGAACTGGTGCGCGCGGGCCGCATCGATCGCGAGACGGCCTTCGCGCACTGTTACCGCACGGACGATTTGCAGAGGTATCTGGCGTAAGAAAGCACCGCTGCCTCGCGGTCGCGGCTCAGTAAAAACAGACCGTGGATCAGCGACTACTTCGGCATCGCCCCTTCGACGAATTTCACCAAGTCCGCGTGATATTTCGCCGCGGCTGCCGCATCGATGTAGACCATGTGGCCCGATTCGTAATAACCCGTCGAAATGTTGTTCTTCTTGATCTCGTCCGACACCTTGAGGTGGGAGAGCGTCCACTCCATCGGGTAGAACGGGCAGGCGAAGTCGTAATATCCCAGCCCGACGAACAGCTTCATGTGCGGGTTCTTGGAGAAGCCGGTCTCCAGGTTGGTGACGGTGTTGTATTCGCCGGACCACGGCGGAGCGTTGCCCGCCACGTAGTAGAGCCCGTCGTTCTTATAGTTCAGGTCGTTGCGGATATATGCCTCGAACGCCGTGAGGAAGCAGTCCTCGATATTGGCATTGCTGAAATCGAAGCTGGTGTTGGTAGCGCCGGCGTCAAGCTGGTAACCCGCGAAACGCGAATCGAGCCGCGACGTCATCAGGTGCTGTTCGCGCAGTAATTCGGTGCTGAATGGCCCGAGCGGAACACGGATGTCGAGCCCATCGACGTAGCTCTTCGACAAGCCGGTAAAGCGCGAGAAATCGGTGAGGACCTTATCGCGCTGCGCCTGCGTCGCCCGGGCGCCGTCGAAAAGATATTCGAGGTATTCGCCGGAAGCGAAATTGCGCGCCTGCTGTGCGATCTGCTCCACGGAGAGCTTCTGCAACTCGGGCGGCAGCTTTTTGTGATACCAGGCGGTCATGATTTCGGTAGGCAGCGTCATGAGTTGGCGCTGTTCTCCGGCGTTGGCGTTGACTGCGATCGTCGCCGAGAGCAGCATGACGCCATTGATCGGAATATCGTGGTCGGTGAGATAGCCGGAGAGCCCCGCGGCGCGGGTGGTGCCGTAACTCTCGCCGCCCACGAACAGCGGCGATCCCCACAAATTGTACTCATTCAGAAAACTGCGGATGAACTCGCCAAATGCCGCCAGGTCGTTCTCGACACCTCCGAAATCGGGGCCGAAGTGAGGTTGTTCCGGACGGCTGAAACCGGTGCCCATGGCGTCGATGAAGACCAGATCGCCGGTATCCAGCAGGCAATTGGGATTGTCCACGTAGGTATATGGTGGCGGCGTGGCCATGCCGTTTGGCTGGAGCTTCACCATTTTCGGCCCAAACGCGCCCATGTGCAGCCAGATGGTAGCCGCGCCCGGTCCGCCGTTGAACAGGAACCAGACCGGCCGCTTGGACTTGTCTGTGACGCCGTTCTTCGAATAGTAGATGTAGAAGAGATGACCCTCGGTCTGGCCGTTGGTGGCCTGATGAATCGGCAGGAAGCCGACGTGCGCGGTGTACTCGATGGTCTCGCCGTGCAGCGTGATCTTGTGCTGCGTGGTGACCGGCTCCGCCGGGTACCTTATGGGCATCATCTCTTCGGTGTTGTAGTTAAATCGGTAGAAATCGTTGGTGGCCGCGGCGGCGCCGCCCCGGCCTTGCGAGAAAGCTCCCACACCGGTGGCAGCGATGAGAATGAGGACGTTCGAAATCGTTTTCATGGCATGTCTCCTTGATGTGGCGCTATTTGTGCGCCGGTGCGGACGCTTCTGTCAAAAATCTTGCCAACTCGCCCTGCAATTTAGCTAGCGCCTTGTTATCGACATAGGCCATCTGTCCGGCTTCGAAGTGGCTTACCGTGATGTTGTGGGCGCGCACTTCGGGCGCGACGTTGAGGTGCGCCAGGGTGTATTCGGTGGCGTAGAAGGGCGCTTTGAGATCGTAGTAATCGATGCCCACGAAGAGTCGCATATTGGGGCTGCGCGCGAATGCGGTGGCCAGGCTCTGGTCGTCGTTGCCGGTGGAAGTGAACGCTCCGATTCCACCGCCAGAGAGGAAGAAGACGGCCTCATGTGCCGGAGTGAAAGTCAATTCATGGCGAAGGTAGGAGTCATAAGCGGCTTCGAACCCGCCGGAAAGACTGCTTTCGGCAAAATCGACGGGGGGCGGCGCGCCGAACCCGCCGCGTCCGCCTCCGCCTCCGCCAAATCCGCGCCCGCCGGCGCTCACCAGGAATCCGCTGACGCGCGCGTCGGAAGTCGAAAGCCCGCGATGCTGCTCGTGCATCAACTCGGCGCTGAAGCGCTCCACCGAAATGCGCAGGTCGTTATTGACAATGAATTCCCTGGAAAGGCCGGTGAGATGCGCGAGGTCGGCGATGGCCTTGCCGCGCTCGTCCGCGGTCATCCGGTCGCCCTTGTAAAGGGCGTGCAGATAGGCGCGGGAAGCGAATTGCCGCGCGCGTTCCGAGATCTGCTCGAGGCTCATCGAGTTCATGTCGGGAGCGAGTTTCTTGTGATACCAGGAGGCCATCGTCAGGCTCGGCATCAGGGTGAGGTACTGTGTGTCGCCGGCCAGCGCGTCCGGCGTCATGCTCATGGAGAGCAGCACCACGCCGCGAACGGGAATCTGGTGCTCGTCAAGATAGGCGGCCAGGCCGGCGACGCGGCCGGTGCCGAAATCCTCGCCGGCGAGAAAGAGCGGCGAGTTGCGCCGGCCGTTGGCGGTGAGAAAGCTGCGCACAAACTCGGCCAGCGACGCGATGTCGCCATTGGTGTTCCAGAAAGCCGAGCCGTGTGAAGGCTGGTCCGGGCGGCTGTAGGCGGTGCCCACGGGATTGACGAAAACCAAGTCAGCCTGTCCGAGGAGCGTGCCGGAGTTGTCGGTCCATTGATAGGGCGGATCGCCGGCGCTGCCGTCGGCGGACCATTTCATGCGCTTGGGGCCGAATCCGCCGAACTCCTGCCAGGCGGCCGAAACGCCGGGCCCTCCGCCGAAGAAGAACAGCAGCGGACGCCCGGAGGAGTCGCTGCCGCCGTCTTCGAAATAGCTGGTGTAGAACAGGTGCGCTTCCGATTGGCCGGTGGTGGAATTGTGCAGGTCCAGATATCCGGCCCGCGCGGTGTAAGCCAGGTTGCCGCTCTTCTGGTGGGTTTCGGCGGCCGGCGAGTCGGGAATGGATGGCGCGGTGGTTGCCGTCGCGTCGTAAGTAAAGAAGTCGGTGGACGTGGGCGGGGTGGCGCCGCCGCGCCCGCCTCCGCGTCCGGCTTGCGCGGCGGGCGGATTGCCTGCCGGGGCCTGCTGCGCCTGCGCTGCCGCTGCCGCGGCGGCGCGGCCGCGGCCGCCTCCTTGCGTCCACGCGACCGGCGATGTAGCTACCGCGACCGCCAGCCAAATTGGTATGTACTTTTTCGATTGCATCGCGAATCAGTCCCCCTCGGATCTGAAAACAGGTAGAGAGGCATTTTATCGGAGTCGCGACGATACTGCCAGTCCTAGTGGCAGAATGGGCCGGGTGAACGCCGGCTACAACCACCACCGGCTGCCTACAAGGCGCTATTGATTCAAGAATGCGACCAGATCGTCCATCTCGCGCGCGGTGAATCGCGGCCACGCGATCTTTTTGGCGTTCATCCGGTCGAGCATGCGCGGGCCGTGTTCCCAGAGCGCGGCCACCATCGTGATGTCCGATTGGTCTTTGCCGAGCTTCGGGGCGCCGCTTGCGGGATCGTTATGACAGGTGGCGCAATTCTTCTCGGCGAACACTTTCTTACCGCGCTCCGGATTGCCCGTCCCCGTGAAGTACTGGCGAGCCCAGATGTAGGCGATGAGTTGCTGCATGTCGGCGGGCGACAGCGTCGGGGACGGCTGCTTCATTTCGGGCTGGTGGTGCCACATCGCCGCCGCGATGTCCGTCAGAGTCTGGTTCTTGAGCAGTTTTTCGAGAGCCATCGCGCCGGTGTGGCAGCCGGCGCAGCCTTTGGATAGGAACAGCTGATCGCCATGGGACGTCGCCGGAAATTCGAAATGGCGTGGCAGATCGCGCGTCGCAGGCAAATTCTGCAGATAGACCAAAATGTCGCTGAGTTCCTGGCCGCTGAGCGCGGTCCACGGATATTTCTTCTGCGCGAAGGCAGCGCGCATGGCGGGCCCGTGATTCCACATCTGCTCGGCGAGGATCAACGGATCGGCAAGCGATTCCCACTTTACGACCGGGGGGCCGCCGCCGGCGATCTGGTTAGTGACACCATGGCAATCGGCGCAATGCCGCTGGGCGAAGGCTTGCTTTCCCCGGCCGGCATCTCCGGGCCGGTCAAAAAACCGCGCCGACACGAAATACGCGAACAGATCTCCCGCGATGTCGGGCGTCATCTCGCTCTTCACGATACCCTTGGCCTTCATCGCGCTCCACATATCGGGCGCGTGATTCCACATCAGGCTCGCCATCACCGCAGGCGTATAGTCGCGGTCGATCCTCTTCGAAAGATCGGGAGCTATCGTGCCGCCCTTGCCCTGAAAGCTGTGGCATTGGACGCACTGCTCGCTTTGAAAAAGCTGCTCGCCTCGCCGGGCGTCGCCCGAGACCGGGCCGGCCGCCCAGAGACTGGCGGCCAGCGCCCCGGCAATCATGATTCGAATCATCCGCATTGCTGGCCTCCTAACGGGTGAACTTCAGCCCGGTCATTATGATATTGGTTCGGAAACTTTCGAACAGGTAGAAATTTTCCGCGTACCCATAATAGGTCCACTCACTGTTCCAGGAGAGGTGCTTGTTGAAAGGTATTGCGAGGCGGAGGAGCGGCTGGTAGTATTTCGTGGTGTTACTGCCGTTCGAGAGGAACATCGATCCGCCCATGCTCAATTTCCCGCCCAAAGGCCCCGGCAGATTCACGTCTAACAGGCCCGTCACCGTGTGGCCGTTGTCTCGATAGTCGGATACCGCGGTTGTGTAGAACGGCAGCGTCAGGTAGTCGATGGTGGAATGGAATGTGGAGCGATCGTACTGGCCGGTCAGGCTGAAGCGCTTGTTGTTCTTCGGCGTCCAGAAGAAGGCTAACGAACTGTTGCGGCTCATCAGAGTGTAATTGACGTTGGGCGCCGGGTTCGTGTTCCGCAGGACACTCGCGGTTGCTTGGAACGTTAGCGACTGCAACAACCGGTATTTCGCCCGCGCGCGACCCTTCTGGTAATCGTTCAGGCTGTCGCGGAAGTAAACGTCGTCGCTCGATCCGCCTTCATAATCCAGATTGAACGAGAGCTTGTCCGACAGGCGGAAATTCAAACCGGCGAGCCCGACATTGCGCTTCAGTTGGCCCTGCTCCAGTGTCCCGGCAGGGTTGAGGAATGGCGTCGCTTCGGTGGTGGCGTCTCCCCAGACGTTGCGATAGCCACCACGCAAGGTCAGCTTCGAAGTGACGTCGTACAAGACATCCACCTGCTCCTGGTTGTAATTGACGGCCTGGAACGGATTGAAATTGGTTACTCCGCCGCCGTTTGCACCCGCCGGTGTGATCGTGAGCATGCCATATGCAGCATCGTGATACCGGTCGGTCAGCCAGTTCTGGATGATCCGCAGGCGTTTGAAAGGCCGGATTTCGAACCCGGCCGTTCCTGTGGTGTGCGGCTGGTTGGCCGCTCCCGTGCCGATGGTCTGCTGGCTGCTGTAAAACAACAGTTCACTCATCGCCACGAAATTGCCCGCCGCGGTCTCGTTGAAGTTGACGGTCGTCTTAGGCTCGCTGAAGAGGAACTGGCCGTAGATGTCGAGCCACGAGAAAGGATGCGCCGTGAGCAATGCTTTGCTGTAAACGCTGCTTCCGGTAATGTCGTAGGCCTGCTGGAGATTGGTGAGCGAGAGGGTTTGGCCGAAGACGGGCGAAGTGCGGTCGCCTGGATTGCTACCCGCGAAGGTGGATTGGTCGTCGTCTTTATAAGTGGTGCCGCCCTGCTCGAGCGTCACATGAAAGTGGTTGAACTCGAAGCGCACACCGCCGCGATAATTCTCGGTGCTGTCGCGGAGCAGCACCGGCACGGCGAATTCGTCGTTGGCATCCTGTACCCACTCGTCGACGCCGTGTCCGTATCCTGAATTGCGGTCGAAAACGAAGTAGGGGACGATGCGCTTTCCGGGCCGGAAATCGATCGCCGTGGTCAGCGTAGTCCGGCGCGTATCGAACGATTGCTCGTTGAAGCCGCCCGGCGCCAAAGGATTGGCATACGAGGGAACCGCATCGAAAAATGCGATATCGCGGTAGTCGAAGGTCAAGTCGTAGACGTTCTGTTTCTGCGCGTTCAGGTGGGCCAGTTCGTACGGTTCGCCGCCCCATCCGAAGGCATTGGCGTCGAGCCGGTCGAACAGCCGCTTGTTCGGATCGATGATGCTGAAGTCGACACCGTTCAAAACCAGTCCCTGGCCGAGGTTCACCACGCTGCGGTACTCGGGATAGTTGCCATACGGTCCGGTGACGAATCGATAACCCAAATCGAGGCTCCCGGTGAACCACTCCCCGCCCGCGGGAGCGGGATTGGAAGGAGTTGTCGCGGGAGCGGTAGTCTGCGGCGCCGCCTGGGTGTCGGTCTTGGCTGGTGTCTGCGCCGATTGATCGTCGGCTTTCGATGGCGGATCCGCCTGCTGAGCCAGGACCGGAACCATCGTCAGGATGAGTGCCAGTAGGATTCTCATTTGAACAAGTCCCGGCTCACGTTAGATCCGTGGACCTTTTGATGGCAGTTGGTGCAGTTCTGGAATCGCGGAGACGCCAGGTCGTGAAGCGCGGGAGCAATCGATCCCATGGTTCCGCCCTTCGGGGCAACCGCTTGGAAATTGGAATGGCATTCCTGGCAGACCAGGCGCACAACCTGGCGCGTCAGCATTCGCGGGTTCGAGGATCCGTGCGGCTCGTGGCACGCCACGCAGCCTTCCATTTTGACCGGCGCGTGTTCATAAACGAAGGGCCCTGCCAGATCGCCGTGGCACTTCAGACAGCCCGGCTCGTTGGCGCTGACCGTCTGGATCATGCGCGGCTCGAAGCTTCCGTGCGGATTGTGGCAATCGACGCACGACATCGCGTCTTCCGGAAGTTTGTGGCCGTACGGCCGCTGGAAACTGGCCCAGATGTCCTGATGGCACGATGCGCATTGCGCGTTGATCGCAGGTATTTTCCGCGCCACCATGCCGTTGGGGCCGTTCTTGTGAACCGAGTGGCAGGCGACACAAGCCACCTGATTCTTCGCGTGGCTGCTGGCTATCCGCCCCACGTGCGTTGGCTGATTCAAATGGCACGTGAGGCAGATCTTGTCGGCCGCGGAGGGCGCGATCTTTGCCGGATTGCGGATATCGGCCGCCGACATCGATTCCGCGTGCTTGCTTCCCGGACCGTGGCACGATTCGCAGGCCTTACCGTCAAAGCCGCGCTTCTTATCGGTTTCAACCTCGTGGTGCGGATTCTTCTGGAATGCGTTGAAAATATCTTCGTGGCATCCCTGGCAGGTATCGGATCCGACGTACTCGGCCGGCTTGGCTGGTTCCTTTGAGGAAGCGGGCGCGCTGGCTTTGTTTTGAGCGCGCCCAATGGTACTGGTCAGAAGCAGGGTGGCCGTCAAAATCACAAGGCTGGCCATGCTTAGAGATCTCGGCGGCCGGAACATGGTCGTCTCCTTGGTCACGTATTGTTGACTACTGTCCCTGGTGTACCGCGGTCGCATCGAAGGCAGCGCCGGCGCCGTGGCAAACCGTGCAGCTTTCGCCAAATTGCGCGCTGGTATTGAGGACTGCGTGGGCCATGGTCGGCGTATCGAAGTGGCACGCCGTGCAGGCCGAGGTGGTGGCCGGGACCGGGTTGATCAAACCCGCCGGATCGGTCACGTTGTTCAGCCCGACCGGCAGTACGTCTTGCGAGCCGCCAGTGTGGCACATGGTGCAATTGGCGGTATCGCCCACCGAGCCGTTGAGCATCGCGGGATACAGCACGCCCGTGTTCGGAATCGCCACCGGTACGGGGGCAAACGCCTGGCCGAAATCGCTGGTCGCGCCGCCGTACCCGACTACGGCATAGTCCGCGCCCGCCGCACCCAACTTGTTGCCGGTATGGATGGAGTGGATCAGGTAGGCGAAATTAATCGCCTGCGCCGGCGCTGCTTTCTGCGCGGCGTCGGTGGCGCTGGCACGCGTGCTGGCGTCGGTGTTGCTGGGATTGTGGCACAGCACACAATAAGTCACGTTGTTGCGAAGGTCCCCGTGAACTTCGAGGTAGCTGTGACACTGATTGCAATTCGCCATCGCCACTACCGTGCGCCGAGGCTTCACCGGCGAGCCATCCACCGAGAAATTGATGATTTGGTTCGTCCCGCCATAAGAAGTGGTCGTGGCTTGCGAGGTACCGGGCAACAGGGTGATGGAGAGCCGGCCCTCGATGCCCACCGTGTACGTGCCCTTGGCATTGGCCGGGATGGTGTGCGTGAACGTGTAGCTGCAATCTCCGCTGGCGTCGCACGAGGCAGCTTTAATTACCGACTCGGTAACGTAGCCGGGCGTGGTCACACCGGAGCCAAAGCTGGTATAGCCATAATCCGTGGTCGGGCCGGCCATGGTGAGAGAAAGCGAACCGCTATTCGCGCTGAAGGTGCTCATCGGAATGCCGTTTCCGTTGTTGTCCTTCACCGTAAAGGACACCGTCGGCGCCTGTCCTGGCGCCGCGCCCGTCACCTTCGTCAAGGTGAAATTCAGGCCGGGAACTCCCGGCGCGGAGTCGGGAGTGGTATGCGCGCCAATAATGGACGTGTCGAACGGCAATTCACCCTGCGGGAGGTGGCAATTGGTACATTGCGTATCGTCCGCTTGCGGTATGTGGCTGGTGTTGGTGTCGCCGCCGGCGGTGTAGGAGATTGCGCCGGTCGCGAAGTTCACGTCGTTATGGCAGGAACCGCAGGCCGCGCGGCTGGGGGTGGTCAGCCACGAGTTGGTCTGCGCCGCGCCGTTCTTGGGATTGTGGCAGCTGCCGGCGCAGTTTCGGGGATCGCTGGGGTTGGAAGGATAAACCACAGTCGAAAAGGAAGCGTAACCGCCATGTCCGTAAATCTGATAGGGCAGCGCACCGTATTTCACGCTCGGCAGGCTCGATCCCATATGGATTTTGTGAATGAAGACCTTCATGTCCAACGACTCGCCCGTGTTGGGGTCGCTGGTTTGCGGCTGGTGGCACATGATGCACAACGTGGTGCCGACTCGCGAGCCGCCGTGGAATGAAATGCCAGGCTGTGTGGCGTGGCAGGTGTTGCAATCCGCATCGCGGACCACGTCGCGCGGATTAGGCTTCCCGCCGGCGGGGACGAAGTCGAAAGTGGTGGAGGCGTAAGCCGTTCCCATGTCCCATTCGGTCAGGTTGCGGGAACCATAGATTCCGATCCGGTTGGTCAAAGCGGAGTTGTACCCCGATTCCACCTTAGTCCCGAAAGTGTATACGTATTCGCCTGTCGCCACGGTTGTGGTGGTTCCTCCCGAATCGCCGGCAGCCTGCGTGGCCGTTGCACCACCCGTCACCGCCGTAGCAGTTGTCGTAATATACGACGCGAACTGCGCCTGCCCAGCGGGAATATACGCCGCCAGAAATTTGGGGGAAACCGCGCCGGGTGTCAAAACACCGTTGAGGTCCAAAGGAAGCCCCGTGCCGTCCGTAATCTTGTAATCCACGCTGAGGGTTCCGTCGCCGGCGATTTTGGCCGATACGACACTGAAAGCCAATCCGGGGTTGACATACTCAACGGCGGCCTGCGCGGCGCTGGCATTTATGAGTTGATTGTGCGGCTCGCGCCGCTGCCCGCTGAGCATCACGATAGAGCCGGCCACTACCAAAAGAGCTAACGCTTTACCAGCCGTCGCGAAAACCGAAGAAGGAATCCGCATACAAATCTCCCAATTCTGAATCGAACTGCTCCGCCAGCCGGGCGAGAAGCGACTCGCCAGCAAAAGACGTTGTGCTTGAAAGGGTCCTGAGCGATGGCTTTCAATGCACTCCCCAGTCCAAATCGAAAAATGGGTTAACTCTCTTATTTTTCAGCGATGATTCGGATCAAGGTCGGCCATCGCCAGAATGCTCCGGAGTCTGATGGGTGAAAACCGGAGCTCCGATGGGTGAAATGCCGCATGACGTTCTGAGAATCAGATCCAAGGGAGGCGTATGGGGGATCTCCCCCAAGTCTTGCGACGTTTCCGGGATGTGGATATTGGTTATACAGAAAAATCTGATGATAGTAAGATTTTTCTTGACTGTGATGTTCGGCACAGCTATGCTAACTTTTCGGCGAATTAAGGAAAAATCCTAATTACAGTACCAGCGACACCTGATATGGCTACGACGATAATCCTCCCCCCCGTAACCTCTGCTGAACGCAATCGGTTACTAGCAGCCGACGACATCCGCCGCCGCGCCCTCGAGCGCCTATACGAGCGTCGGGAAACCGTGAGAACCCTGATTGCCGCCTTGGAGAGCTATCAGCGTTCCCGCGAAACGCGCCTCGCGCAGTGCATCTCCCTCACTTATCCTTCTTCCCCGTCAGGTTTCTCTCTATCGCGAACTTAACCAGCCCCACGATGTCATGGACGTTGAGCTTGCGCATCAGCGTCGCGCGATAGGTGTCGACAGTTTTTGGGCTGATACGGAGCAGTTCCGCGATATCCTTGGCGCGCATGCCCTCCACGAGGTAGCGAAATACCTCCATTTCGCGCGGACTCAGCGTTGCCAGGGGGTCGTCGGGCGCGGCGGCTTCCGGCTTCGTGAAGAGCGCGGCGCCCTTCAGAAGCGGAGAGACATATTGGCCTCCATCGCGCACGTAGCTGATGGCATCGAGGAGATGCCGCCCGGGGCCGTCTTTTAAGAGGTAGGCATCGGCGCCGGCTCGCAGCGCTTCGATGACGGGCTTATCCTCCCGGCTGATGGAAAGGATCATGATCTTGGTGACACAACCGGCACCGCGCACCCGGCGGATCACCTCGATGCCCGTCAGCCCAGGCATGTGGAGATCGATGATGGCAAAATCCGGCTTTTTCTCCAGGATGGTCTCGACTGCCGCCGGTCCATCCGCGCACTGCCCGACAACCCGCATACCGTTCACTTCACACAACGCCGCGAAGCCTTCACGCACGATGGCATGGTCGTCCGCCAGTACCACCGTGGTACCCGATAATTCAGCCATTTCTCCTCCTGCCATCACGATGGCGGCAATTCGAAAGGTACCGAAAGTATCAGGGTAGTGCCTTGCGCGCCGCTTACGATATCCAGTGTTCCACCCACCGAGACTGCCTGCTCCCGGATCGAGCGCAGGCCGATTCCCTGCGACACATTCGCCGGTCCGTTCACCAAGCCCGCCACATCGAACCCTACTCCATTGTCCTCGATTTTCAAAACCACATGGTTGTCGCGCATCCCAAGCCACAACGCCACCCGGCTTGCCTTGGCATGCCGCACCAGGTTGGTCATGGCTTCCTGCGCCGCCCGGTACACCAATACTTTAACTTCCTGTTCCGGTTCGGGGGAAAACGGCTCGATAGAGAGAGATGCTTCGAACCTTTGCGGCACGCCGCTCGCCTCCCATAGCTGGCGGATCGCCGCTTCCAGGGTCAGACGCTGCCATTCCGGCGGGTGCAGTTGGCGGGACAACCCGCGCACCTGCTCGCCGGCATCGTTCACTAGGGCGACGATCCTATCGAGTGCCTGTTCCACCGCTGCCGGGGGTTTGGACAGTTGGCTGGCGATGACCTCGAGTTGCAGCCGGATGGCCACCAGCAGTTGCCCTACACCGGTGTGCAATTCCCTTCCCAGCCGTTCCCTCTCCTTTTCGATTTGCCGCACCGCGCTGATCCCCGCGGCCGGTCTGGTGGATTGCATCCAGTTGGACAACTTTCGTTCGGCGTTTTGTAGGCGGAAGTAATGTGCCACAAAACGGCTCTGGATCTCTAACAAACTGAGGGCTTCGGCGTCCAGGGCGACGTCCGCCTGGCGCCGGACATCGCCGGCCTGTTCGTGCAAAATGCTATCCATCAGCATGGGATTTCCGGGTTCGCGACGTGCGAATCCGGGTTCCGAGTTCGGAAACCAACCAGAAGTCTCCTGGATGAAGGATGTTTCCTAGGTCAGAATGCCAGCATTGCTATCTAAGTGCAACCGAGGTACGTACCTAGTACGTTAGCAACTAACTGTAGTACTTGCATTCAATTACGGAAAAGCGTTATAAGGAAGACACCGATGGCACGAGACCTTCACTACTTACCACGGATAGCCATTTTTTTAGCCGGAATCGCTGCCGGGGCTTTGACCAGCGCTCGTCGCGGACGCGGTGGCGCGGGCATGGACCCAGCAACGGTCGAGGAACTCAGGCGTTCCCTGGCGGGCCTCGATGCCCGCCTCAGCACACAGGATTCGGCCACCGCGGAGCGCTTCAACAAGGTGGAGGCGCGCCTTGAGGAGCACGCGGCCAAACTGGCGGAAGTCCCGTCAACTACCCAAATCGTGGCCGCGATGGAACAGTTATTGTCCAAGACGATGATGTCTTTGGACGAGCGGCTCACCACCCAGGCGCACTCCATCGAGGTGCTCAAAACCACTGTGTCGCAAACCGACAGCCTGCTCGAACGGGTGTTGGAATCCTTGGACTCCCTCCAGACGTATACTGAGCCGGTCGATTTGTCCGACGACGTCCTGTTGTCCCGCCCGGCTGTCTAAATCACCTAGGACGGTGGTTATAGAGGTTATAGACACTTAGCGGGTGATGTTCTAGGGATTTTCTTATTTGGCACGAGCGCCACAAAAGTTCTATTCTCAGAACGATCCATGGACCTCCATAAAGTCCTCGCCCAGCTTCGCGAGGAACTAGAGAATCTCGACGCTGCGATCCTCAGCCTGGAGCGATTGCAACGGGAGGGGCGGCCGCGCGGCCGCCCGCCGAAAGCATTGTCCCATTTGACTCGGACTGTCCGCACCGCGCGCAAAGCGCCCGCCGGACCGGACGATCCGGAAGCGGAAGAAGGTTAGAACGGAACGTCGTCGTCGGTAATGCCCTGATTGAAATCATCCGGCGGCGCTTGGGGCGGTGCCGCCGAGGGCTGCGGCCGTGCCGAACGCGGCATGGAAACCGGCTGCTGCGAATAATCTCCCCCGCCGCCACCCTCGCCGCCTCGCCCGCCGAGAAGGATTATTTCATCGCAGACGATTTCGGTGATATACCGCTTCTGCCCTTCCTTGTCGTCCCAGCTTCGATTCTCGATCCGGCCTTCGATATATACCTGCTTACCTTTTTGCAGATAATTCGCCAGATTTTCCGACCGCCACAACACAATATTGTGCCAGTCGGTCACTTCCTTCCATTCACCCGTTTGCTGGTCTTTCCAGCGGCGGTTGGTCGCCAGCGTGAAGGTCGACCGGGCCGTGCCATTTGGCGTGAATTTGGTTTCGGCATCTTTACCGAGATGCCCGATCAAAATGACTTTGTTGACGCTTCGAGTGGCCATCGTATCTGCACTGTATCACACAAACAACGCAGAATGAGGTAAAGCAGAAGCCAGCGGGAAAACCGCGACGGCGAGCGCGTCTAGAATGCCGGTGCGGCCGGACACCGGGCCGCGACGGCTTGCGCTTCGGCCTTCGGAAAGTAGGGAGAGACCGAAGCCAGCGACCGTTCCAGGTAATCGCGCGACGCGCCGCACGAACCAGATGCCACCGCCGAAAGATGCCGCCAGGCGGTCGCGTCCGGCCGCAGGGCGGCACCGATCTGGAAATTCAAGGCGCTGGCGAACTCCGCTTCCGCGCGGGGGTAGTCTTTACGGCGGTAGTAAACAATTCCCCGGTAAAGATGCGCCTCGCCGGAGGCCAGTTCCTTGGCATCGGCGAATGCCGCGCGGCTCGCCAAATTGTAGTCGGCCAATGCAGGTTCCAACTGGCCCGACAGTTCCTTCGCCCGTCCGCGCAGGAAATAAGCCCGAGGTGTGGGCGCGGCTTCCACCGCGCGATCGAGCATCGCAATCGCTCCCTTCGGGTCACCCGCCAAAATGAGCGCACCTGCCAGGTCGGTGCGAAGTTGGGGAATGTCCTCCGGCGGGCCGAGACGGGAGGTAAGGGGAGGGTCCTTGTCTTCCTGGCGCTGCGTCCAGATTTGCAAGGCTTCCTGGTAGCGAGCGACCGCCTCCTTATACCGCCCGCCGCGGAATGTCCGCATCCCGTCCGCGTAGTTTGGCCAGCCCGAGTTCGGCCGTGCGTCGAATTGCACCGCGGCCGCGTCCACGTCTCCTTCGTTCCAGAAAATCCAGCCCCGCCAAAGCTTGGCGACCGGCACTAAGGGCTCGCAAGACTTGGGGCAAAAACCGGCCTGATCCCATTTCTCTTGCTCGGGAAGATTTCCGGCGCGGCGCGCCAACCAGGCGAGCATGGCGGCCCCGCCGCGATCCAATTCCGCCGCGGCATCCGCATAGGCCGATTGGGAATGGGTTAGGGCCGCCATCGCCAGTCCGCAGAATCCTTTGCGATAGTGCAACTCGGATTCCTCGGCCGGAAGCGCCACCGAAAGCATGGCTGCCTGAGCTTGCACACAGGTGGAGGCGTCGGGAAGCGGCGGCGAAGGGATGCTTACCACCCGATCGAACGCGGCTTGCGCGCGGGCCAGCATGTCCAGATGTTCCTTGTCGGCGGCGAACAAGGCTGCGGAAGACATCACCACGAAGATACAGAAGGCGCGAATTCCCCCCATGCCCCTATTATCGCGTGAAGATGGTGACGTCGACGTTCATGCCCGGGCGCAGAATCAGCCCATCCGTGCGGTCCACCAGGATTTTCACCGGAATGCGCTGCACCACCTTTACGAAATTGCCGGTGGCGTTCTCGGGAGGTAGCAGGCTCATGCGCGAGCCGGTCGCGTCCGCGATGGAATCGACGTGCCCCCAAACGCTTTTGCCATACATATCGACTTGGATTTCGGCCTTCTGGCCGGGTTTTACGTCGGCCAACTGAGTTTCCTTGAAATTGGCGGTAACCCAGATGTCCGGCGTGATGATCGTCATCAGCCCCTGCCCCGGCTGCACCATCTGCCCCACTTCGACGCTCTTGCGCGTCACCAATCCCGATACCGGCGCCGTGATGGTGGTGTAACTCAAAGTCAGTTCCGCGGCTTCCAGCCGCGCCCGCGCGGCCTCCACCGCGGCTTTCGCGCTCGCCGTGTCGGCCGTGCGCACAGCTACCTGCTTGCGGTTGGCCTGCATGCTCGCCACTTGCGCTTTGGCCGTATTCACCTTCGAAATCGCCGAATCCAGCGCCGCCTTGCGAATCGTGGCATCCTTCTGCGCCGACGCCAGTTTCTCCTGCGCCGCCTTCAGATCGCTATCCGCCATCTTGGCGGCTGCCGAGTACGCGTCATACTGCAATTGCGAGATCTCGGCCTTTTCCACCAGCGGCTTCATGCGCGCCAGGTCCGCCTGCGCGCGATCGTCAGCGGCCTGTTTCGTGGCTACATTGGCCTGCGCGTACGCCACATCCGATGTATTGGCCTGCTCGTAAGACGCGCGCGCGCGCTCCACTTCCGTCTGGGCATCGGCCAACTGGGCATCCGCCACCGAGGTACCTGACTGAGTCGTGCTGTCCACCCACGGCACCGCGACACTCGCCGCCTGCAACTGGCCTTCGGCCTGTGCCAACGCTGCCTTCGCGGCATCCACGGCGGCCTGGTAGTCGCGCGGATCGATGCGCACCAACACCTGCCCGGCGGTCACGTTCTGGTTGTCGAGCACCGCGACTTCCGTCACATTGCCGGAGATCCGCGGGGCAATGGCGCTGATGTGCCCATCGACGTTGGCGTCGTCCGAGGAGACCCGGTCGCGATAGTGCATGTACAGCCAATAAGCCGCGACCGCCGCGACAATCAACAACACGAATGCCACGACGAGCTTGGTTCGCGATCCGCTCCGCGGCGCCGCCGCCGGAGTCGCTTTCTCTTGAGTTGGCGTCACCTTCTGTCCCTCTTTTTCGGATAACACACTGTCTTTCATTCCACCACCACCCGGCCGGCTGACGGCCTTACCTTACGAATCATGAACATTAACGGGATGACCAGCAGGAACAGTACCCCCATCACCCAAAATGCGTCCGCGAACGCCAGCATGTTCGACTGACGCAACACGGTCCCGTAGATCATTCCCTGCGCCTGCATTCCGGCATCCGGCCCCGATGAGCCCCCCGCCCGCAGCACCGCCGCCGCCCCGGCCAGCGATTCGCGATACCGCCAGTCGAAGGGCGTCAGGTGCGCCACCATCACCGACTGATGATATTGCGCCCGCCGCGCCAGAATCGTGGTCGCCGTGGCGATTCCCGAACTGCCGCCGATATTGCGCGCCAAATTGAACAGCCCGGTGGCATAATTGGTACGCTCTTTGGGCACATACGCGAAGGCCGTCACGCTGATCGGGACGAACAGGAACGCCAGGCCGAGACTTTGCACCATCCGGCTGGTGACAGCGGTCTGGTAATCGATACCCAAAGTGAATTTGGCCATCCGAAACAGGCCCAGGGAAGTAATCGCCACGCCGAAAATCACCAGCCAGCGCGGCTGATATTTGCGCACCAGAATACCGACCATCGGCAGGCAGACCACTACCACCAACCCGCCCGGCGAGAGCACCAGGCCGCTCATCATCGCGGTATAGCCCAACAGGGTTTGCAAAAACAGCGGCATCAGCGCCGTGCTGGCATACAAAACGAACCCAAGCACCAGCATGGAGAGTGTGGCCAGCGCGTAATTGCGATCTTTCAGGATATGGAAATCGATGATCGGCTCCTTTTGCCATAACTCCCAGAAGACCACCGCGATCAGGCACACCACCGTGATAATGGTGAAAGCCACAATAAAGTGCGACGCGAACCAGTCTTCCTTCTGGCCTTCGTCCAGCATCACTTCGAGCGCTCCCAGGCCGAGCGCCAGGAGTCCGAATCCGACATAATCCACCTTAAAACCGTTGCCCAGGCTCTTACGCTTTAAGTAAGGCGGATCGAAAATCAACAACCAGGTGAGCACCAACGAAAGAATCCCGATCGGGATATTGATGTAGAAGATCCAGCGCCAGGTGTAGTTGTCGGTAATCCAACCCCCGAGCGTGGGACCGATGACCGGCGCCACCACGACGCCCATCCCGAAAACGGCCATCGCCATCCCCTGCTTTTCGCGCGGGAAGCTCTCTACCAGGATAGCCTGCGAGACGGGCTGAAGCGCCCCGCCCCCGATTCCTTGCAGGATGCGGAAGAAAATCAATGCGCCCAGCGAGGGCGCCATGCCGCACAGGAACGAGCTGACCGTAAACAGCGCTACGCAGATCATGTAGAAGTTTTTGCGGCCGAACAGCATGGAAAACCACCCGCCCATCGGCAAAATGATGGCATTGGCCACCAGATAGGACGTGAGCATCCAGGTAGATTCGTCCAGGCTGGCCGACAAGCTTCCCGCCACGTGCGGCAGCGCGACGTTAGCCACGCTGGTGTCCAGCACTTCCATGAACGTCGCCAGCATCACCGTCATGGCGATCACCCAGGGACTGACACCCCGGTGCCAGGAGACGTCGTGGACTTCGAAGTCAGTAGGCGTACGGAGCCTCCCGCCGACTACCTGGCATAGACCGACTCCATCTGGCCGACCGCGTAGGCCATGCTGGCCCGTGCCTGGTTGTACCGGTACAGCGCGCCGATCTGATTGTCGTTCGCGCGCGACAACTCGTCCTGAGCGGTAATGACTTCCAGGTTGTTGGCTACCCCGGCCTGGAAACGGTCCCGGGCCTGCGTCACTTCCTCCTGCGCCAGTTGGATTCCGGCATTGGCGACGGTTACTTCGTTGCGCGCAGCCTCGACCTGTGCCGCGGCGTTCTTGACCTGGAGCGCGATGGTGTTGCGCAGGTCCGTTTCCCGCTGCTGGAGCTGGCGGATGGCGAGAACCGCCTTGTCGCGGTCGGCCTGAATGCGCCCGCCGGTAAAGATCGGGAACATGATACTGCCCTGATACTGGTAGACCGGGATGATGGTGTCGGGCGTGAGCCCCTGTTGCGCCCAAAATCCGCTGAAAGTCAACTTCGGATAGCGCTGCTCGCCGGCGATCCGCTGGTTGAGCGCGGCGCGCTCTTCTTCGCTGTGCAGGGCGCGCAGTTCCGGCCGCGTGGCGTATGCGGTCTCGATCGTCTGATCGATCGAAACCGCAGGCGTCTCGAAGAAACTCACCTGGTCGGCGATCTCGATCGGCCGGTGCGGGTCGACGTTCAGCAGCCGGGCAAGTCCGTTGAGCGATGTCGTCAGATCGGTTTGCGACTGGATCAGGCGCTGCTTCTCGTTCTGCAATTGCACGTTGGCGCGCAGGGTATCGATGCCCGTGCCCACACCGTTCTTTTGCAGGTCGGCCGACTGATCGTAGACCGCCTGCGCCAGTTCGACCCGCGATTTCGCGGCAGAAACGTCCGCGCCGGCGCGCTGGCATCCCAGATACTGCGAGACCACCAACATGACGCTTTCTTCCCGCGCCGTGGTTTCGTTCGCCCGGCTCGTCTCGATGCCCAGTTTCGATGACTTATACCGGTGCCAGAGGGTGAGATCGAAGACCGGAGCATTGACATTTACGCCGGTCTGAAAAACGTCGAAAGGACCGACGTGGGTCGGAAAACCCGGAAAGGCGAGTCCGATGGCGGCGTGCAAGTTCAGGCGGTTCACGGTCTCCGAGAGGTTTCCACCCGCCTGGGGCAGAAGATCGGCCCGAGCTAGCCGGCGATCCTGTTCGCTTTGTGAGACTTGCAGGTTCGCCAGGATCACCTGGGGGTTCTGCTTGAGGGCCAGACCGACGGCATCCTTGAGGGTGAGCTTCAGCGGGCTGGTATCCTGCGCCATCGACGTCCACGCCAAAGCCAGGGCGAGCGGAACGCCACGTATGATCCACATCTTGGGCATGTTGGTTTTCATTGCAATCGGTGCACCTTACAGGCCAATTGTAACTTGCGGGAGGATTTGGAGATAGCGTTCAGCGGGGTGGGTGCGGTACGCCCATATTTGGGCAGCGGCAGGCGCCGGCGCGCATTTCGGGTAAGGTCAACGTTGCTTCGGAATATAGTCGCCCAGCCGGAGGCCACGGAAGTCGAGGTCTACCACCTGCCATCCGAGGGAGATCTGCGGCGTAATTTCGAACTTGCCCGATTTCCGGGGATCTTCACCGGGGCCCAAGGGAAATGACGCCGCCGCCCCGGCCAACGGAGCCAGCCCGGCGGATTGCCATTGGAACAGCGCGGAGCGGTGGGACAGGTCCGCGGCTGATCGGAATTCGGCCAGGCCCGGCAGGGTGGGACTTGCCGGCGATTCGCACTCTACACTCGTGAGACCGTGCGATTCGCCGCTGGCGAATTCAGGGAGTGCTATGAATCGCCCGGAACAGCGCCCCATGCCGGGGACTGCCCGAGTCTCCCCAAGCCGCAGCGACGTACTCGATCCGAGCCGGGACAGAACCACCGTCAACGGCCCTTTCACATCGACTTTGGCATCCCGGAAGCGCTCACAGAATCTGGGCGGGATCTGCAGAATGATCAACTCTCGAGCGACGGAACTCGCCCGCGCCTCGAAGTGTTCGCCGTCAGGCGCGATCACGTCGATCGGGGCAGCATCGAACATCGCCTGCACCCCGGAGGGGATTCCGGCAACCACCAGAGGTATGTCCATGGGAACATATCCCATCGAATTCTGATACACCCGCAAACTCCCAAACGGCTCCTTCCGAATGACTGAAAGGTCTCCCACCTGAAACGAGATACGCGTGGATGCGGGATCTACCGCCGCGTGGACGCGCGCCAGGAAAACGGGGGTCATAAAAGCGAACACCAGTTCAGCCGCCGTCACCGCCGCAAACCCCGCCAATCGCGTTCGCGACGTTCTTCGCCGCGCAAATTGCCACCAGGTGACGGCTAACCCTCCGGCGCCAAGGATTGCGGCCGTCAACACAGTGCGAACTTCGTCATCGGGGCCTATCGCAATTGTGGACGCGAAGACGGCCAATCCCGCAATGGCGATCACTGTCAGTGCCAGATGAGCGAAATTCCGCAGCACGGCGGCGAGCCCAATTGCCGGCAGCGTAATCACGGCGAACAGCCCAATCTGCTTAAGGAACATGCTCCCGAACCATTCCCAAGGACGAAATCCCCGCGCCGCCAGCACCGCGACATCCGCGAGAAACGAAGGCAAGTGCACGACAGTCACGGCGAACAGCAGCTTGGACCCCAGCAGCACGCGCCAGCGTGCCGGCCGCGTAATCCAGAATTGCCGATCGCCAACCAGCGGGTCTTCATGCACCGCCAACGCGATCAGCGCCGCCCAAGCGGCCAGGAGCAGCCAGTCCAGCGGAATGGGAAGAACAACTTTATTCTTCCCGACGTCCATCCAGTCCACCGCGACCTGCAGCAGGATTGCAATCGCGATTCCCCACCAGAACCGGCGGACATCCTTCTTGAAGATATGCAGCGCTAGGCGCACGGTGTCACCTCTCTCGCCTGACGCTCGCGCCGGCCGGGGCGCGACGCCTTGGAAATCGCCAGAACAATGGCGCGCAGCGGCATCACGCGCGCCGTCACGTCCCTCGCGCCGGGGAAAAAGCGCTGGACGTCCGAGCGATGGCGATCCGGATCGAATTGCGAATCGACAAACCCGGTCACCACGCCCGACTGCTCGGAATTCAGCCAGGACACCGGAAGATCGTCCGGCAATTCAGCCGGCTCGCCGAGCGTGACTTCGATCTCGCGGAAGCGCGCCGAGAGCGCCGCCATCTCTTCCGCAAAGAGCAGCCGGCCTTCGCTCAGGTAAGCGATATGGCTGGCGAAGCTTTCGATCTCGGAGAGATCGTGCGACGAGAGGAATACCGTCGCTTCCGGCGTGCGATCCAGAACGCTTTCGACCAACTGTTCGCGCACCAACACGTCGAGCCCGCCGAAGGGCTCGTCGAGCAAGATCAGCTTGGGCCGATAGGCTAGCGAAGATGCCAGCGCCGCTTTCACCTTCATGCCGCGCGAGAGATTCCGCAGGCGGCGATCGAGCGGCAGTTCGAACAGGCGCACCAGTTCCGCCGCGTCCTCGTCGCGCCAATCCGGGTAGAATTCGCGGCAGTACGAGAGGAAATAGCCCACCTTCATCCATTCCGGTATCTGCTGATTTTCGGAAACATAGCCGATGCGCGCGAACTCGCCGGCGCCGAGCCGCCTCGAATCTACGCCGAGGAGTTCCGCCTTGCCCGACGTCGGGTCCTGGATATTCAGCAGGGTCTTCATTGCCGTCGTCTTCCCCGCTCCGTTCGGGCCGAGCAGCGCGAACACCGCGCCCTCCGGCACCTCGATGGTGAGTTCGCGCAACGCTTCCACGTGGCCAAAAGCTTTGCTGAGGCGTTCGGTGCGCAAGGGAGCGCTCATGATTTCACCTCCTCGGGCGATTGCAGGCGTTGCCAGTGTTGGTCGATGGCGGCGTGTAGATCGTCCGGCGTCAGGCCGAGCTTTTTGGCCTCCACGGTCAACTGTTCCACTTCGTGTCCCAGCAGGCGAACGCGGTCCGCATGCCGCGACCGCGGCGGTTCGACCACCAGCGTGCCGATACCCGGCCGCACTTCGAGCAAACCCTCCGCGATCAATTGCCCGATCACTTTGTGAGCGGTATTGGGATGGATTTTCATGGCCTTGCTCAGGGCGCGAACCGAAGGAAACGGATCGCCTGGGCGAAGTTGTCCCGAGATCATGGCCTTCTTGGCGGCGAACGCCACCTGCTCATGAACCGGAACGCCGGACTGAAGGGTCAGCCGGAATTGGATCACAGGTGTACTGTAGCACGTGTGACAGTGGAAGAAAAGAGAAATTCAAGCTGGAAGCAAGAAAGAAGAAGCCAGAAGCAAAGAAGCGATGGCGTTTTGTTTAACCCGCCGCTGTCTCGCTTCGCGCGCGCGAGAGCCGCGGCAACGCCACCAGAATGGCGCCGTAAACCGCCAGCGAGCAGAATAGCGCCGGTTTATAGTCCAGGGACAGATCCACCATGACCAGGCGGTACGCACCCACCAGCATCGCTGGAATCGCCAGCCGCGAGAGTTCGCCCAGCCGCCACCGGCCGCCTGCCCAGGCCAGAGCCAATGCCACTCCCGATACCACCGCGGTACGCATGGTAGCGCAATACGGATGGTTGGCCGCCCCAAAAGCGGTGTGATAACCGGCGGTGACCGCCCCGGCTAAAAGACCGGCCGAGAGCCAGGCAAGCAAGGCGGCGGCAGTGACACGAAACACCTCCGACCCGGCCGCTTCCCGGCCTCCGCGGACGCGAAGCAGCAGGAGGTAGGCGAGGATCGTCGCCAGCAATCCGGCCCATTCCACTTCGGGGCTCTCGGCCGGCCAGTGTGCCGACCCCAGGATAAATGCCCCAGCCTGCCGCAATGCGCCGGATCCGGCCAAACCAAGCAACAGGTATATACCGCCGTGAGCCTGCCAGAGCCAGATGCCGAAATTCGAGCCGGCCCAGTTGCAAGCCAGCGCCAGCACGCACCACACCCCCGCTGCCGTGCCGGCCGAAAACAGAATCCGGCTGCCGGACACCAGCAGCAGAATGCCGAACGTGGAATAGATGTGGAAATTGCGAGCGCTTCCGGCTTGCCGTGGGATGAGCCGCAAAGATACCAGGTAGCAGGCGGCGCCGGGCACCAGCAGAAGAACGCCGATCGGCTGCGCCCGGCCCGAAATGCGCAGTCCGCCGCCCACCGCGATCAGAAACGCCGCCACGCTCTGCGCGGCCTCGAACCAGGTGAAGGTGAGACCGCGCAGCAGCGTGCGCACCATGACGCTCGCCAGGTAGATGCCGAGCAGAACCATTTGCGCCGCCAGGAGCCAGCCGAACGGAATGGCCGCGTAGCTTTCCGGCAATCCGTGCTCCTGCGTTGCCAGCCACGTGGCCAAAAGCACGGACAGGTCCGCCGCCAGGGCCACCAGCCAGCGCTCGCTGAGGAAGTGTTCGAGACACGCCGAGATTTCCACCGCCGCGGCAATCGCCAGAAATACTTCCACGAAGGGCGCCACCTCGCGGGTGGCCACCAGAAGTCCCGCCGCCGTGGCCAATCCCGACAGGATCACGATGGTCGCCACAGTTAGCAGATTCTTGCGCCACGATACCGCCAGCCCCAGCACGTTGAAAACGATGAGGACCGATGCCGCCGCCCATGTGGAGAGGACGTGAAAGGCGGTGGTGGCTTCCCACAGCAGCGGACAAAGCACCAGCACCGCCGTGAGGCAGCGGATGACCGCTTCCAGAGATCGCGGCGAGGAAGTGCGCGCCGCCCAGATTAACCATAATACGGCGTAGGCGATGCCGGCGGCGACCCCTGGGCCAGCCAGAGCGGCTGACGATTCGCTCGCCGCCCGCAAAAGATAAGCGCCCGCCAATCCCAGCAGGCCGCGGCCGAGAATCGGCAGCACCGCCGCGGGATTGAGAGAGACATGCGAGGCATCCGCCGTGGGAGAAGGCGCGAGCGGCGCCGCCTGCTCCTCCTCGACGCCCATCAGTTTTTCCAGGCGCGCCACCCGGCGCTCCAGGTCTTCCCACTCCGGTTGCGGCATGGCAACCTCCTCTACTCCTAGCTCCTAGCGCCTCTAAGTTGTTTCCCGTTCCGGCCAGGGCGGCAGCAGCTTGACCAGAACGAAGAAGATGACAAAGGGCAGCAGCATCAGCCCGATGGCCGGTAGCAGCCCTTCCCGCGTTACCAGGTCGAGTTTGTAACTCGTATAGCCTAAAAAGCTCTTCGAAAACAGTTGCCCGCCGATGACCACATTCCACCGCATGGCGAAAATCCCGATCATCGTGAGCGAGCCCGCAACCGTGTACATGACGCGGCGCGCCCCTTCGGCAAAAGTCCACAACTGGTTTATCGCCAGGAGCGCCAACGGAACCAGCGTGCCCATCACGATCTGCAATACGATCTGCGACACCATCAGGCGCGTGTGCACCATGAAATCCAGACTGCGGAACGATTCGTCGGCTTCATAGGTGCGGTGGATCAGGTCCAGCATTTCCAGCGTGAAATCGATGACGAAGGTGTAGAACAGGTATTTGGCGATGGTGTCCACGCACCGCATGTCGATCGGCTGCTGCTTCACCTTCATTGCCACGATATACAGCAACATTACCGCCGCAATCCCCGAAACCATCGCCGAAAACAGGAACACGATCGGCATCAGCGGCGTTGACCACCACGGGTTGGCTTTTATCGAGCCAAAGATAAACCCCACGTACCCGTGCAGCAGAAACGCCGACGGGATCCCGATGATGGTGACCGCATAGCCCACCTTGTCGTCGAGGCGCCGCGCCGCCGGACTGATATTCTGCGAACCCAGGGTCAGCGCGCGATAAATCATCTTAGTCACCCCGGTGGTGGTTTGCGAGAGCTGCACGATTTCGGCGCGAAATTCCAGCCAGATTTCGAGCAGCAGGACCACCGTCAAATACCACAGGTAGACAAACCCGAACATCGCCATGGCGGAGGACCGATGCGGAGTCAGATACATCTCGAGCGACCGCTCCGGATGGCCAAGGTGCAATTGCAGCGGCAGCGGCGCCACCAGCAGGAACGCCAGCGCCGTGAGCAGAGCCAGGCGATACGTAGGGCGCACTGCCTCGACTTTAAAGACGCGCTCCAGCGACGCCAGGATGAAGGCGCCCGCCACCAATCCCGTGATGTAAGGGTAGAGAACGATCAGAATGCTCCATTGCAGCTCGATCTCGTTGGGGTACATGAATCCATCGACACCGGGAACCATCGTTCGCTCCTTATCTCACCGATCCATCGAGGTCTTTGTAGTAGACCTTGGCTTT
This sequence comes from Bryobacteraceae bacterium, assembly GCA_035509055.1. Classification (GTDB taxonomy): domain Bacteria; phylum Acidobacteriota; class Terriglobia; order Bryobacterales; family Bryobacteraceae; genus PALSA-129. The sequence continues at coordinate 85,959 of DATJMA010000174.1, read as the reverse complement.
GGTGGCCATGTAGGGCTTCAATACCTGTACTTTGTTGCGGCGCAGGAACTCGTGCACCGGGTCTTTGGGATTCTTGAAATCCACCAGCGTGCGCGCGGCGGTCGGACAGTTCTCGCAGCAGGCGGTGGTCAGTCCTTTGGTAATGCGGTGATAGCACAGCGTGCATTTATCCACGGTGTTCTTCGCAGGATGGAGGTAACGGCAGCCGTACGGGCACGCCTGCACGCAGTAGCGGCAGCCCAGGCAGTAGGTTTCGTCGACTAGCACCACGCCATCGGGGCTGACGAAAGTCGCGCCCACCGGGCATACCTGCACGCAAGGCGAATCGGCGCAGTGATTGCACAGCTTGGGGACGAAAAAGCTTTTCAGGTTTTCATTCGCCGAGGGTGGAAACCCGTCGATGGCGCCGTTGGGAGAATCCACCTTCGGGTTCTCCTTGCCTTCCTCGATCTGGTAGCGCTCTACCCAGGTGCGGAAGTAGCCCGCGGGCACGGCATTCTCGTTCGAGCAGGCGCGCACGCAGTTCCCACACCCGATGCATTTATCGATGTCGATAACCATGCCCCACCAGTGCTCGGCCATTTTGTAGGAGTCGGGAGCTTCTTCCGATCCCATAATCTGCTCGAGCGTCGCCCCGGCCGATGCCAGCATGAGGAGCCTGCCGCCCACCTGAAATAGATCCCTGCGGCTGATGTCCATGTGAGTCTCCTTAAAGGTGTGGGTTGTGGGGCTGATGACACGTATTGCAAAGCGCGCCGCCGGAATGTTCGGCGGTCACGACTTGCGGAAAGTCCTTGGGCTTGGCGGGGTCCTTCTCATGGCAGCGCCGACAGAGATTGGCCACATCCGGGAGTTTCGGCGTGACGGAGGCCGGGTCGTCCGCGTGTTTAGCCAATGGACCGTGACACGCTTCGCACGCCACGTGCGCATGTTTTCCACCGGCCCGAGTCTTGGCCTCATCCTCGTGGCACAAGACGCAAGTCTCCTGGCCGGCATAGCTGACCGCGCGCGACCTGACTAGATCGAGCGCGCCCGGCCGGTAATGGCCGTACTTTCCGAAGTCCTTCGGGATGACCGCGGCCCGGACCACCAGAAAGAGGCCCAAAGCGGCGATGAGAACCAGTGCCGGGCGAATCAGGTGTCCCCATTCATGAAACCAGCGTCGCAAGCGGCCTCCTTCTCAGGTGTGTACGGCCCATTGCAAGAAGCGTGCCAGTAGCAACTTGTGGCATTACTCAATAATGAGGCCTCTTTATGACGAATTATCCGACATTAACACTCTGGCGGCGTTTGGCCGCATGGGTCAATCTGCGCACACCTTGGGTCAAAAAGACGTAGTTGGACCATATTATGTGAGAAGCGAGAAGTGCGAAACTGAAACGACTATGGACGACTTCCCGCAGTTCATGAAAAATCCCGCCAACCGGATTGCCACGGGCCATCAAGCCACGCCAGGTGTGGAAGGCTACGTCTTCGACGGCGCGGACGGCAGCCAGATGGCATTTTGGAACTGCCGCCAGACTGCCGAGTCCGCGGAGCACGTGCATGCCTTCGATGAATATATGCTCGTTGTGGAAGGCCGCTACACCGTCATCGTGCACGGCGAACGCATCCCGCTGCACGCGGGCCAGGAATATGTCATTCCGCGCGATACGCCTCACAGCGGCGAAGTGCTGGCCGGCACGCGGACCATCCACGCGTTCGGAGGCCATCGCGCCGGCCGGATGGTGCCTCCAGGCTAGTTCATGCAGTCGGCGAGTGCCCCAAGCGGATCGCCTCCCGTAGCACACCCCGCACTCTCTCGATTACCTTTCGTACTTCAGAACCCCCGGCGATCGGACCGTGACCCATTACCAGTGTCTCGGGCCGAAGAGCCTCCAGCCGGTCGATGGATGCCAGCCAGATTTCCCAATCGGCAGGGCCGCCGGCATCGAGATTGGGGATGTATTCCGCGATCAGGCAATCGCCAGTAAAGAGCACTCCGTCGTCGGGCGCCCAGGCCGAAATGTTGGTATCGGTGTGCCCCGGCGTCAACAGAATCTCTACCGCGCAGTTGCCCAGTTCGAGCCGGATCTCGTGCTCGATGGCGCGATTGGGGTTGGTCAGTTGAGTGCCGTGAAAAAAAGCAGCGGCTTCGCCCGCGGCGCGCCGTTGGGCGTTCGGGATACCGTTGTTGAACTCAGAGATTTCCGCCGCAAATTCGGCGGGCGTCCGCGCGAGCGCGTGGTGGCCCCAGATGTCGATGCCCCTCACACGGAAGAACGTGTTGCCGCCGATATGATCGAAGTGCTTTTCGGTGTTAAGCACCCGCAGGCGGTTCTCGGGGCGTGCCGCGAGCGCGTATCCATGCACGGTCTGTCCGGCCAACGCGTTGCCGCCCGTGTCGATCACCAGCGTCTCGACGTCCCCCACAATGAACCCCGCGTTCACACACCAGGGCGGCGAATAGGCGAGGCCGGTAACAGCGTAGCAATGCGGTGAAAGGCGCATTCCATCAGTATCGCCGGAATCTGCAACTATCCAGCGCACCGCGCCCCGCGGCCGGAACTCTTCAGCTTCGCGTGGAAACCGCTCCTGATGAGCCCCGGCCGCAAGCCGCTGTGGCGGCACCTGCTGCCGCCTCCTCCGTTAGCAGCAGCTCTTATGGGTCACTATTATATAGCTCTTTAGGGCCATATGGCAACATCGCCCGCCGCTCCATCCGAAATTGCGAGTTCACCGGTAACGACTCACGCTCGGGTTGCGCCATTGACAATATCTCTGAACTTATCAGCGGTCTTAGCGAATCGGGGTACATTCTTGCGCGGGGGCTTGAGTAGAAGGGCTTAATTATGAAGGCTTTTATCGGAGTGGTGGCGTTGCTGTCGGCCGGGTGGGCGATTCGCCCGGCGGCAGCACAAAATGCCCCGCATGAGCACGTTGCCGGCACAATCACTTCCGTCAATGCGGGCTCGAATCAATTCGTCATGAAGGCGGACAATGGCGATAGCCTTACTGTTACGACCACCGATTCGACCGTCATTCTGCACCCGGGGCCCGGAGTGACCGATTTGAAGCAGGCTCCACGAATGAAGACCGCCGAACTCGCGGCGGGCGACAAAGTGTTGGCCTATTACCGGGGTGCGGCCGGCGACAAGCAGTTCAGCGCCACGACACTGGTGGTTCGTACCGCGGCCGACCTGGGCGCCATTAACCAGGCTGAGTTGGCCGACTGGAAGAAGCGCGGCATCGCCGGCAACGTCATTGCGGTCGATCCGGCAGCTAAGACCATCACGGTGAAATCCGGATCACGCACCATTACCGTCACCACCACCGACAAGACCGAATATCACCGTTATTCGCCCGATTCGGCCAAGGCGCAGGACGCCAAGCCCAGCGATCTTGCCGAAATCAAAGTCGGCGATCAGGTTCGCGTCCTTGGAAATCGCAGCGCCGACGGAACGACCGATGCCGCCGAGTCGATCTATGCCGGCGAGTTCCGGCAATTGGCGGCCACTGTTGTCTCGGTGAATGCGGCCGCAGGGGAAATGCAGGTAAAGGATCTGCTGACCAAGAAGCCCTTAGTTATCAGGATCGATGCCGATTCCACCCTGAAGAAACTCGATCCTCAAATGGCCGCCATGCTGGCTCGCCGGTATGGCGCGGGTCGGGGACAGGGCCAGCAAGGCCAGGGCGGACCGCCGCGCGGCGAAGGACGTGGTCCCGGCGGCGAGGGCCGCGGATTCGGCGGACCCGGGGGCGGCGGACGCGGCGGCGACATCGGCGCCATGATCGACCGGTCGCCCACGATTCAGTTGTCCGACTTGAAACCAGGGGATGCGGTCCTGATCCTGACCACCAAGGGAAGCGATCCGTCGCGCGTTACGTGCGTGCAGCTTCTCGCGGGTGTGGATCCCATTCTGACCGCAGCTCCGAATTCGACCCGCGATCTTCTGGGCGGGTGGAATCTCGGCGGCGCGGGCGGGGGCGAAGGCCAACAATAGCAGTTATTCCAAGGGCGGTTAGCAGCGGGAGAGAGTACATGAATTTTGCGCGTAGAACCACGCTTTTGTCTTTAGCGATTATAGGGGTTGCTTCTTTTGCCGCAGCCCAGTCTTCCACCGGCGCCATAAAGGGCGTCCTCACCGACGATTCCGGGGCCAGCATACCGGCGGCGTTCCTGACCGTTCAGAACACGGCCGGCAAGCAACAGGCGCAATCGCAGGCCGACGGCAGCTACACCTTCCCGGGTTTGCAGCCGGGCGATTACACGCTCTCTGTGACCTATCCGGGTTTTGCCACCTTCAGCAAAGTGGTGACTGTAAGCGCCGGCGGAACTGTGACGCTGCCTATTCAGCTGGCGGTTACCGTCGAGAAGCAGGAAATCACCGTTAAGGGCGAGCCGGGACCGAGCGTGAGTGTCGAGCCAGACAACAACGTGGGCGCGCTGGTTATTAAAGGCGACGACCTGATGTCCCTGCCCGACGATCCCGACGATCTGTCCGATGCGTTGCAGGCCCTGGCCGGTCCGGGCGCCGGTCCCAACGGCGGCGCAATCTACATCGACGGTTTCACCGGCGGCCAGTTGCCTCCGAAGGAATCGATTCGAGAAATCCGTATCAACCAGAATCCCTTCTCGGCCGAATTTGACCGCTTGGGCTTCGGCCGCATTGAGATTCTCACTAAGCCGGGTACCGACAAATATCACGGCACTGCTTACTTCAACGACACCGATTCCGTTTGGGACTCGCGCAATCCCTTCGCCAGCAACAAGCCGCCCTATTCCAACCGCAACTTCGGCGGGAACGGCGGCGGTCCCATCAACCATCGCACCAGCTTCAATTTCGATATCCAACGGCGCGATATCCAGAACAACGCCATCACCAACGCCTTCTACGTAGACCCCACCTCGTATGCCGTCAGTCACATTCAGACTTCGCTGGTAACGCCCACCTACAACCTCACGATCACGCCCCGAATCGACTATGCCATCAGTGACAAGAACACGCTGACGGTGCGCTTCGAGGAACGCATCAACTCCGGCGATAACCAGGGGTTGGGAAGCCGCGCCCTGCCGCCGGGATATAGCGTGTCCCTTCCAGGATATGCGGACCTCTTTCCCAGCGACCTCGCTTACAATACCACGGGCAACGCGCAGAACCTGATGGTGACTGAGACCTCGATTCTCAGCACTCACCTGGTCAACGAAACGCGGTTCCAATTTCAGCGCAATTATACGGATTCGCTCGGCAACCTCGCGCCCGAGATCAGCGTCGCCAATGAATTCACGGGCGGCGGCAATGGCTTCGGCGACAAGTACGACACCACTCGCCATTTTGAGCTGACGAACACCAGCACCATGACGCACGGCACCCATACCATGCACTTCGGAGCTCGCGTGCGGCGCGACAGCGACCAGAACCAAAATCAAACCGGATTCGGCGGGGAGTTCCTTTTCCTGGACGGTCTGCAGCAATACATCACGACATTGCAACTGATGGCGCAAGGCATCACCGGACAACAACTGGTGGACATGGGCGGGGGACCGAGCAAGTACGAGGTTCAGGTCGGGCTGCCCTACGTCAGCTACGTGCGCCGCGACGCCGCCCCGTTCTTCCAGGACGATTGGAAGGTTCGTCCCAATTTCACCCTGAGTTTGGGTTTGCGCTATGAATTCCAGAATCTGATTCACGACAATAAGGACTGGGCGCCGCGTATCGGATTCGCCTGGGCTCCGGGATCGTCCAAGAATGGGCCGCCGAAGACCGTGATCCGCGGCGGTACTGGAATTTTCTATGATCGCGTCGCCGTTGGCCCATACGAGAGCGCCTTCCTCAACAACGGCGTCCGCCAATTGCAACTCATACAGGATTACCCCACGTTCTTCCCGAACATTCCGAACCCGGGGTCACTGAGCCTGGGCACCAACCAGACCTATTACGTGGACCCCAAGTTCCTGGCCGACTATAGCATGCAAAGCGCCATCGGCGTGGAGCGCCAGTTGCCCAAGAGCACTACAGTTGCACTGACCTACACCTACAACCGCGCCAACCACCTGGAACAGATCGTGCCTATAAATACGCCGATTCCGGGGACCTACAATCCGAGCGCCGCGCTCAGCCCCACCAATGGCGTCTACCCATATGGCTACAATGCCGGCCAGATTGAGGAGTACGAATCGGGCGGTTTCATGAAGCAGGACATCGTGATGCTGAGCTTCAATACCCGGTTCAGCCGCCGCATTTCTCTGCAAGGCAACTACTCTTACACTCACGCCAACGATCTGCCCACCACTCCGACCAATCCATACAACTTCATGCAAGACTATGGCACATCGAACCTGAACCGCCGATCCAACCTCACCATCTTCGGCACCATTCAGGCGCCTGCCAAAATCGTCATTGCGCCCAACGTGATCGTCCACTCCGGTCCTCCGTACGATGTGACGGTGGGCACCGATATTTATGGCGACAACGGCACGGCGCGCGGGCTGTTTGCGCCGTCGGGGGCGGCCTGCAATTCGCCGGGAATCTACTGCACGCCGTATGGGGATTTCAGCACGAACTACACCGGCCTCCTGAACGGAACCGCAATCCCGGCCGGCCTTGTGCCGCGAAATTACCTCACCATGCCGCAGATCGTCTCCGTGAATATGCGTATCTACCGCACGTTCGGATTCGGCGCCAAAAAAGCCGGCGCCGATGTGGGCGGCGGACCTCCCGGAGGAGGCTTCGGTGGACCGGGTGGCGGCGGGTTCGGCGGACCGGGCGGCGGAGGCCGCGGCGGTGGCGGCGGGATGAGTATGGGTCCGCGCGGCGGCGGCGGGCGCGGTGGGTTTGGCGGCAGCTCCGACCGCCGATTCAGCCTGACCGTGAGCGCCAACTTTACCAACGCCCTCAACCACTTCAATCCGGGCGGTTACGATGGCGTCCTCACGTCAACCCAATTTGGACAGGCCACCAGCGTCAACACCGGTTACGGCGGCGGCGGCCCTGGCGGCGGCGCCTTCGGCGGTCCGGGTGGTTCGACGGCCAACAATCGCCGTATCGACCTCGGCCTGCGGTTAAACTTCTAATTTCAGAGGCCGGGAGTAAGAAGCCAAAATCGTGGCGAAGCAGTCTGTTTAAGCCATTTCCGTCTTGGCTTCTTGCTCCTGGCTCGCTGTTCCGCCTATTTCGCCGGGCAGAGATCCTTATAGAAAGCGCAGCGCTGGCAGCGTTCCCCTTCGTTCAGCTGAAACCTCCCCAACGACTGCGCTTCCTGGAAATCGCGCACCAGTTGTTCGGGCGAATCGAGTAGGGAAGGCGCGAGATTCACTTCCACTGGGACGTTGGGCCGCAGGAAATACAACCACGCGCTGTCCACTGGCTTCCCCGTCACGCGCTCCACGGCCAAGGCGTAAAGGCGCAATTGCGGAGCGTAGTCGTGCGCGCGTTGAGGCGCCTGCGATGCCGTGACATCATCGGTCTTATAATCGACGATCACGATCTCATCGCCTTCTACAAACCACAAATCCACCTGCCCGCGCACCACCGTGTCTTCCACTGCCATGAGGAAGTCGAATTCGCGCTCCACGCGCGACGCCTTTGCCACCCGCCGCGCCAGCGCACTTCGCTGGAATATACCCGCCAGCCGAACCGCTTCGGCATCCATGCCCGCCGGGCCCGTTCCCGCCAGCAGCGCATGGACTTGAGTGCCTAATTCGCTGGCCGGCAGGTCAGCCTCGGGATCCATTAGCTTGCGCGGGCGCCCTTCAAACCCCACGTAGTGACTTAGGAAGTACTCGCGCGGGCAGACGGCGAATTTCGCCAGCGCGGTGACGGTAGCGTTAGAATCGTGCTGGTCGAGGTCTGCCCATGGATCGAGCAGTTGGGCGTCGCGCGATTCCGTGGCCACCGCTCCCCGCGTCCATTTCAGCAGTTCAGGCGCCGCCGCAATCGCCGATACCCGCAGACTCCACTCTTTCCCATAAGGAGAGGAGCGCGTCACCGTACGCTCGCCCGGTGCGTCCAGCGGAAGAGCCAAACGTTCGACCACGTCGCGGGCCCAGTTCTTCCGGCCCGAAAAGCTCAGCACCAGGTGCTCTTCGGCGCGCGTCATCGCCACGTAGAGCAGGCGGTCGCTCTCCTGTTGTTCGCGTGCGCGCCACTCCTCGCGCAGCACGTGCTGGAAAAGATCGTCCTTGTCTTCGCGCTCGCGTTTGGCGGGATTGCGCCAGCGCGCACCCAACCCATACTTTCGAGAAAACGCCACCACCGGAGGGTTGGATTCCACGCCTTTATGCAGCGCCGCCACGAATACCACCGGAAACTCCAGCCCCTTGGCCGAATGGACGGTCATCACCTTGACCGCTTCCGCCACGTCGTCCACCGGTGCATCCGGCTCGCGCGGATCGGACGAGCGCACGCGCGCAATCTCGTCTACGAACTCATCGAGAGATTTGCGCCGCGCGGCATCCCGCGCCTGCGCCAGAAATTTCTCGATGTTCGCCGCCCCGCGACCGCCCGTATCCGGGCGGTAACCGCAATCGTCCATGGCCTCAATCGTGAGCCGATCGAACGTGATGTATTCGCGTCGCGTGCGCCACCCACGCAGGCGCTCGCGGAACGCCAGGAGTTTGCCGCGGTCCGCCTCCTCAAACTCCGCCGCCGTATCGGGCGCCAGCCGCATCAACTGAGCGCCGATGTTCTCGCCCATGGCCTTCAGGCCCACCAACGCCTCGTCCGACGCCCCCACCAGCGGCGAGCGCAGCACCGCCGCGAGACTGATTTCGTCGCGCGGATTGGCGATTGCGCGCAGCAGGTGAGCCAGATCGTTCACTTCGCGGGTATCGTAGAAGCCTTTACCGCGATTCACCACGTACGGAATGCCCGCCTCGTCAAAAGCCGCCGTAAACTCCGGAATCACCTCCGTATTGCGCACTAGCACCGCGAAATCGCGGGCGGCGAATCCTTCGGCGGCCAGTTCCACGATCCGCCGGGCGACCCAGCGCGCCTCGGTAGTGAGGTCCCCCGCGCTCGCCGCCTCCACGCACAACTCGCGCGGCTCTTCAAATTCCCGCCTGGCCACCAGCGGGCGCGGAACAATTCCCCCCGCCCCATTCGCGATTGTCTCCAACGCACTCAGCACATGTGGACGGCTGCGGAAGTTGTCGGTCAGTTCCACCAGCCGTCCGCGGCTCGCCGCGACCTCTTTCTGGTACCGCGCAAACCCCTCCGGCTCCGCGTGCCGGAAACCGAAGATCGATTGATTGATATCACCGACAGCATAGAAATTGCCAGGCGCCCGCACGAGCTGCATCAGCCGGGCCTGCTGGCCGTTGGTGTCCTGAAATTCATCCATCAGGATGTGATCGAACTGCGCGCGCACGCTTTCGCGGGTGTCCGCGTGTTCGTCCAGCAGACCGACAGCGAACTCTTCCAAGTCCGAAAAATCGAGCACGCTGGCGGCGCGCTTGCGCTCACGATAATTCCGATCGAACCGCCGCAGCACATCCAGCAGAGTCTCGCGCTCCGCTTCGTAGTGCTCGGTGATCAGCGAATACTGCACGTCCTTAACCTGATCTTTCAGCCTTTGCAGCAGATTGTAGACGTTATTCCCGCGCTTGCATTTGTTCAGATTGCACGCAAACGCTTCGATGGCCTGGAGCGCGCGTAGCGACCCCACCGCGTTCACGATCGACTCCGCGCCCTCCAAGGCACCCATCAATTGCTCCCGCTGCATGAGTGTCCAGTTGCTGAGCGTTTCGCGGCGGATCGCCCGAACGGTATCGGTGATATCGACCCGGGTCGTACCTGGCGGGATCCCGAGCCCCATTAATTCCTCCACCCGCACGCCCGCGCCCCGCATGGCATCATATGCCGAGAGCACGGCTTCTTCGAATTCGTACGAAGACAGGCCGCGAATGAGCTTGCGCATCGCCGTCTGATGTTCCGCCAGCATTTCGCTCAGCGCATCGGCCATCGAATCCTGCTGCATGCGCCAACTCTCGCGCTCGTCGGCGACCGTGAACTCGGGGTCGATGCCGGCAAAAACCGCGTTCTCATGCAGCAGGCGGGCGCAGAATCCATGCACGGTCGAAACCCATGCCCGCTCCAGTTTCGCACGCACTTCGGCATCGTCGCGGAAAGCGTCCGCCAGGCGGCTGCGCATGTTCCCGGCGGCCTTTTCGGTGAATGTGATGGCCAGAATCCGCAGCGGATCGGTCCCGTGTTCCACCAGTCTCCGGAAGTACTCCACCAGCACGGTGGTTTTGCCCGACCCCGGGCCAGCCACCACGCATGCGTCCCTGCCCCGCCTCGAAACATCGACGGCCGCCTGCTGAGCCGGTGTGTACCGAACTTCCTTCACTCGCCCTCCGCTGTCGTTTGCGCGATCTCGATGCGGCAGACGTCGGCACAATCGCAGAAGCGGCACTTCTCGCGATCCGACGGGGCAACCTCTGTGCGCCCGGCTCGAATCCGGTCCACGATCCCGATCGTCCGCGCGCGAGCCCGGTCCAGCCAGCCGGAATCCAGTTCTGCCGACTCCCATCCCGCGGGTTCGACGCCGCCTTTCAACCCGATGTAGTACATGCCCGCGGCCTTCAACCCGAAAAACTTCTCCACGGCCATCAAATACAACGGCGCTTGCAGAAGATTCTCGTTGTCGCGGCGGTTGCGGGTATTTTGCGCATTGCTGTACTTGTAATCCACCACGTATGCGGTACCGTCAGCCGCTTGGTCGAGGCGGTCGATTTTGCCCGAAATGACCAGTGAATCGTTCAACGCAAAGGCAAATTTCTCCTCCGTGCGCGATTGAAACTCGCCGGCGGGGAAACGTTCGGCGCGGCTGAAAGCCACCAGATCGTCCAACATGCCATTGCGCAGCCGCTCGGTGTGATAGCCGGCGGGAATCTGCTTCTCCGCGATTTTGGCGGCAAAGATCTCTTCGAAGATTGCCGCGATATCGTGCTTTTCCGCGTACCATCGCGCCAGGACCTCATGCACGATTTCGCCCTGCGTCAGGAAATCCAGCCGTTCTTCAGGACGCACAGGCCGAGGTTGGAGGCGAAGCAACCGGCTGCCGAAGTACTGGAACGGGCACTGCGCGTAGGTCTCGAGCGATGTGGGCGATACTTTGGCGGTCCTCTGCGCCACGAACTCCAGCAGACGGGGCGTGCGAATACCTTGGCGCACCGCTCCTGGCTCGCCGCGCGGGCGCAGGCGCACGGTGCCTGCTTCGCGCGGCTGAACGGTGTAATCGTCCAGGTAAGCCGAGCGCAGATTGCGCTCGCCGCGCGCATCGCTCACGGGATACGACAGGTTCACCAGCATGGTGGCGCGCGTGACCGCCGAATCGAACAGCGCCCGTTCTTCACGTTCCCACTCCGCCAACGTGCGCACGCGAATGCCGGCCGCGTTCAGGCGTGCGCGGGCACCGTCGGGAAAGAACAGATCCTGCCCGTGAAATTGCGGGAACAGCCGTTCCACCAGCCCGCACACAAATACCACCGGCAGCACCCATTGCCGCGCTTCGGGCGCGCTCACCACGTTCACCACGTTGCGCCGCTCGTCGTCCAGCCGCAGCAGTTTCAGCCGCAGAATCGACTTCACCACCCTCCAAAAAGTCTCGACCGGCATGCCATGCCGCTGGCCGAGGGCGAGAGCCGCTTCGTCCAATGCCTCGTCGAACAGGTCCAATGCGGCTGCCTGGCTCCGCCACAACTCCCAGCCGTGACGAATCGCCGGATCGGGCCGCGCCGGCCGGTACAGATTTCGCATCAGCCGCAGCCGTGCCGCCCAGTTCCGCGGCGTGAGTTCGAACTGCCGCCACTCCTCGATTTCTCCCAGCGTCTCCAGTTTGTGCAGCAGCGCTTCCGATCCCGGCTCTTCGGCGAGAGCCTTCAAGCCTCCCAACCCGGCATTCGGAATCTGCTCGCGCACCGCGAAATCGAAGCGGTCGAGCGCGTTGGAATCGGCAAAGCGCGGCGTCAGCCGCAGTGCGGCCAGCGTCGCGGCGAAATCCCAACCGCCGAGCATGGCCTCCATTGCCAGCGTCAGAAAGCGAATAGTCGCGTGCCGGTCGAGCGCCTCCTTAAAATGGAATCGCGCGGGGATGCCGAACCGCGCCAGCGTTGAGCGCAGTGGAGGCACGTAAGCCTCGACTGGACGCACGATGACGGCCATCTCGCGAAACGGCCGTCCGCTCGCTGCTTGCTGGAGAATGCCGCGCGCGATCTCCTCGCATTCGCGCTCCATGTTGGGCGCGCGCACCACGGCGATGGCCGGCGCGGGCCGCGCGCGCGCCATGCGCTCCTCGCAGAAGCCGATCCGGTTCAGCCGCCCGCGCAACGAGCCCGTCAGATCGCGCTCATCCAGCGTGAGCGTAACCTCCGCATGCCGCCCGAGCGCTTCGATCACCCGCAATTCCGGATCGGGCAGCGCGTGAAATCCGTCCATCCAGATGGTCGCGGTCCCACCCACGCCCTCGCTGGCAATGCGCTCCGCTGCGCGTTCGAGCCGCTGCGCCCGCAGCGCGAGTCCACGGTCCCGCAAGATCGCCTCGAATGCCTGGTAGACATTCAAAAACGCCTCCGCCAGCGGCGCGGCCGGCAAATTCCTCGCCAGATGCGCGCTATCGCAGCCGGCGGAAGCGAATTCGTTGATGGTCCGGGTGAGCGATGCGTGGAATCCCGGCGTATCGGCCACCCGTGCGAACTCCGCCCGGCCGGCGCGGCGCGCCGCTTCTTCCACCAGCAGATATACCACCGCATCGGGCACCTGCGCCGACGCTCCCGCCCAGGGTTCGACAAACGCCGAGAGAGTCTGAACCAGATTTCGATGGAAGACAAGCCCCTCGCGCGCGATCTGATTTTGCAGGTGCCGCGCCATCGTGGCGGTAGGCACCAGCAGGCGCACGCCGGAATCTCCGCGGCGCAACGCCTGCCGCAGGCAATCGAGAATAAGGGACGTCTTACCCGAACCCGCAGGCCCCGTGAGCAGCCGCACCGCTCCAGTGTAGCGCGGCGGCGGTCAGACCTCGGTTGTCCGCCACTCCATCATGTGCAGATCGAAAATCAGCCGCTTGAGCAGCACTTCGCGCAGCGCCCGGCACAGCAAGAAAACGGCGCATTCTTCGAGCACCTTGTCGTAGCGGTATCGCGCGAATTCCGGCGCCACGGGTTCGCCATCCATGCCCAGGAATCCCGTCTTCTTGTGAAAGATGGCTTGAAACGGTAGGCCGTGCGCCATCTCATTTCGCAACTGATACAGATGGCCCGCGACGTCCGATACTCGATAGCGCGGCTGCCGGCCGCCCTCATCGGGAGGAAAAATCAGCGAATCGCCGCCCAGCAGGTCACAGAGCCGCTCGCTGAAGGCCGATTGGCCGCTCGCCCGCGTCAGGCTGTCAAGGCCGGTGGCGCAGAGCAAAATGCGGATGTGCTGGTCGGGCGCAACCATGCCCTGTTCGAGCAGCCAGATGGGAATCTGGAGGCGCAGGATCGGCTTGAGGAACACCTCCTGCACCCTTTCGAGTATGGCGGCCGCTTCTGCACCAGCCACCTGCGGCAGGCAGCGCTGTCCCCACGAGGTCGGCAAGAAAGGCAAGCGATACTCGGTGGCTTCCCGGGTTCGGATGACTCCGCCCCAACCGCACGGAACTAAAAGCTGGCTGGCATACACGGCGTGCGTCAGAAGCCGGAGCGCAGCTTCCCTGCGCTTGTTATGGCGCGCCGACCCGGGTGGATGCGGATTCTCAAACTCGTGGCACAGCCAGCGGCCATCCGGATCGTCGCCCTTGACAAGGTCGCGCTCGGAATCGTCGAGCCTCCGGATTCGCAGTCCTGCCGCCAGGACCGTCTCGCCGCCGCGCCAGTTCGCCAGCGGACTGAGCAACACATACGCACGCTCCATTGACTACAATGTTACGCTGCTCGGGCAACTACCCATTCCAGTTCCGAAAGGCGGGCATCATCGGTCGAGCTCTCCTCGGCTCTGCGCGCGTCTGGTCCGTCCTGCTCGACCCAGCGGCAAACCAGCTCATCTCCCACTCGATCCCACGTCATTTTCAGCTTTGTCATGGTGCCCGCCTTTCTTGCGACGGACACCAGGAGGCAGTCCGAATGCCAATGTTTGGGCTTTTAGAAGCAAGACCTCGGCGGTGCACTCGAAACCAATGCACACAATGTGGACATCACCGCGGTAACCGGATTGTCAAACTTCTTTACAGCATGATCAACCCCTTGCGCACCCCGATGGTCACCGCCTCCGTTCGCGTGCCGGCTTTCAGCTTCCCCAGGATTGAAGCCACATGGAACTTCACCGTATGGTCGGAAATGCCCAATTTCCAGGCGATCGCCTTGTTCGCCGCGCCCTCCGCCATCATGCGGAGCACCTCCAGTTCGCGCGCGGTGAGCGTCTGCGTTTCTGCCAGCATCGGCGCTGGAGCATGTGCCGAAAGCAGCGCCTCCAGTTCGCGCGGATCGATGACAGCCATCCCGCTCGCCGCCACATCCACCGCGGCCAGAACCTCGGCAGCCGACGCATCGCGCGAAAGCACCGCGCGCACCCCAAGCCGCATCGCTTCCGGTGTCCAGGCGGGATTGCGCTCGTTGGTAAGGAGTACGATCGCGGGATCGTAACCATCGGCCGGAACCGCGAGCTCCTCCAGTGAGCCGGCGGCGAGCACTACATCCGGACGGAGCGCCTCCACGGCACCGAAACTCGGATATGCGCCCGCCAGTTCAATGCCGGCGTGAGAAGCCACCAGCGCTTCAAGGCCGGCCCTTACGACCGCGGATTCGGCCGCGATCGCCAGCCGGATCACGCGGCCTCCGCCCGCCGCTGGGTCAAGCGCACAAAAACTTCGCGCAGGCGCGTGGTATCGCCGCGGAAAAACGGCAGCCGCAGCGTGTCCTTGCCGGAATCGAGCATATCCAGAAGCCGCTCGTGCGTGCCGATCAGAATATCGCCCCGGCGAAGCGATGCCGCCGCGGCGGCGCCTTCCGGATCGAGCGACACGATCTGCATCCCGTGCGCCACCGGCTGGAGCGTCACACCAAGCGACGGTTTGGCGCCGCGCCGCATGAAATCGGCCGCCGCGTTCGACGGCACGGCCACTCCCAACCCATTAACAATGGCCGTGTTGATGCCGACCACACGCCCGCGCGCATCGGCAAGGGGACCACCGGAATTTCCCGGCGCCAGGCGCACGCTTGCGCCCACCCAGCGCTCGTTACCCATCCCCGCGATGCGCCCCACCGAGTGGATCACGCCCATCGAGAGCGCGCCGGCAAATCCCAACGGGCTGCCAATCGCGATCGCCAGTTCGCCGGGACGGAGCCCATCGGAATCGCCAGGCGAAGCAGCCGGTAGACCCGATTCCACCACTTTCAGCTCCGCCATGTCGCGCCGCCTATCCCGCGACAGAAGCCGTGCTCCCAACCGCCGGCCATCCCACAAAACCACATCGGCCTTTTCGGAGCGGGCCACGTGCGAGTTCGTCAGGATGCGGCCGTCGGAACTCCAGATCACGCCCGAGCCTCCGCCATCGTGGCCGTGCGAAAATACCTGCACGGTCGAACGGCGCAACCGTTCCGCAATTTCCCCGAATTCGCGCATGTCAGTTCCTCCGAGGCCGTTCCCCAATCATCACGCCGATCGTCAGCGCTGCACCTCCGCGCACCACGCCGGCGTCAATCTTCTCCCCCGCATTGCGACTTTCCAGCGCCGACTGGATGTCGTCTGTATCGGTCACGGGAGTGCCGCCGAGCGAAACCATCACGTCGCCGATCAAGACACCCGATTTCGCCGCCGGCCCATCGGGTTGGAGCGACAAAACAATCAGACCCTTGTGATGATCCGGCAGTTCCACCGGTTGCAGACCGAGCCCCAGGTAGCCGCGCGCTACGTGCCCGCGCTCCAGAATTTCATCCACCACGCGATTCACCGTCGAGACCGGAATTGCCAGGCCGGCAATCCGGGAAAGCGCCGAAGTGGCAATTCCGATCGCCTCGCCCTCTGTATTCACCACCAGGCCGCCCGAAGACGCCGGAAACATCGTGAGGTCGAGCCGGATATAGCGATCGAGCTTTCCCCCCCGCCACGTCCGCCACGAACCGCTCACCGCGCTGACAATTCCCATCGTGGCGTTCACTCCTGAATCGGGCGACCGGCTGATGCCGAGCGCGAGGTTGCCCACCGCGGGATCGCCTTGCACCAGCGCCGGTGCATCGCCTGCATGCCCGTCGAGCTTCAGCACCGCTATATCCGTGCCGGGATCGCTCCCTACCACCGTCGCCGCGGTCTTGCCGCCATCGGGCAGCGCGATTTCGATTTCCTCTTCGCGGCGGATGGTGTGCTCTGCTGTCACCACGATCCCCGGCCGCCAGAATACGCCGCTCGAACCAAACCGCGGCCGTGCATCCACAGCGACCACCGATTTGCCTGCCTTCCCCGCCACCTCAGCCAACTCCCTCGAAAACACCGTTAATTCGTTTGCCATGAAAAACTCCTGTGACTTCAGGATGCCGCGGCGAGGGCCTTCGCGGTATCGGCCATTCGGGTAGGTTCGTGCCGTCAATTAGACCTGTGCGAGCTTAACCGGTTCACACTCCACATGTCAGGCAGACGACCACACTGAAGGTTTACCGGACTCATCGGCAATTCCGCATCGCGGGAATGAAACCGGCGTGCCGGCTCCGAAGCGCGTCTGGCGATATTGTCGCCCATCACAAGTAAACTAATGGTGGGCGGGGTACATTCCAAGAACCGGCGGAGAGCCGCTTCTGGCTCGCTGCTCCTGGCTTCTTGGGTCTATTCTTCCGCCTCGTCTTCACGCTCCGGCCTGTTCGCCGGCGTGGAAATCCGGTACTTCTCGGCCGACCAGTTGCCCAAGTCGATCAGCCGGCAGCGCTCACTGCAGAACGGAAAATCGGGCTCGCCGAGATTCACCTCTTTCGCGCAAATCGGGCACTGGAACGTCATACGCCAATCTGAATCAGGGGTGAAACCGCGGCCCGCGGCGGCGCTTCGGTGGGTGCGAGCAGAGTCCCCACCACGTCATAATCGTGCGCTTCCGTGATCCGCAGCGTGCGCATCTCACCCGCCCGCGGCTCGCCGCCCTCGTAATCGTTAATCAGCGTCACGCCGTCGATCTCCGGCGCCTGCGTCGACATCCGCGCCGCCCACAGCAGGTCCGTCTCCTCCGATGGACCTTCCACGAGCACCGGCACTTCCGATCCTACCAGCGCGCGATTCCGCCGCCGCGCGATCTTCCGCTGCAGCGACATCAAATGCCTCTTGCGATTCTGAATCGTTCGTCCGTCGACTTTTCGGTCGAGCGCGTAGCTGCCGCTCGTGTCTTCATCGGAATAGGTGAACACGCCGAGATTGTCGAACTTCGCCGCCTCTACGAAGTGGCACAGCTCTTCAAAATCTTCCGCCGTTTCGCCCGGAAATCCCACAATGAAACTCGTGCGGATGGCAACTCCCGGAATGGTGCGGCGGATCCGTTCCAGCAGCTTCAGGAAAAGCGCGCCGGAAGAACCGCGCTTCATACGCTTCAGCACTGCCGCGCTGGCGTGTTGCAGCGGCATATCGATGTATTTGACCAGGTCGCGGTGCTCCGCGATGGTATCGAGCAATCTTTGGGTAATCTTGTTGGGATAAGCGTAAAGAAACCGAATCCACTTGCGATACGTAGTCTCAATTTGCGCCAACCTTGCCAACAGATGCGCCAGACCGTCCGTCAACCCGAGGTCCTCGCCGTAGCAGGTGGTGTCCTGCCCGATCAGATTGATTTCCCGCGCCCCGTGCTCGAAGAGGCGCGTGGCTTCAGCAATCACCGATTCGAACCGCCGGCTCCGGAATTTCCCGCGGTACTGCGGAATCACGCAGAAGCTACAGGGATGGTCGCAGCCTTCGGCGATCTTGACATAGGCGAAATGCCGCGGCGTGGCCAGCACCCGCGGCGTCAGGTCGTGATACAGGTACGGCTGCCCTCCGGAAACTTCCGGCTCCATACCCTCGCACAGCGCCACGATGCTGTCGAGCTCGTTGGTGCCCACGAGCGCGTCCACTTCCGGCATCTCCTTGCGGATGTCGCCGCGATAGCGCTCCACCAGGCATCCGGCCACGATCAGCTTTCGCGCGCGGCCCACCTTCTTGTATTCCGCCATTTCCAGAATCGTGTCCACCGATTCTTTCTTGGCGGGGTCGATGAAGCTGCACGTGTTCACCACCAGGACCTCGGCCTGGTCGGGATGGGGCGTCAGTTCGTGACCGTTGGCCACCAACTGGCCCATCATCACTTCACTGTCAACGAGGTTCTTGGGGCAACCGAGGCTTATAAAACCGATCTTCAAGCGTGTATCCAAACTATGGGAGTAGTGTGCGGGACAAAAGCCTCCTACATTTTACCAGTCCGGCCGCGCTTGACGTGCGCGCCCCTGACGCGATATCTTCGGGCCAAGTACTATCTCGCTTGATAAGCCGGCCCATGAAACGCTTAGCTGTTCTTTTTTCTTTCTTTTTCGCGGCGGTTGCCTTCGCGCAAACCCACCAGTTGACGCCTGGTGCTGCGTCCGATTGGTACGCGCGGCAGCCCTGGATGATCGGCGCCAATTACATTCAGAGCAATACGGTCAACCAGATCGAAATGTGGCAGCCGGAGACTTTCGATGGCGACCGCATCGATATGGAACTCGGTTGGGCGGAATCCCTCGGCATCAATACCCTGCGCGTCACCCTTACGGAGACTCTCTGGGAGAAAGACGCGGGGGGCATGCAGAAGCGGATGGACAAGTTTCTCAAGATCGCCGACAAGCACAAAATGAAGGTGATCTTCGTGCTCTTCGATTCCTCGGGCGATCCCTACCCCGAACTAGGTCACCAGCGGCAGCCGAAACCCGGTGTGCGCAACTCACTTTGGGTGCAGAGTCCCGGCGCGAAGGGGCTCACGGATCAGAAATCCGTGGAAGACGCCCTGAACTATGCCGAGGACGTGGTAGCGGCCTTCTCCATCGACCGGCGGGTGATAGCGTGGGACGTTTGGAACGAACCCGATAACACCAATACCGCCAACTATCCCAATTCGGAACTCCCCAATAAGCTCCAGGTGGTTGAGAACCTGCTGCCCAGAGTGTTCCAGTACGCGCGCGCCGGCGTTCCCACGCAACCCGTAACCAGCGGCCTGTGGCATGGTGACTGGTCGAGCGACGCAACCCTCACTCCCATCGAAAAAATGCAGGTTCAACTTTCGGATTTCCTCTCCTTCCAGAACTATGACGGTCCGCAGGAGTTCGAAAAACGCATCAAATGGCTGCAGGCATACCACCGTCCCGTGGTGTGTACCGGTTTTCTCGCCCGCAACCAGGGCAGCGACATCGCGACCATCCTGCCCATTGCGTTGAAGCACGACGTCGGCGCTTTGGTAGGCGACCTGGTTCAGGGGAAGACCCAACGTTGGCTTCCATGGGATTCCTGGGAAAAGCCTTATGTCGATCACGATCCTTCCGTGTGGTCGCAGGATCTCTTTCACACCACTGGCCCTCTCTACCGCCAGCAGGACGCCGATGTGATCAAGCAGATGATCGCCAGCGCGCCCAAGCCCGCAAGTACCAAGCCCGGCAAAAAATCCAGGTAGCGCACGGGCGCGGTTTTCACGTAACCTTCCGCTTCTCCGGCGGTACTCGCCGGTATGGGCAAAGACATCCGCTTCGCGCTGCGCCAGTTCGCGGCATCGAAGGCGTTTACGGTCACCGCCATCGTCACGCTCGCGCTCGGCATCGGTGCCAATACCGGGATTTTCACCCTGGTGAACGCGCTCATGCTCAAGTCCCTTCCCGTTGCCGACCCGCAACGCATCTTCCGCCTGGGCGATGGCGACAACTGCTGTGTGATCGGCGGTCTCCAAGGCCCGCACTTTTCGATCTATTCTTACCCGCTCTACCGTTATTTCAAAGACCACACTCCGGGATTCGAGGAGATGTCCGCGTTTGAAGCCGGAGTTGGCGAAGCGGGAGTGCGGCGCGCCGGTTCGAATGTGGCGCAACCCCTCGTGGGCCAATACGTCTCCGGCAATTACTTTACGCTTTTCGGACTCCGCCCCTTCGCCGGCCGCCTTCTGGCTCCCGCCGACGATCTTCGCGACGCGCCGCCTGCCGCCGTGATGAGCTATCGCGCCTGGGAGCAGCATTTCGGCGGAGATCCCTCGATGATCGGCGGCGTCCTCGTCGTGGACGGTACGCCGTTCACCCTCATCGGCATCGCTCCGCCCGGATTCTTCGGCGCGTCGCTCCAGCCCAACCCGCCGGACCTATGGCTGCCCCTCGCCAGCGAACCAGCGGTGCATGGTGCCAACGCGCTGCTCGATCAGGCGCAAAATCACTGGCTCTACGTCTTCGGCCGTGCCAAGCCTGGTATGCAGTTGGGCCGGGTAGAAGCCGAAATCAACAGCGAACTGCGCCAGTGGATGACCGATAACCCGCCGGTGGAGGAAGCGCGCTTCCGCAAAGAGATCGATAAGCAACACATCGCTCTAGTCCCCGCCGGCGCCGGCGTTGCCCAGATGCGCGAGAACTACCAGCACGATCTGCGCCTGCTGCTGGGAATCACCGGGCTGGTCTTGCTGATTGCCTGCGCCAATCTCGCCAACCTTCAACTCGCGCGCGGCGCTGCCGCCGCGGGCCAGATGTCCATCCGCGTCGCGCTGGGCGCGCCGCGATCCCGCCTCTTACGCCAGGTGCTGGTCGAAAGCACGATACTGGCAATCGCGGGCGGCACGCTCGGCCTGTTGGTGGCCATCGAGACCGCCGGACTCCTGGTGCGCATGGCGTTTCACGGCGCCCGGTATGTTCCCATAGACAACGCGCCTTCGTGGCCCGTCCTGGCATTCGCATTCGCGCTGTCGATCGCCACGGGAGTGGTGTTCGGAATGGCGCCGGCCTGGTCGGCCTCCCGCTCCGATCCCGCCGCCGCGCTCCATGGCGCCGGGCGGTCCACGAGCGGCCGGTCGAGCCTGCCGCAAAAGACGCTGGTGGTAGTACAGGCCGCCCTCTCGCTGGCCCTCCTCTGCGGCGCCGGACTGATGGCGCGGACGCTGCACAATCTCACCGGGCAGCAATTCGGATTTCAGATGGAAGGCACAATCGTGGTGGATGTGAACGCCGGGTTCGGCGGCTACTCCTCCGCGCGCCTCACGTCTATCTATAGCGAGATCGATCGCCAGATGCGCCAACTCCCGGGCGTCCGCAATGTTGCACTCGTCCTCTACAGCCCCATGTCGGGTACCAACTGGCAATCCGGGGTAACGCTCGAAGAACGGCCGCAGGAGCGCGTTTCGCCATCGTGGGATCGTGTCAGCGGCAGCTTCTTCGACACCATCGGCGCGCGCATTTTGCGCGGCCGCACATTCGACGAACGCGACCGGCCTGGAGCGACTCAGGTCGCCGTCGTCAACCAGGCGTTTGCGGAACAGTATTTTCCCAACGAAGAACCCATCGGCAAGCGATTCGGGCTCGGCGGAGTCGAGCAGCGGGCGGATTTCCAGATCGTCGGCGTGGTGAACACCATTCGCTTCCGCAATCCGCGCGCCCCCGGGCGTCCCATGTTCTTCCTGCCGATTCTTCAGTGGAAAGAGAAATGGGACCGCTCCCACCTGCTACACAGCGTTCTTCTGCGCACGAACGGCAGCACACCCGGACTCGAAGCGCGCGTTCAGCACACACTCGGCGCCATCGATCCCAACCTCACCGTCCTTAGCGTGGCGGCGGTAAGCGATCATCTCGAACAGTTGCTGGGACACGAACAGTTGATTGGCACACTGTCGCAGGTGTTCGCCATCCTGGCGCTGATTCTCGCCTCCATCGGGCTGTACGGTGTCACGGCGTATTCGGTGGCGCGCCGGACCAGCGAGATCGGCGTGCGTACCGCACTGGGAGCGACCCGTGGGCACGTCGTACGCCTGATCTTGGGGAATGCTCTCGCGCAGGCGGGACTCGGAATTCTGGTGGGGATCCCTCTCGCCCTGCTCGTGGGCTGCCTCCTGGCGGGGCAGCTATTCGGAGTGAAAAGTGCGGACCCGGTAATTCTAGCCGGCGCCGCTGCCCTGCTGGCCGCCTGCGCGGCCGCCGCCGGAGCCATTCCCGCCGTCCGCGCCGCCGGCGTCGATCCGGTCCGCGCGCTGCGCGACAACAACTAACCTTCCACACAAAAAATCGCCCCGGCGCGAAAGGGAGTCAAAAACTCGCGCCGGGGCAAGGGGCAGCTAGGCTAGGCTTTGCTGGGAAAAACTAAATCTACCGCCGGGCCATTTTTGCTTTCGGCATCGCCACATACCCGACTACTTCGTCCTTTTTCACTTCGTTGACGACGATTTCCTCAGGCTGGCGGTTGCCCGCGACATATAATTGCACTGGTTCGTTGATGCTGCGGTCGCGCTTCTCCACCATCTTGTCGTCCGCGAGAACCTGCATGGTGAAGCGATTATGTTTCGGGTCCGCTTTCGCCAACAGCAGCTGCATGTCTCCCACCTTCTGGCGGCCTCCCGCCTTCTTGAGATCGAACTGGACATAATCACGATCGCCCAATTCCTTGAGAGCCGCAAGCTGCGATGAGTTCGTGGCAATGAGACCGCTCATCACGCCCATATCGCCCATCACCCGTTTCAGATCGCTACCCGTCTTCTCCAGTTGCGACTGAGTGTTAGCGACATCGCTCTTCACCCCGGTCACGTTGTCGCTGATCTCACCGATCTTTGCGTTAGCAGTGGTGCTCGCCTGCTGGAGGTCGGTCAACTGTCCGGTCAGCTGCTGCCGCTGTTGCTCCGCATCTTGCTGCTGTCTCGCCAGCGCGGCGGAAAGACTGGCGCTCGACCGTCGCAGGTCCTGTTTTGTGCGCGCCTCGGCCTGCGCAGCGGCACTCTGCGTCTGCTGCGCCAGCGCATCCACACTCTTCTGCGCGGCGGCGTTCGCTTGCGCCAGATCCTGCCGCATCTGCGCAATCTGCTCTTGATTGTGCTGGTCCAATTGGGCCAGAGCGCCCGCCAATTGTCGGTTATTGATGAACAACCCGACCATAGCCACCAGTGCGACCACGATGGCGGCGTTCCAAACAACGTGTCCCTCACGTTTGCGATCTGTCATGTCCGGCATTTGATCTTCTCCTTGCAACTTTTGAATTGGAACTGTCCGTTTTCTGCGCGGCCGCGCCGGATCGTCTCTTGCGCGAAAGCAGTTTGTGTGCCACTCTCACCGGCGCGGAATTTGATTGCCAAAGCCGCGCTGAAACGGCAGTAATTACTCGGGTTTTGAGAAGTTCTTACCGGATCTGTGGAATTTCGTCTGCCGGTTCGATAAGGAAATAACAATTCGGCATTGCGATTGCTCTCGCACGATGGAACATGCGTCTCGGCCTGCGATTGTCGCTGTGGTTGATTGCGGGAATCACCTGTGTATCTCTGCTCTTCGCCCTGTATCAGGTCGAAATGGAATACCAGAGCCGCCGTCACGAACTGCGACGGCGCACCGAACTGCTCGCCGAGACCCTCCAGTTAACCGTCGAGCGCCTTGGCGAAGAGGGCTCTCAAGCGGATCTTCAGCTTCTCGTGGACCGTTTCGGCAACCGCGAACACCTCGAAGGTGTCGCCATCTACGACCAAAACGGTACGCCGCTGGCAATGACAACGGGTTTGTCCGCTAAGCTGGATCCCCGCCTCAACGCGGGCGAGCAGGCCGCGCTCAAAGGCAAGCAGACGGGCGAATTCATCCGCTCGCGCGGGAAGCCCGTGTACGTTTTGGCACTGCCGGTGCGTCACGATGGCGCCATCATCATGGCGGTTTCGATTTTCAATGATGCCGCTTATATCGATTCTCAGGTGGCCGCCATCTGGCACGACACCGCATTGCGCGTGCTGGTTCAAATGCTGCTCATCGGCGGCATCACCCTGCTTATCGTGCGCCTGAATATGATGCGGCCCATCGCGCGCCTCGCGCAGTGGGCAAGAGAAGCGCGTATCGGACGGACGGCGTCGCCTGTCGAACTTCCCCAGGATGATGGCTTCGGGCCGTTAACCGTGGAGGTGCGGAAACTGGCGACCAGTCTCCACGCGGCACAAGCATCGGCGGAGGAAGAAGCCCGGCTGCGGGGTGCGGCGCAGGCTCACTGGACGGCCGAACGGCTTCGCGTCTACATCGGTCATATCCTTCGCGACAGCCGGCTGTTCGTCGTATCCAACCGGGAGCCGTATGAACATGTGCACCGCGGCGGGTCGATCGAGGTAACGGTGCCGGCGAGCGGATTGGTGACCGCGCTCGAACCCATCCTGCGCGCCTGCGATGGTATCTGGATCGCGCAAGGAGCCGGCGATGCCGATCGCGAGACCGCCGATACCAAGGGCCGCCTGCGCGTGCCGCCCGATACCCAGCAATACACTCTGCGCCGCGTCTGGCTGGAGAAAGACGAAGAGCAGGGCTTTTATTCCGGCTTCTCCAACGAGGGGATCTGGCCGCTGTGCCATATCGCCCACACGCGTCCCATCTTCCGCGCGGAAGACTGGAAAGCGTACCGCGCCGTCAACGCGAAGTTCGCCGAAGCGGCGCTCCAGGAAATGGAAGGCGCTGAGAATCCGGTAGTGCTGCTCCAGGATTATCACTTCGCGCTGCTGCCGAGATTGATCAAGGACAGGCGGCCCGACGCGCGCGTTGCGATCTTCTGGCATATTCCTTGGCCCAACCCGGAGGCCTTCGGCATCTGCCCGTGGCAACATGAACTGCTCGCAGGCTTACTCGGCGCCGATTTGATCGGTTTCCACATCCAGTCGCACTGCAACAACTTCATGGAGTCGGTGGACCGCACGCTCGAATGCCGCCTTGAATGGGAGCGCTTTGCCATCAATCGGGGGAGGCGCATCACGCTCGTGCGGCCGTTTCCTATCAGCGTTCCGGGAGTCGATCGGCCGCCGGAAGTCGAAATGGAGCGCGGCAGCGTGCTCCGTAAGCTGGCTTTAAAATGCGACCGGATCGGCGTCGGGGTTGACAGGCTGGACTATACCAAGGGGATTCCGGAACGCCTACGCGGAATCGAGAGCTTTCTCGACAACCATCCATATTACCTGGAGCGGTTCACTTTCATCCAGGTAGGTGCACCAAGCCGCACTCACATCCAGCGTTATCAGGCCCTTCAAGACGAGGTAAACGCGGAAGTGGCGCGCATCAATGAACGTTTCGCCACACGCGGCTGGAAACCGATCGTGTTCCTCGATCGCCATCATAGCCACGAGGAAATTCGTGCGCTGTATCGCGCCGCGGATCTCTGTATGGTGACTTCGCTGCACGACGGCATGAACCTCGTAGCCAAGGAATTCGTGGCGTCCCGCGACGATGATTGCGGAGCGCTTATCCTGAGCCAGTTCACCGGCGCATCCCGCGAGCTCGAAGACGCGATCGTGGTGAACCCGTACGACACGCAGCAGGTCGGGGAAGCCATCCATCAGGCGCTCACCATGGACTCGGAGGAACGCGTCCGCCGCATGCGGCGCATGCGCCGCGTGGTGAAAGAACAGAATGTCTACCGTTGGGCCGCCGACATCGTGCACGAGTTGTCGGAAGTCCGGATCAAAGAAACCCTCCAGGCGAGCCGCGAGCGCAAGGAACCAGCGCCACTCCTTAGTGTCGGACGGTGAAATCCAAATCTGATCGTCACTTTGTGTGGAAGCAGCAGGCGATACCGGGCCGCGACCGCAAGAGAGGTGGCGCCTTTGGTAATTCCCACTGTGGAATCCTGCCCATTGGAAGACAGGCTGCACTCCCCACGGGAGGAATCAAATGAGGACAAGACTTTCTATCGTGGCTCTGGCTCTCGCCGGATTGGTCGGATGTGCCACAAACCAGGCTCCCGACGTAGCTGGAAAGATCCGCGACTCTCTGAAACAGGCGGGGCTGAACGGCGTAACGGTGGCACAAAACCGCGACAAAGGTGTGGTTACACTCGGCGGCAATGTTAGCCAGGACGCCGACAAGGCGCGTGCCGGGCAGATTGCGCAACCGCTGGCTGCCGGACAGGTGGTTGCCAACGAGATCGCCGTTCTCCCTGACAAAAATGACACCGCCGCTAAGACCGTGAACTCGGATCTCGACAGAGGGATCCAGGATAATCTGGATGCTGCGCTGACGCAGGCCCAGATCGACGGAGTTCATCACGTCACCAAAAATGGTGTGGTAACTCTCACTGGTACGTTGCCCACGCCTGCACTGCGTGCTCAGGCCGAGCAGATCGCCGATGGCGTTCCCAACGTAGCGCAGGTGGTAAACGAAATCGACGTGAAGAACCAGCGGGCGACGACCTCCTCATCGGCCGACCGGACAAGGCAGTAAGTAACGCCTCAGTGATCGTTGGGCAGCCCGTCAGACTGAACAGGAGGTGTGGTTACCCTAGCCGTCAAACCATACAACGGTCCGCCTGAGCCTCAACCAGTGGGGCTTTGGCGGGCGGCAGACGGATTTACGGCCGGAGGCGATGAGCTGGCCCTCCGCCGTTCTTGTTTCTCAGCTTGGACATCCTTTAGATACCGTTGCGCATCCGCACGAGTGCGAATGGAACGTACGCGTTGAATAATCGCCTGCCGGGCGTCTGGATTTAGTTGCAAGTCCTGCTGCATGGCCGCGTGGACGATCACGGGCACATTTCCCTGATTGACGGAATCATCGGGCCGCACTGCCGTGGTGATGCCGTCTGGTGCGGCGGTGAGTTCGGAGCCGGCTGGCGCCGGCAGTGTTTCAGGACAATCCGTGCGGGCTTGGGTCAATGTCGCGAGCACATCCAGCGTCGAAGCCTGGCGATCCCTCCCGGTCAGCGGAGCGAGACCGAACAGCGCTTCCAGCGTCGCCGGAATAGAAGCGTGGTCGTAGAGCCGATGGTCTATGAGGTTGCCTGGAATTAGCGGCGAAATCACCAGGGCCGGTACCCGCGGCCCATAACGAGCGAAGGTAAAGCCGAATTTATTGCGGCTCGGCACCGGATTATCTTCCGGCGGCGGCGCGGCGGGCGGCAGGGCGTGTTCAAAGAAGCCGCCATGTTCGTCCCAGGTGATTATCAGCAGGCTCGATGACCAAACGGGCGAGTTCCGGATGGCCTCGTAGCTGGACTTGATGAGCGCCTCCCCCAGCGTCACGTCGCCCAACGGATGCTGCGAGGTGCCGTTGCGATAATCGTTCAGAACATCGTAGCTCGGTTCGATGAAAGTGTACCCAGCCGCATAACCGGGCTGCGCCAGGTCGTTTGCAAACAGCTGATAGGAGCGGATGTCGTCCAGGTGAATGCCTTTGAGAGCGGAGACCATGGGAAAGTCGTCGCCGCCGTAGAGCTCGCGCCGGATTCCTTTCTTCGAGAGCGCATCGAAAATGGTGCCATTCGGAAACCCGAAGCCATCCACCGTTTCCCACTCCAGGATCTCTGCCGTCGTCGGACTGTGATCCAGCCCCGCCGACGACGCCGCATGTGCGAACAGGCGATTCGGCCAGGTCGGCCCGGGTAACGAAGCGTGCCATCTGTCGCAGACCACGAATTCGCTCGCCAGCGCATTCAGCACCGGAAGCTGGCCGGGCGTATAGCATTTCATAATTTCGGCCGGATCTTTGCCGTTGCTCGCCACGTAAGACACTACGTACCCGCTGTTGTCGATCGGGGGATACGCGCCGCCGGCCGGATATTGCGCTCCCGCACCGCAGAGTTGCACAAGCACATCGGGAAACTCGTGATTGGGGTCGCTAGGCATGCGGAGATCGGCTCCGCGAGAGACCCGGTATCCCTGGCCCTTGTACTGGTTGGACTCATTGCCGGTGAGTCCGTTGATCTCGGTGGGAACACCAGTTTCAGCATCCGCACCTTGGAGGCCCGAAAACCCTAACATGTGGTCGAACGAGCGATTCTCCAGCATCAAAACGAAAACGTGGTTAATCGCAGACGGAGCCGCCATGACTGCCACAGTCTATTATGCGCTGGTTGGCCTTTCCCCAGTTCCCCTTGTGAATGCCGCAACGCCTCGGACCGGGGAAATATGGGTTGTCCGGCAACAGTTCGGCGGCCGCGTCACGCCCAAAAAGATGCGCAATCTGCCAGCGAGTCGCGGGTGGCCCGGCCAATCAAAACCATCCCCCGGACGGCACGAGGCCGTTGAGGCGCAGGTACGTTACCAGATTCCCGTAGTGCAAGGCGTCATGATTTGCCACTTGCGTCAAAATGAAGATCTTGTTCGTCTTGAAGCCCCAGAAATCCCCCGGATCATTGAGGTGCGCATCGGTAAACCCGGAGTACACGCCATCGCAATAATGGAACGCGGATTTGAGGCGCGCCATGATCTTGGCTTTCGAATCCCCAGCAGCCGTGGCAGGGTTCGCTTCACCCTTGACATTGGAACATAAAATGTAAGAAATGTCGGCCACGTGGTTCAGGATCTCGGCAAATGAACGAACTTCCTTGGCCGGCCGGTAGCTGTACTTGGACTCCGGCATAGCGGCCGCCGACTTCATGATTTTGTCCTCCATATTGTTGCGGAAAATGGAGATCGTTGCCGTCAGCGGATTCGGTGCCAGAATCGGATTGGGCAGGTCCGGGGAGATTTGGGCGTTGGCCAGAGACGCCAGGACGGAGATGGAGAGCATGCCAACAGGAATCGCGGCGCGAGTGATGGACGGGAACATTCAGAATCCTCCAACACCCCGGGGTGCAAGCACCATGCCCAGACCCGGTTTTTTCGTTTCAACGCGTTGCACATCGGAAGCGGCGCTTACCTCGTCCGGTTGTGGGACAAGAAATCTCACACGCGGGAAATAGGTTCTTTCGGGGGTCGACACCTTCTCCGGGTACTTCGAATACTTAACCTTCGCCATCACCCTTGCGTTTGAGATTTGCCAGGAGGGGAACTTTCCACAAGACGCGGAGAGCCAAGCGCAAGAACCGGCAATCCTATGGAGTGCGCCATCAGATCCCAATGCTCCGTGCTCGCTGCAACGCCACATTGGCTTTCCCCAGCGAGCCAGACGGTAGTGATATGCTCATGCGGACATGAGACTGATTCTCGCCATTTTGCTTCTCGCCTCCAGTGCGTGCGCCCAGGAAGTGTATGACGTGATCCTCTCCAAAGGCAAAATCGTGGACGGAACGGGCAATGCCTGGTTCTTCGGCGATGTAGCCATCTCGGGTAATCGCATAGCCAGGATCGCCGGCGCGGGTCTGCTTGACGGCGCCCAGGCCAAGGAGCGCATCGATGCACGAGGCCTGGTCGTCGCACCCGGATTCGTGGACATACAGGGCGCACTCGGGGGGCCGGCCATCAGCAAGATCACTCAGGGAGTAACCACCGAAATCGCCGGCGAGGGCTGGACCGAGGCGCCATCCAATGATCTTACTCGCGCCGGAACCGTCAGCGTCGGCCGCCGCGCCGCGGAGCAGACCTTCGATGGCCCTCACGGATTCGATGAAATGCTCCGGGCCGCGGAGAAACGTGGGTCCGCGCTGAATTTCGGCTCATATGTGGGGGCGACCACCATACGACAGTACGTAAAAGGCATGGCGGCCGGCAAGGCCACACCCGACGAGATCCGCAGAATGCAGGAACTGGTCGAACTGGCCATGGAAGACGGCGCGTTCGGCATCGGATCGGCGCTGATTTACCCCCCGGCAACCTACGTGGATACCGACGAACTGGCGGAAATCACCAAACCCGTAGCCAAATACCGGGGCCTGTACATCTCGCACATCCGTTCCGAGGCCGACCAGTTTCTGGAAGCGCTCGATGAAGCCATCGAGATCGGGCGACGCGCGGGCACCCCGGTGGAGATCTATCACCTGAAGGCGGCCGGAAAGCGCAATTGGCCGAAAGAAGCGGCCGCCATACAGAAAATCGCGGATGCGCGCCAGGCGGGACAGGACGTGAGCGCCTGCATGTATCCCTACACCGCAGGCGCTACCGGCCTGACTTCGGTACTGCCTCCGTGGACCGCCCAGGACGGCAAACTGCTCGATAATCTCGCCGACCCTGCCATCCGGGAGCGCATCAAGCACGAGATGGCCCAGGAGAAGACCGATTGGGAAAACATGGGGCAACTCGCCGGCCCCGAGAATATTCTGATCGTCGGTGTGAAGCAGCCGGCAAACCAGCAGTATGCCGGAAAGCGGCTCAACGAAATCGCGGCCATGATGAACAAAGACTGGCGCGATGCCGCCATGGACCTGATTTTGAGCGAGCGCACCCGCGTAGACACGATCTATTTCCTGATGAGCGAAGAGAACATCAAATTGCAGCTTCGCCAGCCGTGGATCAAGTTCGGAATCGACGGGCGAGGTCTCGATCCGGAGGAGATGAAGGGACAATTGGCTCATCCACGCGCCTACGGAACGTTCCCCCGCGTACTCGGACTCTACGTGCGCGAACAAAAGGTCCTGCCGCTCGAAGATGCCATTCGGAAAATGACATCGGCCGCGACGCGCCGGCTGGGCATCCGCGATCGCGGCATCCTGCAGGAAGGGTTGTTTGCCGACATCGCGGTCTTCAATCCCGATACCATCACCGACCACGCGACTTTCGCGGACCCGAATCAGCTTTCGACGGGCGTAGAGTATGTCTTCGTCAACGGAATCGCGGTCGTCAGGGCCGGCAAGGTTACCGGAGAAAGGCCTGGCGTTGCACTGCGTGGTCCCGGATACCCCAAAGCGCAGGCTGTCCCATGAATATGATCGCGCCGGAAGGCACCCAGTCCCGAGTATTCTGATACCGGAATGCGTGTCGATCCCACGAGCGAAATCGCCCGGTACCGGCGCTCCTGGCGCGCAAGGTCCTTCGCAGGCTGCGGGCGACTGCCGGGTTCGGGCGTCCCGCGTAGCGTCAGCCGCGAAATCGGCGCCGGCCGCCGGCCGTTCTATGGCTAAGGCACTTGAGAGGCATGGACTCACCGAGCGTACCGGTTGGGGCGATAAACGGTGACACAAGCGGGACGAACGATGGCGGCCGCCACGCCGGCGCGGCGGATCTCGCGAGCCACTGGCGAAAGAGCCGTGGCGCACTTTCTGGATCGTGTGACGCGGGTCAAATTTCATGCTCGGGGCTTGACAAGGCTGGTGCTCTTTGGCAGCATGCTGATGCCCGAGGTCGAGTGGCTGAGCGACGTCGATCTTGCCTGGACTCGAGCCGAAAGGAGAAAGGATTTCGACCTCGAGAAAGCTTTGGTGTTCTCCGTTCCGCTGATCGGGACGCCCGCAGTACTTCCGGCGCGGGTCGATCCGGAAGCTCCGAAACCGCCGCGCCGGAAGCGCTCGCGACTGCCCCTCCTAAGAGCACGCCGCGCGCCACCGCGAGCGACACAGTAAGATCATGGTTAAGCCATGCGAGGAAGCTACGCGCGCAGGTTGGAAGGAGTTTGTTGAAGCGGGCTGGCGCCGGCGCCAGTACCGCGTCACGTTCTACCGATGGTCAGATTCTTTGCACCACTGATGCTGCTGGCGGTTGTGCCGGCCGCGGCCACGCCGCCGCAAGCCTCCGAACCCACTCACGCCGATATCCTGCGTGGCGCCTACGGACCCGATCGTGCCAATAACGACTTGCTCTATTACAAGCTTCACGTGCGAGTCGATCCGGAAAAGAAATTCCTTTCCGGCGATGTGGTCACCCGCTTCAAAATGCTTCAGGACGGCGGCCGCATCCAACTCGATCTGAGCGAGGCTCTGCAGGTCGATAAGATCCTGTTCGGCCAGACGCCCCTCCGGTACGAGCGCGATTCCGGCGCCGTGTTTGTCGATTTTCCCGAAATGCTCCGGGCCGGAAAGGAGTACACGATCGACTTTTTCTATTCCGGCCATCCGATCACCTCCGGCCGCTTCGGAGGCATCACCTTCCGGAACGACTCCTCCGGTCATCCGTGGATTAACACGGCATGCGAAGGCCAGGGCGCCAGCATCTGGTGGCCGAACAAGGACCAGTGGCGCGATGAACCGGAGAGCATGGACATCTCCGTCGAAATCCCGGATGGCCTGACCGACGTCTCCAACGGCAAATTTGCCGGCAAGACCCCGCTCGGCGACGGCTACACCCGCTGGGACTGGCACGTCAGCTATCCCATCAACAACTACGACGTGTCCCTCAACATCGGCAACTATCGGCACTTCTCCGATCAACTCAGCGGCCTGGCGCTCGATTTCTATGCCCTGCCGGAGGACCTCGATAAGGCCAAGACCCAGTTCGCTCAAGCCAAAGGCATGCTCGAGGCCTACCAGCACTATTTCGGCGAATATCCGTTCAAGAACGATGGCTATAAGTTGATCGAGGCTCCCTATAGCGGCATGGAGCATCAAACCGCGGTGACCTACGGTAATCACTTCACCAACGGATACCTCGGTCGCGACTGGACCGGAGTCGGCATCAGCCCGAAGTTCGATTTCATTATCGTCCACGAGAGCGCCCACGAATGGTTCGGCAACGCGATCACCGCTGCTGACCGCTCGGACATGTGGATCCACGAAGCCTGGGCCACTTATCTCGAGTCTTTATACGTGGAATATCGCTGGGGCAAAGCCGACGGCCTGAAATATCTCAGCGGCTACAAGCCGAAGGTCCAGAACCGCCAGCCGATTGTCGCGCAGCGCGGCGTGAATGCGACTCCGCCGGAGGACCAGTATTTCAAAGGCGCCCTGTTTATCAACACCATCCGCACCCTGGTAGATGACGACACCAGGTGGTTCGCCTTCCTCCACGATTTCTTCCAGCACTTCAAATATCAGAACATCATGACCGAGGATGTGGTGCAGTACTTCAACGAAAAGCTCGGCATGAACCTTACCGCCATCTTCGACGAATACCTGCGCCATGAAGACCTGCCGGTGTTGGAACTGCGATTCGACGAGCCCGCCGGTTCGGTGGCCTATCGGTGGAAAGCGCACGAGGCCGATTTCGCCATGCCGATCCGGGTGGGAACTCCGGATCACTGGCAGATCGTCAAACCCACCGCTGCCTGGCAGATCCTGAAGACACCGATCAAGAAGGACGAATTTCAGATCCCTGAGGACCTCTACTACGTCTGGGTAGCCCGTTAGGATATCGCCGCGGAGTTTTCCCAATTTCGATCGCCGGGCCAGCCCTCAATCCAGCGATTCCGGCAGCAGTTCGATATTCTTTTCGCCCGCGGCCTTGCGTTCGGCGTACTTGCGAATCCACGCTTCCCAACTGCGGCCGTCGGCCATATCGCGGCCGGTGAACGAGACCTTTGAGACATCCGCGTAGCGAATGGTTAGCTTCTGTCCAGGCTTAGTCATGAGCCGGAGCGTCGAAGCCTTCTCCTCGCGGTCGAAAATATACCCTTCGATCCTCTCGCCGTTCCCGAGCGTCACGGTGACGTCGCCGCGGTAATCGAACGCCCGCTCGATGCCCCCGGCCAATTGCGCGGGCGCGTCGATCTCCGTACCTTTCAGCGTGGGGCGAGAAGCGATACCGTCGATCTGGACCAGCGCCGCTTTCGGTTTTTCTGCCGCCAGTTCACTGGCGGCCTTGGAATCGCGATAGCGCGAAAAAAGCATGGCGCGGATGGTAGCGAAGATTCCTTTGAACGAGAAAGTGTAATCCACCGCCGAAGCTTCGTACCCGGAATGCAACATGCAGTTGGCGCATTTGGGATTGCCTGACTCGTAGCCGTATTCCCGCCAGTCGGTGGAATCGAGCAGTTCCTGAAACGAATCCGCGTAGCCGTCCTGCAGCAAATAGCAGGGCTTCTGCCACCCGAAAATTCCGTATCCGGGCATTCCCCACGGGGTGCACGTGAGATTGCGTTTGCCCATCAGGAACTCGAGAAACAGCGGCGACATATTGAATTGCCAGCGCGCGTCGCGGTTGGAGAGAATCTTGCGGAACATCGACTGGTTGGCTTCGCGATTGCTGAAGTGCTGCTGGTCGGGCGCCTTGTCGTAGGAGTAGCCGGGCGAAAGCATCATGCCTTCCACCCCCATGTCCATCATCTGGCTGAAAAACGCCCGCACCGATTTGCTGTCGGCGCCTTCGAAGATGGTCGTGTTAGTCGTGACCCGAAAGCCGCGGCGGACCGCTTCGCGCATGGCTTCGAGGGCGATTTCGTAGCCGCCCTCCTTGCAAACCGAAAGATCGTGGTGCTCCTTTTCGCCATCCATGTGGACCGAAAACGTGAGATATTTGCTGGGCGTGAACAAGTGCAGCTTTTCTTTCAGCAGCAGCGCGTTGGTGCACATGTAGACGTACTTCTTGCGCGCCACCAGCCCGCGTACGATCTCGTCGATTCTGGGGTGCATGAGCGGC
Organism: Bryobacteraceae bacterium; assembly: GCA_035509055.1. GTDB lineage: Bacteria > Acidobacteriota > Terriglobia > Bryobacterales > Bryobacteraceae > PALSA-129. The sequence goes on along the minus strand of DATJMA010000174.1, from coordinate 51,690 downwards.
TCGCCGCCGGGAATCGCCACCGTCGGCACGTCACATTCCTCTACCGCGCGGAAGCATTCCTCCGGCGTGAGTTCGCGCTTCAAAACGTGCCCAGGATACTGGATTTTCCCGCAGCCGGCGCACGCCAGATTGCAGCGGTACAGCGGCTCCAGCATGAGCACCAGCGGATACCGCTCCCGCCCCTTCAGTTTCTGCTTGAGGACGTAGGTGGCGACGGTCCACATTTGCGACGCAGGCACGGGCATACTTCCAGCATACAATGGGAGTAGACACGAATGCGAATCGTATTCGCGTTTCGGTCCGCTCATGACAGTCCCAGCCAGCCGAAGGACTCCGCTGCAGGCGCGCAGCAACAAAACCGTCGAGGAGATTCTCGACGCCGCATCGTCGCTCCTCGGGCGTGTTCCGTTCGACGAGATCACCACCAGCCGCGTGGCGCAGGAAGCCGGGATCTCGGTGGGTGCGCTTTACCGCTTTTATTCCGACCGGCAGGAAATCTTCGATGCCATCGCAGTGCGCGAGCTCAATGCGTTCCGGGCCGAAATTGAGCGCGCTTTTACCGCACGGCAGTTGATCTTCTCGCCGCGGAAATCGTTGGGACGCGTCCTGGATGCGTACATCGATTTTCTGGACAGCCGGCCGCACTTTCGCGAACTGGCGCTCGGCGGCCACATCAGCGAATGGACGCGCGAAAACCAGTCCGATCCGCGAACCGGTCCGGGCGGAATTCTCGGCGACCTGCTGGTGCGCAAATGTGGATGGAAGCCGGGGAAGCGCTTGCAGTTGAAGATCCGCATGGCGGCGGAGGCGGGCGACCGCGTGATCGCATTCGCCTACAAACAGGAGACCGTGGAAGCGCGCCGCGCCGTGCTGCACGAGCTGAAAGAGATGCTTACCCGATACCTGCTGCCCTAAAAACGCACCGACGGCCGGCACCCTTTCATCGTCTTACGCATATGGATTGGCTCGAGCAGTTCCTTCAGGACGCGCGCTACGCGATCCGCGGCATGGGACGATCTCCCGCGTTCTTCGCGGTGGCGGTGCTGACTCTGGCGCTGGGAATCGGTGCGAATACGGCGATCTTCAGCGTGGTGTACGGCGTTTGGCTGGCCCCGGCGAAGTACGCGCAGCCGGAGCGCCTGGTCGATATCAGCATGCGGCAACTGAGCGGGAACCGGTTCATGGGCGGGACCTCGTTTCCAAATCTGGCGGATTGGAGATCGCAGGCGAAAACCATCAAGGCGTTCGGCTTGCACCGCTACATTCGCGCAGTGAATGTCACCGGCAGCGAAGGCGCGGAGGAAGTGGTCGCGCACGGGGTGTCGGCAAACCTGTTCCCCCTGCTCGGCGTATCTCCGGCACTGGGTCGTCCGATCGACCCCGAAGCTGACCGCGCAAGCGGCCCGCGCGAGGCTTTGATCTCCTACGCGTGGTGGATGCGGCGGTATGGCGGTGACCCGGAAGTGATAGGCAGGCCGGTCGAGGTCGATGGCGGGCAATATACCGTCGCCGGGGTAATGCCGCAAGGATTTGCGTTTCCGCCGATGGGGTCGGCAAGTTACCGGCCCGCGCTCTGGATGTCGTTGAACGTGCCGCCCGAGCAGGAGCGTGCGCGCGACGCGCATTCTTTCTATACCATCGCGCGCCTGAAAGACGGCTCTTCGATTGCAGAGGCGCGTGCGGAGATGGATACGATCGTGGCGCGCCTTGCAAGCGCTTATGCGAGCGACGATGGCGGCTGGGGTGTGCAGGTGAGCCGGCTCAACGAGGGGCGAGCGTTGGAACAGTTCCGGCCGGCTCTGTTGCTGATCATGGGCGCGGCATCTTTCGTTCTGCTGATCGCATGCGCCAATATCGCCAATCTGTTGGTGGCGCGGGCATGCGGGCGCGAGCGCGAAATGACGGTGCGGCGGGCACTGGGAGCCACACGATTCCGCCTGGTACGGCAGGTTCTGACCGAGAGCGGGATCCTGGCGATGACGGGCGGCGTGGCAGGCGTTCTGCTGGCTTATGGGGCGCTGCCGGCGCTGAAGTCGACCCTGCCGGCGGGTATGCCGCGCGCGGACGAAATCGGCATTAATAGCGCCGTCCTGCTGTTCGGATCGGGCATCTCGCTCGCTACCGGCTTGCTGTTCGGCGCGCTTCCGGCGGTTCGGCCGCGAGGTCTGGCGTCTGGAGCGCGCGCGCTGGTAATCTCCGAGATCGCTCTGGCCCTCGTTCTGGTGGCAGGCGCGGGACTGCTGCTCGAAAGCTTCCGCCGCGTGGCCAGCGTAGATCTGGGCTTCCGCAAAGAGCACGTCCTCACCGTGCGGCTGCAGTTAACGAAAGCGCGATATTCGGGGGCGGCGCGCGTTGCGGCGTTCCGGGACGAACTGCTGCGAAAAGCTCGCGCCGTGCCGGGGGTGCAATACGCTGGCACGGTTTCGTCGCTGCCGATGGGGACCATCATGCAAGCTACGGATTTTGAAATTGAAGGACGGCCCGAGACGGCGCGCAGCAAACCGTTCGCCGATTATGCCAGCGTCAGCCGCGATTACTTGCGCGCCATGGGTATCCGCTTGGTGCGCGGCCGGTATTTCGAGTCGAGCGACGTCGCGGGTTCCTCACCCGTGGCGCTGATCAGCGAATCGCTGGCGCGCCAGTTTTGGCCGCGGGGCGCTGCGGTCGGCAACCGCATGCGCTTCCATGACACATGGTTCACTGTCGCGGGGGTCGTGAGCGAAGTCCGCCAGTATTCGCCGGAGCAGGGATCGAGAGGCGGCACGGTCTACGCACTCAACGAGCAGCTTCCGATCGCCGAGCAGGGCTACTCCATCGCCCACCTGATGGTACTGGTGGCGCGGACCGCCGGCGATCCCGCGTCCCTTGCAGCCGCTCTGCGTCGTGCGGTGGCCGACATCGACTCCGGCCAACCGGTGGCGGATGTCTCGACCATGGAGCAGGTCGTCTGGAGAACGGAAGCGGCGCGGCGGCTGAATACTCTGCTAGTGGTGCTGTTCGCGGCGCTGGCGATTGTGCTGGCGGCGGTAGGAATCTTTGGCCTCACGTCCTACGCGGTAGACCGAAGGACCAGAGAAATCGGAATCCGCATGGCCGTGGGTGCTGCGCCACGATCGATTCTGGCACTGGTGGCCCGTGAAACGGCGGTGCTTGCGGTGACAGGTGCGGCGATTGGTATGGCAGGCACGGCGGCGGCATCGCGCGTGTTGGCGAGGTTCCTGTTCGGCGTCGGAGCTATGGACCCCCAAGTTGTTACCGCGGCAGCGGCGCTGCTGGTCGGGATCGTGGTGGCGTCGGCGATGATTCCGGCACGGCGAGCCATGCGGGTCGATCCGATGGTTGCCCTGCGGCACGATTAGCTACTCGTTTCTTTACACGACCGCAGGATCTTGCGCGTGGCGCGGAGCGCCGGTACGGCGCAAGCCGCGGCGCCGGTGAGCGCAAGGACGTTGGCCACTGCGCCGTAAGTGGCGACATCACCCGGTTTGACGCCGAAGAGCAGGCTCTCGACAACACGCGTCGGAACTACTACTCCGGAGATTCCCACAACGAGCCCGGCTCCCACCGACTTCAGCCCGTCGTGCAAAATCTCCGTCAGAACCGCCGTCCAACAAGCTCCCGGCGCCATGCGGAGGCCGATATCGCGGGTACGCTGCCCCACCAGTTGGAGAATAAGCCATACGGCCCGATGGCCGCGAGCCGCAGCGAGATGGCGTACCCCGGCGACGGTACATTGCCTCATCGACCTGGAGGAGATTTACTCATCGGCCCCGGCCTGCGGTGGACCGCCAACCAGGGCTCACCACTACCCGCATTTTCGCCTATCGAAAAGTTCGTGGCACTAGCGTGCGGCGCGCCGGCGCGCCCGCAGAGCGAGGAATTCGGAGAGCTTCATCGGCGGCCCTAGCGTTGAATTCATCTGGCGCTCGACCGCGCGCTCGTATTGCCGCAGGATTTCGAGCCGGCGGCGGCGATCGATGTGGCAGGTTTCCATGTCCATGAGGATTTCGATTTCCCACCGTTGAAAGGAGTTACGCGCCAGAACGCCGCGCATCACTTCGGCCATCAGTTTCCGGAAGCGATTAAGTATCAGCTCCTGTTCGACGATCTCTTCCGCCGCCATCCATTACTTCTATCGGCGGACGGCGGATCAATGATTAGACGGGCTAGAGCTGCTCCGGGCCGGCAGAGGGCGCGACTTTGGCGCCGTACTTTCCGCACTTATTTCGGCGTTTGGCAAGGGGAGGCGCCTTAGCGTGGGGCGAGCGCATCCAGGAGATCGCGAAAACGCCGCCGGCTCACGTCCAGCCGGTGGCCGTTCTTCATTACCACCTCACCCGACCCGCCGGTCACCGGCACGACCTCTGTCACCGCATTCAAATTAATCAAAGACGCCCTCGAGATCCGAAAAAAGCGGTCTGGATCGAGCCTCTCTTCCAGCTCGTTCAGCGATGGGTCCATCCAATACTGGCCGCTGTCCGCCACCAGCCGTGTCAAACTTCCTTCCGTCCCGAAATATAGTACCCTCGCTTCCGGCACCACCAGGTAATGCGCGCCGCTGCGCACGAGAAACCGCGCCGCGTCCGATGCGTGGCGCCGGATTGCCTGGTCGATCGCCACGTCCTGCGCGCCCGCCGCCATGCCGCGAAGGCGATCGACGGTCTGCGCCAGGCGCGCGCGCGCCACGGGTTTAAGCAGGTAATCCACCGCGTGCAGATCGAACGCCTCCACGGCGTACTGGTCGTAGGCCGTGCAGAACACCACGTGCGGGCGCGGCTTGGGCAGGCACGCCGCCACGTCGAGGCCGCTCGACCCGGGCATTTGGATGTCCAACAGGATCACGTCCGGACGCAGTGCCGCGGCCATCTCCATCGCCTGCGTACCGCTCCCGGCTTCGCCCACCACCTCCACATCGGAGTGAGCCGCCAGCATCTGCCGGAGGCGAATGCGCGTGGGCACTTCGTCATCCACGATTAAAATGCGTATCACGGGCCTTGTCTCCGGCCGGCAACTCCAGCACTACGCGCGTGGCGCCATCGCCGTTGTCCCAGGATAACCGGGCGGCATCGCCATAGTAGCCGCGCAGCCGCTCCATCACATTGCGCAGCCCGTGGCCTTCTCCATTCTTTTCCAGCGAAAAGCCGGCGGGAAATCCGGGTCCGCTATCCGATACTTCGAGTCGCAGACGGCCTTCATCCATTGCCGCCCGCAAGCCTACCGTGCCGGGGCCCTCCACCGCAGAGATGCCGTGTTTGATGGCATTTTCCACAAGCGGCTGAACGCTCATCGCCGGGATGGCCAGGCCGGCCGTAGCTGGATCGACCGCAAATGCCACTTGCAGGCGGTCGCCGAATCGCGCCTGCTCGATGCGGAGATAGGCGGATACGAAATCGATCTCCTCTGCCAGCGGCGCCCATTCATGTTCCGACTTGCGCAGCGTGTAACGGAACACCTGCGCCAGTTCCTCGATCGCTTCGTCCGCCTTCTCCGGCCGATAATGCACCAGGCCCGCGATCACGCTCAGCGAGTTGAACAGGAAATGTGGATTGATTTGCGCGCGCAGAGCTTTCAACTCGGCGCGGCTGGCAAGCCAGCGGAGTTGCTGCTCGCGCTCCTCCTGCCGCCGGCGCTCCACGCGGAAGCGGACGTTTTCAAGCACCACTGCCAGTGCGTTGGCGAGGGATTGCAGCAATCGACGGTCGTCGCTAAGAAAGGGGATGCCATTCGGCCGGGGACCGAGCTGAATGAATTCGGCGGCCAGCCCGTCGGCGACCGCGGCGGCATTGCCGTCGCAGAACACCGTCGCGGGTGCTTGAAATATGGCGCGAAGACTGCTTTCGGCGCGCGCCCGCAGATCGTCTTCGGTCACAGCCGCCTGAATCTCGCGGATGAACTGCCGTTCAGCCTCGGCCGACGAGTACGGCCGCCGAAGCCACGCGCGATCAATGGCGCGCGCCACCAAATCGTAGACCGAGGGGCCGGCCAGCCAGAACAAAGGCAATCCCAACGCAAGAATCCACGGGTTTGCCCCGGCGCGCTCGCGGAGGGTGAATGCCACGCCCAAAATCGCCAGCCCCACGGCCAGAAACACGCAGCGCTTTACCAGCAGATCGAAGAAGACCAGGCGCTCTCGGTAGTAAAGGCTGACGGCGAAAAACGCCAGCAGAAGGTAGTCCGGCGCGTCGAACAGGAATGCGCCCAACCCGGCAAGACTGGCAGCGGCGCAAGCCAACATAAGCGCCAGCAGGACGCGGAGCGCGGTGCGGTGCGCGCTCTCGCGCGGCGTCCTCGTTCGGCGTGAGAAGATCTGAGCCAGCAGACCCGACGCGGTTGAGACGCCTAGCGCAATCGCCGGCGCGCGATACAAGTATTCGCTTGCGATGTGCATCTCGCGCAGCACGCTGGCGGCCATCGAGCACGCGTACAGCGCCGCCAGCGGCCATCGCCAGACCGGAGATGCGATGCCTTCCGCCTCGTAAACCACGTGCAGAATCAGCGGGGGGATCATACCGGCGATGATGGCGGCGGTCAGCATCGTCGGAAACGGCAGATGCAGCGGAAGCACACGGAAAAGCAGGTTGCTCAGAAACGCACCCGCACAGACCAGCGTGAATACGTGGAATATCGAGCGTTTCGGCCTCCGCTCGCGCCAGTAGAAAACCGTGAGCAGCGAAAAGGTGAGCGCGCCAAAAGCGTATACCACCATCGATGCCAGATCGAGCAGCGAGTATTCCATCATGGCGAGTTCTCGATCGGTTTGCCGGTCAGCTTGCTCAGCACGCGCAGGATGACGGGCGCGAAGGCGCTGTCAAACAGCATGGCGCCTTTCCTGCCATCGTCCCCAGCGTAGATCAATCCCAGAAAATCGTTATTTAACAATACACCGAAAAGAGTGGGGGGTTTGGCTGGCAGGCGCGCTCCGTTCACCGCCCCGACCTTCCGCCAGGCGGCATCGTTGGCGCTCAGGCTCAACACCTGCGACACCTTGATGCGCACCGTTTTCTTGCTCTGAAATACCGTGGCGGGTGCGATTTCTACCACAATGTCGTTCGCGGTCAGACTTAGTGTGGTGTTGAAGTCGTAGCGGCTCGTTTTGATGGGCACCGTTCCACCCACATATTGAATCTGGTTCCAGGATTTGTGTTCCGCGGCCCCGCATGGCTCGCCTGCCAACACCCGCAAAACCAGGAATGATGCCACCCACCGCATGATCGAGCGCCTTCAGTATACGGAGCCTTTCCGGTACGCTCAATGAATTCCCGCCGAGCGGCGGATGACGATTCTGACTGGCGCGGACGGGTTTTGAGCGGCCCGCGCCGCTCAACGCTCAATCCGGCCGCTCAGCGGAATTCGTTGGATCTCCCCCCGCGCTCCCTCTATCATTCCGGTAGTGCGATACACGAAGGGAATCCTGCTTCTGCCGATGCTTCTGCCACCTTTGGCGCAGGCGCAGTTTATCCAGGGTTGGGACGGATTCTTTTTGGCCGGCCCTTGTTTCACACAAACCCAGACCATCGGAACCAGCGGCGTCACCTTGTACGGCTCCACGGGGTTCGCTTGGACTTGGGGATCGGGCATTCAGTTCAAGCGAATCGCAGGCGCCAGCCTCTGGTTAGACCTCCCGTTGACGTTCTTCGTGCCTTCTCACGAAACGGCGACGGTCCCCGGTTCCATTAATCTCGGTTCCATGATGTTCACTCCGGGAGCCCGGATTATGATGCCAGTCTCGTCGCGCGTCTCGGTCTTCGGTATGGCGGGCGGCGGAGGAGGGTTCTTCGATTACCCCGCCATTCAATCGACAACCCCCAACTTGACTACCAACAGCATCGATCACGGCGTGTTGGACTTCGGCGGAGGGGTCGATTTCCGGTTATCGAAATGGTTCAGCCTGCGCGCGGATCTGGTCGATTACGTCATCGGCCGTAACCTCGTCGGCGTCCCCGGCCGGAATCATCCGCTGGCCATGTTCGGATTCGTTCTGCATTGACGAGGCCACCATGACGAAACGGCCGGTGCTCCCAATCCTCTTCCTCGCCTTCCTGCCGGTGGCTGCCAGGGGCCAAGCCGGGGGGGAAAACTACGTTATGGCAGGTCCGGCATTCGGGAGCAACGAGACGCTGGGCGGCGGCAGCGTGGCGATCACCGGGTCCACTGGATTCTCCAACGTCTTTGGATTTGCCTTTCCAGTGGCGCGCAAATCCGCGGCAACTCTGTGGGTCGAGCCGTTCAGCCTCGTCTTTGCCTCCCCGGGGGGAACGAGTGCCACGCCAGGCCAGGCGAACGCGAACTCGATCCTATGGACGCCATCGGCCCGTTTGATGATACCTCTGGCACCGCGCATTACAGTATTCGGTGCCGCGGGAGGAGGCGGAGGAGACTTTCACAACTACGCGCTGACACCATACGCTCCTCCTCAATTGAAAACCGAAAGCGCATACCACGGGGTCTTCAGCGCCGGCGGCGGTGTGGACTTCCGCATCGCCAAACGCTTCAGCATCCGCGTGGACGCCCGCGATTACATCACCGGCCGGAAGCTCGGCGGAGTGAACGGCCGCAATCATTTCCTTCCCATGCTGGGGTTCGTGCTGCACTACTGAGCGGCGGTCACGGAATCATGCGAATCAAAAAATAGCAGATCACGCAGATCCAGAAATCCACAGCCAGTCCCCAATCGATGCGGTAAAGCTGATGCTGCCCGCGCGGCGGCAGGTATTTATAGATCCCGTAATAAATCGCGTTACCCACCAGCACCGCGATGAGAGATTGCCAGAACGAGCGATTGAATACCTTGCGCTTGGATGCGGGCATTTGGCAGCCACCCCATTGTAAATCCTTCGACCTGCGGCAGCCCGGCTTGCATCCTTATGAGCATTTAGATAATCTCTATAGAGTAGTAGACTTTATTCCCTAGTATACATGGGGTATATGTATGGAATGCGCGATTATCGAAGCCATCCCCAACCGGCAAACTCTTGAAATGGAACATGATCGGGTCGTCCGCGAGGAAATCGAGACCTTCCGTTCGCGCTCCCGGGCCTATCTGGCTGGTGAAATCACTGAGGACCAGTTCCGCCCTTTCCGTCTCAAGCATGGCATTTACGGGCAACGGCAAACCGGCGTTCAGATGGTCCGCTGCAAGATTCCCGGCGGATTGCTGACGTCCGTGCAAGTCGAGCAACTCGGCCGTATCGCGGACGAATTCGGAGGGGGTCGGGGCCATCTCACCACGCGCCAGAATCTTCAGTACCACTTTGTGCCTCTGGCGCGGGTGCCCGACCTGATGCACCTCCTGGCCGATGTTGGCCTGACCAACCGCGAAGCCTGCTACAACACCGTCCGCAACGTCACCGTCTGCCCTTGGGCGGGCCTCGTGCACGATGAGATTTTCGATGTCCGGCCGTACGCCCAGCGTCTGGCTTACGCCTTTCTCCGCAAGGACCTCACCAGCGATCTTCCGCGCAAATTCAAAATCGCTTTCGATGGCTGCTCAGGCGACGATTGCATCCAGGGAGCGATCAACGACATCGGCCTGCGCGCCGCCGTTCGCGACGGGCGCAGGGGATTCCGCATGATCGTCGGCGGCGGCCTGGGTCCGTTGCCCATGGAAGCCAACCTGCTCCATGAGTTCGTCCCCGAGGAGCGTCTGCTCAACCAGTGCGAGGCGGTCATCCGCGTCTTCAACCGCTACGGCAATCGACGCAATAAGAATATGGCGCGCATGAAATTCCTGGTCCGCGATCGCGGCTTCGGGTGGCTACGCGATCAAATCGAGGCCGAATTCGCCAACATCATGGCGAACGGTGGACTCGCCTGGCCTGAAATCGTGCCCGAGGGATTCGGCGGATACGAGTCGCACCCGCAACCGCTAGGCACGGGCGCGCTGCTGCCGGTAGTCAACGGCCCGCAGGACGACACCTGGCGCCGTACCAACGTCCGGCTGCAGCGGCAGGCGGGCTATGCCGCAGTCACCGTGAAAGTTGAGCAGGGGAATCTCACGAGCGATCAACTCCGCGCCCTCGCCCATATCGCCACGACTGCCGGCGACGGACTGGTGCGCGTGACCATCGAGCAGAATCTGCTGCTGGCATTCATTCCGCTGGAGCGGCTCGATCGCGTGCACGGCGCGCTCGATGCCGCGGGCCTGGGCGAATCGGGGGCGCGCGAAATTGAAGATGTAGTAACCTGCCCTGGCGCTTACACCTGCAATCTGGGACTCACCAAAACGATGAACCTGGGCGCTGTGCTCGCCGAAACCGCGCGACGCTACGACGATCCGCAGGTGCGACAGCTCACCATCAAGGCCAGCGGCTGCCCGAATTCCTGTGGCCATCACTGGATCGGCGATTTCGGATTTTACGGCAATGCCCGAAAGATCGAGGGACGCGAGGTCCCGTACTACCAGATGCTCCTCGGCGGCGGCTATGACGAAGATGGCATCATGCGCTTCGGCCTTGCCATTCAATCGATTCCCGCGCGGCTCGCTCCCGAGGCGGTGAGGCGCGTCCTCGACCACTTTGTCGTCAACCGGCGACCGGGCGAGAGTTTCCGTCAGTACGTCCTGCGCTACAAAGTGGAAACATTCCGCGCTCTCACGGCCGATCTCGCCAAGCCGGCCGAACTCTTCCCCGAGTTGTACCAGGATTGGGGCGACAACGAGGCCTTCTCGCTCGAACTCGGCCGCGGCGAGTGCGCGGCCTGAGGAGTGGTTTTGGTATCGTCGTTTTAGATGCCCCAAATTCGCCGCGTTCTGCTCAGTGTCACCGATAAAACAGGAATAATCGATTTCGCCCGCGCCCTGGCCGGTTCCGGCGCCGAGCTCATCTCTACCGGCGGTACCGCGCGCCTGATTCGCGATGCCGGAATCCTGGTTCGGGACGTCTCCGACGTTACCGGCTTCCCCGAAATGCTCGACGGCCGGGTGAAGACGCTGCACCCCAAAATCCACGGCGGCATTCTGGCCATTCGCGAAAATGCCGGGCATATCCGCGCCATCGCGGAACATGACATCACGCCCATCGATATGGTGGTGATTAATCTCTACCGTTTCGAAGCGGCCGCGGCGAATGCCGGTGCCCGCATGGAAGACCTCATCGAGAATATCGACATTGGCGGTCCGGCGATGATCCGCTCGGCGGCAAAGAACTATCACGATGTCGCGGTGGTGGTATCGCCCGCGGATTACGAACCGATCCTCGCTGAACTGCGCGCGAATGACGGATCGCTCTCCGCCGAAACGCACTGGCGGCTCGCCAAGAAAGCCTTCCGCACCACCGCCGATTACGACGCCGCCATCAGCGCGCGCCTGGAACAAGTCGATGCCCCTGGCCCCCTGCCACCCGATCTCGCGATGCGTGCGCCCAAACTGATGGACCTGCGCTACGGCGAAAACCCGCACCAGCAGGCGGCGCTCTACGGGCGGCGCGGATCGGGCATCGCCGGTGCGGAGCAAATGCACGGCCGGGAACTGTCTTATAACAACCTGGTGGATCTCGACGCCGCCTACGATTTAGCGCTGGAGTTCAACTCCCCCGCGGTCGCCATCATCAAGCACACCAACCCTTGCGGGTGCGCCGAGCAGGAATCCCTCGCCGAAGCTTACCGCAAGGCACTGGAATGCGACCCCGTATCGGCGTATGGCAGCGTCATCGGCATCAATCGCACGGTTGACGAGGAGACCGCGCGCGAAATCGCCCAACTCTTCGTGGAAGCCATCGCGGCGCCGGATTACTCGGCCGAAGCGCTCGCCATCCTCAAGGCGCGCAGGAATCTCCGCCTGATGCGCGTGCACTCGGCTGGCGACCCGCTGGTGGTCAGGTCCATCTCCGGCGGTTACCTCGCGCAGACGGCCGACCGCGCCACGTTCCACCGCGCCCAGGCCGTCGTGAAATCGCAGCGGCAGCCCACGGAGGACGAATGGCGGGCCATGGAATTCGGCTGGAAGGTGGCGAAGCACGTGAAATCGAACGCCATCGTTTACGCCCGCCCCGGGCAGGTGGTGGGAGTGGGGGCCGGCCAAATGAGCCGCGTGGATTCGGCGCGTTTCGGCGCCATGAAAGCCATTCTGCCGCTCGCCGGCACGGCGGTCGCCTCTGACGCCTTTTTCCCCTTTCCGGATGGCCTGGAGGAAGCGGCGAAAAACGGCGCGACGGCCTTCATCGAGCCCGGCGGATCGGTGCGCGACTCCGATGTGATCGCCGCGGCGGACCGTCTGGGCGCCGCGATCGTTTTCACCGGCGTGCGGCACTTCCGGCATTAGAGCGATCAGCTCAAACCACCAGTCCAGTCATCGCAATCCCTACTCCGGCCAGTCCCGCGAGGACTCCCATGACGGGAAACATCTTCTTGCGCGAAATGAAGTAAAGCGACGTCAGCACCAGCCCGATTTCGAGCAGTCCCTCGCCGAAATCGTAGCGCAGCGCCCGGTCCTCGTCCCGCTCGGCGCTGTCGTCGGACTGCTGCGCCTTCGCCTGCTGCTCGTCCCGCTGCGACGAATATTTTTTCTTCTGATCTTCGTAGCGGGAGCGGAGTCGGTCCGCAGCGTCGCTTTTGGCGCCCAAAACCGAGAGCAGGTCTTCCCCCATTTCCACGTTGTGCAGTTTGATGCTGTTCGCCTGGTAGTAAGCCCATTCGTCGTTGGCCGTCGATTTGTGCATGATGGCTGCGGTATGGGTGCGGTGTGACGCTATGGTGACGATGGCCAGCAATACAGCTAGCACGGCGGCTAATATGCCAATGGTTTTTCCGAGCGGCTCGTTCTCGTTCCCTTCATGGTGGATCTCCAGTTCTGCCATAGTTTCCGTATTATAAGCTAGTGGATCGCCACGAGGAATTCATGCGCGAAGCGCTGCGGATGGGCCGCTTGGGCCTCGCCGCGGATGAGGTGCCGGTGGGTGCCGTAGCGGTCGAAAACGGCGCGATCGTCGCCGCCGCCTACAATGCGCCGGTTTCGCGCCACGATCCGACAGCCCACGCCGAGATTCTCGCCCTTCGCCAGGCGGCGGAAAAAGCCGGTAATTACCGGCTGGAAAGCGTCACCCTCTACTGCACGCTCGAGCCCTGCGCGATGTGCGCCGGCGCCCTGGTGGCCGCGCGTGTCGCGCGGCTGGTGTTCGGGACACGCGACCTTCGGTTCGGCGCGGTACGCAGCAAGTTCCGGCTGGCCGATTCCGACCTGCTGAATCACCGCGTGGAGATCGTGGAAGGGGTTCTCGGACTCGAATGCGTGGAACTGCTGCGCGCTTTCTTCAAGAAGAAAAGAATGCCCTGCTAAAATGGGCAGGCGTGGCGGAATGGCGAAATCGGTAGACGCAGCGGCCTTAAAAGCCGCTCCTCGGCAACGAGGGTGTGGATTCGAGTTCCACTTCCGCCACCAGCGGCATTCCATTCGCGCCTCCGCCGCGGGCACCTTCCATTCGAATTAAACGGGCGGTTGTGCCGGTAACTCTGGGCGTGGTTATGACGGCGGATTTTCGCCTGGCGTTGGCACGGTGATTTTCTTGAAGGGCGCTCATCGCGCTGCCGCCGCCATCGCTTCACTGGACATACGGCCGATCGGTCGACGCCTTAGTTCGGTCTGGCTTCACGGCTCTACGGACCGCGGCGGCTTCCGGGGACAGCGAGGTTCTTGAGGCGCCGCCCTCAGTTGCCGCGGTACGCCTTACTGAAATTGTTCCGTGTGTTGGTGACGGTGAACGACCCGTCGGCTCGCGCCGACACCTTGATCCAAAATGCCGGACCGGTATGGCCGCCGCGCCCCCCCAGTGGCGTCTTGGCCAGCACGCTCGCCACCACTTCCGGCTCTTCGATATTGGCGATGAATACCCCGGGCGTATTCCATTCGAGCCCCGCGGCATACGCCCAATGAAGCTGCCAGATATTTTCGAGCCCGGGCGATGTGTACAACGTCTGCATGGTCTGCACCGCGCCGCCCTTGCGCGTAGAGTTGTGCATGATGGCGACCTCGGGTTCAAGCCCGTGTACCAGCGCCGGAGAACCCGATTGATCGATGCCGTGGTGCGAGGTGAGGTACACGTCCACCTTGCCGATCGGGTTCACCGGGCACATCAGCTTCTCTTCGGCATTCCAGGTGAAGTCGCCGAGGTTAATGGTGCGGAATTTCCCGAAGGTGTAGACAACGCCCACCGATTGCGGGTTTTCCGGATCGACGTGCGATTCGTCGCGCGGTTTGAACTCCGCGCAGGCGGGATTGGGCTTACCGCCGCCGCGTAGCGGCGTCTGGATCACCTGTCCGGCCGAAGTGACCACCGTGACGTCGACACCCGCGAACGGAATCTTGTCGCCGGGCTTAACGACGGTATGTTTGGCGGCGCCATACAACGCGGCGTAGCTCTTCTGAAAGCCGGGTACCTGCTCGCGTGCTTCCACGGTGGCACCGTGATCGATGAAGTGCTTGATCGGGATGCGCTTCGCCAGCTCCGTAAGGCCTCCCACGTGGTCGATGTGGTAATGCGTGAGAATCAGGTGGTCGATCTGGGTCACGCCGGCGGCATGGATGGCGTCCATGATGCGGTCCGGGTCGCGCGTTCCGGGGTTGCCCGTGTCTTCCAGGAGTGACTCGCCCGCGGGTGACACATACAGTACGGCGTGGCCGCCTTCAGTATCGATGACATACATGTCGAACGTCTTGGATGGCTGGCCCTGCGCGCTTGCGACGGTGGCAACCATCCCCAGTCCAAACGCCAAGCATGAAAATCGCACCATGATTCGGATGCTATCACTACTCCACTCGCGCGTCGAGCGCGCCGCGTGCCAGGCGCACGTGAATGCTCGAGCCGGACGGGGCGGAGCCGGAGTCTTTAAGGATGCCGGATGGATTTGAGACGATGGCGTACCCGCGCTCCAGAATGCGCAATGGGCTCAGTTGCGAGAGCTTGGCGGAAAGTTGCTCCAGCCGGCTGCGCCGCCGGACAATGCCGAGTCGCATAGTGTGGATGGCGCGCGCGTCGGCGGATTCCAGACGGCGCGCGGCGGAAGCCAGCCGCGGGCGCACGTCGAAGCGGCGCAGACGCTCGTCGAGCGCGCGGCGGGCGCGCTCACGCGAATCGATCGTCAGGCGTACTCGCTCGCGCAAGCGGTACTCCTGTTCATCGATGCGCTGCAGGCCGCGGCCGACGCGGCGGTGTAGGACTCCCAGCGCGCGGTCGGTGCCCTGGCTGCGCAGACGGCGCTCCAGCATGGCGAGCCGGTAGCGCATCGCCTGCACGGCTTTCGACCGGCAGCCTGTGATCCGCTCCAGCACCTCGTCGCGCGTGCAGATGGCCATTTCGGCCGCAGCCGAGGGCGTGGGCGCACGCAGGTCGGCCACGAAATCGGCGATGGTGACGTCCGTCTCATGGCCGACGGCCGAAATAACCGGCATGGCGGAGGCGGCGATGGCGCGCGCGACGGCTTCCTCGTTGAACGTCCAGAGATCTTCGAGCGACCCTCCGCCGCGTCCCACGATGAGAAGGTCTGGCCAGCCGGAACGGCTGAACCACTGAATCGCGCGGCAGACCTCTTCCACCGAGCCCTCTCCCTGCACCTGCGCAGGGAAGATTCGGATGTGGATTCCCGGGAAGCGGCGCGAGAGAATCTGCACCATGTCAGCGACGGCGGCGCCGCGCAGCGAAGTGACAATGCCGATGCGTTGCGGAAATCGCGGCAGCGGGCGCTTGCGTTCAGGCGCGAAGAGGCCTTCAGCCGCCAGCTTTTTCTTGAGCTGCTCGAACGCCAGTTGCAACGCTCCGAGCCCCTGTGGTTCGAGGACTTCCACCAGCAACTGGTATTCGCCGCGCGCTTCGTAGACATCGATTCGGCCGCGGGCCACGACCGCGAGACCATCCTGCGGGCGGAATTTCCAGTAGCGATGGGCCGATCGGAAGGCCACACATTTGATGGCGGACTCGCGTTCCTTCAGGGTGAAATAGTAGTGGCCACTGGCCGCCAGTTTAAGCCCCGAAATCTCGCCCGAAACCGAGATATCGCCGAATTCCTGGTCAAGCAGTCCGCGGATGGCGGCGTTCAGTTCACTGACGCTGAAAACGCGCCGCTCCGGGAACAGGTCGAACTCGAGTGCAAATTGCTCCAAGAAATATGGTAGCGCGGGGTAAAGAATTTCCGGCAAAAGACGCCATGGGAAATACTAAGATCGCTTTTACGCGGCGTCGCGGAGTACCGGGAGAAGCACACGAATTACCTTTCCTCTGCGCCTCCACGGGAACCTTTCCTTGGCCTCAGAAAAACTCCGCCAGTTTCAGCGCCTTCCGTGCCGTCGTGCTCAAGGGGATTTCCGCGAGCTCAGCCGCGGCGAACCACCGGAAATTTTTACCGGTCGTCCGCGCTGTGGCTGACCGCACCGTGAATGTGTAGTGGTGATGCGTGATGGTGTGAAGGAATGCGCCCCGGGTCTTGCCCTTGCGCGCGGCGGGGAGTTCCTCGGGGGAAGGCAATTCCCAGAATCCGGCCATGCGGCGCGCCCCGGCTTCTTTGCGGCGCAGGAGCACGCGGCCGTCGCGCTGCACCAGCAGCAGTTCCGCCGCGATCGCGACCGGTTCGGTTTTCCGCAGTTTTACCGGCAACTGCCCAACTGTGCCCGCCTGGAGCGCGCGGCACGGGCGGGCGAGCGGGCATTGGCGGCACAGCGGATTCGCCGGCAGGCAGACCGTAGCGCCCAATTCCATCAGGGCCTGATTGAAAATACCCGGATGGGAGCGGCCCATCCAGCCCTGGACGATGGCGCGGAAGCGCCCACGCGTGCGCGCCGCGGCAATATCGGCGGCGTCGTTTTCCATGCGGGAGACCACCCGCAGGACATTGCCATCCACCACGGCGTGCGGCAATCCGAACGCAATGCTGGCAATGGCGGCCGCGGTGTAGTCGCCGATTCCGGGCAGATCGCGAATCTGCGCGTACCCGCGCGGGAACACGCCGCCAGCGACCACTTTCTCAGCGGCGCGACGGAGATTGCGCGCGCGCGAATAGTAGCCCAGGCCGGCCCACAGCGCCAGCACCTGGTCTTCGGATGCGGCGGCCAGCGCTTCGACCGTGGGGAACCGGTCGAGAAAGCGCTGATAGTATGGGATCACGGCCTGCGCGCGGGTCTGCTGCAGCATGATCTCGGAGACCCAGATGCTGTAGGGATCGGCGGTGCGCCGCCAGGGCAGATCGCGATGGCCGCGGCGGTACCAATCGACCAGCAGCTTCACTCGAGGACCCGCAGCCACTCCGCAACCACGGCGAAATCCTGCGGCCCTACGTCCCACGCCTCGAATTCGGGGTTCAATGGCTCCAGGCGAATCCGATCGTGCTCCCACTGGTCTTCGCCGGTCGGAACCTTCGTGCTGGTGTACTTCTTTACGGTGTAGCGGGCACTTTCGTCCGTGATGCCGAGGCGCTCGATGAGCAGAATCTTGTTCTGGCGGGAACCAACCGGATGGAAGCGGAAAAGATTGATGCTGCCATCCGGAATTCGCGGCTCCATTGACTTTCCCACCACATGGGCCGCGAAAACACCCGCATCGAGCCGCATCCCTTCGCACGGGCGGATCCAATCTTCCGCCGCCGATTCCATCTCTTCGCCCAATCCGCCGGCTGCCGCGCGGAGGCTGTAGAGAGGCACGTGCGTGCGGAAGGGTTCCACCGCGATTTTCTCCACGTACCGGTCGAACAAGGCGTCGGCAACGCGGGAAAAGGCATCGACCTCGACAGTTTGGCGCTCGCTGACCCGCACCACGTTCGATAGCGAATCTTCCAGAAATACCAGAAACGCTTCGGCGCCTTGTTCGGCCGACCGAGCCAGAATGTCCTTTTCGAGCGCCTCCAGAACTTCGGTATCGCCGGGTTCGGCCAGGCCCTCATAGTCGGGACGCATACGCAGCCAGAGACGGCCGGTCGCCGTGTCCAGCAGGTACACACCAATGTTGCGTGCCGGTTGTCCGGGCAGATGAGCTTCGAGAAGCACATAGGTGCCCTGCCGCCGCGCGTTGATGGAGGTGACACTGGCCGGCAATGTAGAGTCCGCTCTTTTCTATTCTACTCATCGGACCGGCGAGCCGAAACCTGAATCGGCCGGCGCTATTTGCCCGGCGCCGCGAAAAACCGATACCCCACCCCGCGCACTGTCATCAAATGCCGCGGATGAGCAGGATCGTCCTCGATATAGCGCCGCAGGCGCACGATAAAGTTGTCGATGGCGCGGGTGTCGGTATCCTCGTGCAGGCCCCACACTTCTTCCAGCATGGCCTTGCGCGAAACCGGGCGGCCCTCGTGGTCGATCAGATACCGCAGCAAGTTGGCCTCCATCAACGTTAGCGGGAACACCTTGTCGCGCACGTGGAGTTCCAGCAAGTCGAAGTGCACCGACTTGTCGCCGAACGTGAACGTGTCGCTGGGATCCGGCTTGGCGACTGGTTGACTCACCGATGCCCGCAGCCAGTCGCGGCGACGCAACAGTCCGCGCAAACGGGCCAGCAAAATCGCCAGTTCGAAGGGTTTGGTCAGGTAATCGTCGGCCCCGGCGGCGAATCCCCGAAGAATGTCTTCGGGGTGGCCGCGCGCGGTGAGCATGAGGGTCGGCACGAACTGTCCTGCCTGGCGAAGTTCGCTCATCACCGCAAACCCATCCTTGCCGGGAAGCATCACGTCGAGCACCACCACGTCGACCACGGCTTCCGGTTCGCCCAGGATATCCAGCGCTGCTTCGCCGGTCTCCACCACCCGGACCTGATACCCTTCCGCCTCCAGATTGAAGAGCAGACCTTCGGCGAGGTGCAGTTCGTCTTCCACCACCAGAATTTGCGTCATTTTGCCACCGGCAATTGCAGAAAGAACGTGCTTCCGCGTCCAGCTCCCTCGCTCTCCGCCCAGGCGCGGCCTCCGTGCCGCTTGGCCACCGAGCGGACGATGAACAGACCTAGCCCCGTGCCTTTCACGCGCGAAGCCAGCGGACCGGGCACGCGGTGAAACCGCTTGAAAACCCGTTTTAATTCGGTCTTCGGAATACCCACTCCGGCGTCCTTCACACGCATGATCACGTAGCCGTTCAACTGCTCCGTCTCCACGCGCACGTTCACGTCTTTGCCGGAATATTTGACGGCGTTATCGATCAGGTTGGCTACCGCCGCGCGCACCTCCTCCAGGTCCGCAAGGATACTGGCGGAGGCTCCCGGCTGAAAGGTGATAGATCCCGGCGGGACGCGGTGCAGCGCTCGTGCCCGCACCACGCATTCCTCCACCAGCGAGCCGAGATCGATGCGGACCAGGTTGAGTCCGCGTCCCGCGGCTCCCATCCTTCCGGTGCGCAGCACCTGCTCGATGGTGGCCAGCAGGCGCTCGCTGTCGTCCAGCATGATGCGGTAGAATTCCTGGCGCTTCTCCTCGTCCACTGCCCGGGTCTGCAAAGTCTCCAGGTACAGGCGGATCGATGCGACGGGCGTCTTGAGCTCGTGGGTCACGGCGTTGATGAAGGCATCCTTTTGCTCGTTGCGATGGATTTCGCGCACCAGCGAGATGGTGTTGAGAATCACGCCGCTGATGATGATGAGGAGCAGCAGGATGCCGAGTACCAGCAGCGCGCCGTGGCGCCAGTTGAGCTGCACCCAGCCGAAATACAGAACCAGGATGACGAGGATCAGCCCGGTGCCGAACGCGATATAAAACGCGATCGATTTGCGCCGTCCCGCCGCGATCATGCCTCCAGATTAGCGCGCGTCGTCGCCCGCGAGGAGATTTCAAATTCGCAGCAGGTCCGCCAGCCCGTCCACCGCGACGCGCAGGCCCACATAAAAAGCGCCGAAGAGGGCGTATACCGCGCTCACCTCGTCGAAGCGCATTTCGTAGATCAGCTTTTTGAAAACCAGGGGCTCGTCGGCGAACAGATCCACGCCCCACTCCCAATCGTCGAAGCCAATCGAGCCGGTGATGATCTGCCGAACCTCTCCGGCGTACCTTCGGCCAATCAGCCCGTGTTCCTTCATCATCCGCTGCCGGTCGGCCATCGGCTCCTGGTACCAGTTTTTCGCCTCGCCGCGGCGGCGGTCCATGGGGTAGAAGCAGATATAGCGGGCGGATGGAATCTCGGGCCAGAGCCGTGGGGCCATGGCTTTGCGATGGCGGTCGAGCACGCCTTCAATTTCGCGCTTCCATTCGTCGGAGTGGGGCTTGATGTCTCGCCGCGCCAGCTCCGCGTAAGTGTCGGTGGAAGATTCATAGAGGCCCAGTTCGACAATCGAAAGATAAGACGTCGTGGCCTCCAGGTAGTCGCTGAGCGAGGTCTGCGCGAGACGCGTCTGGGCCTGGTTCAGTTCCTCGAAACTGCGCCGGAAGTGGACGAACAACAGATCGCCTTTGTGTCCCAGGACGGAATAAACCGCGCTCTGCCGGCCATTGTCTGGCTTCTCCCAGGCGGCGAGCGTTGCGGCCGCCTCGGCCAGAATCGCAGTACGGGCGCTGGGGTCGAGCGCACGCCAGGCGCCCCAGCGGAAGCGCATCATCTGATGGAGGACGCTGGCGCCCTCCACGGTCAGCGGGACCTCGGGCAGGGAAATTGCGGCGGAAGTTTGAGGAGTCATTGGCTCCATTATATGGAGAATGTGCGGCGCCGGGCCCACTGCGCCAGGTATGAGTCCCCGGCCAGTTCATCCAGTTCCTTTTCGGCGGCGGAATGCCATTCCGCCCAGCGCCGCTGTCTGAGCCGCTCGAGAAGACGGCAGCGGCGGCGCTCCTCCACAAGGATCGCTTGCCGGGAAGTCAATTCCTTCTGGCATTCCCTGCGCCGGGCGGCCAGTTCCCTTCCGCGCGCCCGTAGGGCCAGCCGGAAAGTACCCAGAGTGCAAAGGTCGGCGCCTCCCAGAGGCGAAAACTGGCGCACTTCCACTTCGGCGCGGCGGGCCATGGCGTCCAACTCCGCGCGATCCTGGTCAATCGCGGCCAACGCCGCCACTTGTTGCCGGACTTGGGCTTCGGCTAATTCGAGCTGGGTGCGGCGCCAGTCGAGCGCGCGCTCCAGCGGAAACTGGAAGGCTTTCACTTGGTTTTCCTCGGCGGCAGACTCTGCGGCGCGGCGGGCGGCTCATCGAGACGTGCCGCAAGCTGCTCCAGCCGTGCCAGGGTCTGCTCGATTGGGACCAAGGCGTCGTGGTCCTGCCGCAGGAAGTCGAGGATTTCAGGACGCAGACGAATGCTGGCGTCCAGCCCGGGGTTCGTTCCCGCCACGTAGGCGCCCAATTGGATCAGATCCTCGGCGTCACGATACGCCGCCAGTGCTTGCCGCAGCCTGGCCGCGCCCGCCTTCTGCTTGGGAGTGGCGATGGCCGAAGTGAGTCGGCTGACGGATTGCAGGATGTCGATGGCCGGGTAGTGGCTCTCGGAGGCGAGTTGGCGCGAGAGGATGATGTGGCCATCCAGGATGGCGCGGACCGCATCGCAAATCGGCTCGTTGAAATCGTCGCCCTCCACCAGGACGGTGAAAAATCCGGTAATCGACCCCCTCCGGAAATTCCCGGCCCGCTCGAGGACCTTGGGAAGCAGATTGAATACCGAGGGCGTATACCCTTTCTGGCTGGGCGGTTCTCCGGCGGCCAGCCCGATCTCGCGCTGCGCCATCGCCAGACGGGTGATGGAATCCATCACCAGCAGGACGCTGGCTCCCTGGTCGCGGAAATATTCGGCCACCGCCAGTGCCACGAAACAGGCGCGGACCCGCAGCGGGGCCGGCCGTTCGGATGTTGCGCACACTACCACCGACCGCTTGCGCCCGTCGGGCCCCAGCTCTTTTTCGAGAAATCCCCGAACTTCGCGATTGCGCTCTCCGATCATCCCGATTACCGTTACATCGGCCGAATTATGCCGCGACATGGAGCCGAGCAGCGTGCTTTTCCCCACGCCGCTCCCCCCGAAGATCCCTAACCGCTGACCTTTGCCGCAGGGCAACAGGCCATCGATCGCCTTGATCCCCGTGACCAGTGGCTGGGTGATGTGTTCGCGATCGAGCGGATTCGCCGGCGCGCCATGCAGGTGGTAGCAATCCCGAACCTCCAGCGCCGGGCCGCCGTCGATTGGTTTTCCGAACCCGTCGATCACCCGGCCCAGCAACCCCGGTCCCACTTCCACCCGCGCATCTTCGCTGCGTGCTTCTACTTCGTCCCCCAATTGGAGGCCGTCGATTTCCTCTAGTGGCATCGCCAATACCCGCCCGTTGCGGAAACCGATCACCTGGGTGCGAATGCGCCCCCCGCTGGCGGTCCGCACTTCGCAGAAGTCGCCGATGGCAACCATCGGCCCGCGCGATTCAATCAACAGGCCGATTACTTCCGTCACCCGCCCCGTCCAGCGAAACGGATGAGCGGAATCGACATCTGCGAGATATGGGGCGAGCGAAATGCGGCCGGTCATGATTGTTTTCGCAGGCGGTCGGCAAGACCGCGCTCGATCTCCTGAAGTTGGGATTCCACTGAGGCGTCGAGATTCCCCCGGGTGGTTTCGAAGACCACCGACCCCAATTCGCGCGAGGCATCGGCGATTATCTCTACTGCTCCCCCGGAGACCGCCTGTTGCAGGCTCGATTTCACCAGGGAGACGTGCGACGGGTGAACCTTCACCCGCGAGATCTCCTGGCCCTGCAACTTTTCGAGCGCCGCCATCACCAGGCCGTGTAACGCGTCCGTATCGACCGACAGCTCCCGGCGGATTATCCGCCGGGCGATGGCCAGCGACAGTTGCACCACGTCAGCTTCGGCCTCCCGCCGCAGGCGCGCGCGCAGGTTGGCGATGTCCTGAATCGCCCGGGTTAAGCGCTCGACGACCGGCTGCAGTTCCGATGCGGCGCGGTTCTTGCCGGCGATTTCACCTTCCCGCATTCCGGCCGCGCGCGCTTCCCGAACCTTCTGCTGGTACTGCGCCTCGATCTGGGCAATCTGAGCGGCCACGTCCACCTTCTCCTCGGCAGGCGGCGGCGTGCCAGACCCCGCCGTCACCTGCCGCCAGGGCACCGGAGTGGGAGGCCGTTGCTCGTCCGGCACCATGATCTTAGACGACATACTGCTCGCCTACCGTACCCTTCAGGCTCAACACGCCTTCCGATTCGAGCTGCCGCACCACAGCG
This sequence comes from Bryobacteraceae bacterium, assembly GCA_035509055.1. GTDB lineage: Bacteria > Acidobacteriota > Terriglobia > Bryobacterales > Bryobacteraceae > PALSA-129. The sequence goes on along the minus strand of DATJMA010000174.1, from coordinate 28,592 downwards.
ATGATCTGTTGTTGCGCGGCCTCTACTTCCTTGATTTTGATCGGCCCTAACGCCTCCATGTCTTCCCGCAGCATGTCCGCGCCGCGCTGCGACATCGATCCCAACACCTGGTTCCTGAGTTGTTCGCTGGTCCCTTTGAGGGCCACCGTCAGAATCTTGCGGTCGACTTTCGCCAGTACTTCCTTCAAGCCCATGGGATCGATCAGCAGCAGGTCTTCGAAGACGAACATCAGGTGCCGGATGGTCTCAGCCATATTGGTGTCCTGCTGTTCGATGTGCGTCAGGATCTCGCGCGTAGAAGTGGAATCCAAGCGGTTCAGCATTTCCGCTACCGCCCGCACGCCGCCGTAGGATTCACGGGCGAATTCGCCCAATGTCTTCAGCTTCTGGCCGATGACCGAGGCGATCTTAATGATCACTTCGGGCGAGATCTGGTCAAGGCTTGCCATGCGCAGTGCGACATCGGCGCGCATTTGCGGCGGCAATTGTGTGAGCAGCGAAGCCGCCTGCGTCTGGTTGAGGTGCGAAAGCACCAGCGCGATAGTTTGCGGGTGCTCATTGTGAATAAACTTTGCAAGCTGTCCCGGATCGGCCTTCTGAATCGCGTCGAACGAGGCGGCTTCCGCGCCTAATGCTTTGGTTAACCTGTCCAGCAGACGCTTGGCCACTTCGGAGGGAAACGCCGTCAACAGGAGCTTGCGTGCGAACTCCAAACCGCCGCGGGCCACGTAATCTCCGGCTGTGGAAATGTGGTGAAATTCATTGAGGACCGATTCCGCCTGTTCTCCGGAAATCGACGTAATTTTGGCTACTTCCCGGCTGACCTTCTGCACGTCCTCTTCGGAGAGTTGCTGAAGCAGTTCCGCGCTGCTCTGCTCGCCTAACACAACCAGCAGCATCGCCGCTTTTTTGAGGCCCGTTACAGCCTCTTCGGATTTGGTGTTGACGATCATAGACAGCGGATCACTGCTCCTCCTCTCGAATCCAAGTCCGCAGGATCTGCGCGGCCACTTCCGGCTCTTTCGAGATCTTTTCCCGCAAGTGCTTGGCCAGCACTTCGGCCTTCTTGGTGATCACCGGCGCCAATTTGAGGCTGCTTAACACTTGTGCATCGCTCTTCTGTTGCAAGGCATCGCGCTCAGCGAGTTGCGCCTCCAACTCGTTCTCGGCCTTGGCAGCGGACAAGGCCGCTCGCCCGGCCGGCGTATCGCCGGCAGCAAGTTCCGCGGCCATGGCAGCCGTCGAGGCTTTCTTCTTCATCTTTTTGCGGAAAAACAGGAACAGCACGACGAAAACCGCCATCGCCGCTGCCAGCACGCCGCCGCCGATCAACATATTCTTGCGACTCAATGGAATGGGCAAACCTGATGCAGGTGAAGGCTTCGGCGGAGCGCCGGGAGCACGGGGCGCTGCCGGCGGCTCAATTTCGAGCGTCGATTCGAAAGGCAGCGTCTCAATCACCAGTTGGTCTCCGCGCTCCTGGTTGAAACCGGTGGCCCCCGCCACTACATCGTGAATGATCTTCAAGGTCTCCGGCGAAGGCGGCACGAGCACCTTCTTCATACCTGTGCCATCCTTCTGCCAGACAATGGACTGATCTACCAACACCGCTACCGACAGTTTTTTCACTCCGCCGGCCGGCAGCCGGGTCTTCTTGACCGTTCGGCTGGTCTGGTAGGCGATGTTCTCGGTAGTGCGCGAGATCCGGTTGGAACCGCCACCCGGCCGCGAAGTGGGACGGGGCAAACTGGAGGCGGTTCCCGGTACGCCACCGGCCACGCCGCCGCCGCTGGTATCCTCTGTTCGCTGGGAGGTGCTCATCACGGAGTGCTCCGGATCGAACACTTCTTCACTGAGCTCCGCGCCACTGAAATCGCACTCGACTGAGACATTGGCGCGAAACTTGTCCGCTCCGAGCAGCGGCTCCAGGGTGGAATTGATCTTGGCGAGGAGGTCTGCCTCGATGTGATGGCGGTAATCCAGCGCAGCCTCGGATGGCTCCGGACCGTCCAGGCGTCCGGACGGCCTGGGCCGTCCCAATAGATTGCCGTTCATGTCCAGAACGGAGACCGCATCGGGAGACAGACCTTCCACTGCGGCCGATACCAGATGATCGATCGCCAGAACATTCTGCGGCGCCAGCCGGCTTCCCGGCCGAAGCTTGACCAACACGCTGGCCTTGGCCGGTTGCTGCGACTCCAGAAATACCGAGTCCTTGGGGAAGGTCAGGTGAACGCGGGCTTGCTCCACTTCCGCCAGGGACATCACCGACCGCTCCAGTTCGCCTTCGAGCGCCCGCTGGTAGTTGATATGTTCGGCGAACTCCGTCGCTCCGAGGTTGGTCTTATCGAAGATTTCGAAACCGATTCTGCCCGTTTTCGGCAGGCCGGCGGCCGCCATGTTGATCCGCATTTCGGCCAGCTTCGCGGACGGCACCAGGACGACGCCGCCATCGGTCGCGAGACGGTAGTCTACTCCGGCCTCCTTCAGCTTTTGGATAATGGCAGATGCATCTTCCGGCGCCACCCCGGTGAAGAGGGGACGGAAGTCAGCCTCGCGCTGGCGCTCGACCAGCAGGAAAATACCTCCCGCGGCGGCCAGCAGCACCACCCCGATGCTGATCCGCTGCCGCATCGAAAGATTTGCCAGGAGCTTCTTCATGAATCTTTAAGGTCCGCGATCCGTCCCGGTACTTAGATCGGCGGAATGGGCGGAAAACCTGAGGCTCTCGCTTTACATCTGCATCTTCATGATTTCCTGGTATGCGCTAACCACCTTGTTGCGGACCGCCTGGAACATTTCGAACGCCAAGTCTGCCTCTTGTGTGGCGAGCGCCACGGTGTGCAGGTCTTCCCCGTCGCTGGAGAGGAATTTTTCCACTTCTGAGTAAGCATTCTGTTGAAGCGACTCCACTTGGCCGACCGCACTGGAGAAAATGTCCGGAAAGCCGTCTCCCGCCGGCGATTCTCCCGCGGGCCTGACCGAACTCGGTAAGGCAGGAGAAGATATAGGAGCAATGGCAGAGGGCATAGCACATTCAGTGGAGGAGGTCGATCGAACGCTGAATCATGTCCTTCACTGCTCCCATCGCCGCCACATTGGCTTCATAGCTCCGTTCGCTGTCCATCAAATCCACCATTTCCTCGGCGGGATTCATCTTAGGGAACGCCACATAGCCGTCCTGATCCGCATCCGGATGACCGGGCAGGTACCGGCGCTCGGGCTCGCTGGTATCTGTGAGGATCGCTGAAACCGCCACGCCGGTCGGGGACTCCAGTTGCGTATGGAAAATTGAGGAGAATGGGGATTCGACGGAATCGCTTTCGAAGACCACATCTTTGCGCCGGTAGGGCCCGCCCTCCGGTGTGCGGGTAGTCTCGGCGTTGGCCATATTTTCCACCAGGAGTTCCGCCCGGGTCCGTTGCGCCGCCAATCCCGATGCCCCCACCGACAGAGCCGAGAATAAGCTCACGAGCTTTGGCCCTCCTTGATCGCAGCCCGTATAGAGCTGAGTTGCGATCGCAGCAGGCTCGACGCGATGTTGAAACGAAGCGCGTTTTCCGCCAACAGCGTCGCTTCGCGGTCCAGGCTGACATTGTTGCCGTCATTTTTCGCCGGCAGACCGGCTAACTCCAGAACGTTGGGGGTCCCGGCAATCGCACTCTGAAATTCTGTCTGGAAATCGATGTCACGAGTGTGGTAACCGGGTGTGTCCGCATTGGCAATATTGGAAGCGACCAGCTTTTGCCGGGCACTCAGAAGATCCAGGTAACGCTCCAGTTGTCCCGTCAGCCGGTCGATCATCGCGATTCTCAGAGAGCAGATCGGATGCCCGCGGCAAATCCTTTAGTTTGAGCCAGCGCGTTTAGGCTAGGCCGGCAAACATTTGTCTCACGGCAAAATATTACCGCAGTACCGTTCTATTGCAGAATTTCTTTAAATACCAAGCGGTAAAATATAGATATAATAGAAATATCCTAATGTGTAAAAGGGAGCTGCTATACCATACCCCACAAATCAGGTAGCCCGGTAACCGCATTTGGGGGAGATTGATTTAATTTGAAATCCTGGTAGGATTTCTATTTCGTGGTAATTATTCCAAAGGAGTACACCGAAGGTTACATGGGTGCGCATTCCTGTGGATCCGCGACTGCCCTAGATTCGATCCGCGGCTTTCACCACCGTTCGCTAAAACGGCACTCTTTCCGGTTCCCGCCAGCGGCAGCTAGTGTATTCTACGAGGCGACCTGGCAATGAGTTCTTTGCCCGAGGTACCCCCCGTTGATTCCGCCGAAACTCCACAGCCATGGGCCAGCATGGTGCAACGCATCCGGGCCGACGACCCCTCCGGAATGGAGGATCTTTACGCCATATTTACCGGTGGCATCCGATTCTATCTCTGCCGCCAATTAGGACCTCAGGATCTAGACGATAAGGTCCACGACGCCTTTCTCACTATCGCCCAGTCGATCCGGCGCGGCGATCTTCGCGAACCGGAGAGACTGATGGGTTATGTGCGCACGGTCGTCCGCCGGCAGGTTGCCGGCTATATTGGCTCCGCCGTGGAGGCGCGCCGCACTCTGGTCGACCCCGATCATGGCGCCATTTTGCGCGACCGCAAGCCCGACCCGGAGCGCACGGCAATCGAGGAACAGAATAATGCCTTGGCGATGAGGGTGCTTAACACGTTGCCGCGGCGCGATCGCGAGGTCCTGGTGCGTTTCTATCTGCAGGAGCAATCTCCCCGTCAGATCTGCCGGGACATGAGCTTGACGCCAACCCAGTTCCGGCTCACCAAGTCTCGGGCCAAGGCGCGGTTTACCGAGTTGGGGCAGGCGAGATTTGCCCGGCGACGCGGTTTTCTGCCTGCCCCCGAGTCCCGCCGCAAGCCGGCACAGGCGTGTTGAGCGGCCGAGTTTTCAAATAAATTGAGAATGTTGTCTTTATCCACAGCACTTTGCCGTTCTATGGCGTGTGGTGCACAATGGATGGTGGCCATGCCCACCACCTTCAAGCGGCATCTGGACGAGGAAGCCGCAGAAAAGTACTCCATGGGCAAGTTATCGGCGCGAAGAGCGGCGGATACTGAAACACACCTGCTGATTTGCAAGTCCTGCCGCCAGAAGGTGGCGGAGTCGGACGCCTACGTTGCGGCCATGCGCGTAGCGGCCGCCAAACTTCGAAAAGCGGGGCGCAAACCGCGCCGCCGCGTTGCCGGCAAATAGCTTGCCGTCCGGCCTCATTTCGCAGGCGTTTTATCCAACTGCTGCCTCGCCCAGACACGCTTTGGGTCGAACTGGAGCGACTTCTCGAAGGCTTTGCGTGCTTCCGCGTCGCGATTGTCCTTTCGCAGGCTCACGCCCAGCCATAAATACGCCTCCGCGTTGTTGGGATCCAGTTGAATGGCCTTCTTGAAATCCTCGATCGCCGGCTTCGGTCCGCCGCCGAGCATTGCCGGCAGATAATAGTTTCCAACGCCGCGGGCGACATACACAGCCGACGATTTCGGCGCTTTTTCCACCGCGCGATTGATCGCGTCCTTGGCTTTCGCGCCGTAGCTGAGTCCGCTCGGGATATCCACGATTGCCTGCCCATAAAGCGTTCCCAGCACCCTTAGATATTCGGCGCTGCTGCCGTTGAGAGATACCGCCTTTTCGCCAGCAGCAATACCTCGCAACGCCGCCTGCTGGCCGGCTTTCTTGTCATGAAGTTCTATCGCCACTTCGGCCTGGTAAGAACAGGCAAGCGCCAGATGGTACTGGGCGTCTGCATTGGCGGGCGCCTTGGCGGCGGCCGCGGCGTATTGGTTTACCAGTTTTTCGAGCGCCGGCCGATCCTGAAGATCGCGCGCAGTCTCGAGCGGGGTGGGGGGGCTGAAAGCCAGAAATCCGGCCATCCAGAGGACCAACATAGGCGTCTACAACTATTAAATCAAAGCGCGGCGACGCGCGTTAAAGTCAAAGCGCGGCGACGCGCGTTAAAGTCAAAGCCCGGCGACGCGGCGTTGCACCAGGAAATAGTAGAGTCCGAGAAACACCAAAAGGGCGCCGTTCACAGCCAGCACGGGCGGTGCGGTGTAGTGCTTCACGAGTATGCCGGCGATCAGGTTTCCCATTGGCATCCCGCTGCGGAAGGAAAGATTGTAGACGCTCATCACGCGCCCGCGCATCTGGTTGGAGACAATCAATTGCACCAGCGAGTTCACCATTGCGAAGACCCCCATCATGGAGGCTCCGGAGAAGAAGAGTGCGATGCAGCTGAGCCACACTGTCGGCGAAAGCGCAAACGCCGAGACTCCGATGCCGAGCGCCACCAGCATGAGGAGCGCCCACCGGCCCTTATTCCGGACGTTGCCCAGGCCCGCCACAGCCAGGGCGCCAATCACTGAACCGGCTCCCGAGCAGGAAAGAAACCACGCCGCGATCGATGCCCCGCGATGGAAGACCTTGTCGGCGAATACCGGCAGGAACGTGCGCATCGGCACGCCCAGCGCGGCCATGCAGAACGCCAGGACGATGAGCCCTTCCATGGCGCCCTGGCTCCGGACGAACTCGATTCCTTCCTTCAGGCTGCTCAACACGCTGCCGCCGGTCTTTTCCGGCAGGAATCGGGTATTCAGCATTAATAGCGTGATCACCGGTGCCAGAAAGGAAAGCGCGTTGAGCCCGAAACACCAGGTGGCCCCGAGTTTCGCCATCGCCAGTCCCCCGAACGCCGGCCCCACCGCAACCGCCGCGTTGAATTGAATGGAATTCAATGCGATGGCGTTGGGCATGTCCTCTTTCGGCACCAGAGTGGGGATCAGTGCGGAATACGCCGGACCGCCGAATGCCTGCGCAAAGCCGACGATGAAGGATCCGGTAAGGAAATGCCAGACCTTCACCAGATGAAATCCCACCAGTACCGTCAGGATTGTCGCAACGGTCATCTGCAGGCACTGCGAGAAGATCAGCATGTGGCGCCGCTCGAAACGGTCCGCCAAAACACCGCCTACCAGAGAGAAAAGGAAAATCGGAATCGCTTGTAAAATCGGATCGAGAGCCAACAACTGGGCCGACCCGCTCATTTTCCAGATCAGCCAGCCCTGCGCGAACACCTGCATCCAGGTGCCGATGGCGGAGAGGCAGGCTCCCGTGAACATGAGACGGAAGTCGCGGTATTGGAATGCCTTGAAGACGCGTTGCAGCACGGAATCTGGCGCCGATACTCCCATTGATGGACGTGGGAGCACGAAAATGGATTGTAGCAGTTTCGTTTATCGGCAGTTGCTTGCGCAGGCGCGTATTCCATCGGCTATAATGAAACTTCGCGGGGGTGGGTCTTCTCGAGTAGCAGACGAACCGCAATCGTAAGCATCGGTCCTTCGGTAGTCCGATCAGCTTCCCGCGCTCTTTTTTCTCTTTTCTTCCCCGACAATTGCCGCATTTGCGCCCGTCCTCTCGACGAGATCGCGCGCATCCCGGTCTGCGTCCGATGTCTCCGCGAACCGCAGCCCCTGAATGCCGAATTCTTCTGCGTAAGTTGCCGGACGCCGTTCATGAACTCCTTCCCGCTGGATTCCGAAGGCCGTTGCGCCCTCTGCCGGGCCGGACTGCGGGGTTTCGATGCGGCTTACTGCTACGGATCGTACGAGGGCGTTCTGCGCGAGTTGATCCATCTGTACAAGTACAACCAGATTCAGACACTACGGAATCCGCTCGGCGACCTGATGGTGCGTGCCCTGCCGCTTGAGGAAGTTTTCGACGCCGTCACGCCGGTTCCGCTGCACTGGCGGAAACAATGGCAGCGAGGCTTCAATCAGTCGGAGTTGCTGGCCCGCGAGATTGCCCGGCGCCGCGAAATTCCGGTGGTGCGGGCTCTCGCGCGCGTCCGCTTCACGAAAACCCAAGCAGGATTGAGCAACAGCCAGAGGCGCAAGAATGTCGCCGCAGCATTCCGCTGCCGCCGTTCGGCAAAAACATTGGCTGGCAAGCGGGTCTTATTGATCGATGACGTGATGACTACCGGGTCGACGGCGGCCGCCTGCGCGCGGGAGCTTCAGCGGGCAGGCGCCGCAAGGGTGGTGCTGGCCACAGTGGCCCGCGTCGACCGGCGCTTCGAAGGCGCGAAGGCGCCAATTGTGTCTGTTGGAGGAGAAGAACTCTCATGATGGCGAGCGAGCGACTGCAAAAGCCGGTGCTGGTATTGAACGCCAGCTATGAACCGATCAACATCTGTGCCGCGCGGCGCGCGCTGGTCCTGGTGCTGAAGGGGGTGGCTGCGGCGGAAGAGGAGTCCGTCAGCACGGTTCACTCCGCCCGCGCCCTGGTGCACCTGCCCTCCGTCATCCGCCTGCTGGAATACCGCCGCATTCCGCACCAGACGCGGGCTCTTTCGCGCAAAAACATCCTGATGCGGGACCGCTACACCTGCCAATATTGCCACCGCATCATGCCTTCCGGCGAGTTGACGCTCGACCACGTGATTCCGCGTTCGCGCGCCGGCGAGACAGCATGGGAAAACCTGGTGGCCTGCTGTCATCCCTGCAACAACCGCAAAGGAAACCGAACGCCTGAGGAAGCCGGCATGAAGTTGGCGCGCGTGCCCCGGCCCTTCAGCCTGCACACCAGCCGGCACTTGATGCGCATGCTCGGCAAGGGCGACGCGCAGTGGCGGAAGTATCTGTTTTATTAGAAGGGAACCGGGAGCTCTAACGCCTCGGCTATATCGGCTCCTGGGTCCTGGCTTCCGGCTTCTTCTTCAGCACCGCCCAAAAGCGGCTGCCCACTCCAGGAGTGCTTTCCACCCCCACCTTGCCGCCCTGAGCCTCGACTATCCGCCGCGTGATCGCGAGACCCAATCCAGTACCCGTCTTGGCTTTCTCGCTAGCGCCTAATTGGCCGAATTCCGTGAACAGCCGCGGGAGATCCTCCGCCCGGATGCCTATCCCGCTGTCTTCCACTTCGATGCGATACGAATCGGGTCCCTCCGCGGCGATGCGGACCACCACCGAACCTTTCTCGCCGGTACACTTCAAAGCGTTCGAAAGATAGTTGAACAGCACCTGGCGCAATCGCGCGGCATCGGCCAGCACCGGTCCCATGCTTTCGTCGTTCTCCAGGCGCATGGCGATCCGTTTGCCGGCGGCGATGCCTTTCACGCCCTCCATCACCTCGCGAGCAATGTTTTCCAGTTGGACTTCCTCGTGCTGGAAATCCATTTTGCCGGCCTCGATTCTGGTCAAATCAAGCACCTGGTTGACCAGCGTGAGCAAATGGCGCGAGCAGTTCAGAATATCGGAAAGACAAGAGCGCTGGTCGTCCGATACCGGGCCCACCACCGAATCGTAAAGCAGTTCGGCGAAACCGATAATGCCGTTCAGGGGGGTGCGAAACTCGTGCGAGACGCTCGCCAGAAACCGGCTCTTGATTTCGCTCGCCTGCGATGCCAGTTCGAGTGCCGCGCCCAGTTCCTGGTTCTTGCTTCGAAGCACCGCTGCCGCTGCCACCAGTTCCGCCTCGGCTTTTTGCAGCGCCTGGTTCGATTGGCGCAATTCCTCGGCTTGCTGGGCCAGAACGTCGCTCACCAAAGAATCCCACGAGCCGGCCAACTCTACGCCCACGTGATAATCGGCGCCGCGACGCTGCTGATACCGTACGGTGCCCCGGATCTCGCGGCCGTTCCACGCGATGACGAGTGCCGGGTCGAGGGCGGCAGCTTCCTCCAGAATGAGTTGCATGCCGCGGCGGGAGATGTCGCAAATGCGCGCCGTCAAGGCCCGGCCCGGTGCGCCATCGCAGGAAACGTATGCCGGCTGGCTTACGATGAAGCGGCGATCGTTCCGTTTGCCCGCCTCCGGCGTCACTACCGGAATCACACGTTTCCTATTTCTCCCTCCGCTGCGGTTCGGCCCCATGTAACATCCATTGTGCATCGAACGATGCGGCGTCGGCTAGAGGGCGCGAAAGTACCGGTGCAGCGTTTGAGACCGGATCGGAATCGAAGCGCAACAGACGTTCGCCGCGGCATATACGCGCCAAAGCGCCGGCCGCCTCTTCGGGTGGAAGATGGCTCGATAGTAAGCCGTCCAGATTGCATTCGATGGTGGCCAGCAGGAGGTGCGGCAGAAGGAACTCCGTCCAGATGACGATGCGGGAGCCCGGCGAATGCTGGCGCAACCAGCCGATGGTTCGCTGAGATGGCAGTGAATCGCCGTCGATTAGGATCAGGCAATCGCCCGCGCCCGCGACTGCGTGCTCCAATTCATCGGGAAAGACCACGACGGGGTCGACGGTGTTGCCGGCATCGCTCAGCAGCTGCCGCACCTCCGCGATCCGGAGCGGCTGCCGCGTGACAAAAACCGGTTGATCTCTCTTCATACCAGCTCCCTTTGTGGAACGATCGAGCCCCACACGATGCCCGCACGCTCGGCCTGACTTGCCTGAGAGCGATGAACTGGATGACCAAATTTGAGAATCGCCAGGTAGATAATGCCGAGAACGATTGTGATTCGCATGGCCGCCGGATGTGTTGCACAAGGCGTGCCATTCGGGCATCGAACTAACGTTCCTGTTTTCCGCGCCTCGCGCGATCCGGCTCCGGCCGCATTGGACAGGCTGTCATCTCGATGCCGTCCCAACCGCCAGATTGTCCGCGAAGGGCATGGCCGGGATGGCGGCCAGCAGGGCCTTGGTATACGAGTCGCGCGGGTGCCGGAAGATTTCTTCCGCGGCGCCCGATTCCACCATCCGCCCATTCCGCAGGATGGCGATGCGGTCGGATAACGAAGCCACCGACAGCAGATCGTGCGAGATGTACAGAATGCTCATGCCCAACTGCCGGTTCAGGCGGGCGAAGAGCTTGACGATCTCGGCTTGCGTGACGGTATCGAGCGCGCTGGTCGGCTCGTCCGCGACAAGCAAAGCGGGCCGGTGCACGATGGCCATGGCGATGAGCACTCGCTGCGCTTGTCCCACGCTAATCTGCGCCGGGTAGCGGCGCAGGAATTCCGTTTCAGGAGGCAAATTCACGGCGTCGAGCAATTCGAGCAGGCTGCCCCACTTGGGAAACCCCTCGCCCGGATGCGCTTTCCACGCTTCCAGGATCTGGTCCCCGATTGTCATCGCCGGGTTCAGCGAAGACAGCGGACTTTGCAGCACCAGGCCGATCTCGCGTCCGCGCACGGCGCGCATCTGGCGCTCGGAAAACTGCATCAGATCGCGTCCTTGGAATCGCAACAGGCCGCGCACCGTACCGCCACGGTATTCCAGCAGGCGCATGACGGCCATGGCGATGGTGCTCTTGCCGGAGCCGCTTTCGCCCACCAGCCCGAGCACTTCGCCGGCATTCACTTCGAACTCGACGTCCCGCAAGACCTCGGCGCCGTTGCCATAAGAGGCGGACAATCGAGCGTGTAGCAGGGCGGAAGACAGCATCGGCATTTAGCGCACTCCCGACGATTCTGTGGATTTGCGGAGCATTTCGATATTCCAGTATGCCCGCGGTTGGATGGCCGAAGGCGCCACGTTGTGCAGGACGGGCGAGAGCGCCATCAGCGAATTCTTGTCCACGAGGTAGAGAAACGGCTCCTCGTCCCAGACGATTTGCTGCACGCGATCGAAAAGCTGCTTGCGTTTGGCGGCGCTGGTCTCCGAGGCTTGCGCGCGCATGAGCCTGTCGATTTCGCCCTCCCACGCGGTTGCCGGCGCCGGCTCGCTGGGGTTCCACTGGTGGTTCGAAGCGGAGCTGAGCCAGACGTTCATCTGCGCGGAGGGGTCGAGATCCACATTCGTCAGCCCCAGCAGGCAGGCATCGTACTGATACGTCTGCGTCATCCGTTCAATGAGCGACGGGAAGTCGAGCGTAGCGATGGTCATACGGATTCCGATGGCGGCCAGGTCCTGCTGGATCATGGCGGCCATCTGTTCGCGGCTGCGGTTGCCGGCGTTGGTAACCAGGGAGAATTCCACGGCGTGCCCTTCGCGGTCATAGAGCACGCCGTGGCGGCGGACGAAGCCTTCCTGCTCGAGCCTGTGGGTGGCGGAGGCAACGTTATACGGATGTGGCTCGAGGGAGGTATTCACCCAGAATTTGTTGGCCGACGAAATCGGGCCCGCGGAGGGCCGGGCATGGCCTTTGTACACGATGCGCGCGATGTCCTCGCGGTGGATCGCCTCGGAAATCGCGCGGCGGAATTGCTGCGACGCGAACCAGGCCTTTTTGTACTCCGCGAGCGGCGCCTTGGCCGCCTGGTTGAACCACATCATCTCCGATTCGAGCGAGGGCCCCGCATCGGCCACCGAGGTCGGAGCCTGGTGCGCCAGTTGATCGAAAACCTCGGCGTCGAGCGAATTGATGAGGTCGATCTCGCCGCGGCGGAATTTTACCAGTTCGATATCGCGATTCCCCTGGATTTGAAGATGAATCTTGTCGAGGTACGGCAGCCGCCGGCCGGCGGCGTCGGTCTTCCAATATCGCGGGTTGCGCGCGAGTAACACTTCCACGCCAGGTTTGTAGTCGGCCACGAGAAACGGTCCCAGCACCGCCTTGGGAGATCGTGCGGAGAGAATCGCGACGCCGTCAAACAGCCGCTCGACGCCCGAAACGGGCGCGCCGAACGTGATCGACACTTTGTCGGGAGCGGGCGTAGTAACTTGCGGGACGTCGCTCGAGGAGCGGAATGGGTCGGCCTCGGGCGAATGCAGCTTGGGATCCATGAGCCTGGTGAAAGTGTAGGCCACGTCGGCCGAGGAAAACGGCGTTCCATCGGAGAAAGTCACGTCGTGGCGTAGTTGGAAGGTAATGCGGCGGCCTTGCTGGTCGACCTTCCAGGATGTAGCCAACTCTGGCGTAAATTCCTGGGTCACGCGATTCACGCGCAGCAGGACACCATTGGTGAGATAGCGGACGGCTTCGGAATTATCGTCGTCCACCATTAGGGGATCGAAAGTCTTGGGGTCGGCGCGCAGGCAGAAGCGCAGTTCGCCGCCGAATTGCGCCAGGGCCGAGGCGGTGAAAAGCAGAGTGAGAACGAGAGCACGCCGGATCATACTTGTGAACCTCCCCAAGGAGTAATGAATTTGAAGCAGAGAACCGCGAGCACCACCGCCGCCACGGGCGCGAACGCTTCCGGCCGGACCATCAGCGGACTCTGCAAATCGCGCAGGAGATTGCCCCAGGTGGGAAACGGCTCGCTGGCGCTCAGCCCGAGGAAGCCGAGGTTGGCTTCGGCCAGAATGAAAATCGGAATCGAAGTCCAGAACTGCGCCAGCAGGATCGGACGGAGGTTGGGCAGAATGTGGCGCACCAGCACGCGAGTTTCGGGACAGCCCAGCGCGCGCGCCTGCAAAACGAAATCGGACTGGCGGAAACCGCGCACTCCGGCGCGCACCACGCGCGCCGGAGCCGCCCATCCCAGCAGCGCCAGCAGAAAATATGTGACCAGCAGCGATGTTTCGGGCGATGCGTCGAGCGGCAGCAGCGCGCGCGCAGCGATTAGCAGAAACAGCCACGGCAGCGAGAGCATGAGGTCGATGGCGCGCACCGTGGCGCGATCGAACCCCCCGCCGAGATACCCCGCCATGCCCCCGACGATGGCTGCCAGAATCAGCGCGCCCATGGCCGCCGCGGCGGCCAGCAGAAGCGAGATCCGGGTGGCGCATACCAGGCGCGCCAGCCGGTCGCGCCCGAGCGCGTCCGTGCCCAGCAGGAAGTGAAGCGAGGGCGAAGCGTTGATAAACTCGCGATGCTGCTCTTTGTAACTCCATCCCGGCACAAAGCTCGCAGCCAGAGAAAGCACTAGAATAACGGCCAGCACAATCCACGCGGTTGTGCGATATCGTTTCATACTGCCGCCTGGTCGGACGCCGAGTTGCAGAGTAGCGTCACGATGGTGATCATCATGGTGAGGGACACCAGCACCGGCAGATCGCGCGCGATGGCGGCTTGCCATGCCAGCTGCCCGATGCCAGGGAGATCGCAGAGGGTCTCCACCGGGATGCAGGCGCCGAACGCCATGCTGACCGATACGCCTGCCAGCGCCAGGAATTGTGGGGCCGCTGTGGGAAGAACATGGCGGAAGAAGATGCGCGCGGGCGCAAGCCCTTTGGCGCGCGCCATGAGGATGTGGGGCCGCGCGTAGGCGTCCTCCAGAAGGTTCCGGCAGTAATCGAACAGCCTCGGGAAAAGAACCAGCGCCACGATGATGCGAACCGGTCCGCCCCAGGTGAAAATCAGGACAGCAAGCGCAGCGGGCGGCAGGCAAAGCAGGAAGGTGCTGAAAATACTCGCGGTTCGCGCGGCGATCCCTCGCCTGAAGGCCACCGCGGCGAGAGCCAGCGAGAGCGCCGACAGCCATCCGCCCACGATGCCGAAGGCCATCAATTCGGCTGTCACCGGCAGCCGCTGGGTAATCAGTTCCGCGATGGGCCTTCGCAGCGAAGGCGATTCGCCTAGATCGCCGTGCAGCATGCCCGCCAGGTGATGCGCGTAAAAACGGACGATATTGCTGTTGGCTGCATGCTCGGCTCGCGCCGCGGCCTGACTATCGCGCGCCAGGCGTGTGTCGAGCAGGCGCTCGTCGGAATCGAATCCCGGGCTCATGCGTACCAGTGCGGCTGTCAGCAATCCGCCCAGGAGCACGGTGGCGCCTATGGCGGCCAGCTTGCGCGCGAGGTTGGAGAGCCCGGGTGTCATGGCTTATTGCACCGTCACATATGCCGTGGTGTCCAAGGAGGCGATCGCCGGCCTCGGAACTTTGGTCCGCTGCTTGGCGCGGTACATGCGGCGGTCGGCCACCGCCAGAAGCTGCTCGGCATCGGCGCCGTCCTGCGGATAAAACGCCTCGCCGATGCTCATGGTCATCATCTGCATACCGGTCACCGCGCTGCCGGCTGCTCCGCCAATCTCGCGGAGTTCTTCGATCCGCTGGTGCATACTGTCGCGATCGCTCGCCGGCAGAATCAGCACGAATTCGTCGCCGCCCATGCGCGCCACGTAGTCGTACTCGCGGCAGCTTTCGCGGAGCGCGTTGCCGACGGAGCGTAGCACTTTGTTACCGACGAGGTGGCCGTAGCAATCGTTGACCATCTTGAAACCGTCAAGATCGCAGACCAGAACGGTAAGAGGCTCGTGAGCACGTTTGGAACGGGCCAGTTCGCTGTCCAGCCGCAGGAAAAGCGAGCGCGCATTGGGCAGTTCGGTAAGGTAATCCGTCGTGGCGGTGGTTTCTACCTGGCGGAATTTCAAGGCATTTTCCAACGCCAGCGAAACTTTGGACGTGACCGCCAGCAGGACCCGCAAATGATCGGCCGAAAACGCGTCCCTGTCGGTGCGATAGAGCGTCAGCACGCCGATGCTGCCGGTCAGCCCCACCAATGGCACCGCCAGCGCCGAACGCAAAGCGCCGGGAGCGCCGCTGTCGGCGAGCGCCGGAGATTCTACCGCGGGATTCCCGTTCACTACCGGCCGGCTGGTCTGCGCCACCCATCCGGAAACGCCTTCGCCCATCGGAATCTGCAAGGACGAAAGCAGGCGGAAGTTTTCGCCGTTCACATATTCGGGCATCAGGCGGCCGTCGCGAATTACATAGGCGGCGATGGCATCGTAGGGGACCAGCCGCTTGAGACGGGCCGCTACTACCGAAAGAGTTTCGTCGATGCTCAGCGAACTGCCCAGGTCTTGCGTCAATTCGAAGAGCAGATGGACTTCCTGGCGCGCCGACGCGATGGAATTGAGAAAATCGCAATCGCGGATAGCCGGTAGAATGCTGGCGCCGTGCGAGACCTCGAAGCCGGCCGCGGGCGCGCTGCCGCGGGATATTTTAATGTCTTTCGAGAGCTGCGCCATGGCAACCGGCTGATTGCTTGCCAGTCGCTCTAGCTCCACATATTTGCGGCCCAGAATTTCCACTACGCGCGGATCGAAGGCCGTGCCGGAAAGTTTGGCCACTTCTGCCATTGCCTCGTCGAGCGGCAATGCGCGCCGGTATTGGCGATCGGATGCCAGCGCGTCCAGGCAATCCACGGCGGCCAGAATGCGCGCGCCGATTGGGATTTCCTCGCGCTTCAAGCCGTCGGGGTATCCCGTGCCGTCCCACTTTTCGTGGTGCGAGCGGACGATAGGAACCACCGGATACGGAAATTCCACGCGCTCCAGAATCTCCGCCCCCACAACCGGGTGGATCTTCATCTTTCCGAATTCTTCCGGCGTCAACTTGCCCGGTTTGGAAATGATATGCTCGGGCACCGCCAGTTTGCCGATATCGTGGAGCAGCGCGGCGGCACGCAGTGCTTCCAGTTCCTGCTCCGGCAGGTCCATTTCCTTGGCAAGGCCGACGGCATAGGTCCGCACCCGGCTCAGATGCTCGTGGGTGGTATGATCTTTCGCGTCGATGGCGAGGGCGAGCGCCTCGATGGTCCGCAGGTGCAGCGCCGCCATCTGCTCCACGTGCTTCTTTTCGTCCTCCAGATGGCACAAATAAACGCGATACGACCGGTAGATGACGTAGATTACAGGCACCAGCAAAAGAGTACTCTGCAGGTGGCCGCGTTCGGTCAAGAGGCTGAATACCCAGGCAACCGATGCGCCCACCAGATAAAACGGGAACGACCAGAAGTAGCAGTTGCGCCACGTATCCACCAGCGATTTCCGCTCCGTCAACGAGATGGCCGCGGCGATCCCCGCGGTGTTCAGGAAAAAGTAAATCAGCGAGCCGGCGATCAGCGAGATCGGTGTGCCGTGGGTCAATGCCATGGCTACCGGCCAGTGATAAAAGATGTGGGCCGAATCGATGGCTACCGCGAAAAGCGCCACGCTGAACACCGTTTGCACCGGCCGAAATCCGTTCTTCGGCTTCCACACGCACTGCACCAGCGCGCCGGCGCAGCCGATCAGCATAGTTTGCCCGGCGCTCAGATCCTGAATACCGAGGAGCACGAACAGGAAACTCACCGACATGGTGCCCAGCACCCCAGGAAGGTTCACCTTCATTCCCGAGGTAAAGATACAGATGGCCAGGTAAGCGGCGAAAATCGCCGGGTGTTCCATCCGCCAGTTGGCCGTGGAGAGGCACGTCACCCCTAACAGAACCACGATGGCTACATAGAATCGCGCGCGTATGGGCATGGGATTGGTCTCTCGCTTCGCTCCGGTCGACTGGTATTTCATGACGCCACCGCCGTGCAGGTTTCCTGGTTGCTATAAATCTTCAATTTCCGGATGAGGGTGCGCTGCGAAATGCCCAGAATGCGGGCCGCGCGATCCTGCCGGCCTCCGGTTTCCGACAGTGCGTTGAAAATGGCCTGTTGTTCGAGCTCGTCGAGAGTGCGCCCGGAGGCGGCGCGTGAGGGCTGGGGCGCCTGCCGCAGTCCCTCTGGCAGATCGTGAGCACGAATCTCTGTGCCCTCGGCCATCAATGCGGCCTTCACCACCGCGTTCCGCAGTTCCCGCACGTTTCCGGGCCAGGAATAGGACTGCAAACTTTCCAGCGCGGAATCGGAGAAGTGAAGCTGCGGCGCTTCCTGCTCCAGAAAGAACTTGGCCAGCGCTTCGATATCCTCCGGACGTGTCCGAAGGGCCGGGACTTCCAGGCGGACCTGATCCAGACGATGGTACAGGTCCCGCCGGAAAGTCCCTTTCTCCACCGCCTGCCGAAGATCCACGTTGGTCGCCGCGATGATGCGGACGTCGGAGACCACTTTGCGCGTCCCGCCCAGCCGGTAATAAGGAGTGCCATCCAGGACGCGCAGCAGCTTTACCTGCATTTTGAGATCGAGTTCGCCAATTTCATCCAGAAACAGGGCGCCGCCGTTGGCCAGCTCGAACATGCCCTGCTTCTGGGAGTCGGCACCGCTGAACGCGCCTTTTTCGTACCCGAACAGCTCGCTTTCCAACAGGTGATCGGGGAAAGCGGCGCAATTAATATCGATCCAGGGCTTGGTGCAGCGCAGGGAATAGTGGTGGATAGCCCGCGCGATCACTTCCTTGCCGCTCCCGGTTTCTCCGGTCACAAGCACCGCAGCATTGCTTTTGGCGATTCTCTGGACGGTAGAGAGCACCTGCCGCATGGGCAAACTGCGAAAGATGGCCGTCATTCCCAGAAATGAGTGGAGGCTCGCGCTGTCTTCAGTCATGAGCTGCATTCCCTGTTCCCTTCGAGTGCATCCGCTGGAAATGTTATGAGAGTCCCACATCGCCAGCGCCATATTGTCACTATGCGGTTCCAGGCCGACTAAGAACAAGAAGTCGGGATACCACGGAGGTACTGCCGGCAGCGGTACCTAGTAGTCCGAAGTTAGTGAAGCGGTTCTGCCACAAGTTAGATAACCGAAGTTAGCCTGCGGGGCGGCCACATTTCACCCGCCAAACCACCTTTCCGATTGGCTCAAGCTTACATTTGCCAACCTGTCCGCCACGCTCTGACAATCTGTCGCCTGTGCCAATCGCAATTCTTGCAAGACCTTGAAATTCAATGAGTACCAGGTGGAATCGCGCGCGCTGTTGGTAACCCACCCGTTTTGTGTAAGGGGAATGCAGAGTAAAAGGCAAACGCATTTATGACAAGGCTTTTGAAAGTCTCCGCCGTGGTTTGGGGTGGCTTATTGGCCGCCCAGATTGGCAATGCACAGTCACTTTCTAAGCTATCGGCCGATTTGAGTGGTCTGCTTGGCCAGTCCGGCAATACCACGGTCATCGTGCATTACAGCAAGACTCCCGGCACCCTTGGCAATCTTCTCATCGGGTTGCTTGGCGGAACAGCGGGACCGGCTCTCGAATGGGCCGGCTTGGGCATCGGCAGGCCGCGATCGGCAGACGTCGCCTCCCCTTGCCAAACTAGGAAAGCATCCGCTATACTCCTAGTCAGACTAGGAGGAAATGATCATGGGCAAACCAGCCGAACTGCTGCCGGGTACTCTCGACATGCTGATTCTGAAAGCCGTGTCGTTGAAGCCGCTGCATGGGTATGGGGTATTGCAGCGCATCCAGCAGATTTCACGGAACGCGCTGGAGATTCCGCAAGGGTCCTTGTATCCCGCCCTCTACCGGCTGGAGCACCAGCAGTTGATCGCCGCGGAGTGGGGTGTGAGTGACAACAATCGCCGCGCGAAGTACTACACGTTGACTGCTGCTGGACGCCGGCGCCTGCGAGAGGAGACAGCCGGCTGGAACCGGCTGGCATCGGCGATTGGCGCGGCGTTAAGCACGACGCCGGAGGAGGTGTGACGTGCTGAGACGCCTTCGCTCTCTTTCGCGCGCGATCAAGTCAAGGTCCGATTTCGAACAGGGAATGACCGAGGAATTGCGGTTTCACATCGAGCAATACACCGATGAACTGGTGCGCTCGGGAGTGCCTCGCCAAGAAGCAGTCCGGCGGGCCCGGGTCGAGTTCGGCAGCGTGGACAGCGTAGAGGAGGAGTGCCGGCAAGCCCGCGGGCTCCGGCCGTTCGACGAGTTGGCCAGGCAACTGCGTCATGCCGCCAGATTGCTTTCGAAGACGCCGAGGTTTACGGCAACGGCCCTGCTCACCCTTGCCGTTTGCATCGGCGCGAACCTCACAATTTTTGCGGTGGTCGAGGCCATCCTGCTGCGACCCCTGCCATTTCCCGACGCCGGCCGGCTCGTCACCATGTACAATACCTACCCCAAAGCCGGCGTCGATCGCGATGGTTCGTCCACCGCAAACTACTACGAGCGCCGTGGCACGATTCCTGCCTTCGCCTCGGTTGCGATCTATTCTTATGGCGCGGCCGTGGTCGGCGAACCCGGCTCGACCGAACTGGAGAAAATCGCGGCCGTCTCTCCGGACTTTTTCACGACATTAGGGGTGGGCCCGTCGTTGGGGCGCGGTTTCACCGAGGCGGAAACCTCGCTCGATGACGACAACGTCGTCATTCTCACCGACATCTATTGGCGAAAGTATTTTGCCTCCGATCCCCAAGTAATCGGCAGGCAAATTCGCGTAAATGGAGCCAGCAATACCATCGTGGGCGTCCTGCCGCCCGGCTTCCGCTTCCTCTCGTCCGACACGCGTCTGTACTTTCCTTTCGCCACCCGTCCGGAAGATCGCAGTTCCACTCAGCGGCACTCGGGCGGAAATTCCAAACAGATGATTGCCCGTCTCAAGCCGGGCGCGACCCTGGAACAGGCGCAAGCCCAGATAGACGCGCAGAATCGCGCGCTGGAAGGGAACGATCCCGAAGCCAAAATGATCGCCGACGCCGGATTTCGTTCCGTTGTGGCACCGCTTCATGAGGACTATGTGCGATCCATCCGCCCCGTGCTGTTGTGGATGCAGGCGGGTGCGTTTGCCCTATTGCTGATCGGCGCCGTCAACCTGACGAACCTGCTCTTGATCCGGGCGAGCGGCCGAGCCAAGGAAATCGCCGTCCGGCAGGCGTTGGGAGCCGGCCGATGGCATGTGATCAGCGAGGCGACGGTCGAGACTACCTTGATCACGCTGGCCGGCGGACTGCTGGGGCTGGCCGCCGGAGGCTTCGGAATCCGCCTGTTAAGCATTCTGGCTGTCGATCGTTTGCCTTTGGGGGGGCACATCGCGATCGACTTCCGCTTGGCCGCAATCGCGCTCCTGGGAGCCGCCGTCATGGGGATCGCGCTCGCCGTGCCCATCGCGTGGTTCAACTTGCGCGGCCATCTGAACAGTGCCATTCAATCGGAGGCCCGCGGCGGAACGTCCAGCCGCGCGGCGCAGAGCTTGCGCCACGGTTTTATCGTGGCGCAGATCGCCTTGGCAACCGTCCTGTTGACCGGCGCCGGTCTGCTGGGTCTCAGTCTCAAGCGTGCGATGGCCGTCTCTCCGGGATTTCGGCCTGACCATGTCCTGTCCGGCCAGATCTCCGTGCCTTACTCGGATTGGGACGCGCAACTGGCATTCAATGAGAGGCTGTTGCAGGACCTCTCGAGCCAGCCGGGAGTCAGGGCCGCCGGCTTGGTCAACGTTTTGCCTCTGAGCGGCGACAACGGTAAGAGTTCCGCCACCGTGGAGGGACACGTCCGCCAGCCGGGCGAATCGCCCCGCGGAAACTACTCCTATGGAGTAGATGGCGACTACTTCGCGGCCATGGGTTTTTCCCTTCTCGAAGGCCGTTTCCTCACGGCGGACGATTCGCGCCGGGGAAGGCGCGTGTGCGTGGTGGACGACGACTTCGCGCACTATTACTGGCCGCACACCAGCGCTCTGGGCCAACACCTTTTCGAAGGAGACCAGATGGCAAGCGAAGACCAGGGGTTCACCGTCGTCGGCGTGGTCGGCGCTGCGAAACAAGCGGGGCTGACTGACCTGACGGCGCAGGGAGCGGTTTACTATCCTTACGCCTTGCGGAGGGACGGCAGGCTTTCCGTCGTCGTCCGGACCAGCCAGCGCCCGGAATTATTCGGGCTGACTTTGCAGAAAATCGTCCGCCAAATCGACCCCGACGTGCCGGTGAACGACGTCGTGCCCATGGATACCCGTATCGCCGACAGCCTCGTGGCGCAACGTTCGCCGGCTTTGCTGGCGGGCATCTTTTCGGCGATCGCGGTGCTCCTGGTCGCGGTCGGCATCTACGGTGTTTTGAGCTACGCCGTGGCGCAGCGGCGCCGCGAAATCGGCGTCCGAATGGCATTGGGGGCGCGGCCGGGACAGATCCGCAGCCAGTTTCTGGCCGTCGCCCTGCGTCTGCTGATCGCCGGCACAATTCTCGGGGCCGTTGGAGCGTGGCTGGCCGGACGAGCCATGCGAACGCTTCTTTTCGAGGTGCCATCGCTTGATGTAACGATACTCGCTGCCGCCGTTGGGATCATCGGCTCGATCTCGCTGCTGGCGTGTTTGCTGCCATCCCAGCGCGCCACCCGCATTTCTCCGGTGGATGCGCTCGCTGGCTTGTGACCGCCGTTTGACTACTGCTTGCCGCCGGTCTTGCTAAGCTGCTCGAAATACTTCGCGGTGGCATCGCTGTAGCCGGGCGCGATGATCTCGCCGCCGCTCGAGCGGACGTTGCCGCCGGCGTCGGTATCCTCCACTTTGCGGCGAAGCTCCATCTCCACCTGCTCCATGCTGGAAACCACCGCCGCTTGGATGCGTTGCGCCAGGAGCGGATCATTGGAGTACGCGTAAGGATCGAGCTGCCGAATCTGTTGCAGCAGCGCGGCGATATCCTTCTGCGTCGAGGGGTCGCCCTTGAGCTGCTGTTGGAGTTGTTGGAGGCTCTGCAGAGTCTGCCGGTATTGCGCCTGGTAATCCTGGCTTTGCGGATTGATACGGCCGTTCGGTGCGAGTACATAGCCGGCGCCGTTGCCGCCGCTGTTAAAGTTCGAGCCAGAACCCAGCGGACTTCCCTGCCCGCCACCGCCCTGCTGCTGTCCCGCTTGCCCTTGTTGGCCGGGCTGTCCGCTCCGGCCGGCTTGTCCGCTTTGACCCGGCTGGCCCTGTTGACCGTTTTGCCCCTGCCGTCCGTTCTGCTCGCCCGCTTGTCCGTTTTGTCCGTTTTGTCCGTTCTTCCCACTCTGTCCCGGCTGGAGCATTTGGCGGAAGTTTTCCAGGCTCGCCAGGCTCTGCTGCACCGCCTTGTCCTCGCCAGTGCCCTTGCCGGCATCCTGGCCCGGTTTTCCGAGCGCCTGCTGCACTTCCCGCAGCTTGTCGCGGACCTCGTTCAGCCCCTGCGTGAAATTGGATTCCGACATCACCGCGTACTCGCCCAAGCCGCGGCGAACATAGTCGGCATTGCGCTGCATGTCGCGCTCCATTTCCATTTGCTGGATTTCGCTTAGAGCCTCACGCATCTTGGTGGACGCCGCTCGCTGCGTGGCCGATTCATCGCGCGCTGCCGAGGTCATTCCCTGCGTGAGCTTTTTCAGATCGGCAATTTCCTTCTCCTTTTCGCCGGCGATCTGTTCGTCGCGCTGACGGGCTTCATTCCGTCCCATGGGCTGTGCCTGCGGGCCATAGGCCTTGCGCATCTCGCCTTCGACTTCTTCCTGGCGCTTGGCCAGATCGTCCGCCTGGTTCACCAGGTCCTGCACCTGGTTCTTCGACTGCGCCGAACGAATCCCCGAAAGCGTTTGCTGCGCGTCCTGCAGTGCCGCTTCCGCGCGGCGCGCTTCGGCCTGCCCTTGCGGCGTGCCGGCTTGCTGGCTGGAAGCCGCTTTGCTCATACTCTCGATGGCCTTCTGAAGGTTGTCGAGCGTGTTCTGCAACTGCCGCTGATCGGCGGTTCGCGAACCACCCATGGCGCCCTGCTGGCTCTGCGGGCTGCCCGGTTGCCCAGACTTTCCGGATTGCCCGCTCTGGCCGGCTTGTCCACTTTGTCCGGATTGCCCGCTCTGACCCGATTGGCCGGATTGTGCCTGCTGCCCTTGCTGGCTTTGTTGCCCCTGCTGGCCATTGCGGCTCAATTGTTCCGGCTGCGCGGTTGCCTGCTGCAACTGCTCCTTCAACTTTTCAGCGTCGCGGCGCAGTTGTTCCTGTTGCCAGCGCTGCTCCGACGTCAGTTCCTGACCCTGTTTCTGCTGTTGGTCGAGTTCCTGCTGGCGCTTGGCCAGTTGTTGGAGCTTTTGCAGCGCGTCATCGATTTGCTTTTGCCGCTCCTCGGCGGTTTGCGTGCGGCGAGCGCCCTCGTACTGATTCTTTTCCGTGTCGAGTTCGAGGTCGAAAAGGCCCTGAAGATCGCGCGTGGCGCCGCCTCCGCCGCCGCCTCCACCCGCGCCGCCACGCTGCCCGAAAGCCACCTGGATATCGCGCATGGTAGCCTCGGCGCGCAGCAGGAACTGCAATGCCTTCTGCTCCGGCACAAGCGCGGAATCCCATTTGGCGCCCTTCAATTCGTTGGACGCCGGCTCCATGTTGGCAACGGCTTGGTCCATGTCGTTTACGAAGGTCTTGAACGAATCGCCGGCTTCCTCGAGCTGACGGGCCTTCATGCGATCGGAGAGCGACTTCGCCTGGTCACGCAGTTTGCTTTGCACGCTTGACAGGAACGCCGCGTTTTCAGCGGGCGTGCCCCGCGCCCCATGGCCTTTGGCTTCATTCCAGGTGGCGGTGATGATTTCCTTCTCGCGATCGGAAATCTGGCTCTGCTGATTCATGTCGTCGCCGCCGCCGCCACCGCCGCCGCCATCCTGCCCCTGCGTGTAGTTGCGTTCGAACGGCTCCGCCTGCACAAAGAACATATCGGTGGAAGCGGTCTGGCGCGCGTCTTTGGCCGTAGCGTATACACTCACCACGTCGCCGGGCTGAGCTTTGAAATCCTCCATGGAAAGTGTGGTGTTGCCGGTGGCGGTTTTGGCGTCCGGCGTCTGCAGTAGAGGGACGACTTTCTCCGGCCCGCCATTCACGGAGTAATGCAAATCTACCGCTTTCAACGCAAACCCGTCTTTGGCTTCCACGGTAACGGCGACTTCCTCAATCGGACTGGCCTTGAAATCGCGCCCCGGCCGGGTAATCTGCACCTCGGGCGGCTGGTACTTCTGCGCTTCGATGAAATAATCTTCGCTGAGGCGGACATCTTCGCCGCCTTCCACCGCGGCCACGTGATACAGCCCGTCTTTATTGATTGGCACCATCGCCGTCAATCCAGCTGGATTTTGGCGTAACGGAATTTTCGTGCCATCATCGAGCAGGATTGCGCCGGTCGCAAGCGGCCGGTCGGTCGAGACTTGAATTTCGGCGTTCGTGCCCTCCACGGCGCGCAGGTCGCCGCCGGGATCTTCGACCGCATCTTTCATGCCGGCCCAGGTGGGGAAGTGGTAAGTCACCCGAATATTCTTGACCGAGGGCAAATCGACCACGTTAAGCTTATAAGTAGGCGAGCGAATGCCCCCGGCTTCCACGTAATACTCCAGAGACTCGGGAACTCCCGCGATCAGGAACTGATAGGACGCACTGGAGGGAGCCGGACGCATCTCCGTCTCCTCCCATTTGGATCCACTTACAAATTTGGCGAAAATGCGCACGCTGGGAGCGCTGAAGCCATTGAGCGTCGCGGTGATCAACTGGTCTGCGCGCTTGCGCACGGTGTGATTTCCGGGATCCACATTAATGGAGTAGAAAGGCTTCAGAACACCCTTGGGAATTCCGCCCCACAGCAGCGACGTCCCGTAACCGAGGAATCCGCCGCCGGCGACGCCGAGCCAGATGAGAATCGCGGCGCAGACCACCGCGACCGAAGAGAAGCTCAAGATCCAGGAATTGCGGGCGACTTGCCTGGGGGCGGCCGCCGTAGCCACCGAGAGCGTGTCGTCGGCCAGCAGGGGCAGGAACGGATCTCCCGGATTCTGCTCCATGCGCTCGGTGAAGGTGAGCAGGCGCTCTTCAAACTGGGGGTACCGTTCTTCGGCGGCGCGCGCGGCATTCCGCCGGTTGAGGCGGATCACCGGTACGATGAGCGCGGCGGCGAGAGCCAGGGCAAGCCCGAGGAACAAAAGAAGACGCGCCCCGATTACGCTCCCGTTCGAGAATCCGAAGGAGTTGGCCATCAGGACGGCTACCACGGTGAGAGAAAGGGCTGTCGCGGCGGTGATGGCCGCGCCGCGGGTTACGGCCAGCAGACGCAGGCGCCGCTCCACCGCGCCGAGATATTCGGACAAGCGATCCAAAGGTTTCATGCCGCCTCGCTATCCACAGAAAGATGTCGATTCCCCAGCAGCGACTCGGCCACTGTCAAGGCCAACACAGCCAGCATTACGTACCACCATAACGAAAGGGGCTTTTGTTCACCTGTAGCTCCGGCTTCCGCTTCCGCGGTCCCGTTGGCTGTATTCTGCCACAAACTGAGGGTGTCCGGCGTAGCCGGGGTCAGATCCGACTCGCGCCGGTCCGCATTCACCGCCACCAGCTCGTTCCGGCCGTTGGGCCGGCGAATATCGTAGAATCCCGTCATGGTGAACTGGATGTTTTGCGCTTTGGCGGCTTCATCCAGGCTGAGGGCCCGCTGTCCTTTGGGGTCTACCACGTCCACCGCCGCGCCTTTTTCCTTGGAATCCCGCAGTTCGGCGAAAGAGTCCACCATCACGCTGGGAGGACCGCTATCCATGCGGGCCAGATACCTGGCTGTCTGATCGACGAACGCAACGAAGGAACTGTGCAGGGGAAAATCGTTATCGATGTTGTCGAATGTGGAGGCGAAAACCACCACATGGCCTTCGCCGATCTGCTGATCGATCAGCAGCGGCGTTTGGTCGCTCAATTTCGCCGCCACGCGTGCGCTGCCGGGATCGATCTTGATGGCGCGCAGGAACTTGACATCGTCCCATCGATTGTCTTTGAGGATCGACGGATAGGAGGTGTCGAGCCAGGTGGCCACCTGGAAGCGATCGCCTTCCCGGCCGGAATAACGGGCCTCGATGATCTTCTGCCCCGTCACCGGAACTTTGCCGCCGAAACCAAGGGAGTGGTGGCCGAGCGCGACCAGCACCGAACCGCCGCCGCGCACGTAGTCGCGCAATTGATTTTCGAACGAAGCCGGCAATGCGCCGATATCGGAGAGCACCACAAACGCGTACTTGGAAGGTGAAAGGTTGGTGGTCTGCTCGACGGTGCTGGGCGTCACGTCGAAAGCTGATTGTCCGGCGGCTTCGAGCGCGGTCTTGAAGTAAAGCAGGCCGCCATTGCCGTCGGCATCGTGCACGAAGAGAGCCGGGCGCGGGTCGGCGCGCTCCACGGAGAAGTAGAACACATCGTCCGCGGGCAGGGAATCGGCGGAATCGATGCGCACCTCGCCCTTGTTCAGCCCGTAAGGCACGTCGAGCGAATCGAATTCCACGGTAGCCCGGCCGATATCCGGAACTTCGACATTCTTGGACTCCACCGTGCGGCCGTTCAGCGACAACGTGACGGCGCGCATGTCTTTGTGGACTCCGAAACCGGCGATGGTCGCTAAAACCCGGGTCTTCTTGTTGTCGAACACGCGGCGCGGCGCCACCACGTTTTCCACCGTAAAATTAGGCTCCTCTTTGGTCACCACCGGGTGGGTTTCGAGCTTGACATCGGCATTCAGGCGCAGGTCGTTGAAGTTCGACGGCATGCCGGTCTGCTGCATGTCGGAGTAGAGTTGCACGTTCAGAGGCAATTTGAGCGACTGCGCGATGGAGCGCGCGGAACGCGAAAGCTCCGCGAAGGAAGTGCGCGAATCGGATGGCTGGATCGAATCGATGGCGGCGTTGAGCGGAGCGTGGTCGTCGGTGACCTCGCTCAACACCTGAACGCGCGACCCAAAGGTCAGGACTTCCGCCCGTTCCCCCGGTTTGAGGCTCGCCACGAGCGATTTGGCGGCGGCTTTGGCGTCGGCGAGACGCCTTCCGGCACTCATGCTGAGCGAGTTATCGATGGCGACGACGGTGACTTCGTTCGATCGCGTGCGCGGCGGAATGTGCTGCTGGACGAACGGCCGCGCGAAGGCCAGCACGATCAGCAAAATCAGCAGCGTCCGTAGCGCGAATAGAACGATATAGCGCAAACGGCGGTGTTTGATGGAACTCTGCGTTCGCTTTTCGAAAAACATCAGCGAACTGAACGGGAGCGGGGTGGTTTTGTGCCTGCGTAGCAGGTGTAGCCAGATGGGAAGTCCGATGGCGGCGGCGCCGGCCAGAAACCAGGGAGCGAGAAAACCCATCTAGTTTCTCCCTCTGCGCACGGCGAGATACTCGCGCAACCCCTCATCCAGCGGTCGGCCGGTATTCATCAGGAAATATTCCAGCCCCGCACTGCGCGACGCCGAACTCAGGCTCTCGATGTGCGCATCGATCTTCCGCCGGTATTCCTCGCGCGCGTATTCCGGCGACACTTCGAGTGCCGAGTGGGAGTCCTCCATATCTACCAATAAGACGGGCTCGCGGAATTTTGGTTTGATTTCCTGGGGATCCAACACGTGGAAGAGAATTACCTCGTTACCGCGGAAACGCAGGGGCTCCACGGTCTTGACGATGGTATCGGGCTGCGCGTAGAAGTCGGAAAGCACCACCACGATGCCGCGGCGATGAAGGAAGTTCTGGAAATGGATGAAGGGTTTGGCAAAATCGGTCCGGGTTCCGGGCTCGGCCTTCTCGATGGCATGCAGCAGGCGGAAAAGCTGCCCCTGGCGCGTCGACGGCGCGACGTAATTGGCGACCTCTTCGTCGAAGATGATCAGCCCCGCGGCGTCGCGCTGCACGTTGGCCATATAGCAGAGCGATGCGGCGACGAAGCGCGCGTAATCGAGTTTGCTGACGGGTTGGGAGCCGAACCCCATCGACGCCGAGGTATCCAGCAGGATGAGCAGTTGCGTATTGGTCTCGCCGCGATATTTCTTGAGGAAGCATTTATCGGTTCGCGCGAAAACGTTCCAATCGACGTGGCGCAAATCGTCGCCCTCGCTGTAAGCACGGTATTCGGCGAACTCCTGCGAAAACCCGAAATCGGGCGATCGGTGCAGACCGGCGACAAACCCATCCACCACGGTCTTGGCGACGAGGTCCAGCCCGGAAATCGAAGCGAGAGTCGCAGGATCAAGAAATCGCTGGAGCATTTTGTTTGTTCACCGCAGAGACGCAGAGACGCAGAGGAAAACAAAAGAGAAAATCGGCGAACGCAGAGGGGGCAGAGAGAACCTGCGCTAGGTCAGGCTCGCGGAAATGATTCACCATTC